>NZ_JBIBVJ010000002.1:594528-795324 GCF_043080305.1 Kitasatospora sp. NPDC015120 | reverse complement strand
GGGTGGGGGGGGGTCCGCCCGGCGGGCGGGCCCCGGGGGGGGGGGGGGGGGGGGTGGACCGGGGGGGGGGGCCCGGGGGGCGGCCCCCCACCGCGGGTTCGTCGTTACGGGCGGCGCAGCGCGTCGGCCGCGCCCGCCCCGCCGAGCAGCGACTGGACGCCGTCCAGGTCGCTGCCGCTGGTCGGCTTGCCGCGGACCGCGGGGGTCTGCTGGCCACCCTTGATCTCGGCCTCCAGCAGGAGCTTGCCGAGGAGCGCCGGGTCCGGCAGCTCCATCGGATACTCGCCGTCGAAGCAGGCCCGGCAGAGCCGGTCCTTCGGCTGCCCGGTGGCCTCGATCATGCCGTCGATCGAGATGTAGGAGAGCGAGTCCGCGCCGAGCGTGCGGCCGATCTCCTCGATCGTCATGCCGTTGGCGATCAGCTCCGCGCGGGTGGCGAAGTCGATGCCGAAGAAGCACGGCCACTTCACCGGCGGCGAGGAGATCCGGATGTGGACCTCGGCCGCGCCGGCCTCGCGGAGCATCTTCACCAGGGCGCGCTGGGTGTTGCCGCGGACGATCGAGTCGTCCACCACGACCAGGCGCTTGCCCTGGATGACCTCGCGCAGCGGGTTGAGCTTGAGCCGGATGCCCAGCTGGCGGATGGTCTGGCTGGGCTGGATGAAGGTGCGGCCCACGTAGGCGTTCTTCACCAGGCCGGAGCCGTACGGGATGCCGCTGGCCTCGGCGTAGCCGATGGCGGCCGGGGTGCCGGACTCGGGCGTCGCTATCACCAGGTCGGCCTCGACCGGGGCCTCCTTCGCCAGCCGGCGCCCCATCTCCACGCGGGAGAGGTGGACGTTGCGGCCGGCGATGGTGGTGTCCGGGCGGGCCAGGTACACGTACTCGAAGACGCAGCCCTTGGGCTTCGCCTCGGCGAAGCGCGAGGTGCGCAGGCCGTTCTCGTCGATGGCGATGAGCTCGCCGGGCTCGACCTCGCGGATGAAGGAGGCGCCGCAGATGTCCAGCGCCGCCGTCTCGGAGGCGACCACCCAGCCGCGCTCCAGCCGGCCCAGCACCAGCGGGCGGATGCCCTGCGGGTCACGGGCGGCGTAGAGCGTGTTCTCGTCCATGAAGACGAGCGAGAAGGCACCCTTGACCTTGGGCAGGACGACCTTGGCCGTCTCCTCGATGGAGAGGTCCGGGTGGCCGGCGAGCAGCGCCGTCACCAGGTCGGTGTCATTGGTCGCGGCCGTCCGCCCGGAGCGGGAGACGTGCTCCTCGCCGGGGAGTTCGGCGACCATCGCCGCCAGTTCGGCGGTGTTCACCAGGTTTCCGTTGTGACCGAGGGCCAGGGAGCCGTGCACGGTCGCCCGGAAGGTCGGCTGGGCGTTCTCCCAGACCGAGGAACCGGTGGTCGAGTAGCGGGCGTGTCCGACGGCGATATGCCCGTGCAACGACCCCAGCGAGGCCTCGTCGAAGACCTGGGAGACGAGTCCCATGTCCTTGAAGACGAGAATCTGGGAGCCGTTGCTCACTGCGATGCCCGCGGATTCCTGACCGCGGTGCTGCAGGGCGTAAAGGCCGAAGAACGTGAGCTTGGCGACCTCCTCGCCGGGAGCCCAGACACCGAAGACGCCGCAAGCGTCCTGGGGGCCTTTCTCGCCGGGAAGAAGATCGTGGTTGAGTCTTCCGTCACCACGTGGCACGCCTTCGAGTCTAGGCCAGCCCGCCCGGCGTTCCGGCACCCGGTCGGCCGGATCTGAACGGGTGTGCGCCGGTAACGCGCGTAGACAAAACCCCTTACCAGCGGCGGGGTTCGCCGTCCGGACCCGGCCGGCGAACGCGCCGGGCCTTGCGGTTCGCGCCCGTTGGCGCATTCCGGGCGGGTGCGGCGCTTCGCCCCGCGTTCGCCCGCCGTTCGTCCAACGTGAGCCTGCTCACCCGGGGACCCCGTCGGCGCGGGAGGCCCGGGCGGCGGGCAGCAGCAGGCCCCAGCACCCCGGGTGGACCGTCCAGGTGCGGGCCCGGACCGGGCCGACCGGGTGGCCGTCCGCCTCGTAGCCGAAGCCGCGGCCGGCCACCGAGACGCTGGCCGCCCGGGCCCGGAGCAGGGCGCCGGGGGCCCGCACCACGATCTCCATCACGCCCTCGCCGGCCGAGTCGCCGGACGGCAGGGTCACCTGGACCACCCGGACCGGCCGGTGCACGTCCGCGAGCAGCCGGCCGTCCGCCTCGACCCGCAGCCGGGAGCTCTGCTCGCCGTGGCCCGGCTCGCCGCGCCCGGTGCGTCCGGCCGGCCCGGTCCGCGCGGCCCGTTCCGGGGTGAGTACGGTCCCCTGCTCGGCCGCAGCGAGTTTCGCCCATAGCGAACGCCAGCCGCTCGGACGGCCCACCGGGCGCCGCGCCCCGCTCCCCGAGATCCGCACCCCGCCGAGCGCCACCCCGCCGCCGTCGTCCACCAACAGGTCCAGCTTCCGCGCCGCCCCCGCCAGCACCGCCCGCGCGGCCGCGACCGGAGCCGGCGGCACCCCCAGCCCCCGGGCCGCCACCACCTCCTCCGGCCGGCCGACCGGGACGAGTCCCACCGGGTCCGTCCCCAGCTCACGTTGGCGGTACAGCGCCTGGAGCACCCGTTGCAGCGCGAGATCCGAACCGATCACGACCGGTCGCCTCCGGCCGCGGTGCGAAAGCACCCGGTCGAGCTCGGAGGGCGTCTCCGGGCAGGCCACCTTGACGTCCGTCCCGCCGGAGAGAACGTCCCTCGCGATCCGCACCGACTCGCCGTCGGACTGCCGGGCCGCCGGGTCGAGGAGCAGCAGGAGCGGCTCCGGGCCGCCGGTTGCAGGCGTGGACTGGGACGACACAACCGGTCCTTCCTCAGGTAATCTCTCGGTGCAAGAGCCCCTTGCGCTATTGCGCCAGGGGCTTCGTCTATCTCGGGGCAGACTGCGGCCTACGCAGGATGCCCCAACCGGAAGGGGTGTACGCCTGTGCCGGCACTCGTGCTCGTTGGCGCTCAGTGGGGAGACGAGGGCAAGGGGAAGGCGACCGACCTCCTCGGCGGCTCCGTCGACTACGTCGTCCGCTACCAGGGCGGCAACAACGCCGGTCACACGGTGGTCATCGGCGACCAGAAGTACGCGCTGCACCTGCTGCCTTCCGGCATCCTCAGCCCGAACGTGACGCCGGTGATCGGCAACGGCGTCGTCATCGACCCGGGCGTGCTGCTCTCCGAGCTCAACGGCCTGAACGAGCGCGGCATCGACACCTCCAAGCTGCTGATCTCGGGCAACGCCCACCTGATCACGCCGTACCACCGCACCCTGGACAAGGTCACCGAGCGCTTCCTCGGCAAGCGCCGGATCGGCACCACCGGCCGCGGCATCGGCCCGACCTACGCGGACAAGATCAACCGCGTCGGCATCCGGGTCCAGGACCTCTTCGACGAGTCGATCCTGCGCCAGAAGATCGAGGCGGCGCTGCACGACAAGAACCAGCTGCTGGTCAAGCTGTACAACCGCCGCGCCATCCCCGCCGAGCTGGTGCTGGAGGAGTACCTGGGCTACGCGGACAAGATCAAGCCGTTCCTCGCCGACACCACCCTGGTGCTCGACGAGGCGCTGAAGGCCGGAAAGGTCGTCCTGCTGGAGGGCGGTCAGGGCACCCTGCTCGACGTCGACCACGGCACCTACCCGTTCGTCACCTCCAGCAACCCGACCTCGGGCGGTGCCTGCACCGGCTCCGGCATCGGCCCCACCAAGATCGACCGGGTCATCGGCATCCTGAAGGCCTACACCACCCGCGTCGGCTCCGGCCCGTTCCCGACCGAGCTGCTCGACGAGGACGGCGAGGCGCTGCGCCGCATCGGCGGCGAGCGCGGCGTGACCACCGGGCGCGACCGCCGCTGCGGCTGGTTCGACGCGGTGATCGCGCGCTACGCGACCCGGGTCAACGGCCTCACCGACTTCTTCCTCACCAAGCTCGACGTGCTGACCGGCTGGGAGCAGATCCCGGTCTGCGTGGCGTACGAGATCGACGGGCAGCGGGTCGAGGAGCTGCCGTACAACCAGTCCGACTTCCACCACGCCAAGCCGGTCTACGAGACGCTGCCGGGCTGGAGCGAGGACATCAGCGGGGCGAAGACCTTCGCCGAGCTGCCGAAGAACGCCCAGGCGTACGTGAAGGCGCTGGAGGAGATGTCGGGCGCCCCGATCTCCGCCATCGGCGTCGGCCCGGGCCGGGACGAGACGATCCAGATCAACTCGTTCCTGTAGGCACCGCCGTCGGGAAGGCCCTGCGGACCACCCGGTCCGCAGGGCCTTCCTTTCGCCCTCGCGGTTTTGAACTAGCACAAAAAGCCATTGCCTCTAGTGCATTCACGGGCTACCGTTCCGGATCATGACCGCGAAGCTGCCCGTCCCCGTCACCCTCACCGGCCGCCACGTCCGCCTGGAGCCGCTGGAGCGCCGCCACCTGTCCGGCCTGTGGAGCACCGTCGGCCCCGACCCCGAGGTGTGGCGGTGGATCCCGTTCGGCGCTCCGGCGTCGGAGGAGGAGCTGGGGGTGATCCTGGACTCCCGGCTCGCCGAGACGGCGGCCGGGAAGGCCGTGAACTTCGCCGTGATCGAGCTCGCCACCGGCCGGGCCGTCGGCATCACCAGCTACTACGCGTTCGACGCGCAGGACGAACTGGTCGAGATCGGCGGCACCTGGTACGCCCGGTCGGTGTGGCGCACCGCCGTCAACACCGAGGCGAAGCTGCTGCTGCTCGTGCACGCGTTCGACGAGTTGGGCATGGGTCGGGTGTTCTGGAAGACCGACGCGCTCAACGACCGCTCGCGCACCGCGATCCTGCGCCTCGGCGCCCGGTTCGAGGGCGTCCACCGCCGCGAGAAGCGTCGCGCCAACGGCGTCTGGCGGGACACGGCGTACTTCTCGATGCTGCGCGACGAGTGGCCGGACGCCCGCGCCCGCCTGGAGCAGCGGCTCGCCGCCGGCTGAGCGCGAGCGGCCCTACGGATCCTTGCGGGGCGCCAAGTCCCTTTTGCCCGAGCGCCGTTCCCGCGGCTGACGGGTCGCGATGATCTGCGCCACCACTCCGACGAAGACCACCGACACCAGCAGGCCCGTCAGCAACACCACGGCCATCAGCGATCGACCGCCGCCACGGCCGGGACCGCCCCGCCGCACACCCCGATGAGTTCCACACCCCAGTCATCGGCCAAAGCGGCGGCGAGGTCAAGCCCCCGCCCGCACGTTCGAACCGCGTCCGTCGCGACGCCGCCGGGCGGCCGTCCGCGGCGCGGCCCGTCGGGTGCGGGCCCGGTCCCCGGTGGAAGCAACATCGACTGTCTCCAGTCCAGTTGAGGGGTGGAGCCGACTGCCGGCGCAGACCGGCCCCATGGCGACGACGTTAGGGTCCAGGGGCAACAGTTGCTACTGCGTCTGGCGCACTTCACCCCATCGAGCGACCTTGTGGACCCGGTGTCCACGGGGCGGCAAACTGCACCGGAGGCACCGACCGAGGAGAGACGCGCATGCCACCACGCCTGTCGCCCAGCGTGCGCCAGCAACGACTCGGCTCGGAACTGCGCAGGCTGCGGGAGCACGCGGGCATGACGCCCAAGGCCATGGCGGCGGCCCTGGGCACCGACGTCCCCAAGATCTCCCAGATGGAGAACGGCAAGTCGGGCATCAGCGCCGACCGCCTCCGCTCCTGGGCCGCCGCCTGCCGCTGCGCCAACCTCCCGCTGATCGAGGCCCTGACCCTGATGACCCAGGACCGCGGCAAGCACTGGTGGCACCACTTCCGCGGCCGGGTCCCGGCCGGCATGCTCGACATCGCCGAGCTCGAACACCACGCCGAGTCGCTGCTCGTCCTCAACACGACCTCGATCCCCGGACTGCTCCAGACCAGCCGCTACGCCGCCGCGATGTTCGCCCGGCTCCGGCCGCCGCTCCCCCGCCACGACGCCGATGTCCGGACCGCCTTCCGCACCGAACGCCAGCAGGTCCTCTCCGCCGGACGGCCGTTCACGGCGTTCATACACGAGGCCGCGCTGCGGATGCAGTTCGGCGGCCCCACCGTCCTGCGGGAACAGCTGGCCAGCCTGCTCGACGACGCCGAGCGCCCCGGGGTCACCCTGCGGGCGATCCCCTTCGCCGTCGACACCTACCCGGGCTCCGGCGAGGACCTCTTCCTCGCCCACGGCCCGGTGCCCGAACTCGACACGGTGCAGATCGACCTGACCCAGGGGCCGCAGTTCATCGACTCGGAGGCGGACCTGGCCTCCTACCGCGCCATCGTCGCCGAGTCCGACTCGCTCGCCCTGGGCCCCGAGGAGACCCACGAGTTCATCCGGCGCATCATGACGGAGCTGAAAGGCCGGCAACCCCGATGACCGACTGGCAGAAGTCCTCGATGAGCGGCAACAGCAACCAGTGCGTCGAAGTGCGGGCCGCCGGCGACCGCATCGAGATCCGCGAGTCCGACACCCCCGACGCGATCGTCACCACCAGCCACCCGACGTTCGCGCGGTGCATCGAAGCCGTCAAGCACGGCGAGTTCGACCACCTCATCCCGTGAAGGAGACCCTCCCGATGGACACCTGGCAGAAGGCCGCCCCCGGCGGCGAGGGCGACGACGCCCTGGAGATCCGCACCGTCGACGGCATGGTCGAGATCCGCGACCCCAGGAACGACGCCGTCATCGTCCGCACCACCCCCCGCAAGTGGGCCGCCTTCGTCCTCGGCGTGAAGGCCGGCGAGTTCGACCACTTCGTCGCCTGACCTGCCCGCCCGGACCGTCCCCCCGCACCCGCGGGGGGACGGTGCGGACGCCCGTCCCCGGCAGGGCGGGGCGCCCGCTCCCGGCCCGGCGGCCCCGGGGAAAAGGGCGCGAGGCGGCGGGGCGGGCTTCGCTAGGATTGGGAGGCCCACAGTGGAACGTCGCTCTGGCCGGCAGCCCGGGAGGCGGCGCCTGTGCCCGGCTCCCTCCGCAGCCCCAGACCCTGCGCCCGTCACGGCACTCCGGGACAGGGGTGCGTGCGGGAGAAATCGGAGCATCCGAGGATGGCTCGGCACCTGATCACCAGCGCCCTCCCCTACATCAACGGGATCAAGCACCTGGGCAACATGGTCGGGTCCATGCTGCCGGCGGACGTCTACGCGCGGTACCTGCGCCGGCGCGGGCACGAGGTGCTGTACATCTGCGCGACCGACGAGCACGGCACGCCCGCCGAACTGGCCGCCCAGGAGGCCGGGCTGCCGGTGGCGGAGTTCTGCGCCCGGGCGCACGAGCAGCAGAAGGCGGTGTACGACGGCTTCCGGCTGTCGTTCGACTACTTCGGCCGCAGCTCCTCCCCGCAGAACCGGGAGATCACCCAGGAGATCGCCCGCGAGCTGCACGCCAACGGGTTCATCGAGGAGCGGGCGATCCGCCAGGTGTACTCCAACGCGGACGGCCGCTTCCTGCCGGACCGCTACATCGTCGGCACCTGCCCGCACTGCGGCTACGACAAGGCGCGCGGCGACCAGTGCGAGAACTGCACCCGGGTGCTGGACCCGACGGACCTGCTGGAGCCGCGCTCGGCGATCAGCGGCAGCGCCGACCTGGAGGTGCGGGAGACCAAGCACCTGTTCCTGCTCCAGTCGAAGCTGACCGGGCCGGTGGAGGACTGGGTCGCCGCGCACGGCGACGAGTGGCCGGTGCTGGCCTCCTCGATCGCCCGCAAGTGGCTGACCGAGGGCCTCCAGGACCGCGCGATCACCCGTGACCTGGAGTGGGGCGTGCCGGTGCCGGCCGACGTGTGGCCGGAGCTGGCGGCCGCCGGCAAGGTCTTCTACGTCTGGTTCGACGCGCCGATCGAGTACATCGGCGCCACCAAGGAGTGGGCGGACGCGGCCCCGGCCGGCGAGCAGCGGGACTGGAAGTCCTGGTGGTACGAGGCGGACGACACCGTCCGCTACACCGAGTTCATGGCCAAGGACAACGTCCCGTTCCACACCGTGATGTTTCCGGCCACCCTCCTCGGCTCGCGCCGGCCGTGGAAGAAGGTCGACTACGTCAAGGCCTTCAACTGGCTGACGTACTACGGCGGGAAGTTCTCCACCAGCCAGAAGCGGGGCATCTTCACGGACGTCGCCCTGGAGCTGCTGCCGGCCGACTACTGGCGCTACTTCCTGATGGCGCACGCCCCCGAGTCGGACGACTCCAGCTTCACCTGGGACCTCTTCGCGTCGGTGGTCAACAAGGACCTCGCCGACACCCTCGGCAACTTCGTCAACCGGGTGCTGTCCTTCAGCCGCAAGCGGTTCGGCGACGACGTGCCGGCCGGGCACCCGGCGGGCGAGGCGGAGGAGCGGCTGGGCGCGCAGATCGCCGAGCTGCTGGCCGACTACGAGACCCAGCTGGAGGCGCTCAACTTCCGCAAGGCGGCGCAGAGCCTGCGCACGCTGTGGAGCGCGGGCAACGCTTACCTGGACGAGAAGGCGCCCTGGCTGCAGGTGAAGACCGACCCGGAGGCGGCCGCGCTGACCCTGCGCACGGCCATGAACCTCATCCACCTGTACGCGGTGGTCTCCGAGCCGTTCATCCCGGCGGCGGCGCAGGCGATGCGCGAGGCCTTCGCGCTGCCGGCCGACGCCCCGGCCCGCACCGCCGCCTGGGTGGACGCGGAGGCGGCGCGGGCGCTGGACGCGGTGCCGGCCAGGACGCCGTTCACGGTGCCGCCGGTGCTGTTCGCCAAGATCACCGACGAGGACCTGGCCGCCTGGACCGAGCGCTTCGGCGGCGGCGAGCAGGCGGCCGGCCGCTGACGGTCGGCCGCTGACGGAGGGCCTTTGGCCCCACGGCCCTTGACGGACGGCCGTCTCCCCGCACCGGGGAGGCGGCCGTCCATCGGTTTTTCACCCGATCGTGGAATCGCCCGGCCCACGGCGGATCGGCGAGACTGGCCGTCCCCGACCGATCCACCAGGGAGGTGCCCACGATGGACGCCGAGGACGAGCCGCCGGCCGACGAGCCGCCGGCCGACCGGTACGCCGGGCGGGCACGCCGCCGCCGGGCACCGGGGACACGGGACGCGATCACCCTCGCACCCGGGCCGCGGCGCGCGGCGCACCTCTTCCAGGACGTGCCCCGGCTGGTGGTCGAATGGGACGGCCACACCTGGCAGCCCGTCGCGGTGGCCGAGAACTACGCCGGGGCCTACCCGCTGATCGTCCGCCCGCAGCCGCCCGGCGGGCCGCATCCGGTGTGCCCGCAGGCGGACGCGTCCGCCCCGCTGCTGCGCAGGGGGACGGGCCGGCACCGCAAGCCGGACCGCTGACCCGGGGGCGGGCCCCGGGGATCAGGCCGCGCGGGCGGTGTGGACGGTGAGGGCGGCGAGGTAGAAGGCGTCGGGGCGGGCGAGGATGCCGGTGGGGGCGTCGCGGTCCAGCAGGGCGTCCAGGGCGGCGAGGTCGGCGTCGTCCAGCAGACCGGCGAACTGCTCCCGGCGGCGGGTGAGCTGGACGTGCAGGAACTCGCGGACCGGGGTGTCCAGCGGGGCCGGGTGGTCGACCAGGAAGGTCCGGCTGCCGGCCGGGACCAGGCCGGCAGCGGCCAGCATGGCCGGCCAGTCCTCGACCACGGCCACGGTGCCCGGGACGGCCGCGCGCATCGCCGCGAAGGTCTCCTCGTGCGCCGCGTCCAGCCGGGCCTGGAGGCCCGGGCGGCCGAGGCCGAGGTCGCGCGGGAGGTAGCGGGCCGGCAGGCCGCGTTCGGCGACGGCCAGCACGCCGCCCGGGCGCAGGGTGGCGGCCAGCGCGGTCAACGCGGCCTGCTGGTCGCCGAGATGGTGGATCGCGTTGCCGGACCAGACCAGGTCGGCGCCACCGAGCGTGCCGAAGTCCTCGGGCAGGTCGGCGCGGAGGGTCGCGACCCGGCCGGCCGAACGGGTCCGGGCCCGCTCCAGCAGGGCGGCGGACTGATCGACGGCGACGACCTCGGCGGCCGGGAAGGCGTCCGCGAGCAGCCCGGCGATCACCCCGGGGCCGCTGCCCACGTCGAGCACCCGGCGGACGGGGGTGGCGTCCAGCAGGCCGCCCAGCCACCGGGCGGCCTCGGTGACGGCCGGGGCCTGGGCGCCGGCCTCGCGCTCCAGGTGGACGGCGAGGGCGTCCCAGTCGACGTCGGTGCCCTGGCCGTGGTCATGGCCGTGGCCGTGGCCGTGATGGGCGTGGGTGTGGGCGTGGGCCGGCTGAGGGGTGTGGGCGTGCCGGGTCATGGCGGACTCCGTCCTCTCGGTGGGTCGGTTCAGGCGGCGGCGAGGGCGCGGTCGACGTCCTCGTCCACCAGGTCGTGGTTGAGCGCGAACGCCGCCGCGGCGCCCGCTCCGGCGGCGGTGACCACCTGGGCGCGCGGGTCGGCGACATTGCCCACCGCCCACACCCCGGGCACGCTGGTACGGCCCGTGCGGTCGGTGGTCACCCAGCCCTGCGCGTCCCGCTCGCAGGCCAGCCCGAACAGCAGGGCGTCCCGGGGCACCAGGTGCGGGAAGAGGAACACCGCCTCGCGCGGCACGGCCGTGCCGTCCGCCAGTTCGACGCCGCGCAGCCGGTCGTCGGTGACCACCATCCGCTTGACCTCGCCCTCGACGACCCGCACGCCCCGGGCGGCGAGCTTGGCGCGGTCGTCCGCGGAGAGCTCCAGGGTGTGCGCGAGGAGCACGACGTCCGCCGACCACTGGCGCACCAGCAGTGCCTGGTGCACCGCGCCCGGGTGGGTGCCGAGCACGCCGAGCGGGCGGTCGCGCACCTCGTAGCCGTGGCAGTACGGGCAGTGCAGCACGTCGCGGCCCCAGCGCCCGGCCAGGCCGGGCAGCTCCGGCAGGCCGTCGCGCAGACCGGTGGCGACGACCACCCGGCGGGCCCGCAGTGCCGGGCCGCCGGCCAGGTGGACGTCGAAGGCGGGCGCGTCCGCGGCCGGCAGCGGCTCGATGTGGTCCACCCGGGCGTCGAACAGGTCGACGCCGTACCCCGCCAGTTCGGCGCGGCCGGTCTCCAGCAGCGCGGCCGGGGCCATGCCGTCCCGGGAGAGGAAGCCGCCCATCCGTGCGGCCGGGGCGTTGCGCGGCTGCCCCGCGTCCACCACGGCCACCCGGCGGCAGGCCCGTGCCAGCACCAGGGCCGCGCTCAGGCCGGCGGCGCCACCACCGACCACCACGACGTCATGGCCGTCGGCGGTCGGGCTCTCGGGAACGGTTACGGTTCGCGTGTCACTCACGGCGATCACCTCCACCGCCAGGCTGCTCCGGCCGCCGGACGGGAGGCAACTTTCGTTGCTGTTTCGGCAACGACCACCCGGGCCGGCTGCACCTCGCCCTCCGGAACGAGCCGGATCCCCCCGCCGGGGGAGCCGCCCCTTGCCTTGGAGCGCACTCCAACTCCTAGGGTTCGGCAGGCGGATCACCGGACGCAACGCACCACCGACGCACCCAGGGGGGAACCACCACCATGCGCTACCGCACGCTCGGCGGCACCGGCATCGAGGTCAGCACCTACTGCCTCGGCACGATGATGTTCGGCGCGATCGGCAACCCCGACCACGACGACTGCGCCCGGATCGTCCACGCCGCGCTCGACGCGGGCATCAACGTCGTCGACACGGCCGACATGTACTCGGCCGGCGAGTCCGAGGAGATCGTCGGCAAGGCCCTGCAGGCCCGCGGCGACCGCGACGACGTCGTGCTCGCCACCAAGGTCCACTTCCCGATGGGCGAGGGCCGCAACCACAGCGGCAACTCCCGCCGCTGGATCGTCCGGGAGGTCGAGGCGAGCCTGCGCCGGCTGCGCACCGACCGGATCGACCTCTACCAGGTGCACCGGCCGGACCCCGACACCGACCTGGAGGAGACCCTCGCCGTCCTCGGCGACCTGGTGCGGGCCGGCAAGATCCTCGCCTTCGGCTGCTCGACCTTCCCCGCCCACGAGCTGGTCGAGGCCCACCACGTCGCCGAGCGGCGCGGCCTGCCCCGCTTCCGCACCGAGCAGCCGCCGTACTCGCTGCTCGCCCGCGGCATCGAGCGGGACGTCCTGCCGACCGTGCGGCGGCTGGGCATGGGGGCGCTGACCTGGTCCCCGCTCGCCTCCGGCTTCCTCACCGGCCGCTACCGCAAGCACCGGCCGGTCGACCTGGGCAGCGGGCGCGCCGCCCTCATGCCGGCCCGGTTCGACCCGGCGCTGCCGGTCAACCAGGCCAAGCTGGACGCCGTCGAGCAGCTGACCGCCGTCGCCGAGGACCTCGGCCGCACCCTGCCCGAGCTGGCCCTCGCCTTCCCGCTCGCGCACCCGGCGGTCACCTCGGTGATCATCGGACCGCGGACCCCCGGCCAGCTGGAGGCGGCCCTCAAGGGCGCCGACCTCGTCCTCGACGACGCCGCCCTGGACCGGATCGACGCGATCGTCCCGCCCGGCACCGACGTCTACCCGCCGGACGGCGTCTGGCGGCCCCGCGCCCTGACCGACCCCGCCCTGCGGCGCCGTCTCCCCGCCGACCGCCCGGCGGCCGGCTGAGCGGAAGCCGGGGCACCGGCCGCAGGGGGCGGGGCGGGCGCCCTACCCGCGCAGGAGGTCGACCACGCCGGTGAGGTCCTCCGCGCCGTGCCGGGCCGGGTCGGCGTCGAGGCGGCGGCGCATCAGCGCGAAGTAGGGCGTGAGCAGTTCGCTGCTCACGCCCTGCTCCTCGGCGGTGCGCAGGAAGGTCGGCACCCCGGCGACCTGCATCGCCAGGTTGGAGACGACGCCCTCGGTGTAGTCGCCGGCCGCCAGCTGCCCGGCGGTGGCCTCGACCGAGCCGGTCATCGCGGTGAGCCAGGAGGAGAGCAGCGGGGCCAGCGCGCGCGGGTCGACGGACTCGCCGCGGACCAGCGCGAAGGCGTGCGCGACACCCGCGAACATGCCGTACATCGCGCTCAGCAGCGCCACGTCGTGCAGCGCGGCGTGGCCCGCGTCCTCGCCGACGTACCGGGCGTCGGCCGGGGCCGTGAGGGTCGCGCGGTGCTCCTCGAACAGCTCCGGGGAGCCGCTGTAGAAGACGTACGGTCCGGCCTGCGGAACGCCGATCATCGGCGGGACGGCCATGATGCCGCCGTCCAGGTAGCGGGCGCCCCGGCCGGTCACCAGGGCCGCGCGGGCGCGGGCCGTGCCGGGGGTGCTGGTGACCAGGTTGACGACGTCCTTGCCGGCGAGGTCGACGCCGGCCAGCGCCTCCTCGACCGAGGCGTCGTCGAGCAGGCAGACCACCACCAGCCGGTTGGCGGCCACCGCCTCGCCCGCCGTGGCGGCGACGGCGGCGCCCCGGGCGGCGAGCGGTTCGGCCCGGGCGGCGGTGCGGTTCCAGACGGTGAGCGGATGCCCGGCGGCCAGCCAGGCGCCGGCCAGCGCGGTGCCCATCGCACCGAGGCCGAGCAGGGTGAGCGGGGTCTTCGAAACGGCGTCAGCGGCGTTCTGTGTCATGCCGGCCAGCCTCGTTCCGGCCCCGGGAACGATCAAGTACGCACTTCGGAGTGGGTGGTTACCCTGAGGTGAGCGAGCAGGCCGGCGAAGGGGTGGGGCAGGAATGGCGGTGACCGTGCCGAGGCCCGGTGCGTACGTCTGCGGGATCGACGCCGCGATGGACGTCATCGGCGGCAAGTGGAAGGTGCTGATCCTGTGGGCGCTGGGCGAGCGGCCGCAGCTGCGCTTCGGCGAGCTGCGCCGGCAGGTGCCGGGGATCACCGAGAAGGTGCTCGCCGCCCACCTGCGCGAGCTGGAGGCGGACGGCATCGTGCACCGCGCCTCGTACGACGAGGTGCCGCCACGGGTCGAGTACTCGCTGACGGCCGTCGGGCGCCGGCTCAACGAGGCGCTGGCACCGCTGGGCGCCTGGGGCCGGCAGCACGTGCTGAACGACGGCGCCCCGCACCCCTGAGCGGGCGGGGTCAGGCGATCGAGGCGGACACGATCGCCGCCACCGCGAGGTTGCAGCTGGCGGTCACCCAGACCGCCGGGTGCGGCTCCGGGTCGACCAGGATCGCGCCCAGCTTGCCCGGCGTCAGCACGTCCACCACCCAGAACGCGACGGCCATCAGCACCAGGCCGAGCACGCCGAAGCAGACGGTGGAGGCCAGGCCCTTCCCGAAGTCCTCGTAGGTGTAGAGGATCGCGGTGAAGACGATGCCGCCGATCCCGAGCAGGGCCGAGCTGAGCAGCACGGCGGCGTTGCGGTTGCGCTCCACCCAGATCTGCCGGCCGAGCTTGCCGGGCGTCAGCACGTCCACCAGGACGATGCCGAGCAGCAGCAGGACGACGCCGACGCCGCCGAAGGCCGCCGCGGCGCCGAGACCGTGCAGGATGTCGTTCATGGGTGTCCGCCCCCCGGGTCGGTGTCTCAGGTCGCCCGCCGGGGGCGGGCCGGCCGCGCGCAGGCCCCCTCCCACGGTCAAGGATCGGCAAAAGATAACCCATCGCGACCGGGTTCCGAGAGGGAACGGGGCCCCTCCCGCACCATCGGGGCCACGCGTACCATCGGACGCCATGACCCTGCCGCCGTCCGTCAGTTCCACCCGGCCACCGGACACCACCGGACCGGCCGCCGCCGAAACGGCCGCCGCGGGGCCGTCCGCCGCGGGGCCGTCCGCCGCGGCACCGGGCAGCACGGCGCCGGACGCCTCCACCCGCCGCCGCTCCGGCTTCGTCGCCCTGGGCATGGTCGGCACCCTCGCGCTCGCCCTCTCCGGCTGCTCGTCCTCCTCCGGGAAGAACCCGCCGAGCCGCTGCGTCGACCCGGCCACCCTCAAGGTCCTCGACAGCCACTCCTGCACGGCCAAGGGCGCCACCGCCGGCCGCTGGTACTACTGCGGCTCCGGCTCCACCACCGCCACCGGCGGCACCTTCGACAGGGCCGCCACCAAGCGCGGCGGCTTCGGGTGCCCGTCCGGCTCCAGCGGCTCGGGCGGGGGCTGATCCGCCGTGCGCCGCCGCACCGTCGAACCCCGTCCCGGCTGGCTGGCCACCGTCGAGGGCCAGGGCCTCGTCTACGCGATGTGCTCGGACCCCTGCAACCAGGGCGGCCCGCACGCCTACTGGGACGAGTCGGCCTACTACGAGTTCTCGCTGCCCGAGGTGGAGGCGCTGGAGGAGGTCGTCGAGGAGCTGCACGAGATGTCGCTGGCCGCCGCCGGCCACGTGGTCCGCACCGGGCGGTTCACCGACTACGGCATCACCGACCCGCGGCTCGCCGCCGCCGTCGCCGAGTCCTGGCACCGCCGCGACGAACAGCCCACCCTCTACGGACGGTTCGACCTCGCCTACGACGGCACCGGCCCGGCGAAGCTGTTCGAGTACAACGCCGACACCCCGACCTCGCTGATCGAGGCGGCCGGCCCGCAGTGGTTCTGGATGGAGGAGCGGTTCCCGCACGCCGACCAGTGGAACTCGCTGCACGAACGGCTGGTCGCCGCCTGGGCCCGGCAGAAGCACCTGCTGCCGCCCGGCCCGGTGCACTTCGCGCACTCGCGCGGCGACACCGAGGGCGAGGACTGGATGACCACCCTCTACCTCCAGGAGTGCGCCGAGCAGGCGGGCATCGAGACGGTCGGCATCGCCATGGAGGACATCGGCTGGGACGGCCTGTCCGGCCGCTTCGTCGACCTGGAGCACCGCTTCGTGCGCGCCGCGTTCAAGCTCTACCCGTGGGAGTGGCTGGCCTCCGACGAGTTCGGCGAGCAGCTGCTGGACGTCGTCGACCACGGCGGCTCCACCGGCTCCACCCTGTGGATCGAGCCGGCCTGGAAGATGCTGCTCTCCAACAAGGCGCTGCTGGCCGTCCTCTGGGAGCTGTACCCGGGCCACCCCAACCTGCTGCCCGCCTACCTGGACGGCCCGCGCGAGCTCGCCGGCCCGGACGGCCCGGGCTACGCCGCCAAGCCGCTGCTCGGCCGCGAGGGCGCGGGGGTGCGCATCGTCGAGCCGGGCGGCCGCGAGACCCGGCTCGCCGACTGGGCCGGCGACCCGGACCGCTACGGCGCCGAGGGCCACTGCTACCAGCAGCTGCACCCGCTGCCCGACTTCGACGGCAACCGCCCCGTCCTCGGCGCCTGGGTGGTCGACGGCGAGGCCGCGGGCCTGGGCATCCGCGAGACCGACGACAGCCCGATCACCCACCAGGGCGCCCGCTTCCTGCCCCACCTCATCGTCTGAGCCGCCGGACACCGCCCGGCCCCGCCGCCGTCCGCCCGCCCCGCCGCCGGAATGCGGGCCGGGCGGGTGCGGTTTGATGGGGTTATGGCATCTCGTGCACGTGTACGCGCCCCCGAGCTGGTCGGGGCAGGCGGTTGGCTGAACACCGGCGGCAAGGAGCTGACGCTCGCCGACTTCCGGGGCAAGATCACCATTCTGGACTTCTGGAAGTCCTACACAATGTAGGGATCTCCAGAGGGGGCGTACGTGCACCACCACACCCTGTGCGACCTGTACCTTCGGCTGTCCTTGGACCGGGACGGCAAGACGGCGATCGAACGGCAGGAAGCCGACTGCCGCGCATGGGCCGAGCGCAACGGCCTGACGGTCCGCAAGGTTCACATCGACCGAGGGCGCTCCGGCTTCAAGGACGTCGAGCGCAAGGGTTTCGACTCCGCCCTTGCCTCTGTGACTGCGGGTGTCGTCGGAACCCTGATCGTGTGGAAGCTCGACCGGCTGTCCCGAAAGGGCATCGGCCAGGTCGGCAAGGTCCTGGACGACATCGAGAAGGCGGGCGGCCGCCTGGTCTCCGTCGTGGACGGTCTCGACACCTCGAACGACTCGGCTCGCATGGTCGTCGCCATGCTCGCCGAACTCGCCCGCTCCGAGTCGAAGAACCTCGGCACCCGCGTGGCCCACGCGAAGCGGCACCTACGCCGCCAAGGACAGTGGATCGGCGGACAGCCCCCGTACGGCCTGCTGGTCGACCCCGCCACGAAGAAGCTGGTGCACGACCCCGAGACGGCCGTCTACGCCCGCCTCATCGCCGATGACGCGCTGGCCGGCAAGTCCCTCGTGCAGATCGCCCGGCTGCTCAACGAGTACGACATCCCCTCGGCCAGAGGCGGCCAGTGGAACGCGGCGAGCATCATGAATCTGCTCAAGTCACCCGCCCTCGCCGGTCTCATGCCCGAGACCGAAACCATCGAAGCCGAGGACGGCAGCCGGAAGTTCACGAGCCGCGTGTTCCCCTACCGAGACCCCGAGACGCTGGACACGGTCAGCATCGGCGAGGGGATCGTCACGGTCGGCGAGCGCGAGAGGATCATCCGGCAACTCGAATCCCGGACCCGCGTCCACGCGGGCAAGCGGATGCCGAAGCCCAACGGCACGGCATTGCTCACCAGTCTGGTGTTCTGCGACGTACCCGGCTGCGGACGCCGAATGCACAAGGTCGGCAACAGCTACCAGTGCATGGCCCGCCGAGCGGGCAACCAGTGCCCCGGGGCCAGCGCCATGGCCGACCGGGTCGACAGCTACGTGTCCGAGCGGTTCCTCTCGCTGCTCCCCGCCCTGGATCTGGAAGACCCCTTGCTGGTGGCGATCGCTGACCGGTGGATGAAGCGGACCGATCCCGAGACCTTCGCCAAGCGGGATGCAATCTCCTCAGAGATCACCGATCAGGAAGCCCGGTTGGCCGACCTGGAGGACGCGCGTTACGTCCGTGGCGAGTTCGACCGCCCCGGCGCACTCGACCGTTACGACCGCCTCGCTGCCAGGCTCCAGAGCCGGATCGACGGCCTGCAAGCCGACCTCGCCAACATCCCGCTCCCCGCCGTCGACATCACTCCGCTGCTGGACAGCGAGATGCTGTACCCCGCTTGGGAGGCTTCGACGCAGGACCAGAAGCGGGACCGCCTGTCCCTGGCCATAGACGGCGTGTTCATCAGCAAGGGCGAACGCGGCAAGCGCTTCGTCCCGGAGCAGCGCGTCCGAATCAAGTGGGCCGCGATCACGGAGTAGCCGCTCTGTGAGGCTCTCTCAGCCCCACCCGGTCCCCGGTGGTCGGGTGGGGCTTCTTCGTGCCCGCTGGCGGCCGCATGGGCGTTTGCGCCCGGCCGGCGGGGGTGACGCGGTGACGGAATGACGGGTGGTCCAGGTTTTCTCTAGAACACGTGTACATCGAGAAACCAGAACCGACCGTCATTCCGTCACCACGTCACCCGTGGTGCGCTGCCCCTCGCCGCCGACCAGGTGGATGCCCCCTTCCACTCCCGCCCCAGCGCGGCAGGGAGCTTCCTTTCTGGCATGGATTATTCAAGTGTTTCTACGGAGAAGAGTGCCCACCTCCACCCGTCGTCACGGCGCGTCGTCATCCCCGATCATTTGTCACTCTCAGTGCAGGCAGGGTGGCCAAAGTGCCAGAAATACAGCCTTTTTCCAATTACTCTCTACTCGCGTTAGAGGGTTTAGAAAAGAGGGGTTGGTTCGCCACTTTGACCACTCCGGCCAATGGGGGCGAGGAGCAGGAGGGGGGCACCCCCGGGCGCACGGCCTGCCGACCGCCGAGGTGCTGGGACTTCCGGTCCGTACGGGTCTGGCGCTGCACATCCGGCGCCGACCCTTCGACCCAGACCTCCCATCGCAGGGGCGTGACGCCGGGCAACCCCCGGCGCGCCTCTCAGAAACGATGGTTTGTGAGACGACCCACAAACGGCGCGCCCGGGGTCGATCAAGCGTTCAAAACCCGTCTCAAAACCTTCCGAAGTCCCTTACGGTTGTGAGACGAGTTATGAGACGTTTGGGACATGGCGACGAACACCGGACACCTGATCGGCTACGCCCGAGTCTCCACCGACGACCAGGAGGCGCAGCTTCAGCACGACGCGCTCTCCGCAGCGGGCTGCGCCCGGATCTTCACGGACAAGGCCAGCGGGAAGAACACTGACCGCCCGGAGCTTGCCGCCGTGCTCGACTATCTGCGCCCCGGCGACACGCTCTGCGTGTGGAAGCTGGACCGCTTCGCTCGGTCGCTGATCGACCTGGTGACCATGGTGGACGCCTTGTCGGCGCGGGGGATCGGCTTCAAGGTCCTGACGGGGGCGCTCGCCAGCATCGACCCGAACACCCCGGACGGCCGCCTCATGCTCCAGGTGGTCGGCGCGATGGCGGAGTTCGAGCGCAGCTTGATCAAGGACCGCACCCGCGCCGGCTTGGAGGCCGCCAGGGCGCAGGGACGGACAGGCGGACGACCGAATGTACTGAATGCCGACAAGCTCGCTGCGGCCCATGCCCGCCGCGCGAAGGGTGAGAGCGTGACCGCGATCGCCAAGGCGCTGGGAGTCAGCCGGGCGACCCTGTACCGGGCGCTCGGCACCGAGTAGGGAGCAGCGGAGCGGCAGGCGAGAGGGCGCCCGGGGCGGCGCCCTTTATCGCTGGCGCTCTGGGGGATACCCCGCTCCTGGTCGCCCGCGAGATCGTGGAGACCAGCGCCGCCGGCATGTCGGTTCGCTGAGCCCGTGGTCAGTGCCGACGGGTGGCTCAACACAGGCGGCAAGAAACTGGCCCTCGCGGACATCCGCTCACCATCTGGACTTTCGGTTCTTCGTCACCCGTATGTCGGGAAGTCGTTCCCGAGGATGATCCTCCAGAGCCTGATTGCCTCCCGGTGGTCACCCCTCCTCTCTGCCGCCAGCGCGAGATCCGCCCTGTCCCGAGCAGCCTTGAGGCTTTCGTTCGCAGCATCCCTGTTCGACTGGGTCAGATATGAAGAGAGATCGCCGCTACACCCTGCCGGGTCCTGCACGGAGAGATTGTAGAGGTTATAATCGAAGAACACTCGAAGCGCCGTTCGCGAGTCGCCTCCAAGCGCGGTATAGGTTCGGGCGACCATCATTTCAAGATGGAACGACGCCAGGCGCGAACTGTGAGCCTTGTTCCATTTCTTGGCAAACCGGATTATTTTCTTGAGGTCGCCACCAACGGCGTTGCTTCGTTCCGCCAGGTATGCTTCATGCTTCGCAGGATTCGTGGTCAGCCAATTCCCTGATCCACCAGGTATGCCATAGTCCCCACTCGTATACTTCTCGACCGGCGCTACATCTACACTAAGACCGTCGGCATAGAAGAATCGAACAGCCTGACCACGCGCGCCGACCTTGCGTACAGGAGAATATTCGTTCAGAACCCTTCGAACCCTGTGCAGAAATTCGGAAGAGTCGTCTCGATATTTCTGGACCCACAGGTCCGAGTCAATGTGCAGGTGAACTAGGAGATCGATGTCATCAACAGGGCGACAAGCAGTTTTCCGCCCCAGTGAGCCGATGATCTTATGCGACTTGTAGCTGATGTCGCCGCCGGCCGGGAAGGCTGCCTGTACGACCTTCAGGACGGCATCCCGACGCTCGTACACCTTGGTCCACGTGCTGGGAGTCGGGTTCACCGCAACGCCGAACTCATTGAATGCCGAAACGGTGGATAGCGCCATTCTTATTCATCTCCATCCGCAGAGTAGCTTTGACCCCCGCCACTGATGTTCTTCTTAGATTTCTTGTAGGCCAGCTGGCCCGGAGGGTCGGATGTCTTGTTCAACTCATCCCGTGTGTTAGTGAGATTGCGCAGCGCATCTCGCGCATCCTCTCGGGTCAAATCGACAAGGTCGATCGTAAGGAACTGCCGTGCGGAAGTCTGCAATTGAAGATAGGCGTTTGCCGATGATTGAGCCTGCGTCATTCGGCGCGATGCATTCACTGTAGTCAATGTGGCAGTGAGGGCTGCCGAGACGAGAGCCAGGACTCCGGGCCAGATTCCGAGGTCCCCTCCGAGGGCCGTTCCACCAGAGATGGCCGCAAGCGCCGCTGCCGGGACACCGAGAAAGAGGTTGATCAGGCGCCAGAGCTTTGCTTGCTCAAACTGACCTTGAGCGCTCCACAGCGCGCTCTCGTGGATGCGGTCGGCTTCCACGGCAATCGATTGGTGCGACTCGGGCAGACCCGCTGGAATCAGTGACACGGACACCTCATCTGGCCGAAGTGCATGAGCAAGCGGATGCGCATCGGAGGGAAATCTCGCCTGCGTTGGCAGCCGACTCTACCGAAGAGCCCCGAAAGCGGAAGATGTCGCGTCCATTTTTCCGGATCATCGCGCCGGCAAGAGCTGCCGAGAGTCCCAGCGGCAAGGGTGGTGATCTTGACCGGCTCTCGACAGTCCGAGCCTGACAACACCCAAGCGGATCCGACCGGGCACGCTCCGGAATGAGTGATGGACTGATGGGGTTGGATGAGGGCATGGCTTCTCGTGCTCGTGTCCGCGCCCCCGAGCTGGTCGGCGCTGGTGGATGGCTCAACACAGGCGGCAAGGATCTCAAGCTGGCCGACCTGCGAGGTAAGTGTGTCGTACTAGATTTCTGGACGTTCTGCTGCATCAACTGTCTGCACGTCCTCGACGAGCTGCGGGAGCTGGAGGAGAAGCACCGGGACACGGTGGTGATCGTCGGCGTGCACTCGCCCAAGTTCGTGCACGAGGCCGACCACCGGGCCGTGGTGGACGCGGTGGACCGGTACGAGGTGCACCACCCGGTGCTGGACGATCCGGCGCTCGCGACGTGGAAGCAGTACGCGGTGCGCGCCTGGCCGACGCTGGTGGTGATCGACCCGGAGGGGTACGTCGTCGCCCAGCACGCCGGCGAGGGGCACGCGCACGCGCTCGCCCGGCTGGTCGAGGAGCTGGAGGCGGAGCACGCGGCGAAGGGCACCCTGCGGCGCGGCGACGGCCCGTACGTGGCGCCCGAGCCGACCGCCGGTGACCTCAAGTTCCCCGGCAAGGCCGTCCGGCTGCCGAACGGCCACTTCCTGGTGGCCGACTCCGGCCACCACAGCCTGGTCGAGCTGGAGGCCGACGGCGAGACGGTGGTGCGCCGGATCGGCGACGGCGTGCGCGGGCTGGTGGACGGCACCAGTCCCCGGTTCAGCGAGCCGCAGGGCCTCGTGCTGCTGCCGGAGGGCACCGCCGGCCACGACCTCGTGGTCGCCGACACCGTCAACCACGCGCTGCGCGGCGTCCGGCTCTCCGACGGCAGCGTGACCACCCTGGCCGGCACCGGCCGCCAGTGGTGGCAGGGCTCGGCGACCGAGGGCCCGGCCCGCGAGGTGGACCTCTCCTCGCCGTGGGACGTCGCCTGGTTCGACGGCCGGGTGTGGATCGCGATGGCCGGCGTCCACCAGCTGTGGGCGTACGACCCGGCCGCCGGCACGGTCGGCGTCGTGGCCGGCACCACCAACGAGGGCCTGGTCGACGGTCCCGCCGCCGAGGCCTGGTTCGCCCAGCCGTCCGGCCTGGCCGTGTCGGCGGACGGCGAGCGGCTCTGGGTCGCCGACTCCGAGACCTCGGCGCTGCGCTGGGTTTCACGTGAAACCAAGGCCGTGCACAGCGCCGTCGGCACCGGCCTGTTCGACTTCGGGCACCGGGACGGCGCGGCCGCGCAGGCCCTGCTCCAGCACCCGCTGGGCGTCACCGTGCTGCCGGACGGCTCGGTGGCCGTCAGCGACACCTACAACCACGCGCTGCGCCGCTACGACCCGGCGAGCGACGAGGTCAGCACGCTCGCCACCGACCTGCGCGAGCCCTCCGGCGCGGTGCTGGTCGACGGCGACATCGTGGTGGTCGAGTCCGCCCGGCACCGGCTGACCCGGCTGCGGCTGCCCGAGGAGGCCGTCCGGGTGGACGCGGTCGCGCACCGGACCCAGCGGGCCGCGACCGAGGTCGCCCCGGGCGCGCTGCGCCTCGACGTGGTCTTCCGGGCGCCCACCGGCCAGAAGCTGGACGAGCGCTACGGACCGTCCACCCGGCTGCTGGTCAGCGCCACCCCGCCCGAGCTGCTGGTCTCCGGCGCGGGCGCGGACAGCGCGCTCTCCCGCGAGCTGGTGCTCTCCGACACGGTGACCGAGGGCGTGCTGCACGTCTCGGCGATGGCGGCGTCCTGCGACGACGACCCGGCCGTCGAGTACCCGGCCTGCCACGTCCACCAGCAGGACTGGGGCGTCCCGGTGAAGCTCACCGACGACGGCGCGCGCCGGCTGCCGCTGGTGCTGGCCGGCCTGGAGTAGCCGCCCCGCCGCCCACGACGGCGCGGGGCCCGGCGGGTGGGAAACCCGCCGGGCCCCGCGCGTCCCGCCGGGGGGCTCAGCCCTCCAGGAACGCCTTGAGCGCGCTCGCCAGCAGGTACGGGTCCTCCGCGCCGCACAGCTCGCGCGCCGAGTGCATGGAGAGCGCCGCGATGCCGCAGTCCACGGTCTGGATGCCGAGGCGGGCCGCGGTGATCGGGCCGATCGTCGTCCCGCAGGGCATGGCGTTGTTGGAGACGAAGGTCTGCCACGGCACGCCGGCCTTCTCGCAGGCCGCCGCGAACACCGCCCGGCCGACGCCGTCGGTGGCGTACCGGTTGTTGACGTTGACCTTGAGGATCGGCCCGCCGTTGGGCAGCGGGTGGTGGCCCGGCTCGTGCCGCTCGCTGTAGTTCGGGTGGACGGCGTGGCCCATGTCCGAGGAGAGACAGACGGTGCCGGCCAGCGCCCGGGCCCGGTCCTCCAGGCCGCCGCCGCGCGCGTACACGCTGCGCTCCAGGACGTTGCCGAGCAGCGGGCTCTGCGCGCCGGTGTCCGATTCGCTGCCGGTCTCCTCGTGGTCGAAGGCGGCCAGCACCGGGATGTACGGCAGCGCCGCGCCGTCCGTCTCGGCGGCGGCGGCCACCGCGGCCAGCGCGGCGGTGGCGGCGTGCACCGAGAGCAGGTTGTCCAGCCGCGGGCCGGCCAGCAGCTCGCGGTCCCGGCCCAGGTAGGAGGCGGGCTGGACGTCGTGGGTCATCAGGTCCCAGCCGCTCACCTGGGCCGCGTCGACCCCCGCCCGCTGGGCGACGTAGCCGATCAGCGAGCCCTCGTCGACCGGGCCGAGGCCCCAGATCGGCGTGAGGTGGCGCTGCTTGTCCAGCTTCATGCCGTCGTTGACCTGGCGGTCCAGGTGGATCGCCAGCTGCGGCACGCGCAGCAGCGGCTCGTCCAGCTGGACCAGCCGCCGGCTGCCGTCGCGCAGGGTGAGCCGGCCGGAGAGGCCGAGGTCCCGGTCGAGCCAGGTGTTGAGCGGCACCCCGCCGTAGATCTCCACCGCGACCTGCCGCCAGCCCGCCGACCCGGTGTCGGGGATCGGCTTGACCCGCAGGTTGGGTGAGTCGGTATGGGTGCCGACCACGCGGAACGGCGTCTCCGGGCCCGCGCCGGCCGGCACGTACCAGGCGATCAGCGCGCCGCCGCGGACGACGTACCGGCCGCCGGCCAGGCCGTCCCAGGAGTCCGTTTCCAGCACCTGCCGGAAGCCGGCTTTCTCCAGACGCTCGGCCGCGCTCGCGACCGCGTGGTAGGGCGACGGCGAGGTGCCGAGGAAGGCGATCAGGTCATCGGTGTGCGTCCGGTCGAAGAAGGCCTGGCGGGCGGCGGTCGACATGCTGCTCCTGGGTCGAGGGAGGGCCGAGGCCGAAATGGGGGATCGGCTTCGCACCTTGAGCATATGCCCGTACACGGACATGACACTCGGAGCATCCCAACGGATGCAGAACGCAGACAGAAACGTGAACTGACGCTCCCTCCGCTGTCGCTGGACCTCCGGTACGGCGCCGGGACCGGCCCGCCCGGTCCCGGGCACACCGAAGGGCCCGGTCGGCGGGACCGGGCCCTTCGGTGTGAGGGTGGGGTCAGGCGGTCAGGAAGGTGTCACGCGCGGCGTGCCCGGTGCGGGGCGGCGGCGGGGACGGGTGGCGTCAGAACGCCTCCTCCGCCAGCTCCATGATCTCGTTGTCGATGCCCTCGGCGATCAGGCGCTGCGGGGCGACGGTCGGCAGCACGTTCTTCGCGAAGAAGCGGGCCGCCGCGACCTTGCCCCGGTAGAACGGCACGTCCTTCTCGGAGGCGCCGGCCTCCAGCTTGGCCAGGGCCACCGCGGCCTGGCGCAGCAGCAGCCAGCCGACCACGACGTCGCCGGAGACCATCAGCAGGCGGGTGGTGTTCAGGCCCACCTTGTACATGTTCTTGACGTCCTGCTCGACCGAGGAGAGGTCGGCGAGCAGCTTGCCGACGATGGCCTCCAGGTCGCCGGCGGCCTTGGCGAGCAGCGCGCGCTCGGCGGCCAGGGCGTCGCCGCCCTCGGCGGAGGCGAGGAACTTCTGGATCTGCTCGGACAGCGCGGTGAGCGCCTGGCCGCCGTCCTTGACGATCTTGCGGAAGAAGAAGTCCTGGCCCTGGATGGCCGTGGTGCCCTCGTAGAGGGTGTCGATCTTGGCGTCCCGGATGTACTGCTCGATCGGGTACTCCTGCAGGTAGCCGGAGCCGCCGAAGGTCTGCAGGGACTGGGCGAGCTGCTCGTAGGACTTCTCCGAGCCGTAGCCCTTGACGATCGGCAGGAGCAGGTCGTTGAGGCGCTCGGCGGCCTCGTCGTGCTCGCCGCGCAGCTTGGCCGCGGTCATGTCGTCCTGGACGGAGGCGGTGAACAGCACCAGGGCGCGCATGCCCTCGGCGTACGCCTTCTGGGTCAGCAGCGAGCGGCGCACGTCCGGGTGGTGGGTGATGGTGACGCGCGGGGCGGTCTTGTCCAGGAACTGCGAGATGTCGGCGCCCTGCACGCGCTCCTTGGCGTACTCCAGCGCGTTCAGGTAGCCGGTGGAGAGGGTGGCGATGGCCTTCGTGCCGACCATCATCCGGGCGAACTCGATGATCTTGAACATCTGGCGGATGCCGTCGACCTTCTCGCCCAGCAGCCAGCCCTTGGCCGGGTGCTTGGCGCCGAAGGTCATCTCGCAGGTGTTCGAGGCCTTGAGGCCCATCTTGTGCTCGACGTTGGTGGCGTAGACGCCGTTGCGCTCGCCCAGCTCGCCGGTCTCCCAGTCGAAGTCGAACTTGGGGACGATGAACAGGCCCAGGCCCTTGGTGCCCGGCTTGCCGCCCTCGGGGCGGGCCAGCACCATGTGGACGATGTTCTCGGACATGTCGTGCTCGCCCGAGGTGATGAAGCGCTTGACGCCCTCGATGTGCCAGGAGCCGTCCTCCTGCCGGACGGCCTTGGTGCGGCCGGCGCCGACGTCCGAGCCGGCGTCCGGCTCGGTGAGGACCATGGTGGAGCCCCACAGGCGGTCGGTCATCCGCTTGGCGATCTCAAGCTGCTGCTCGGTGCCCTCCTCGGCGATGACGCCGGCGAAGGCCGGGCCGGAGGAGTACATCCAGATGGCCGGGTTGGAGCCGAGGATCTGCTCGGCGAAGGCCCAGATCAGCGAGTTCGGGGTGACCTGGCCGCCGATCGACTCCGGGATGCCCAGGCGCCACCACTCGGCGTCCATGAAGGCCTGGTAGCTCTTCTTGAAGGTCGCCGGGATCGGCGCGGTGTTGGTCTCCGGGTCGAAGACCGGGGGGTTGCGGTCGGTGTCGGCGAAGGACGCGGCGAGGTCGTTCTCGGCGAGGCGCGCGATCTCGCTCAGGATGTTCTTCGCGGTCTCGACGTCCATCTCCGCGAACGGTCCGGTGCCGTACACCTGCTCGCGGCCGAACACCTCGAAGAGGTTGAACTCGACGTCGCGCAGGTTGGACTTGTAGTGACCCATGGCCGTTATCTCCGGTTCGTCGCTTCCGGGACACCTCCGCGTTCGGGCGCCCGTACCCACCAGTAGGCCTCATGATGCTACCCAGCGGTAACTTATTTCAAGCCCCCGTCGGTGAATCCTCCGCGGATCACCCCATGAACGTGGTCACGTCCCACAAGCCGGGACGGTCCGCTCTTGTCAGGATCGACGCCCGCGCGGGGGCCCGCGCTCCCGATAGCCTGTCCGTGTGTACGGCTATGACCAGAACGCGTACCCGGGCGATCCCTACCAGCAGGCGGGGCCGCAGCCGGGCATGAACGGCATGCCCGGCCCCGGCCCGTACGGCGAGCAGCCGCCGAACGCACAGCAGTCCCTCTACCCGGAACCCTCGCCGCCGTCCCTGGCGGACGCGGTCCGGGCCTTCACCACCGGCTCGATGGCGGTGGAGGACTTCCAGGCCATCTTCATCACCTCCAAGGTGCACTGCCCGCGCGGCGACCGGCCGGGCTTCCTGGCCCTGCACAACACGCCGACGCCGGTCATCCCGATGTTCAGCTCGCTGAAGGAGCTGCGCCGCTACGCCGGCAAGGACTCCAAGCACTTCACCGTCACCGGTGCCGAGGTCCTCGACCTGCTGCCGACCGGCTACGGCTTCGCGCTGGACATGGAGGGCGAGCACCGGATGGTGTTCGACGCCAAGGCGGTCGAGCAGATGGTCGACTTCACCATGCGCCGGATGTACGGCTGACGGAGGATGGACGGGGGCCCGCCCGGCCCCCCGGCGGCCGTCCCGACCGGATTTGGTTCAAAATTCAACTTGCTTCTTGTTGAGGATTGAACTAATCTCGTGGACACAGGCCAGAGGAGCATCCCCTAAGGAGGCCGACATGCCCGCCGTGACCGTCGACAACCCGCTGACCCTCCCGCGCGTCACCACCCCCGACCCCGCCGTCACGAGCGCCCGGTCCGTACTGCAGGTGGCCACCGCTCCCGAGGGCTTCGAGGGCGAGGGCTTCCCGGTCCGCCGCGCCTTCGCCAAGATCAACACCAAGCACCTCGACCCGTTCATCATGATGGACCAGATGGGCGAGGTGGACTACGCGGCCGGCGAGCCCAAGGGAACCCCCTGGCACCCGCACCGCGGCTTCGAGACCGTCACCTACATCATCGACGGAACGTTCATCCACCAGGACTCGCACGGCGGTGGCGGCACCATCACCGACGGCGACACCCAGTGGATGACCGCCGGCTCGGGCCTGCTGCACATCGAGAGCCCGCCGGAGTCGCTGGTGCGGTCCGGCGGCCTGTTCCACGGCCTCCAGCTGTGGGTGAACCTGCCCGCCTCGGACAAGATGATCGCCCCCAAGTACCAGGACATCCGCGGCGGCAGCGTCAAGCTGCTCAGCACCGAGGACGGCGGCGCCCTGCTGCGCGTCATCGCCGGTGAGGTCGACGGCCACCAGGGCCCCGGCACCACCTTCACCCCGATCACCATGATCCACGCCTCGATCAGCCCCGGCGCCCAGCTCACCCTGCCCTGGCGCCCCGACTTCAACGCCCTCGCCTACGGCCTCGCCGGCAACGGCTCGGCCGGCACCGAGCACCGCCCCTTCCACCGCGGCCAGGCGGTCGTCTTCGGCGACGGCGACTCCCTCACCATCCGCGCCGACGAGAAGCAGGACTCCCGCGACACCAACTTCGAGGTCGTCCTCCTCGGCGGTCTGCCGATCCGCGAGCCGGTCGCCTGGTACGGCCCGTTCGTGATGAACAGCCACCGCGAACTCCAGCAGGCCATGGAGGACTTCCAGGCCGGCCGGCTCGGCACCGTCCCCGCCGACCGGTAACCGCACCACAGCGCCTCCGCCGCCCGGACGCCGCCCCCGCGGCGCTCCGGGCGGCGGAGGCGTTCCGGTGGCAGGGGCGGGGATCCGGCCCTACCGTCGGACCACGGGGGACGTTCCGGCCGAGCGTGAGGAGCGACGGGATGTTCTGGCAGTTCATCGTGGTGACGGCCGCCTCGTTCGGCTTCCCGACCGCCGCGCTGCTCTTCTTCATCGGCGGGCCGCGCTTCCCCGACGAGCGCCGCGACGACCGGTGACCGGTCGGTGCGGGACGGGAGCGGGCCGGCGGGCCGGCTGGCCGGCAAAGGGGCTGCGCGCCGGTCACCGGTCAGCGCGCCGGGAGCGCCCAGGCCGGGTCGCGGCCCAGCAGGGCGAGCGTCCGTTCGAACGGCCCGGCCGGCTCCGCCACCGGCCGTACGGCGGCCGAGGCCCGGCCCCGCGGCCGGTCCGCCGCCGCCGCGAGCAGTGCCGCCACGAGCGGCGGATCCCCCTCCACGGAGGCGATCAGCCGGGCCGGCGAGCCCAGGGCGGCCGCCACGTCCCAGGCGTGCACCAGCGTGTCCAGCAGATGAAGACCGACCGCCCGGTCGAACGGGAGCGGCGCACCGTCGTGGACGTCCGGCAGCCGGAGCGGCGCGCGGTGCGGTGCGGCGGCGGCGAGGGCGGCGGTCAGCCGCGCGGCGGAGTGCCGGAACGCGCCGGCCGGGTCGCCGTGCACCGGGACGCCCCGCCGGAGCGCGGGGTCGGGCCCGGCGCCGGACGCGGCGGCGGCGAGCTCCAGGTGCCGGCCGACCAGGTGCTCCAGCAGCCGCCGCAGCGACCGGCCCGCGCAGGGCGTCGGCAGCACCAACTGCTCCGGCTGCACGGTGTCCACCACCGCGGCGGCCGACTCCAGGGACCGGCCGTGCAGGTCGAGCAGGCTCATGCCGCACCCGGCTCCGCCGCCGTGACCGCCGGCGCCCCGGCGGACAGGAAGCCGATCACGTTGTCGATCACGGTCGGCTCGGTGAGGATCCGCCGGTGGCCCAGCCCCCGGGTGGCCAGCAGTTCCAGCCGGTCCCCGTAGGCGGCCCGCAGCCGGCCGGCCTGGGCGAACGGGACGACGTCGTCGTCCTCGTCGTGCGCCACCAGGATCGGCAGGGTGATCTCCTCGGGACTGCGGGCGGCGTCGAAGTGCGCCCGGACGTCGGCGATCCCGGGGAACATCGCGCCGCCCTCCACCCGGCGCCGCAACTCCCGCTCCACGGTGGCGTTCAGGCCGAGCACGGCGCAGAACCCGGCGGGCAGCCAGGAGATCTCGGCGACCCCGGACACCGCGACCAGCCGCCCGGCCCGCAGCCCTTCGCGCAGTGCCAGGAAGGCCGCGTTGACGCCCAGCGAGTGGGCGAGAACCGCCTCGAAGGCGCCGTACTCCTCCTGCAGCCGCAGCGCGACGGCGCGGTGGTCCAGCACGGTGGCGGTCCGGCCGCCGGAGTCGCCGTGCCCGGGGGCGTCGTAGCCGACGACGGTGAGGCCGAGCCCGCGCAGCCGGGGCACGAAGTCCGCGAAGCGCGAGGCCCGGGACTGCCAGCCGTGCATCAGCAGGACGGGCCGGGCGCCGTCGCCCCAGCGGTGGACGACCACCCGCTCGCCGCGGTGGCGCAGCGTCCGGGTGTCGGCCCGCTCGTGCACCGCGCGCTCGCGGGTGCGGACGCGGCTGCGCCGCAGGGGGTGGCGGTAGAGCTCGTACGCGGCCCGGCCGGCCAGACCGGGGGCGGCCAGCGACGTGGCGTTCAGGGTGGTGCGGATCAGTGCGACGGCCGGGTCCATGCGGGACTCCCTGTCGATGCCGAGGGGCAAGAGCCGGACGGGAGGAGATGTTAGCACGACCGTTCGTTCACTTTTCCGGCCCTCGGCCCGCCCCGCTACCCTGGCGGCACGGACAGCCGGAGGACTGGGGTGAGAGCGGTGGCGGGAGCGACCACGGACGGACGGGTCCTGCGCGGCGAGGAGACCCGCCGGGCGGTCCTGCGCAGGGCCGTCGAGATCGCCTCCGTCGAGGGCCTGGACGCCCTGTCGATCGGCCGGCTCGCCACCGACCTCGGCCTCAGCAAGAGCGGGGTCTTCGCCGGCTTCGGCTCCAAGGAGGAGCTCCAGCTCGCCACCGTCCGGGCGGCCCGGCGGATCTTCTCCGACGCCGTGCTCGGCCCGATCGCCGACGAGCCCCCCGGGCTGCGCAGGCTCCGCCTGCTCTGCGAGTCCTGGCTGGCCTACTCGCGCGCCCGGGTCTTCCCCGGCGGCTGCTTCTTCTACGAGGTCAACGCCGAGTACGACGCCCGCCCCGGCCCGGTGCGCGACGCCCTCGCGGCCAACTGGCGGGAGTGGCACGCCACCGTCCTCGGCCTGGTGACCGGGGCCGTGGACACCGGCGAACTGCGCGCCGACGCCGACCCGGAGGACATCGCCTTCACCCTGATCGCCCTGCTGGAGAACGCCAATCCGCAGGCCCTGCTGTTCGACGAGGACACCCCGTACGAACGCGCCCACCGCGCCGCGCTGCGCCGGCTGCGCTCGGACGCCGTCGACCCGGACACCCCCGCGCTGCGGGCCGGCTGAACCGGCGCGCTCAGGCGGCGTCCAGCACCCGCTCCAGGACCGCCGCCCGGGCCAGCAGCCGTTCGTCCGCCCCGGCCTCGCCGACCAGTTGCAGCCCCAGCGGAAGGCCCTGCTCCGTCACCCCGGCGGGCAGGCTCAGCGCGGGCAGCCCGGCGAAGCTCCACGGCAGCGACATCACGGGGTTGCCGGTGCTGCTCAGCCCGGACGGGGCCGGGCCGGTCGCCGAGGGGGCCAGCAGCACGTCCACCCCGGCCCGCCGGCGCTGCCCGGCGAGCCGCGCGCGGAAGTCCTCGCGGGCCTGCAGCGCCGCCCGGTAGGCGGCCGGGGCGACGGCGCGGCCCTGCCGGATCCCCGCCACCGTCTGCGGCCGGTAGAGGGCCCCGAAGCGGTCGAACCACTCGGCGTGCGAGGCGGCCGTCTCGAACCGGTTGATCGTCTGCAACTGCCGCTCCAGCTCGTCGAAGTCCGACAGCAGGTCGAGATGACGCACCGTCAGGCCCCGGACGGACAGCAGCTCCAGCTGCCGCCGGAAGGCCTGCAGCGCCTCCGGGCTGGCCCGCTCCAGGTAGGGGCCGACCGGGACGCCGAGCACCGGCACGTCGTCGTCCCCGGTGCGCCGGGGCCCGGCCTCCCAGCCGTCGCAGAGCAGCGGGGCGGCCAGCGCGACGCCCGCGAGGTCGGCGGTGAAGACGCCCGGGGTGTCGAGGCTCGGCGCGTTCGGGATCACGCCCGCCACCGGAATCCGCCCGTGCGTCGGCCGGAAGCCCACCACACCGCAGTAGGCGGCCGGGCGGACGACCGAGCCGACCGTCTGGGTACCGACCGCCAGCGGCACCAGCCCGGCCGCGACCGCCGCCGCCGAACCGCTGCTGGAACCGCCCGGGGTGTGGCCCGGGTGGTGCGGATTGCGGGTCGGGCCCGGGGCACCGCCCGCGAACTCGGCGGTCACCGTCTTGCCCGCGACCAGCGCGCCGGCCGCCCGCAGCCGGTCCACCAGGGCGGCCTGCGGACCGGCCAGGACGCCCGGCGGCAGCGCCGAGCCGGCGTGCGTGGGCAGGCCGTCCACGTGCACGATGTCCTTGACCCCGACGGCCACCCCGTACAGCGGCGGCGCCTGCGCCGGATCGGGGTGGCGGGCGGCGAGCGCCCGGGCCTCGGCGTGCAGCCGGTCCGCGCGGCCGGGTTCCGGCACGAAGGCGTGGATCAGCGGGTCCACCTGCTCGATCCGGGCGCAGAGCCGGTCGACGTGGACGGCCAGGGCGGGTACGCCCGCGCGCAGCGCGGCGGCCTCACGGGTCAACGACCGCGGCCGGACCGGGGATTCCTCCATGGCGACCACGGTAGCCCCGGCCACGCGCGAGCCGTCCACCGCATCACCGGTGCGGCGTTCAGCCGCTCGGCCAGGCCGTCTCCCGCTGCTCGCCGGGCGGGCGCGGCCGGTGCTCGTCGGCCAGCCAGGGGGCCTCACGCAGCAGGTAGGCCCCGCAGGTGTGGCAGCAGAGTTCGGGGGTGCGCCCCCAGTCCACCGCCTCCCGGGCGGGCGCCAGCGGGTCCAGCTCCCGGCCGCACATCGCGACGCTCCCGCCGCCGCGGACCATGTGCCACAACCGCACCCCGGCGGACGCGCCGCCGGGCGCGTACTCGGCACGCATCCGGTGCATCATGCCCCCATCGTCCGGCGCTCCGCCGGGCCCGGCAAGCGGGGCCGGGCCCGGCGGAGGCGGTCAGACCAGCCCGCCCCACAGCCGCAGCCGGGCGATCCCGCCGTCCGGGAAGACGTCCAGCCGGACATGGGTGGCCGGGCGCGGCGCGTCGATCACCAGGCGGTGCACGGCGTCCGGCTGCAGCCGGGTGCGCGGCACCAGCTCGAACCACTCCCCGGGGTCCGCGCCCAGCGCGTCCCGGCCGGACAGCGCCGCCCAGCCCGCCGCGTTGCCGACGTAGTAGCCGGTGTCGATCTCCACCGCCCGCACCGCGCCCCGCCCGGCCAGCCGCAGCCGGACCCAGTCGTGGCCCGCGTCGCGGCGCCGGCGGTTCTCCCAGCCGTCCCCCATCGCCCGGGACCGGCCGGGCAGGACGAGGCCGAGCGGGGCGGAGTAGAAGCGGTCCGAGGCGTCCTCGACGGCGCCGCCGTTCTCGGCCGCCGCCAGGTCGAAGGTGCCGAGCGCGGCCAGCCAGCCGGGATCCGGCCGGGCCTCGCCGTGCACCCGGAAGCGCGCGATGCCGCCGTCGGGGTACTGGCTGAGCCGCAGGTGGGTGACCCGGTGGCGGGCGCCGACCGCGAAGCCGTTGGCGGCGTGGCCGCGCACCGGGGAGCGGGGGACCAGCGGGTGCCAGACGGTCTCCGGGGCCAGCAGTTCCTCCGGGCCCGGGGTGCCGGGGAGTTCGGCGCCCTCGACGGCGATCCGCCGCGGGTGGTTGCCCCGGAAGTGCGCGGTGTCGACGACGACGCCGTGCACGACGCCCGGCACGCCCAGCCGGACCAGCGCCCAGTCGTGGTCGCCGTCGGCCGGGTGCGGGTGGCCGGCGTCGGCGCCGCGCCGCCGTCTGGTCTCCCAACCGTCCATGAGCTGGCCCTTGTTGCCGAAGGTGTGCGGGCGGAACTCGGCCGGTCCGGGCAGCAGCAGGTTCTCCCGGTCGGCGAACAGCTCGTCGTTGGCGGCGACGACGGCACCGCCCAGCCGGCGGTCGGCGAGGTCGGTCAGGGCGGTGAACGGGAACGCGGCGGCGCGGTAGTCGGCGTACGGGTCGCCGCCGCGGTACGGCGGGGCGCAGGCATCGGACAACCGGTCAGGAATCGGGCGGGAGTTCGCGTCGGCGGTCATGCTCCCACCCTCGCGCCGGGCCGCCGCTCCGGTCCATCACCGGGACGGGGCGAAGCTCCTCACCCGCCCGGGCCTGTGGCGATGGTTTCCGGCCACCCCCTGCGCAAGGGCCGGCACACCCTTCGACGGGGTGCCGCTTCCGGGACACCGCCGGTGATCGTCCTCGGCCGTCAATTCGCCCCGTTCCCGGTGGATTTCGCCCGAACCGCTGGAGCCGTGCTCGTGCGCCGCCTCCCAGCCGGGCACCGGGCCGCCCCTCGTGCGGCGCCGCCGCAGGGGCGGTGCACAACCGATCGATGGCCGAAAAGAAATATGAGGATCGCGCACAACCGACCGCACCCCTCGCACGTCACCTGAACGTAGTAACCGTCATCAGTCGCCACCATCGAACGCCGGAGCCGTGATCGTGCGCACCTCCCGACTGACCGCCACCGCCGCCCTGCTCGTCCTGACCACCGGGATGGCCGTGGCCGGCACCACCGGCGCCTTCGCCGCGGATCCGACCGCCGGCCCCTCGGCCACCGCGACCGCCGAGCCGACCACGGCCCCGTCCACGGCCTCCGAGCCGACCGCGGCCCCGACCACGGCCCCGACCGCAACCACCGAGCCGACGGCCACCGGCACGCCCGCCCCGACCGCGACCCCCTCCGCCACGGCGACCCTGCCCGAGGGCTGCACGACCCAGCGCGACGTCAGGATGCCGGTGCAGGTCAGCCCGGCGGACTTCCGGATCGTCAAGGACGGCACACCGCAGGAGATCACCGTCTCCTTCCAGAACACCAGCTCGACCACGCTGACGGACTTCCGGCTCACCTACCGGATCGACTCGAACAAGAGCCTCTGGAAGCCCAAGTCCGAGGTGAAGGTCCAGAACGGCGATTGGAAGCCGGCCAACGCGACCACCGACCACGGGTCGGTGACCCTCGGCACCTTCCAGGTCAAGCCGAACGAGACGATCGTCACGACGATCCGGCTCACCGTCGACTACTCGCCGTGGCAGGAGTTCTCCCTCGACCTCAACGGCGCCTCCGAGGTGCTGCCGTACGGAGTGGGCCCGGAGAACGTCAAGTACACCTGCAACCGGCTGGTCGGCTCGTACTCGTCCACCATCAAGGCCGTCGACAAGCCCACCGCCTCGCCCTCGGCCAGCACCGCGCCGAGCTCCACCGCGACCAAGGCGCCGACGGCCACCGCCACCGCGAGCACCACCGCGAGCGCGAGCACCACCGCCACCGCCTCCGCCTCCGCGAGCACCTCGCCCTCGCCGACCGCCACCCAGCCGGCCGGCACCACCGGCGGTTCCAACGGCACCGGCGCGAACGGCGCCCACCTCGCCAGCACCGGTGCGAACGGCTCCACCGTGCCGCTCGCCATCACCGGCGGCGTCGCCGTCCTGCTCGGTGCCGGCGCGCTGCTGATCGCCCGCCGCCGCAAGGCCGCCCGCGGCTGACCCACCACCCCCGGACCAGATCCTCCGAAACAGGAGCACCTCCCTTGAGCTCTTCCCGACTCCTGGCCGCCGCCACGCTGGTCGCGCTCTCGCTGGGCGCGACGGCCGGCGCGGCCACCGCCGGAACGGTCACCGTCCCGGCCTCCCCGACGGCCGCGTCGAGCGAGGCCGCGACGGCGGAACCGACCGCCACCGCGGAACCGACCCCGGCCTCCACGGCCGAGCCGACGGCGACCGTGGAACCGACCGCCACTGCGACCGCGACGGCCGAGCCCACCGCCGAGCCCACCGCCACCGCCGAGCCGACGCCGACCGCGACGGCCGAGCCCACCGCGACGGCCACGCCGACGGCCACCGCCACGCCGACCGGCCTCCCCACCGTGCCCGCCGAGTGCACGCCGCAGCGTGACCTCGCCCTGCCCCTCTACGCGTACCCGGGCACGACGACCACCGTCGTCCGGGGCGGCTCGGCGCAGGACATCTTCGTCACCGTCAACAACTCCGGCAGCATCCCGGTGAAGGACTACCGGATCACCCTGCTGATCCAGGGCCCCCAGGGTTCCGTCCCGCTCAAGACCCTGGTGCAGACGCAGGCCGGCCCCTTCAAGCCGGTGGAGCAGAACGCGGGCGGCGAGCCGCTGTCCATCGGCTCCTTCCCGATCCCCCCGAACGAGCACTTCACCGTCGGCCTGCGGATCTCCGCCGACGCGGCGTCCGCCCTCGGGGACTACTCGATCTCCGTCAAGGGCGCCTCGGAGGCGCTCCCGCCCGGCTCGCGCCCCGGCGAGGAGACCTGCCACCGGATGACGGCCTCCTACACGGGCAAGCTCACCGTCTCCGCCACGGCCCCGACCGCCACCCCGTCGGCGAGCGGATCGCCGACGGCCACGCCGTCGGCCACCGGGACGCCCGACGCGAGCGCGAGCCCGTCCGCCTCGGCCCCGGCCTCGGCCTCGCCGAGCGCCACCCACCCGGCCGGCACCACCGGCGGCGGGACCACGGGCACCGGCACCACCACCACCACCGGCACCGGCACCGGCACCGGCGGCTCGACCGGGATCCTCCCGACCTCGGCCCGCCTCGCCGAGACCGGCACGGGCTCCACCGCACCGATCGCCCTCAGCGGCGCCGCCGCGCTCGCCCTCGGTGCCGGATCCGTCGTCACCGCCCGCCGCCGCAAGGCCGCCCGCGACTGATCCACTCCGTCCCGCCCGCGCGCACACCCGCCCGGGCGGGACGCCCCATCCCCCGGCGCGTCCGCCTGCCACCGCGGATCCCGGCAGCTCGCCCCCCGGACACCGCGCTCCCGCCGCCCGCCGGCGCCACGAGGCCCGGCGCAACAACGCATCGTCCCACCATCCCCGGATCCCAACACCGGCAGCTCACCCCACCGCGACCACCCCCGCGCCCCGGCCGGAACGCCCCGCTCCCGCCGACGCCACGACGCCCGCCGCACCAGCGCGTCCGCCTGCCACCCACGGATCCCGGCACCCCCACCCCGGCACCGGCAGCTCACCCCCACCCGGACACCGCCCTCCCGCCGCGCCCGCCGGCGCTACGAGGCCCGGCGCAACAACGCGTCGTCCTGCCACTTGAGGATCTTGTCGAAGCTGACGATCGCCCCCCGCAGCGGGTGGTTGCGGAGCTGGACGTGGTCGGTGAGGGCGTGGATGAGGAAGAGGCCGCGGCCGGATTCGGCGGTGAGGTCCGGGAGCGTGTCGAGGTCCAGCGGCCGGAGGAAGGAGAGCGGCGCCGGATCGGCGGCCGGGGGCAGGACGTGGGTGTCGTACGGGCGGCCGTCGCGGGGCGGGCGGTGCGGGGTGAGCGGCGGTGCGGGGACGGTGGCGCGTCCGCGCCGGGGGCGGGGCTGCGCCCGCCCGGCCGGGCGGGCGGGCGGGGGCGGGGCGGGGGCCGGGCCGTCGGCGGCCGGGGTGGCGGGGCAGGGCAGGCCGGGGCCCGAGTCGGTCACCTCGATCCGCAGCAGGTCACCGCTGATCGACGCGGTGACCTGGTAGCCGTCGTCGGGCCGGGTGCCCGCGCCGTGCTCGACGGCGTTGGCGCAGGCCTCGCTGAGGGCGACGCCGAGGTCCTGGGCGATCTGCGGGTCGACGCCCGCGGTCGCCATCGCGCCCAGCAGTATGCGGCGGGCCAGCGGCACGCTGGCCGGGTCGCGCTTGAGGTGCAGAGTCCACCAGATGTCCACGGGAGGTCCCTCCTGGCTGCGGCTCCACATATAACGAGGTATCTCCGAACGGTGCGCAGGTGAACCGTGCCGGGGGTCCGCTACCGCCCGTTCGGCGGATGGACGGGGGGACGGGCATGTGCCGGGCGGCGCGCCGGCGCAGTGGTGCGCGGGGCCGATCGGGGCATTCGTAGGGATTTCCCACCCTGCCGATCCGGCAGGGGTGGGCGATGAGATGATGGCCCGGCCATGACTGCCCCAGCCGCCGCCCCGCACCCGGGCGCCCCCGCACCGGACGCGCCGGTGGGGGCCGCCGCCTGGGACCTGCGGCTTGCCCGGGCGGTCCCGTTCGCCCTGGTGTGCACGCTGATCGCGGCCGCCGGGCACGCCCTGGCGGGCGGCGGGGACCCCGCGCTCCCCGCGCTCGCGACCGGCTTCGCCGCCGTCCTGGTGCTCGCCGCCGCCTTCGGCGGGCGGGAGCGCTCGCTCGGCGCGATCGCCGGGGCGCTGGCGGCGGGCCAGTTCGGGCTGCACTGCCTCTTCCACTCCTTCGGCGGCCACGCGGCCGCCGGCGCGGCCGGTGCGCACCACGGCGGTCCGGCGGGCTCCGGCCCGCTGACCCTGCCGCAGGTGGCGGGCCGGCTGATCTGCAACGAGGCCCGGCCCGGCACCCTGGCCGGTCTGCCCGGCAGCCCGACCGCCGAGCAGCTGGTGGCCGGCGCGGGGCTGGATCCGCAGGCCTACGCGACCGCGCCGTGGTGGCAGGGCGGGGTGCTCGGGATGACCCCGGCGATGCTGGCGGCCCACCTGGCCGCGGCCCTGCTGGCCGGCTGGTGGCTGCGACGCGGCGAGGCGGCGCTCTGGCGGCTGGTGCGGATCGCCGCGTCGGCCGCGCGGGCCGGCGCGGCCGAGCCGCTGCGCACCGCGTGCGCCCTGGCCGCGGTGCTGCTGCGCGGTCTGTTCGGCCTGCCCGCCGGCCCGGTCCGCCGGTCCGCCGGCCCGGGCGTGGACGATCCGCTGCCGGCCGGTGCCGCGCTGCGGCACAGCGTGGTGCGGCGCGGTCCGCCGCTCGGGGCCCTCGCGTACTGACCCGCGCCCCCGGTGCCCCCCGGTGCCCCCCACCGGTTCCGGCCCGACGGCGGACGGGTGTACGCGGCAGCCGTGCCGTACCCGCCCACTCGTGCGGTCCTGCGGCCTCCCCCACCTCGCCCCCCGCCGCACGGCCCCGCCGCGGCACGGGTCCTCCCGTGCCCGGGAGCGGGCCTGCCCGCCGAGCCTCCGAACGGAGCCACGAACCCCATGCGTTCCCTTTCCCCCCGCCGCACCGCCACCGTCGCCCTCGCCGCAGCCGCCGCCGTGGTGGCCCTGGCCGGCCCCGCCTCCGCGCACGTCACCGTGAACCCGGGCAGCGCCGACCAGGGCGGCTACACCGCCGTCGACTTCCGCGTCCCGAACGAGAACGACGCCGCCGGCACCGTGAAGCTGGAGGTCAACCTCCCGCTCGACCACCCGCTGGCGTCGGTCCGTACCCAGCCGCTGCCGGGCTGGACCGTCACCGTCGAGAAGGCCAAGCTGGACAAGCCGCTCAAGGTGCACGGCAACGACGTCAACGAGGCCGTCTCCAAGATCACCTGGACCGCCGACGCCGGGGTGAAGATCGCCCCCGGCCAGTTCCAGGAGTTCCGCGTCTCGCTCGGCCCGCTGCCGGCCGACGCCGACTCCCTGGTCTTCAAGACGCTGCAGAGCTACGAGAACGGCGACGTCGTCCGCTGGATCGACGAGGCCAAGGACGGCCAGCCGGAGCCGGCCAAGCCCGCCCCGGTGCTCAAGCTGACCAAGGCCCCCGCCGGGGAGTCCTCCGGGACGACCGCCACCGCCTCCCCCTCGGCCGCCGCCGACGGCCACGGCCACGGCGGCGCGACCCCCGAGGCCGCCCCGGCCGACGACAAGGCCAGTGACTCCACCGCCCGGGTGCTCGGCGTCGTCGGCATCGTGGTCGGCGTGATCGGCACCGCCGTCGGTGTCCTCGGCCTGCGCCGCCGCAGCGGCGGCTCGGCCTCCTGACCCCAGCACCGGCGGGGCCGCGCCCGGCACCCTCCACGGGCCGCGCGCCCGTGTCCCGGCCGCGGCCCCGCCGGTGATCCACCGCACACGATCGGACCTCTCCCATGCCCCGCACCTCCCGCACCGCCCGTCCCGCCCGGCTGGCCGGCGCCGCCGCCGTCGCCCTGGCCGCCGCGCTCGCCCTGACCGCCTGCGGCTCCGACGGCGGCGGTTCCGCCTCCCCCGCCAAGGTCGTCCAGCAGAAGTCCGACTCGCCCTACGAGGGCACCGTGCTCGGCAAGAACTTCGAGAAGCCGGACCTCCAGCTGACCGACACCTCCGGCCGGCCGTACGACCTGCGGCAGAAGACCGCCGGCCGGACCACCCTGCTGTTCTTCGGCTACACCAGCTGCCCGGACGTCTGCCCGACCACCATGGGCGACATCGGCGTGGCGATGAAGAAGCTCTCCCCGGAGGAGCGGCAGAAGGTCGACGTCGTCTTCGTCTCCACCGACCCGCAGCGCGACACCCCGCAGGTGCTGCGCACCTGGCTGGACTCGATGGGCAGCGACTTCATAGGCCTGACCGGGGACCTGGAGAAGGTGAAGGCCGCCGCCAAGGCGCTCGGCATCCTGATCGAGGACCCGGTGATCAACGCGGACGGCACCGTCACCTCCACCCACGGCGCCCAGGTGCTGGCCTTCCTGCCCTCCGACGACAAGGCCCACGTGCTCTACCTGAGCGGTACCGAGGTGAAGACCTTCGAGCACGACCTGCCGCTGCTCGCCCGGGGGGTCGCCGCGTGAAGGGCTCCCTCGGATTCCGCCGGACGGCACTCGCGGGGGCGGCGCTGGCGACGGCACTGGGCGGCGGAGCCTTCCTGGTCGCCTGCGGGGCCGGCGGCCAGGACGACGGCGCGGGCGCGGGCGCGGCCGCGAGCGGCGCGGCCCGGCTGAGCGTCGCCGACTCCTACATCCCGCTGCCGCCGGCCGGCGGCATGGCGGCCGGCTACCTCACGGTGCGCAACGACGGCGGCCAGGGCGACGCACTGGTCAAGGTCTCCAGCCCCGGCGCCTCCTCGGTCACCATGCACCGCTCCACGGCGAGCTCCATGGAGCAGGTCGACACGCTGGACGTCCCCGCGCACGGCGCGTTGCAGCTCGCCCGCGGCGGCGCCCATCTGATGATCATGGGGTGGCAGAAGGCCCCCGCCCTCGGCGACGAGCTGGAGCTCGACCTGACCTTCGCCCGGACCGGCACCATCTCGGTCAAGGTGCCGGTCAAGGAGCTCACCTACCGCCCCGGCCAGCAGTAAGGGACCCGCACGATGCTGAACGCACCGGGACTGATGGGACGGCGCGCCGTCGGGCTGCTCGGCGTGCTCGGCGCCGTCGTCGCACTGCTGCTCGGCGGCGCCGGACCGGCCGCCGCGCACGCCACCCTGCAGTCCACCGACCCCGCGCAGAACGCCGTCCTGCCCGCCGCTCCGCAGTCGGTCACGCTGACCTTCAGCGAGGCCGTCTCGCTCTCCTCGGACTCGGTGCGGGTGCTCGACCCGTCCGGCAGGGCCGTGGACGCGGGCAACCCGGCGCACGCCGACGGCCGGGCCGACACCGCCCGGGTGGGGCTCGGCAGCGGACTCGCCGACGGCACCTACACCGTCGCCTGGCGGGCCGTCTCCGACGACTCGCACCCGATCGGCGGGGCGTTCACCTTCTCCATCGGCGCGCCCTCGGCCACCACCGTCTCCACCACCGCGCTGCAGAGCGCCGAGGCGGACGGCCTGGTCGCCGCGCTCTACGGCACCGGCCGGGCGGTCGCGTACGGGGGGTTCGCGCTGCTCGCCGGCGCGGCCGGCTTCGTCCTGCTCTGCTGGCCGGCCGGGGCGGCCCGGCGCCCGGTGCAGCGGCTGCTGATGAGCGGCTGGGTGGCGCTGCTGGTGTCCACCGTCGCGGTGCTGATGCTGCGCGGCCCGTACGAGCGGGGCTGGGGGATCGGCAAGGCGTTCGACCTGTCGCTGGTGCGCACCACGCTGGACGAGCGGATCGGCACCGCGCTGGCCGCCCGGCTGCTGCTGCTCGCGGCCGGCGGGGTGTTCCTGTCGCTGCTGGTCGGCCAGCTCGGGCAGCCGGCCGGCCGGGCCGCCGGGACCGGCGGCCCGGCCGGAAGCGGGACCGCAGCGGCGCAGGAGGACGGCGACCGCGAGGAGGCCGAGCTGCGGGAGCTGGAGCGGCGCGCCGCCGAACGCCCGCAGCGCGACGCCCGGCTGGGCCTCGGGGTGGCCGGGCTGGTGCTGGCCGTCGCGCTCTCGGCGACCTGGGCCGGCGCCGATCACGCCTCGGTGGGCATCCAGGTCTGGCTGGCGCTGCCGCTCGGCATGCTCCACCTGGTCGCCATGGCGCTCTGGCTGGGCGGCCTGGCGGCCCTGCTGGTCGGGTTGCGCGAGGGGATCGGCGCGGAGGCCGCCGGCCGCTTCTCCACGATCGCCTTCGGCGCCGTCGTGGTGCTGGCCGGCACCGGCCTCTACCAGTCCTGGCGCGGCGTCGGCAGCTGGGACGCGCTGACCGGCACCGACTACGGGCGGCTGCTGCTGGTGAAGACCGGCTGCGTGATCGCCATGCTGGGCGCGGCCCGGATGTCCCGCGGCTGGCTGGCCCGGCTGCGCGCCACCCCCCAGGAGGCGGCCGAGGTCGTCCCGGCGGCGCTCGCCGTCGCGGCCGGCGGGTCCGTCACCGCGGACGGCCGCACGGCCCGCGGCGAGAGCCGGGAGAGCGGCAGGAGCGGCGACGCGGGCGGCGCGGACTCCGACGACCCGGTCCGCCGGGCCCAGCTGGCCCGGCAGCGGGCCGCCCGGGAGAACGCCGACCGGGACCGCGGACTCACCCCCGCCCGCGCCGGGCTGCGCCGCTCGGTGCTGGTCGAGGCGGCCGTCGCGGTGGCCGTCCTGGTCGCCACCACGCTGCTCACCAACGCCCCGCCCGGGCGGGTGGCCGGCGAGGTCGAGGCCGGGGCCGCGAACGGCACCGCCCCGACGGCCGGCGCCGTCGGCGGCGCCTCGGCCCCGCAGACGGTGCCGGGCCGGACGCTGGAGCTCAAGCTCCCCTACGACACCAAGGGCCGCACGCCGAACGCCAAGGGCACCGCCACGGTCACCCTCAACCCGGCGGGCACCGGGTCCAACGAGGTGCACCTGGCGCTGGACGGCGCGGACGGGCAGCCGGTCGAGGTGCCGGAGGTGGAGCTCGCCTTCACGCTGCCGGACCGCGACCTCGGCCCGCTCACCGTCCCGCTGACCCCCGAGGGCACCGGGCGCTGGACGGGCACGGCGCAGCTGCCGCTGAGCGGGAACTGGGTCGTGTCGGTGCTGGTCAGATCCTCCGACATCGACCAGACCACGGAGATCAAGCAGCTGAAGATCGGATAGGCGGAGCATCCTCATGGAGACCAGCACCGACAGCGCCACCGGGCACGACAGCACCACCGGCACCACCGGCGGGAGCACCGCTTCCGGCTTCACCCGCCGGGCCCTGCTGGGCACCGCCGGGGCCGGCCTGGTGGTCGGCGCGGGCGCCGGCGCCGCCGCGGCCCTGGCCGCGGACCGGCCCGGCCCGCACCGCCCGCCGGTCCCGGCCGGCGGCCTCGGGCCCGCCCGGGTGGAGTTCCACGGCGAGCACCAGGGCGGCATCCTCGAACCCCAGCAGGCCCGGGTCCAGCTGGCCGCCTTCGACCTGGCCGGCGGAGCCGGCCGGGACGGCCTGCGCGCCCTGCTCCGGCGCTGGTCGCGGACGGCCGCCCGGATGGCCGCGGGCGAGCCCGCCGACGAGTTCGAGAACCAGGTCGCCCTGGACGCCGGCCCCTGCTCGCTCACCGTCACCTTCGGCTTCGGCGCGGGCCTGTTCGAGAAGACCGGCCTGACCGGCGAGCGCCCGGCCGGGCTGGAGCCGCTGCCCGCGTTCCCGGCCGACGCGCTCGACCCGGCGCGGGGGGACGGCGACCTGTTCGTGCAGATCGGCGCCGACGACGCGCTGGTGGCCGTGCACGCCCTGCGGGTGCTGCAGCGCCAGGCGGCCGGAACGGCGGCGCTGCGCTGGCAGATGTCCGGCTTCGCCCGGACGCCCGGCGCCACCGCCGCCCCGATGACCGGGCGCAACCTGATGGGCCAGATCGACGGCACCAACAACCCCCGGCCCGGTGAGGAGGGCTTCGCCGCCAAGGTGTTCGTCGCCGCCGGGGGGGAGCAGCCGGCCTGGCTGGCGGGGGGCTCGTTCCTGGTGTTCCGGCGGATCCGGATGCTGCTGGACAGCTGGGAGGCGCTGCCGGTGGACCGCCAGGAGCGGGTGATCGGGCGGCGCAAGTCGGACGGCGCCCCGCTCGGCGCCCCCGACGGCGCGGGCGAGCGGACCCCGGTGGACCTCGCCGCCCAGGGGCCGGACGGTTCGCTGGCCGTTCCGTCGGACGCGCACATCCGGGTCGCGGCGCCGGCCGCCAACGGCGGGGCGGCCATGCTGCGGCGCGGGTTCTCGTACCACGACGGGCTGCTGGCCGACGGTTCTCCGGACGCCGGGCTGCTCTTCCTCGCCTTCCAGGCCGACCCGCGCAGGGGGTTCACCCCCGTGCAGCGCAAGCTCGCCCGGGGCGACGGGCTCTCCCGCTTCCTGCGGCACGAGGCGAGCGGTGTGTACGCCGTCCCGCCGGGCGCGCCGCAGGACGGGTACGTCGGGCAGAGCCTGCTCGGCTGACCCGCCGGGCGGCCCCGGCGTCCACCACGCGTACCGTCCGCTCCCACGGAGCGGACGCGATCACGGGAGGCGGCCGGAGTGGTTAAGGTGACTCCTTCCGGCGTTCCGCCGTTCTCTTCCCGCAGGTCCCGTTCCCCTTGGAGGCGTCATGTCGGCAACCCGCTACACGTACCTCGGGCCGGCGGGCACCTTTACCGAGGCGGCCCTGCGCACCCTGCCGGAGGCGGCGACCCGGGAGCTGGTCCCGATGTCCTCGGTGCAGCTGGTGCTGGACGCGGTGCGCGGCGGCGAGGCGTCCGGCGCGTTCGTGCCGATCGAGAACTCGGTCGAGGGCGCCGTCACGGCGACCAACGACGAGCTGGCGGCCGGCGCGCCGCTGATGATCTACCGCGAGGTGCTGCTGCCGATCACCTTCGCGCTGCTGGTGCGGCCGGGCACGACGCTGGCCGACGTGAAGACCGTGACCAGCCACCCGGTGGCCCAGGCGCAGGTCCGCCGCTGGCTGGCCGCCCACCTGCCGGACGCGCACTGGGAGTCCGCCGCCTCGAACGCCGACGGCGCCCGGCTGGTGGCCGAGGGCCGGTACGACGGCGCGTTCGCGGGCGAGTTCGCGGCGCCGATCTACGGGCTCGACCCGCTGGTCAAGGACATCGTGGACGCGCAGAGCGCGACCACCCGGTTCGTGCTGGTCGGGCGGCCCGGGCGGGTCTCCTCGCCGACCGGGGCGGACAAGACCTCGATGGTGGTCTGGCTGCCGGACGACCACCCGGGTGCGCTGCTGGAGCTGCTCCAGGAGTTCGCGGTGCGGGGGGTCAACCTGATGCGGATCGAGTCCCGGCCGACCGGCGAGGGGCTGGGCAACTACTGCTTCCTCATCGACTGCGAGGGGCACCTCAGCGACCGCCGGGTGGCGGAGGCGATGATGGGCCTCAAGCGGATCTGTCCGCAGGTGCGGTTCCTCGGCTCCTATCCGCGCGCGGACCAGCAGGCCTCGCGGCAGCCGCGGCCCGGTACCTCGGACGCGGATTTCACCGCGGCCTCGGACTGGCTCTCGCGCTGCCTCGACGGCCGCGGGGACATCTGAGCCGCCCGGCATCCGGGCACCCGTCCCGGCACCGCGGCACCCCGGACATCCGGGCGCCATTCACCGGCCATCCGTCCTTTTCGAACCGTTTTCCACCCCACCGGGCGGCCGTCCACAGGGCGGCCGCCCCGGTGCGGGGCTTGTCCACAGGGGCGGTCACTGTCCACAGGCCCGAGTTATCCACAGGCTTGGGGACGAGTCGACAAACCGGTATAGCCACTGCACGTTTCGGTCGGATCATCGGTTTGCGTCGCAGAGATGACTAATCGGACCAGAGTCACCCGGGTGCCAGCAAATCACCCGTCCGAGTGCTTCAATTCGCTCACCCGGGAAGGTCAATTCAGGTTTGAAACTTGAATTCCTCGGTTCGGTCCGTTGTCCACCGCGGCCGCCGCACGATCCACAGGCCGGGGCCCCAGCCTGTGGATAACTGGCCCCCGGGCCGTTGTCCACCAGGGTTATCCACAGGCTGGGGAGAGTTATCCCCAGGGAAAACCGGTACCGGTGGACAGGCCGCCGCCCGGTAGGCTTGGGCGCGTGATTGACCTTCGCCTGCTCCGTGAGGACCCTGACCGAGTGCGCGCCTCGCAGCGCGTCCGTGGCGAGGACGTCGACCTGGTCGACGCCCTCCTCTCCGCCGACGAGCGCCGCCGGTCCTCGGGCACCCGCTTCGACGAGCTGCGCAACGAGCAGAAGTCGCTCGGCAAGCTCGTCGCCAAGGCCCAGGGCGAGGAGAAGGCCGCCCTGCTCCAGCGCACCAAGGAGCTGGCCGCCGAGGTCAAGGCCGCCGACGCCGAGCAGACCGGGGCCAAGGAGGAGGCCGAGCGCCTGCTGCGCTCGCTGGCGAACCTCATCGACCCGGCCGCCCCGGTCGGCGGCGAGGAGGACTTCGTCACCCTGGAGGAGATCGGCACCCCGCGCGACTTCGCCGCCGAGGGCTTCGAGCCCCGCGACCACGTCGAGCTGGGCCAGCTGCTGGGCGCGATCGACACCGAGCGCGGCGCCAAGGTCGCCGGTGCCCGGTCGTACTACCTGACCGGTGTGGGCGCGCTGCTGGAGCTCGCCCTGGTCAACATGGCGATCGCCCAGGCCACCGCCGCCGGCTTCATCCCCATGATCACCCCGGCGCTGGTGCGCCCCGCCGCCATGGACGGCACCGGCTTCCTCGGCCAGGCCGCCGAGAACGTGTACTTCCTGGAGGGCGACGACCGCTACCTGGTCGGCACCAGCGAGGTCCCGCTCGCGGCGTACCACATGGACGAGATCCTGGACGCCGAGAAGCTGCCGCTGCGCTACGCCGGCTACTCGTCCTGCTTCCGCCGCGAGGCCGGCACCTACGGCAAGGACACCCGCGGCATCATCCGCGTCCACCAGTTCGAGAAGGTGGAGATGTTCGTCTACACCACGCCCGAGGACGCCGAGAACGAGCACCGCCGCCTGCTCCAGTGGGAGAAGGACTTCCTCAACGCCCTCGAACTGCCCTACCGGGTGATCGACGTCGCCTCCGGCGACCTCGGCGCCTCGGCCGCGCGCAAGTTCGACATCGAGGCCTGGATCCCCACCCAGGGCAAGTACCGCGAGGTCACCTCGACCTCCAACACCACCGAGTACCAGTCGCGCCGCCTCGCCATCCGGATGCGCGAGGAGGGCAAGGTCCGCCCGCTGGCCACGCTGAACGGCACCCTGGTCGCCGTCCCGCGCACCATCGTGGCGATCCTGGAGAACCACCAGCAGGCCGACGGCTCGGTCGTCGTCCCCGAGGCGCTCCGCCCCTACCTCGGCGGCCGCACCGTCCTGACGCCGGTCCCGTAGCACCGGCACCGGCCGGTTCCGGCACCGGAACCGGCCGGCACCGCGGCGACGCGGACGCAGCAACGAAGCAACTCCCGGGAGACCACGGCCCATGAGCACGACCGACCCCAGCCCCGTCTCCCCCGCGAACGGCAACGGCCTGCCCTTCAAGCTGGTCGCCACCGACCTCGACGGCACCCTGCTCAACAGCGTGGAGAGCGTCTCGGCGCGCAACCGCGCGGCCCTGGCCGACGCCACCGCCTCCGGGGCGCTGCACATCATCGTCACGGGCCGCTCGGCCGGCTGGGCCCGCCCGGTCTTCGACGAGATCGGCTACCGGGGCATAGCCGTCTGCGGCCAGGGCGCCCAGGTCTACGACGCGGGCGCGCACAAGCTGCTCACCTCGCTCACCCTGGACCGCCGGGTGGCCGCCCTCGCGATCGAGCGGATCGAGGAGGAGACCGGCCCGCTGGCGATCGCCGCCAACCAGGACGGCCTGGACGGCGACGTGCTGGCCGGCCCCGGCTACGAGCTGCTGATCGGCTCCGAGCTGCCGGTCGTCCGGGCCGCGAAGGACGAGCTGCTCGTCGCCCCGATCAGCAAGCTGTACATCCAGCACCACGGGCTGACCGACGACGCCCTCGCCGACGCCGCCCGTCGGCTGGCCGGCGACCTGGTCGGCGTGGTGATGGCCGGCGCCGGCGTGGTCGAGCTGCTGCCGCTCGGCCTCTCCAAGGCCACCGGGCTGGCCGTCGCCGCCCACCGGCTCGGGGTGAAGGCCGCCGACACCATCGCCTTCGGCGACATGCCCAACGACGTGCCGATGTTCGGCTGGGCGCGGTACGGCGTCGCGATGGCCAACGCGCACCAGGAGCTGCTCGCGGTGGCCGACGAGGTCACCCTGAGCAATGACGAGGACGGCGTCGCGGCCGTGCTGGAGCGGCTCTACCCGGCCGGACTGATCCAGCCCGCGTCCTGACCCGCCGCCGGGGCCACCGGCCGGGGCCACCTGCCGGGCCCGGTCTGCGCCGGGTGAACGCCTTTCCCGGCCCCGGCGGTTCAGCCGTTGGAGTGACCCTGCGGTGAGCCGCCGCGGCGAAGCCGCGGGTCGGCGGGGGTGCGGCCGCATTCGGCGGCCGAGCGGCCCCGGAGGAGTTTGTATGCTCCCAGGGTTGCCCGCTTCCGCCCTGAGAGGTGCGCGCCATGTCAGTCCAGTGGGGCCAGAGCCCGCCGGATCCGGCGGGGCGGCGGCGTGCCGACGGCGGCGGCCTCCGGACCGACCCCCCCGAGGACGCCCCCGCGATCCCGGTGCCGCGCACCGGCGGCCGGGCGGAGGCCCGCCGAGCGGCGCAGAACCGCACCGGCCAGAACCGCGCCGCCCAGGGCCGGGCCGTACCGAACCGGGCCGCCGCCCAGGGCCGGACGGTGCGCGACCGCGGCGACCGCGGCGACCGGTCCCGCCGGCGGGCCGCCCCGCAGGGCCGGTCGCGCGACGCCCGGCGCGGCGCCCGGCGGCTGATCGCCTGGTCGGTGGCCGGGGTCCTGGTGGCCCTGGCCGGCGCCGGCGGCGCGGTGTACTACCGGCTGAACGGCAACCTCCGGTCCTTCGATCCCGATGCCATCGCCCCCGACCGCCCGCCCGAACCGACCGCCGACGCCCACGGCCACCGGCCGGTCAACCTGCTGCTGATCGGCTCCGACTCGCGGGCCGGGGGGAACGCCGACCTCGGCGGCGGCGACGAGGGCGGCGCCCGCTCCGACACCACGATCCTGCTGCACGTCCACGCCGACCACCGGCACGCGGTCGGCGTCTCGATCCCCCGCGACGCCCTGGTGACGATCCCGCGTTGCAAGCTCCCGAACGGCACCTGGACCCGGGAGCAGCCCGGACAGATGTTCAACTCCGCCTTCTCGGTCGGCAATACCGAGGCCGGCAACCCCGCCTGCACCCAGAACACGGTGGAGAAGCTCACCGGCATCCGGATCGACCACACCATCGAGGTCAACTTCGCCGGGTTCGCCGCGATGACCGGCGCCGTCGGCGGCGTCGACGTCTGCCTGCCGAACGCCGTGCACGAGGGGAACATCAACCCCAACCTGGGCCGCAAGGGCAAGGTGGTGCTCGCCAAGGGCCGCCAGCGGGTCTCCGGACAGCAGGCGCTGGACTACGTGCGGCTGCGGCACGGCATCGGCGACGACTCGGACGTCGGGCGGATGAAGCGTCAGCAGGCCTTCCTCGCCTCGTTGCTGGCCAGGATCAAGAGCAAGGGACTGAACCCCGGCACCCTGCTGCCGCTGGCCGACGCCGCCACCCGGTCGATGACGGTCGACCCCGGTCTCGACTCGGCCGCCAAGCTGGTGGACTTCGCGCTGACGCTCAAGGACATCGACCTGCACGAGGTCAAGTTCCTGACCACGCCGTGGCGTTACAACGGCCCCCGGATCGACCTGGTGCACCCGGCGGTCGACACCCTGTGGCGCACCCTGCAGGCCGACCGGACCATCGACGGCCAGGACGCCACCGGCCACCGGCAGGACGCGCCCGCCGAGCCGTCCCCGCCCCCGACGCCCCCCTCGCCGCCGCCGGCGCCGCCGTCCCCGCCCCCGACGCTCGGTGCCGACGGCGCCCCGATCCGGGTCACCGTCCACAACGGCACCGGCACCCCCGGCCTGGCCGCCCGGGCCGCCGAGATGCTCCGGGCCGCCCGGGTCACCGTCGCCAAGGCGGCCACCGCGCGCGGCCCCGCCCGGCCGGCCACCACCGTCGAGTACGGGGCCGGCCGGCGGGCCGACGCGCAGAAGGTCGCCGCGCTGTTCCCGGGCGCCGCGGTGGCACCCGGGCGGGGAGCCGGGATCAGCGTGCGGCTCGGTCTGGACTACGCCGCCGGGGCCGCGGGCGGCACACCGGCCCCGGCCTCCGCCCCGGCCGCCCCGGCCGCCGCGGTGCCGCCCGGCGCCCCGGCCCCGCTGCCCGCCGCGGTGGTCGGCGAGGCGCGGTCCGCCGACGACGACATCTGCAGCAACGTCTCCTACGGCTGATGCCCCGGCCCCGGCCCGAGCAGGGCCGGAGCGGAGCCGGGCCGGGGCGGGCGGGCTCAGAGCGCGGAGCGGATCCAGCCGTCGACCAGGCCCGTGAGGTCCTCGTCGGCCTGGCCGTGGCCGACCACATGGGTGCGGATCACGTCCCCGCCGCCGCCGAAGAGGCCGCCGCGCCGGTCCGCCTCCAGCACCACCTCGACCTTGCCCTCGGTGGTCACGAAGCTGACCTCCAGCGAGTTGCAGGCGTGGGCGTACTGCGGGGCCGAGGAGTACTCGATCTCCTGGTAGAACGGCAGCGTCTGCCCGGTGCCGCGGATGTGCCCGGCCTCAAGATCCGCCGAACGGAACCGGAAGCCCAGCTGGAGCAGGGTCTCCAGGATCCGGCGCTGCACCGGCAGCGGCTCGACCTCCAGCGGGTCGGAGTCGCCCTTGTCCAGCGCCCCCGCGATGTCGACCTCGGTGCGCACCCCGAGCTGCATGCCGTGCAGGTGCTGTCCGGCGATCGTGGTGACCGGGGTCTCCCACGGCACCTGGACGGCGAACGGGATCGAGCGGTTCTCGCCCGGCGCCAGCTTCAGCGGCGCGGTCACCGAGAAGCGCGCGAACGGGTACACGCCGGTGCTCTCGCCGTCCTCGTGCTCGATCTCCACCCGGGCGACCAGGGTCAGCGTGATCCCCCGGATGTCCGCCTCCACCGTCCCCCCGGTCAGCTCGACCGTGCCGGCCATCGTCCCGCCGGGCTGCACGACCGGCGTGCTCAGAACGGTGTCGACGCCGGGACCGCCGACGCCCAGGGCACCGAGCAGCTTCTTGAAGACCATGCGGACGCTCTCCTCGCATCAAGGGGGTGGGGACCGGTCCCCGTCGTCACCGGATCGCCGGTCGTCCGGAGGAACGCCAGGGTGCCACGGACGGTTCCCGCGCCGTCGTGGGCAGGTACCGGAGACGACGGTCGACAGGTGTCCTGACCTGCTCCACCGCCGTGCCCTCCGCCCGTGGTCACCCCGCACCGTCACCACCGGTGACGGGCCGGAGCCGTTCCCTCTCCGGACCCGCCGCTGCGGTGGATCTCCGCGACCAGGAAGGCGAGATCCAGCGACTGGCTGCGGTTGAGCCGTGGGTCGCAGGCCGTCTCGTAACGGTCGTACAGATCGTGCGGCAGCACCTCGTCCGCCCCGCCGAGGCACTCCGTGACATGGTCTCCGGTCAGTTCCAGGTGGAGACCGCCGGGATGGGTGCCGAGCGCGCGGTGCACCTCGAAGAACCCCTTCACCTCGGCGAGGATCGTGGCCAGGCTGCGGGTCTTGTGGCCGCTCGGTGCCTCGAAGGTGTTGCCGTGCATGGGGTCGCAGACCCAGACGACCTGCGCCCCGGAGTCGGTGACGCGCCGCACGAGATCGGGCAGCACGTCCGTGATCCGGTCCGCGCCCATCCTGGTGATGAAGGTCAGGCGGCCCGGCTCCCGTTCCGGGTCGAGAAGGTCGATCAGTTCCAGTGCCTCGTCCGCGGTGGTGGCCGGTCCCAGCTTCACTCCGATCGGGTTGCGGATCCCGGCCGCGAACGCGATGTGCGCACCGCCCGGTTGGCGCGTCCGCTCGCCGATCCAGAGCATGTGCGCGGAGGTGTCGTACCGGGCGCCGGTACGGGGATCGGGACGGACCAGGGCACTCTCGTAGTCGAGCAGCAGCGCCTCGTGGCTGGTGAAGAACTCGGTGGTGCGCAGCAGTCCGGAGTCCACGCCGCAGGCCGAGAGGAACCGGAGGGCCTCGTCGGTCGCGTCGACGAGCTGCCGGTAGTGCTCGCCGGCGGGTGACAGACCGACGAAGTCGCGGTTCCGTTCATGGGCGTCCCGGAGGTCCGCGCCACCGTCGGAGACCCAGGAACGGATCACGTTGAGGGTGGCCGCCGAGGCGTGGTAGAGCCGCTTGAGCCGCTCGGGGTCCGGGGTGCGCGCCGCCGGGGTGAACGCGGCGGCGTTGACGGCGTCCCCCCGGTAGACCGGCAGGGAGAGTCCGCCGCGTGTCTCGGTCGGGCGCGACCTCGGCTTGGCGTACTGACCGGCGAGCCGTCCCACCGTGACCACGGGGACGGACACGGCGTAGGCGAGGATGGCGGCCATCTGGAGGATGACCTGCAGCTTGCTGTGGATCCGCTGCTCGGAGATGCCGTCGAAGGTCTCGGCGCAGTCCCCGCCCTGCAGCAGGAACGCCTCGCCGCGCGCCGCGGCGGCCAGCCGGGCGCGCAGCCGGTCGCACTCCCCCGCAGCCACCAGGGCCGGGTATCCGGCCAGGTCTGCGGTCACCGCGCGGAGTGCGGGCCGGTCGGGCCACGCCGGTTGCTGGGCTGCCGGAAGGTCGCGCCAGGAGTCCCACGGCGGGGTGCCGGCGGCCGCCCGGGGGGCGGGTCCCGTGCCGAGGCCACGGGGGCGGCCCGGGCCGGGGGCAGGGTCGGCCGAGGGGCCGAGGTCGGGGTCGAGTACCGGGTCGAGCTGCGGGCTGAGTTCGGTGGCAGTCATGATGTCCGGTTCGCGGTGGCGAGCAGGCCGCCGCGCTCCTCTCGATGGGTCGCGGTCAGCGGTTTCCGGAGAGCCCTCTGGACGGGCGGGGCCGCCGCGGCCCCCGCTCGGCGGGTGAGCGAGGCGACCGCGTTGTCCACGATCAGGTGGCCGGCCCGCCTCCCCGAGGTCATGATCGACTCCGGGTGGAACTGCACGGCGGCCAGCGGCTTCGTGCGGTGCTCCAGAGCCATGACGGTGCCGTCATCGGCCACCGCCGTGACCATCAGCTCCGGTGGCAGCGCGTCGGGTTCGGCGTGGAGCGAGTGGTAGCGGCCGACCTCGAACTCGGCCGGGAGGCCGGCCAGCAGCCGGGAGCCGGGTTCGGTGATCCGGGCCAGGGAGCTCTTCCCGTGCACCGGGCGGTCGAGCGTGCCCAGCCTGCCGCCGTAGTACTCGGCGAGCCCCTGCAGACCGAGGCACACCCCGAAGACGGGCAGCCGGAGCCGTTCCGCCTCCGCCAGGGTCGCGGTGAGGTCGAAGTCCTCCGGGCGGCCGGGGCCGGGCGAGAGCACCAGGAGCTCGGGTGATTCCCGTTCCAGCATCGGCAGGTGGCGGCCGCTGCGATAGGTCACCACCTCGGCACCGGTCTGCCGCAGGTAGTCGGCGAGGCAGTGCACGAAGGAGTCATGGTGGTCGACCAGCAGGATGCGCCTGCCCGCGCCGGGGCCGCCGCTCGCCGCCGGGGGCGGCGCGGGCGGGGCCGGTCGCTCAAGGACGCGGAGGAGCGCGCGGGCCTTGAGTTCCGTCTCGGCCTCCTCCGCCTCGGGCGAGGATTCCCAGAGCAGGGTGGCACCGGCCCTGACGGTGGCGACGCCCTCCCGGATCTGGATGGTGCGCAGCGTCAGGACGGTGTCGAGTGCGCCGTCGAAACCGATCCGTCCGACGGCGCCGCCGTACCAGCGGCGCGGCGACCGCTCCGCGCGCTCGATGAACCGGAGCGCCGAGACCTTGGGCGCGCCGGTGACAGTGACCGCCCACAGGTGGGTCAGGAAGGCGTCCAGGGCGTCGCGGTCCGGCCGGAGTTCACCCTCGACGTGGTCCACGGTGTGGATCAGGGTGGAATACATCTCGATCTTCCGCCGGGCCGTCACCCGGACCGTGCCCGGGACGCACACGCGCGCCTTGTCGTTCCGGTCGACGTCGGTGCACATGGTCAGCTCGGACTCCTCCTTGAGCGAGCCGAGCAGCTCCCGGATCCGGGCCGCGTCCTCCAGTGCGTCCTGCCCCCGGGCGATGGTCCCGCTGATCGGCGCGGTCTCGACCAGCCTCCGCCCGGCGGGGCGGGAGCGGTCGGTGCGGACCCGGACGAACATCTCCGGCGAGGCGCCGACCAGGTGTTCCCCGCCACCGAGGTTCGCCAGCAGGCTGTGGGGGGCGGGGTTCTGCTCGAAGAGGCGCCGGAACAGCACGGACGGGGGCTGGTCGCAGCCGCGGCGGAACACCTGTCCGGGTACCACCTCGAACAGGTCGCCCGACCGGAACAGCGGCATCGCCCGCCGGACCAGCTCCGCGTACTCGCCCGGTGCGTGGTCGCGCGGCTCCGCCGGCACACCCGGGACGAAGGGGGCCGCACCGGTCGTCCGGGGAAGCCCCGTCGTGGACCGGCCCGCGTACGCGAACTCGTAGCGGTGCCGGCGGACCACATCCCGCTCCAGGTCGAACTCCAGGATCTCGTCCGGAAGGTGCAGCACCAGGTCCCGGTCGTGGGGATCGCGCGGCTGGTGCGGCTCGACCGGTTCGAGCTGGAACACGAGGTCGTACCCGAAGGCACCGTGGAGGCCGAGCAGTCCGTCCTCGGCCGCGGCGAGTGCGGCGACCAGTGCGCGGACGGCGGTGAAGACGCCGGCGTGGCGGGTGCGGTCCTCCTCGGCGAAGTGCTCGGGCTGCGGGGCCACCCGGCCGCGGACCTCTCCGGCCCGCTCCACGGTGTCCCGCAGGACACCGTGGAGCACTCCCCCCAGGGGAGGCAGCAGGACCTGGCCCCGCGTGTTGAGTGCGCGCAGGACGACCTCGTCGCCGGTCAGCACGAGTTCGAGCGGCGGGTCGACGTAGCCCACGGCGCGGGTGGCACCGTGGAAGCGCAGCAGACCGCGCCGGTCGTCGAGCGCACTGCGCAGGGCCGTGAGGCCGGCTCGGGCATCGACGGCCTCCTCGGTGGTCCGGGCGACTGCCACCCCGACGGGGGTCGCCCACTCGTCCGGGGCGGGCCGGGCCGGTGGCGGGGCCACCGTGTCCAGCAAGGGCATGGGGAACTCCATGGATGTGACGGGACTCTGCCGGCCGCCTGTGGCGGCCGGGCTCGGACGGGCTCCGCGGCCGGGCGGTCAGGCCCGGGCGGAGGACAGTTCCCCGGGCACCGCGGTGAGCGCCCCGGGGCCGGGGGCGGGCTGCGGCGCCCCGGGAGGGGCGAGGCCGAGCACGGCCAGTGCGATGGCGTCCGCGTCGCCGAGGGTCACGGAGTTCACGCAGGGCCGGGCGCCTGCCGCGGTGACCCAGTGCACGGCCTCGGTGGGCACGCCGAAGGCGAAGCGGCGCGGATGGGCCGTTCCGCGGGCGTCCACCAGGTGGTAGGGGCGGCGGGTCACCTCAAGGCCACCGGTCCGGTAGCCACCGGGGCTGCCGTCCGGCACGGTGAAGGGGCGGCACCGGCCGGCGGCGAGCAGGCTGCGCAGCAGCGGGTCCGCCGTACGGCGCAGGTCGGGCTCGGGCAGCCGGGCCTCGATCAGGGCGGTCGCCCGGACCGGCGGGCCGGGCACCTCGGACTCGGCCAGGAAGGCGCCGTTCTCCCGGTCGCAGCGGACCCGGGTGCCCGGGCCGAGCACCGTGAGCACGCCGGCCTCCAGCAGGGCCGCCATCTCCTCGATCCGGCTCGCGGGCGGGCCGATCGACAGGAAGGCGTTGAGCGGGCCGTACCAGCGTTCCAGGTCGTCCCGGTGGGAGCGGCCGGTGAGGCCGCCGTGCTCGACCAGTGCCCGGATCTCGTTGCGAAGGTCGCGAAGGGCGTCCAGGGCCGACTTCACGGGGCCGTCGACGTTGCCCTCCTCGGCCAGCCGGCAGTCCTCGCGCAGATGCCGGAGCAGCCAGTCGCGGAACTCCGACCGATCGGCGAACAATCGCTCGCCGTAGGGGCGTTGGACGGTCCGCCAGTCCCAGCGGAGGGTGGGCGGGAGGTGGAACGCGTCGAGCAGCCGGGCCTCCGCGGCAGTGCCCCACGGGATGCGCAGCCAGCGCTCCCGGAAGGCGTCGGCCGCACGTTCGGCGCCGCGTCGGGCCAGCAGCGCGGTGTAGTAGACGGTCTCGACCTCCTTCGCGATCAGTGGCCACAGGTCGGCCCGGAAGTCGAGCCGGCCGTCGGCGGCCTTGGCGCGCAGCGCCTCGAAGGTCTCGCCGGCCAGCAATCGCGGCAGGTGACGCCCGTGCGGGCCCTTCTGGTTCCGGCCCCGGGCCACGTGCGGGACGCCGCGCCGGGAGCCCGCGTACAGCGCGGGTTCCTGTCCCGACGGCCGGTAGACCAGACGGCCGTCCAGCCGCTCGAAGATCCCGCCGCGGCCGCTGGTGAGCAGCGCCAGATGGTCGAAGAAGTTGAGGCCCAGGCCGCGCAGCAGCACCGGCCGGCCGGGGCGCAGGACGGACAGGTCGAGGTCGGCAGGGTTGCCGGGCGGCAGGTAGTGCAGCCCGCGCTCGGCCGCGAAGGCACCCAGTTCGCGTTCGTCCTCGGTCGGTTCGGCGGGCACGTGGCCCTGGCTGAGGACCACGGCGTCGAGCGCGGTCAGCCGGGTGCCGTTGGACAGGAAGACGGACTGCCGGCCGCCGGCCTCGTCGTCCAGGCGGGTCGCCAGCATCGGGTGGACGTGGACGGAGACCGAGGCGGGCGCGGTCCGCGTCACACGGCGGAAGGCCCATTCGAGGTACTGGCCGTAGAGCGCCCTGGTCGGGTACGAGTCCGAGGTGAGGTCGCGGACCTCGGCCAGCACGTGGTCGTCGTGGACCTCGCCGGAGGTTTCCGGGCCGCCGGTGGCGAGGTCGCGGGCCCACTGGTACAGGCTCGGCCCGGGCACCTTCACCCCCTCGGCGGCGACGCTCTCGTCGGTGAAGAGCGTCACCTGGCCGGCGACCGTGTTCATCAGAAGGTGCCGCGACTGGCCGGTCCGCCAGACACCGCCCGACCCGGCCCGGTGCGGGTCGACCACGTGCACGGCGATCGGCTGCCCGGCCGCGCGGTGGCCGGCATTGGCGCAGATCCGCTCCAGCACCGACAGGCCCCGGGGACCGGATCCGATGATGCAGACCTTCAGTTGATGGTCGGTCATGCCACACGCGTCCTTCGGTCGTGGTGGATGCGGAGCGGGGGAGGCCGGATGCCCGGAGCGCGGCCGGTGATCTCCTTGGTGATCCCGTTGGTGCCGCCGTGGCCCGGGGGCACGCGGGTGTCGACGTACGCCCGGGCGACCGGGCGTCGCCGAGCCCGGACCCGGCCGCCGCGGCGTCGCGGTCCGGGGGCGCGGCTCCCCGCTCACCCCTGGCGTTCTCCCGTACGGCTGATGATCTGCTCGACCGTGGCCACCGCGGCGATGCGGCCGGCCTGGCTGAATCCGATCTCCACCAGGGCGTGCCGGGTGGAACAGCTGGTCACCTCCGCCTCGACGTCGGCCGGTCCGGGGAACAGCGGTGCCCGGTAGTCGACGGAGAGTCCGGCGGTCAGGAAGGCGGAGCCGTCCGGGAGGGCCGACAGCATCGCCAGCCCCGCGAAGTGGTCGACCAGGCAGGCGATCCAGCCCCCGAAGACCACCCCGGGGGTGAGAGTGAGATCCTCCGGGAAGACGGTCGCGGAGGTGATCCGTCCCGGCGACCAGCCGGTGGCCTTGGGCAGGTTGAGCAGCCGGGCGCACGGCGGGTCGTCGGCCGTGCCGTCGAGCAGCCCGGCCAGCAGACGCCGGCCCCGGGTGTTCTCGCCCGGCGGGGCGAGACCGCGGCGCCGGGAGTAGGTCGGTGTCGGTTGCATGCGTGGCTCCAGGAGAAGGGAGGCCCGGCGCTCCGGGGGTGTGGCGCCGGGCCTCGGCCGGGGGATGCGGTCAGCTCCCGGCCGGCGTGCGGCCGAGCTCGATCACCTGCTGGATGTCCTGCCTGCGGTCGCCGAGTTCGCGTGCGGCCATCGCGTCCACGGCGGCCTGGTCGTCGAGCGCGCGCAGTGCGGCCTCGTCCACCTCGCTGAACCCGAGCACGCCCATCTGCTGCAACGCCGCCCGCACCCGCGGGCCGAACAGGCCGATCTCCTTGAGCCCGGGAACGATCCGCATGAAGACCAGGCGGCGGAACTCCCGCTTGGCCGGCGAGCGGCGGGAGGCGCGGACGGCCTCCCCGCCGTAGCCGAGGCGTTCCCAGATGTCGTCGTCCACGTAGCGGTCGCGCAGCGCCCAGCAGCCCTCGATGACGAAGTCCTCCCGCTCGCGCAGTTCGGCCTCGGTCAGCTGCGGGTAGTACTGGCGCAGCAGCAGCCTCCCGAAGGCGACGTGCCGGGCCTCGTCACGGGCGACGTAGGCGGAGAACGCGCGGGCCAGCGGGTCCTTCAGGCGTTCGCGGTGGACTCCGAAGGTGGCCAGGCCCATGTTCTCCACCAGGATGTGCGCGGCCAGCACGCCGAAGTCCCAGCGGGGTTCGCGCATCGCGTGCTCGAACATGGCGTTGAGGGAGCCGGACAGGCCGTACCGCAGGCCGATCTTGGTGCTGATGAACCGGTTGAACCCCTCGACGTGCCGGGCCTCGTCCATCAGCTGGGTCGCCGCGTACATCTTGGAGTCGAGGTCGGACACGGCCTGGCAGATCTTGCCGACGCCGATCAGCGCGAACTGCTCGGAGTGCAGGAACTGCGAGTACAGCCAGCCGCTGGTGTGCCGCCGGACGACGCGGCGCTCGGCGTCCGGGAGCCGGTCCCAGAGCGCGGAGCCGGCGATCGAGATGAAGTCGTCCGGGATGCCCAACGGGTCGTCCGGGTCGGTCTCGTGGCTCCAGTCCAGTCGGTCGTCCATGTCCCACTGGCGCTGCTTGCCCTGGACGTAGAGCCTCAGCATCTTCTCGTTGCGCCGGTCGTAGTCGAACTGGAAGACCGCGGTGCCGTTGACCGGGATCGCCTTGGCTCCGGCCAATTCGGTGAGTACTGCCTGGTCGGTGTAGTCGACGTCGCTCATCGGGCCGGTTCCACTTCTCCGTTGGGTTGTGTGCCGGGGGATCCGGCGGCCAGCGCCCGCAGCCGGGCGCGGAGCACCTTGCCGGCGGGGCTGCGCGGCACCTGGTCGATCGGGAGGAAGCGGCTGGGCCGCTTGTATCCGGCCAGGCCCGCGACGCACAGGTCGAGCAGCTCGCCCTGGTCGAAGGCCTCGGGCGTGACCGGTTGGACGAAGGCGACCGGGGTCTGCCCCCAGACCGGGTCGGGTGCGGGGACGACCACGACGTCCGCCACCCGGGGCGACTGCCGCAGCACGTGCTCGATCTCGGCCGGGTAGACGTTCTGGCCGCCGCGCAGCACCAGGTCGTTGCGCCGGTCGACGATCCAGATCCGCCCCTCGGGGTCGGTGTAGCCGAGGTCCCTGGTCCGCAGCCAGCCGTGCCGCAGTGCCTCCGCGGTGGCCTCCGGGTTCTTCCAGTAGCCCTGCATCAGGCCGTCGCCGCGGAGCTCCAGTTCGCCGACGGTGCCGACGGGGACGAGGTCCCCCTGCTCGTCGACGACGCGGGCCGCGGTGCCGAGCATGGGCAGCCCGACGCAGACCGCGCCGGGCACCCGCGGCTCGCCGACCCGGGTGTCCGGGCCCAGCGACAGCACCGGGCCCCCGCCCTCGGTGATGCCGAAGACGGCCTGGAGCGCGAGGTCGAGCCGGGACGCCGCCTCCTCGGCGAGCTCGGCCGGCATCGGAGCGGCCCCGTGCAGCAGCAGCCGGAACCGGGAGAGGTCGGTGCCGGCCAGCGCCCGCGCGCCGAGCAGCAGCCGGACCATGGAGGGCACCAGGAAGGCGTGCTCGACCCGCCACCGCTCCAGGGCGGCGAGGCAGCCCTGCGGGGTGAAGCGGTCCAGGACGCACACCGTGCCGCCGGCCGCCAGGTAGTCCAGGGCGATCACCATGCTCCCGTGGAACAGCGGCCCGGCGTTGAGGAAGACCGTGCCGGGCTGCGGTGCCACCTCGCCCAACCAGGACAGCGCGTTGAGCTTGAGCGAGCGCTGGTCGACGACGACGCCCTTGGCCCTCCCGGTGGTCGCCGAGGTGTGCAGGATCGCCACCGGGTCGGTCAGGCCGCCCGCCGTCGGCGGTGCGCCGCCGGCCGGGAGATCGCCGAGGGCGGTGATGTCGAGGAGCGGCAGGCCGGGGTGGTGCTCCCGCAGCCGGTCCGCGTGGGCGGGTTCGGCGAGGAGCAGGGCGGGCTCCACCGCGTCCAGGATGTCCGCGATCTCCCGGCCCGTCAGTGCCGGGTTGACCGGTACGGCGACCACGCGGGCCACCGCGCAGGCCAGGTACGCCTCCAGGACCTCCGCCCGGTTGCCGCTGACCACCGCCAGCCGTCCACCGGGCCCGATCCGGTCCGCCAGGTGTGCGGCCAGCGCATGCACCTCGGCGTGGAGTTGGCGCCAGGTGACGTCCCGGTCGGCGTCCCGCAGGGCGAGGGCGTCGGGGCGCCGCTCCAGACCGCGTTGGACGATGTGCCCGAGCCACATCTCAACGCACCTCTTCCCGGGGCGAGATGAGAGCGGCGACGGCGTTGACCGAGGTGAGTTCGGCGAGTTCCTCGTCGTCCAGCGGACGGCCGAGGTACTCCTCGCAGGCGAGGGCCAGCTTGATGAGCTCACCGGAGTTCACGCCGGCCCCGCTGAAGTCCTCGTCGTCGGCCAGCCGGTCCAGGAACGCGGCGCTGTCGAGGCTGGCACCGACCAGCTCGCGGGCGGTGCTCATGAGGTCCTCCTCGGCCGGGCGCCGACACCCGCCATCGCCCAGTACGGGGCGGGGGCATCGGCGAAGTACACCAGCGGGGCGGCGGTCTCGGTGCGGCACGGGAGCAGGCGGTTGAAGCGGCCGCCGAAGCACGCCTCGGCGAACTCCGGTGACTGCGCCACGCCGCGGGCCTTGTCCCCCAGCAGGGAGACGAAGGCGAAGACGGGATCGAGACTGCGGTACGCGCCGTCCTCGTGCACCTCGCACCAGGCGTGGTCGCTGCCGAACAGGCCCAGCAGGTAGCCCCGGCGGGCCCTGGCCCGGTATCCGCGTGCGGTCAACCGGTCGGCGAGCAGCCTGGAGGCCACGACGCAGTCGGCCATGCCCAGCTCCCAGGCCCTGCGGTGGTCGGTCCGCAGGCGCTCGGGGACGGTCTGGTAGAGCACCTCGCGGGCCGCGAGGGTTCCGACCACCTCGTCCCAGACCTCGCGGATCGCCGGGTCGCGGACCTGCTGGTCGGCGCCGGTGAGCCCGACCGCGACCTGGTAGCCCCCGTCGGCCAGTTCCCCCTCGGGCAGTGCGGCGCCGTCCAGCAGCTCGACACCGGGGCCCAGGTGGTCGGGGAGGCGGACCCTGACGTGCGGCAGCGGGCCGTCGTCCTCGGCCGTCGCACCGGCGGCGGTGCGCGCCGGGTGGACGCCGACCTCCCACGCGCGCGGGGCGAACCAGGCGGACCTGTCGGTGGCCGCGAAGCGCATCAGGAAGCGGAGGCCGAGCTCGGGTACGGTCTGGCCGGTGCCGCAGAACATCCCCACGTTCATCAGGTCGTCGTAGTCGAAACGCAGTGCGCCCCGGGCGTCGTACGCGTGCGGGAGGCCGGCCTCCGCCAGGTGGCTGATCTGTTCCTCGCCGACCCGCAGGGCGCGGGCCGCGGTGACCACATCGGTGTCGTAGCTGGCGATGTCCCCGGGTGCGGTGCGGAACCGGCCGACCGCTTGGGCCAGCGTGTCGCAGTGGGCGGGCGCGACCGTCATGCCCCGGCCCTCCGGGCAACCAACTTGGCCACGAATTCCGAGAGTTCGGCAACGGTCGCGGTCTCGAAGAGGAAGTCGTCCGGGATGACGACCTCGCACTCGTCCTCGATCTCGGTGATGGCTCGGAGCGCCTTCACCGACTCGATGCCGGGGACGGCCGACAGCGGCTGGGCGGGGTCGATGAGGTCCACGGAGACTCCCGAGTGCGTGGCCAGGGCGGCGCGCACGACGCCCAGGACGCGGATGGTGCCGGCGGTGTTCTGTTCGGTGCTGACGGTGCTCACTGCACGCTTCCTTCCGAGGAGTTGCGGTCGGCCGTCGGTCCGGCGGCCACGAGGGTGCGGTGGAACAGGGCGGCGGCCGAGCGCTTGACCTTGCCGGAGCTGGTGAACGGGATGCTGGACGGCGCCACGGCACGGATCTCGACGGCGCCGAGGCCGAGCCGCTCGACCAGCCGGCCGCGGATCGCCCGGCCGACCTCCTCGGCCCGCTCCGTGCCGTGCGCGGTCTCCCAGAGGACGACCATCCGTTCCTCGCCGTCGGTGTCCCCGACGAAGGCGGCGCAGTGCCGCCGGTCCACGCCGGGGGTGGTGCGGACGGTGTCCTCGACGTCCTCGGCGTAGTAGTTCTGGCCGTGGACCACGGCCATCGCCTTGATCCGGCCGATCACGAAGAGCTCACCGCCGGACATGAAGCCGAGGTCGCCGGTGCACAGCCAGCCGTCCGGTGCGAACGGCTGCCGTTCCGGGGCGAGGCCGAGGTACCCGGGAGTCACCGGGGGGCCACCGATCTGGACCTCTCCGACGGTGCCCTCGGGGAGGAGCCGATCCCGGCGGCCGGGGTCGGCGATCCGCACACCGATCCCGTCCACCGAGGGCCCGCAGGAGATCACGGTCCGCGCGTGCGCGGCGTCCTCGGGCAGCGGAGTGACGCTCTCGCCCGGTCCGAGCCTCGACCGGTCGACGGTGACGGCCCGGTACGGCGCGAGCGGCGCACCGCTGGTGACGATCAGGGTCGCCTCGGCCAGCCCGTACTGCGGCTGCACCACGTGCTCGCGCAGCCCGTACGGACCGAAGGCGGCCTGGAAGGCCCGTAGGCTGCGGAGCTGCACCGGCTCCGCGCCGTTGCCGGCGAACCGCCAGCGGGAGAGGTCGACCCCGGCCGGCACGCCCTCGGCCGCGGCGGCGGCCGTGAGGTGGTCGTAGAAGAAGTTCGGCGCGGGCAGCGCGGTGGCCCCGGCCGCGGCGAACTCGGTGAGCCAGCGCAGCGGGCGGCGTACGAAGTCGCCCGGCTGCCACAGATGCACCCGGCTGCCCCGCCGCAGTGCGTTCATCAGGCTGAACAGGCCCATGTCGTGGAAGAGCGGGAGCCACAGACCGAGGTGGTCGTCGGGCAGCCAGCCGGTACCGGCGGCGATGGCGTCGAGGCCCGCGGCGACGTTGGCGTGGCCGAGGACGACGCCCTTGGGGGCGGAGGTGCTGCCGGAGGTGTACTGGACGACCGCCGGAGTGGAGCCGCCCTCGCCGGTCGGCGGCAACGCGCGCCTCAGCGCCGGGGGCTCGGCGATGTCGATGAACCTGACGCGCGGGATCGCGGCCCGGACGCGGTCCAGGATGCGTGCGCCGACCGAACCGTCCACCAGGACCGCCTCAAGGCCGCAGTCCTCCGCGATCCGCCGCAGGTGCGCGGCGTAGGCGTCCACCCCGCCGAAGGCCACCGGCAGGGCCAGCGGTACGGCGGCGGCGTCGAGGCGCAGCAGCGCCAGCAGACCGCGGACCCACGGCTCGCCGTTGGCCATCAGCAGGCCCACCCGGCGGACCGGGAGCTCGGAGAGGATCTGTCCGGCGGTGCGCTCGGCCCGGTCCAGCAGTTCCGGTCCGGTGACCGGCGCGGAGCCCCGGGAGGGCGTGGTCAGCACGGTGCCGTCGTGGACGGCGGCGGAGATCAGGTGCCACAGGTGGGTCATCGCGCTCACCGGGCCCCGGCCGGCACCGCGGCACGGTCGAGGCGGTTGCCCAGTCGCCGGCGCAGGACGGCGCGGCGGACCTTGTACGAGCCGGTGACCGGCATGGCCTCCCACTCCCAGAAGAAGACGGTGATCTCCGGCAGGCCGGCCTCGGCGGCGGCGGCGAGGAAGCGCTCGCGGTCGGGAGCGGCGCCGGCCCGTGGGCAGGCGACCGCGAAGACACCGCCGTCCTCGGCCCGGATGAGGACCAGTTCGACCAGCTCGGGCAGGGACTCCAGCAGGTGGTCCTCCTTCTCCAGGAGGCTGTCCACGCCGTCGGCCTGCTCGACGATGCGGTCGAGGAGTTCCAGCGAGCCGTCCGGCAGCTGCCGGCCGACGTCCCCCATCGGCCACCACGCGTCGTCGGCCGGCATGGTGCCGCCGCCGACGTAGCCGCGCATCCGCCCGGTGGAGCGGGTCTCGATCCGGCCGGGGGTCCCCGGCGGGACGGGCGCTCCGGCCTCGTCGACGATCCGGACCTCCATCCCGCCGCCGGAGTGCCCGACGTTGCGGGGCGAGTACCCGGCCGCCTCGTCGCGGGTGACGATCCGCAGGCAGATCGGGCCGGACTCGGTCTGCCCGTACGCCTGCAGGTAGTGCGCCCCGGGTTGGTCGGAGGCGGCGAGCAGGGTGCGCACGGTGCGCGGGTGCATCGCGTCGAAGGTGCTGATGAAACGCTCCACGCCGGCGAACGGGCGGTCCGGGTCGGCGGCCAGCTGCTCCCACTGGATGAAGACGTTGGGGTGGGTCTCGACCGAGGTGGGGCGCTGGTCGAGGAGCAGCCGCTTGACGTTCTCGGGGGAGGGGTCCGCGATCGACAGCGCGGGCATCGCGGTCTCCAGCGAGGCCAGGGTGCCGGCGCAGGTACGGGCGTGCACGAAGGAGAGGTGCTTGGCGTTGAGGTCGTCCTGGTTGTACTGGTCCCGGAAAATCATGATCATCGGGGCGACCATCCCGAACAGCGACCGCGTGGAGTGCGCCGCCAGCTTGGGCGCGCCCGTGGTGCCGGAGGAGTGCGTGATGACGAACCAGTCGTCCTCGTCGCGCGGCGCGGCCACGTGCGCGGCGCGCTCCTGCACCGGCCGGACCCAGCCGGCCTCGGACGGCTCCAGCGCGAGCACGCCCCGGGTCAGCACCTTCACCGCGTGCCGGTGTTCGGCCAGCTCGGCCAGGCCGAGGGAGTCGACCATCACGTAGGGGTGGTCCAGCCGGGCGAAGCACTCCAGGAGCTCGCCGGTCTCCATGGCGGAGGACAGCAGCGCGGGCAGCGCCCCGATCCGGCCGAGCGCGCACATGACGCCCTCGACCTCGATGTGGTTGCGCTGCACCACGGCGACGATGTCGCCGCGGCGGATCCCGGCCGCCCAGAAGCGGTCGGCGTAGTCCTCGACGGCTGCGGCGAACTCGGCGAAGGTGGTGACCGGACCGTCGTACGTCCGCCACGGAAGGTCGGAGCGGAACGGTGTGTCGGGGTGCTTGGCCGCAGCCGTCTCGGGCAGCACACCCAGGGGAGCGGTCGGCTGCGGGACGGAGCCCAGCTGGAGTGCGGAGACGTCAGGCATGCGTTGATCCCTCTGTTCGGCGTGACTGATCGCACGCCGGAGGCCGGCGTGTGCGGGTGTGGGTGGCGTCGTGGTCGTTCCGCGCCGCTTTGACGGTCCGTCGGGCTCGGAAGGGTTCGACGGTGGGTAAGAGCCGGGTGCCGCCCGGCACACTCCATCCGGATGCGAAAAAATATCCGGGGCCCCGGAGCGGCGCCCGAGGGAGTGTCCGGGGGCCGCCGGCCCTCTAACCGGACATGAGTGGAACACAGCTGGACCGGGCCGCCGGACCGCCTGCCCTCGCGCCGTGGGAGGTCGCGGCTCCGCTGGTCCGTGCAGCCCAGGCGGGCGACACCCTGGCGCTCAACGACCTGATGGAGCTGCTGCTCCCCTACGTCGGACGGCTCTGCCGGCCGATCGCCCTGGCGGATTCCGCGGACGCCGTGCAGGAATCGATGATCGTGATCTTCCGGAGCCTGGGGAAGCTCAACGACCCGAGCGCCCTGTACGGCTGGGTGCGCACCATCACCGTGCGGGAGGCGGTCCGGGTGTCCCGGCGGGCGGGCCGGGAGACCCCGGTCGCGGACGTCGGCGACCGGCCGACCGCCACCGACGCCGAACTGGCCTGCGACGTGCACGATGTGCTGAGCCGGCTGTCCCCGGAACACCGGGCGATCCTGGTGCTCCGGGGGCTGGAGGGTTTGGACGAGCACACCGTCGGAGGGACCCTCGGGCTGGCCCGCGGAACGGTCAAGTCCCGCCTGCACCGCGCGAGGAGGAGTTTCCGGGCGGCCTGGTTGTCATGAGTCGGGGACGGCGGCCGGTACCGCCGCCCCGGCCCTCACCCCTACCGCCCCTCGAACAGGCTCACCGCCGCCCGCGCCACCAGCTCCGGCCGCTCCTCGTGCAGATAGTGTCCGCACCCCGGGACGCCTTCGGCCCGCAGCGCGGACGCGTTGCGCTCCCCTCCTCCCAGCACGCTCGGGGGCAGGACGACGTCCCGCTCCCCGGTGAGCAGATGGGTCGGGGTGCTGAGCCGCAGCCCGCGGTAGCGGCCGAGGGCCAGTCGGGCGACGTCCCGCACCGCGAAGGACCTGTGCAGTGCCTCGCCCGCCCGGGCCGCGCCCGCTTGGGCGCTGGCCGCCACGAACTCCTCCAGCGCGCCGTTCTCCCAGACCGTCCGGTCCACCACGCCCCGGCGCAGCAGGTACCTGGTGAAGCCGGGCCGGCGGCGCAGCATCCAGCGGCCGAGCAGCGGCGATTCCAGGAGGGCGGTGTACCAGAACCGCCAGGACTGCGGCACCAGCCTGCGGTGGAGCGGCCAGGGGTGGACGATGTTCAGCGCGAGGAACGCCGTGAACCGCTCGGGCGCGCGCGCACAGAGCATGAACCCGACCCAGGCCCCCCACTCGTGGCCGATCAGCCGGACCGACGGCAGGTCGAGCGCGTCCATCAGCGCGAGCACGTCCGCCACCCGGGTGTCCGTGTCGTATCCGCCGGCCGGGGCCTGTGACCAGCCGAAGCCGCGCAGGTCGGGGCAGATCAGGCGGTACCCGCCGGCCAGCAGCGGGATCACCTTCCGCCAGGCGTACCAGTGCTGGGGGAAGCCGTGCAGCAGCAGCACGGGCTCGCCCCGCCCGGCCTCGGCGACGTGCAGCCGCACGCCGCCGGCATCGACGTACCGGTGCCGGACACCGGCCAGCGGGGGGAAGGGCCGGGGCTCCTCCGGGGTGGTGGTGACGGTCCTCTTCACGGTTCCTGCCTGTCTGTCGGGGGAGGCGCACGCTCCCGGTGGTCCGGGCTGTCTGCCAGGAGGGCCGCGCCGGGCCGGAGGTTCCGGCCGACACGGGCGGAATCGGCAAGGAACCCCCGCCCGGGCCGGCCCCTCCTGATCCCCTGACGGCTCGGCCGAGCCGATCCCGACGGACCTGGGAGAGGGAACGTGCGAAGCAGGCGAGGATTGGCACAGGCGGCAGGGCGCTGGAGCGCGACCCACCGGTGGACTGCCGTGCTGCTCTGGTTGGCCTTCGTGGCAGTGACCACCGTGCTGGGCGGCGCGGTGCAGACACACACCCCGACAGCCGCCCAGCTGACCAACGGCGAGTCGCACCGGGCGGAGCGGATCCTGGGCCGGGCCGGGCTCTCGCTGCCCGCCCACGAGGTGGTCCTCGTCCAGGACACCGGCGGCACGGTCGACTCGGACCGCTTCCGGAGCGCCGTCGGCGACACCGTCAGGGCGCTGAACGACAGCGGCAGGACCGCCAACGTGGTCTCCCCGCTCGACCCGGCGGGGCAGGCCGCGGTCTCGGCGGACCGCCACTCGGCCCTGGTGCAGTTCGACATGGCGGGCGATGCGCTCAAGGCCAGGGAGAACGTGCAACCGGTGCTCGACGCGGTCGCCCGGGTCGGCAAGGCCCACCAGGACATGCGCATCGAGCAGTTCGGCGAGGCCTCGTTCCAGCACAGCTACGACGCCAAGCTGCACACCGACTACTCCACCGCCGAGACCCTGTCCTTCCCGGTGACGCTCGGCATCCTGCTGATCGCCTTCGGCGCGGCCGTCGCCGCCGTGCTGCCCGTCCTGCTGGCCGCGACCGTGGTGACCGCGACCGGCGGGCTGATGGCGCTGGCCAGCCAGCTGGTACCGATCGACCAGAACGGCAGCTCGGTGATGTCGCTGATCGGCATCGCGGTCGGCGTCGACTACTCGCTCTTCTACCTCAAGCGGGTGCGCGAGGAACGGGCGGCCGGACGCGGCACCGAGGCCGCGGTGATCGCGGCCGCCGCCACCTCCGGGCGCTCGGTCGTCGTCTCCGGCCTGACCGTGATCGTCTCGCTCGCCGGGCTGTACCTCTCCGGCAACGGCATCTTCCTGGGCATGGCCACCGCGGCCATCCTCGTCGTCGCCGTCGCGGTGGCGGGTTCGGTCACCGTCCTGCCGGCCCTCCTGTCGCTGCTCGGCCACCGGATCGACAAGGGCCGCGTCCCGCTGCGCCGCCGCGCCGGAGCAGCCCGCGGCCGGACCGGCGTGATCGACCTCGTGCTGCGCCGCCCCGCCCTCTCCCTGGTGCTCTGCACAAGCTTCCTGGGGGCGCTGCTCGTCCCGGCGTTCGCCCTGAACACCTCGGACGCCGGCGTCGGCGACCTGCCCGCCGACAGCCTTCCGGCCCTGCAGACCTACCAGCGGATCCAGCAGGCCTTCCCCGGCGCGGGCTCACCCGCGAAGATCGTCGTCAAGGCCGACGGCCTCGGCGGGCCGGACGGGCAGGCCGCGCTGGACCGCCTTCGCGCCGCAGCCGACTCGACCCCGGGCCTGCGCGGTCCGGTGACCTTCCACGTGAACGCCGACGGCACGGTCGGCGTGGCCACCGTCGCCCTCGACGGCGACGGCACCGACAGCGCCTCGGTCGCGGCCCTCCGCACACTGCGCGGGACGGTGCTCCCGCAGGCCTTCGCCGGGCTCGCGGGCGCCGAGACCGCGGTCGGCGGTACCACCGCCGTCTCGGAGGACGGCAACCGGAACCTCTCCGACAGCACTCCCTGGGTCGCGGGCTTCGTCCTGCTGTTCACCTTCGGCGTGATGCTCTTCTCGTTCCGTTCCCTGGTCCTCGCCGCTCTCACCCTGGTGCTCAACCTGCTCTCGGTCGGGGCCGCGTTCGGCCTGATCGTGGTGGTCTTCCAGCACGGCTGGGGTGAGAGCCTGCTGGGATTCACGGCCACCGGAGGCATCGCCTCCTGGGTGCCGCTCTTCCTCTTCGTCTTCCTGTTCGGACTCTCGATGGACTACCACGTGTTCGTGGTGAGCCGGATCCGCGAGGGCCGGGACCACGGACTGCCCACGGCCCGGGCCGTCGCCGAGGGCATCAAGGGCACGGCCGGCGTGGTCACCAGCGCCGCGATCGTGATGGTGGCCGTCGCGGCGGTGTTCGGAGCGCTCCCGCAACTGTCCATGAAGGAGTCCGGTGTCGGCATGTCGGCGGCCGTCCTGATCGACGCCACCCTGGTCCGGGCGGTGCTGCTGCCCGCCGCGCTGACCCTGCTGGGCGACCGCAGCTGGTACCTGCCGCGGCTGCTGCGGTGGCTCCCCGGCGGCGGGCCCGCCGAGGCCGCGCCGGAGCCCCGGCCCGTTCCGGAGCGCGACGCCACCGAGGCACTCGCCTGAGGAGGCGCCGGGTTGTCCCGTCGGGCCGCTCCCGTTCTCCGGGGGCGGCCCGGCGCACTGTCCGGGCCCGGTCAGCCGGCCGGCAGCGCCCAGCTGAGTACGCCGACGTCCAGCCGCCGGACGGACACCGCGACCCGCAGGCCGGGCCGCGCCACCGGCGCGGCCCGGCCAGCCGTCCTGCCGGGGCGTCAGTCCGACCGCGCGCAGCCCGGGCAGCTCTTCCGGTTCCAGCAGCGGGCTGAGCGCCTTGAACGCCGCCTCCTTGGCGGAGTACAGCGCCAGCAGCCGGTCCGCCGCGTCCGGGGCCGAGCGGTCGAGCAGGTTCCGTTCCTCCCGGTTCAGCACCAGGTGCGCGGCGGCCGTCGGCGGCCCGCACAGTTCGATGTCGACGCCCAGTGTCCGGTACCGGGCGGCCGGTCCGGCCAGCGCCACCGCGATGCCCTGCGAGTGGCTGATCGAGGCCCGGACACCGGCGGGCAGCCGGGGGCGCGGGCCGTCGCGGAGCACCGGCCCGCAGTCCAGTCCGGCCCGGTCGAGTGCCCGGTGCAGCGCCTCGCGCCCGGCCAGGAACTCGGCCCGGCGGCGGGCCGGGAACCCCGCCGCGAGCTGCCGTTCCTCCTCGTGCCCGTCGCGGCCCGTCGACCCGACGGCGTGCACCACGGCCAGCCGCAGCCCGCTCGAATGACCGAACTCCGCTTCCACGAATGACACCAGGTCGTCAATTCCATTCCTGCCGGCCCACTGCTCGGTCCCCACTCGCCCACTCCCATTTCTCCCGTCGACGGACGCAGTACCGGTAAGAGGAGAGCACGGGGGGCCGTTGCACTCCCCGGGTGCCGCCGCCCGATCCGGCGGCCAACTACCCGCTGGCACAAGGGAATTGCGGCCAATCGGCCCCCTCGGAGGCCTACGATCGGTTACACTTTTCGCCCGGAGACCGCAGCCGTCGGCGCGCCGCCGCAGCCGGCAGCGGGAGCGCGCCGAGATATCGCACAGAACGCCCGAAGGGCGACTGCACGCGAGCCGCGCTTGGCTCTAACGGGGACACGGGGGTCCGTCGATGGCATTTTCGCATTCGCGCGAACAGGATGATCTGGCCGATCTGGTGAACAGAGCCCAGCTCGGCGACCTCATCGCGATGGAAAGAATACTGGAAGTTCTCGCACCCTACGTCGGGCGGGTGTGCGCACCGATCGCGCTGCAGGACGCCGCGGACGCGGCCCAGGAGTCGATGATCGCGATCTTCCGAAGACTGCACCAGCTCAAGACGCCCGAGGCACTGTTCGGCTGGGCCAAGGCGATTGCCCTGCGCGAGGCCGTCCGAGTCGCGGCCAGGGGGCGGAAGTCCTCGCCGGTCGAACTCGCCGACGAGCCCGACCCGACGGACACCGAACTCGCCGCGGACATTCGCGACGCACTCGACCGGCTCTCTCCGGAGCACCGGGCCATATTGACGATGCGGCACATCGACGGATTCGACGAGAAGACGGTCGCGAGCATTCTCAACGTCCCTGTCGGCACAGTGCGTTCACGATTGTTCCGGGCGCGTGCCATATTCCGCAGATCCTGGTTCTGAGAAATCCGGGAAAGCGGAACAGGAAAGGCCGGATACGTTTCGGTACGGGACGCCCTGCGGGTGCGTCCCGTACCGGTGGTCCGAGCCCGATGTGCGGATTCGTTCAGTCCGCCGCCGACGCTGCGGCCTTGGCGGCCACACGGGACTCCAGACGGTCCATCAATAGCCTGCCTTTCCCGTCCGGAGAACTCCCGAGGAACGAGCGGACCGTACGGATGCCCGGCAGCCGCAGGCCGCCGAAGAGCGCGAACCGCACCCCTTCCCCCTCGGGCACCGCCGCCATCCCCCCCACCACGGCCCTGCTCTGCATCAGGCACCAACCGGACCGCAGCACCACGTCGAAGCGCTCCCGGTGGCCGATCCTGCTGATGGCCACGCCGGACCACCGGTCGCCGCCCGGCCCGGCGGGTTCCAGGCTGAACGCCCTGAGGCCGGTGATGAATCGCGGCAGCTCCCCTTCGAGATCGCTCGCCACCGACCAGACCTCGTCGAAGGAAGCCGCCAGAGTGCGCTCGGCGAACATCCGGTGGCCGCCGGCGGCGGCCAGCACCCGAAGGCGCCGTACCGCGTCGAGCTCGACCGAGGGCCAGTCCTGCCGCATCCGCCCGGCGGTCTCCTCACCAGTACCCATGTTCCCTCCCATGACCGACCGTCCAGCCACCTTGTCGGGGAGGACGGCGCCCGCAGGTCCCTGTCGCGTTGTGGATGGTCGACGACCCGGGCTGCGGACCCTGCGCCCGGGGGGTCGGGGGTGGATACCTCCATCGTGTCAGAGGGCCCGGACACCCCGGGCACTCCCTCCGATGGCCCGGCAGTTGCCGAGAGCCGCCACCGGGGGCGCCGCCGCACCGGGGACACCGCCGCCGGGAACGTCACCGGCGGGCGGGGAGTGCACCGGGCCCGCCGCTCCTCTGTCCATTCGGACACCGCGTCCGGCGGACAGAGAGGATCCCAGCCCATGGAGCGGAACGAGGAACGCCCGGCCGAGGGCGGGCCGCTCGGCCCCGCGGCCGGCATCCCCTGGCGGCCGGCGGCCCGCTCGGCCCGTCTGGCGAAACTGCCGCTCGGGTACGCGGGCAGGTCGGCCGCCAGGATCGGCCGACGGTTGCTCGGGCAGTCCGCCGAAGCGGTCGCCGAGGAGTTCCAGCGGCGCACCGCCGAACAGCTCTTCTCCGTCCTCGGCGAGCTCAAGGGTGGTGCGATGAAGATCGGTCAGCTGCTCTCGGTCTTCGAGGCCGCGATGCCGCCGACCGTCGTGGGCCCGTACCGGGAAGCGCTGGCGCGGCTCCAGGAGTCGGCACCGGCGCTGGGTTTCGACGCCGTCCAGCACACCCTCACCGAGGAGCTCGGTGCTTCCTGGCCGGAGTCGTTCCGCGCGTTCGAGGAGGTGCCGCAAGCCGCGGCGTCCATCGGTCAGGTCCACCGGGCCCGTTGGCAGGACGGCCGCGAGGTGGCCGTCAAGATCCAGTACCCGAACGCCCGAGAGGCCCTGCTCGGCGACTACGCGCGCGTCTCCAGGCTGATGCGCGCCCTCACCCTGCTCTACCCCGGCCTGGAGATCGGCCCGATGGTCGCCGAGTTGAAGGACCGGGTGGCCGAGGAACTGGACTACCTCCTGGAAGCGGGCGCGCAGCGCGCCTTCGCCGAGGCGTACCGCGACGACCCCGACATCCATGTGCCGGCCGTGGTCGCCCAGACCTCGCGGGTCCTGGTCACCGAATGGCTGCCCGGTCGGCCCCTCGCCGACGTGATCGCAGGGGGCACCCGGCAGGAGAGGGACGCGGCCGGGCTGCGGTTCACCCGTTTCCTGCTCTCCGGCCCGGGGCGGGCCGGGCTGCTGCACGCCGACCCGCACCCCGGCAACTTCCGACTCCTCCCCGACCGCCGGCTCGGCGTCCTGGACTTCGGCGCGGTCAAACGGCTCCCCGACGGGCTGCCGCACACCCTCGGGAGGCTCCAACGCCTCGCCCACGCAGGAGACTTCGAGGCCGCCGAACGGCTCATGCGGGAAGCCGGCCTTCTCCGGCCGGGGTCGCGGGCCGGAGCGGAGGCCGTCTCGGCCTTCCTCGCCCCCCTCGCCGTACCGACGGCCCAGGAGGAGTTCCACTTCACCCGGTCCTGGCTGCGGGAGGAACTGGCCCGGGCCACGTCCCCCGGCACCCAGGGACTGATCCGACAGCTCAACCTCCCGCCGTCCTACGTCCTGATCAACCGCGCGGTCACGGCCGGAAGCGCCGTGCTCTGCCAACTGGACTGCACCGTCCCCTTCCGGGCGGAGGCGTTGCGCTGGCTGCCCGGTTTCGCCTCCGAAGGGGTGACCGCATGATCCGGGACCGGGAGGTCCCCGTGCCGGGGCCGCGCCTGGTCCCGGCACGACCGGCACCCGCCACGGACGGTTCCCGCGCCGTTCGCCCGCAGTTGTAGGATGACCGGGCAAGCAGTTGTAGGATGACCGGCGACCGAGGGCCCCGCAGGGCCCGGCAGACCCGGGGAGGAGCCCGCCATGAGCAGCGCGCACGGCGCCCACAGCGCCCCGGACACGCTGCAGACCGCCGGCCGGCGCTCCCTGGTCGACACCGCGATCGAGCAGCTGCGGGAGCAGCTGAGCACCGGCGTCTGGCCGGTCGGCGCGCGGATCCCGACCGAGCACGAGCTCGCCGAGCGGCTCGGCATCGGGCGCAACACCGTGCGCGAGGCAATCCGGGTGCTGGTGCACGCGGGCATGCTGGTCTCCCGGCAGGGCGAGGGCACCTTCGTGCGCTCCACCAGCGATCCGGCCGCCGTGCTGCGCGGTGTGCAGCGCTCCGGCGTGCGGGACGTCCTGGAGGTGCGCGCCGCCCTGGAGGCCGAGGCCGCCCGGCTGGCCGCGCTGCGGCACACCCCCGAGGACATCCGGCGGATGCGGGCCGCGCTGGCCCGCGAGGCCGAGGTGATCGCGGCGCACCCCGAGCGGACCGGCCGCGAGGCGACCGTCGAGCACGACCTGGAGTTCCACACCGCCGTCGTCGAGGCCGCGCACAACCCGGCGCTCACCGAGGTGTACCGCTACTTCGGCGCCTCGGTGCGCGAGTCGATGCGCACGGCGTTCGGCGACCACGACATGCCCGAGGTGGTCGTGGCGACCCACCAGGCCCTCGTCGACGCGATCGAGAGCGGCGACCCGGACCGGGCCGAGCGGGCGTGTCGTGAGCTGCTCGCCGAGCCGACCGCCGCCGTCGAGCAGCTCCTCGCCGCCATCGCCGCCCGGAAGTGAACGGGCCGAGGCCCCCGTTCCCCGCTCCCCGGATGTGCCCCCGCACGCCTCGAACTCCACGAAAGCAGCACCACCCATGGCCGTCACCCGTGCCCCGCAGCCGGTTGTCACCACCACCGGCTCCGCCCCGCTCCCCGTCCGCAGCCGGCTGGCCCACCCCGCCCTGCTGCTGACCGGCATCGTGCTGGTCGCCCTGAACATGCGCGCCTGCCTGGCGGCGGTGTCGCCGATGGTGGCCGAGATCCAGCACACCTTCGGGCTCTCCGCCACCGCGAGCGGGCTGATCACCACCGTGCCGGTGCTCTTCCAGGGCGTCGGCGCCCCGCTCACCCCCCGGCTGACCCGGCGCTTCGGCACCGAGCGGGTGGTGCTGGGCGCGGTGCTGGTGCTCGGCGCGGGCGTGCTGCTGCGGGTGCTGCCCTCGGTGGCGGCGCTGTACGCCGGGTGCGTGGTGATCGGTGTCGCGATCGCCGTGCTGAACGTGTCGATGCCGGGGCTGGTCAAGCGCGAGTTCCCGGACCGGGCCGCGGCGATGACCGGCGTCTACTCGACCACCATGCTGGTCGGCGCGACCATGGCGGCCGGCCTCTCGGTGCCGCTGGAGCACGCGCTCGGCGGCGGCTGGCAGGCCTCGCTCGGCGCCTGGTCGGTGCTGGCGCTGGTCGCGGCGGTGGCCTGGCTGCCGCAGGTGCTGCGGGCGCGGGCCGCGCGCACCGTCGCCCCGGCCGCCTCCACCGCGGCCGCCCCGGCCGCCTCCGCGCGTCCGATCGAGGGCATCTGGCGCTCGCCGCTGGCCTGGCAGATCAGCCTGTTCATGGGCATCTCGTCGCTGCTGGTCTACACCCTGGTCGCCTGGATGCCGACCATCCTGGCCGACCACGGCATGGACCGCGGAGAGGCCGGCCTGGTCTTCGCCTTCTCCAACCTGGTGCAGGTGGCCGGCGCGTTCCTGGTGCCGCTGTTCGCCGGGCGGATGACCAGCCAGCGGGCACTCGCCGTCGCGATGGCCGCGCTCAACGGCCTCGGCATCGCCGTCCTGCTGATCGCCCCGGTGCCCGGCGCCTGGGTGTCGGCCACCATCCTCGGGGTCGCCCAGGGCGGCTCGCTCGGCCTCGGCCTCGCCTTCATCGTGCTGCGCACCGACAGCGTCGCCGGCGCCGCCCAGCTGGGCGGCATGTCGCAGGCGGTCGGCTATCTGGTCGCGGCGGCCGGCCCGGTCGGCGCCGGCGCCCTGCACCAGCTGACCGGCGGCTGGACCACGCCGCTGGCGCTGATGCTGGTGCTGGCCGCCGTGGTCGGCGCCGCGGGCTGGGGCGCCGGCCGCAACCGGACGCTCTGAGCCCCGCGCCCCCGCCCCGTCGGTGCCCTACTCGTCCGAGGCCAGGGTGAGCCCGGCCAGCCGCACCGAGGCCGCCGCGGTCGCCCCCACGACGACCACGAGCAGCAGCGGCACGGCCAGGCCGAGCGAGACCGCCGAGGTGAGCGAGCCCTCGGCGGCCACCGACTCGGCCACCGCCAGCCCCCACTGCTGGACGCTGAGGGTGCGGGCGCCCTCGACGAAGTTGCCGATCAGTGACTCCCACACCAGCGCGTACGCCAGCCCGGCCACCACCGCGTGCCGGGTCACCACGCCGAGCAGCAGGAACAGCGCGCTGTACGCGGCCCCGGCGACCAGCGCGGCGGCCGTGTAGCCGAGCGCCAGCCCCTCCTTCGTCCCGTACATCAGCAGCCCGGCGAGCAGGACCGGCACCGCCGCGAACGCCCAGGTGGTGCCGATCGCGACCACCAGCTTGGTGGTGACGATCTTCCACCGCGGCAGCGGCTTGGCCAGCAGGTAGACGATCGAGCCGTCGTCGATCTCGGTGGCGATGGCGCCGGTGCCGACGACCAGGCCGAGGATCGGCAGCAGGGTGCCGAGGCCGAGCTTGCCGAGGACGTTCACGACGAGCTCGTGCTTGTCGCCACTGGACCCGGCGGCGATCGCCGAGACGACCAGCAGCAGGGCGGGGACCACCAGCAGCAGCAAGCCGCGGCGGCGGCCGAGCAGGCCGCGCAGCGTCAGCCTGGCGACGGTCGGGTTCATGGTGGGTCGGCCTTCCTGAGGTCCTTGGTGGTGGGTGCCGGTCGGCGGGGCGGTGCCCCCGCTGCGCGCCGCTAGGCGGAGACGAGGTAGGAGAACACGCTCTCCAGCGACTCGTCCGCCGGTGCCACGGTGTACAGCCGGATGCCGGCCCGCTGGGCGACCTTCGGCAGCAGCGTGGTGAAGCCCTGGAAGTTCACCGCCTGGATGCGCAGGGCGTTGTCCTGCCGGTCCAGCTCGATCCCGGAGGTCGACGGATCGGCGATCAGCGCCGCCGCGAGCCGCCGGTCGTCGCTGGAGCGGACCAGGTAGCGGTGCGGGCGGTCGGTCATCAGCCGGCGGATCCTGCGGAAGTCGCCGGAGGCGGCGTGCCGTCCGGCCACCACGACCTCGATGTGCCGGGCCAGCTGCTCGACCTCCTCCAGGATGTGCGAGGAGAACAGCACCGTCCTGCCGTCCGAGCCGAACCGCCGCAGCAGGTCCATCAGCTGGAGCCGCTGGCGCGGGTCCATGCCGTTGAACGGCTCGTCCAGCAGCAGCACGGCCGGGTCGTGGACCAGCGCCGAGGCCATCTTGACCCGCTGCTTCATGCCCTTGGAGTAGGTGCCGGTCCGCCGTTCCTGGGCGTACTCCATCTCGACCAGGGCGAGTGCCCTGCGGGCCGCGGCACCCGGGTGCGCCAGCCCGTGCAGTTCGGCGTTGGCGAGGACGAACTCCCAGCCGGTCAGGTAGTCGTACATCGACTCCCGCTCGGGGACCAGACCGATCTGCCGGTACACCTGCTGGTTGCGCCAGATCGGCGTGCCGTCCAGGGTCACCGCCCCGGTGGACGGCGCCAGGAAGCCGCTCATCATGTGGATGAGGGTCGACTTCCCGGCCCCGTTCGGCCCCAGCAGGCCGGTGATGCCGGGGCCGATCGCCATGCTGACGTCGTTGACGGCGACCACGTTGCCGAACCAGCGGGAGACCTTGTCGATGGTGATGGTGGCCATGACGCCCTCTCAAACGTTGCGGTAGCGGCGCAGCAGCAGCCGGTACGAGCCGGCCACCATCGCGGCGGCGACGGCGGTGAACACCAGCAGGCCGAGCCCGCCCGGCGCGTGCAGCCGCTCGGTGCCGCTGCCGAGGTCGAACAGCTCGTTGGTCAGGCTCTCCACCAGCCCGCCGGGCGACAGCAGCACCGCCCACTGCGCGGAGTCCGGGAGGTTCTCGTCGAAGCCGACGGTCGTCCTGCTCATCCCGACCACGATCGCGACCACCGCGGTGCTGATCGCGAGGTAGCCCATGATCGCGGCCACCCCGAAGCCGCGGCGCGGCGTGGCGGCGGCGATCACCACCGCGACCGAGGTCGGCACCAGGGCGTAGAGCACCGCCGCCACCAGGCCGTAGAAGAAGTGCTCGGTCTGGTCGCCGAAGTCCAGCTTGACCAGCAGCGAGCCGACGTACAGCACCACCAGCGGCGCCAGCATCAGCAGCAGCTGGGCGCAGGCCATCGCCCCGAACTTGGCCCGCACGTAGTCGGCGCGGGTGATCGGGCGGGAGAAGTACAGCGGCACGGTGTGGTGGCGCAGGTCCCGGGAGAACAGCACCGGCGCCTGCGAGGCGAGGAAGATCGAGAGCACCAGCCCGATCGAGCCGAGGTACTGCGCGTAGTCCACCGGGAGGTGGTCGGAGGAGGTCATCACGGCGACCGCCACGATGATCAGGGCCGGCACGGTGACCACGCCGAGCACGATCATCGGCAGCACCTTGGACTTGCCGGACCGCCCGAGGCCGTACGCGGCGCGCAGGCTCTGGGTGAACAGCGAGCGCGTGGCGTACGCCCGGCCGAGCCGGGGCCCGGTGTAGCCGCGGTAGCCGATGTCGTGGATGACGCCGGTGTCGGCCGGCCGGAACTCAGGAGGCAGCGACATCTGCGGTACTCCCCTCGTTCTCCGTCGTCCCCGTCGTGTCCGCGTCCCGGGTGAACAGTTCGGCGACCCGGTGCCGCCGTTCCTCCAGCCGCACCAGGCCGAGCCCGAGGTCCGCGACCGCGTCCCGGATCGTGTCGTAGGTGTCGTCACCGGCCAGCCGCACCAGCAGGACGCGCGTGCCCTCGGTCTCCACCGAGAGACCGCGCGCCGTCAGCCGCTCGCGCACCGCGGCGCTCGCGTCCAGGCCGTGGTCCTGCGGGTGGTCCGTCACCTCGACCGCCAGGGTGGCCGTCGTCCCGGTGAACGACGCGGTGGACGAGGAGCGCAGCAGCTTGCCGCCGTCGATGACCACCAGGTGGTCGCAGGTGCGCTCCAGCTCGCCGAGCAGGTGGGTGGTGACCAGCACCGAGATGCCGAAGTCGGTGTACACCCGGCGGATCAGCGCCAGCATGTCGTCCCGGCCCACCGGGTCCAGCCCGTTGGTCGGCTCGTCCAGCAGCACCAGCTTCGGGTCGTGCACCAGCGCCTGGGCCAGCTTCACCCGCTGCTTCATGCCCGTCGAGTAGCCGCCCATCGGGCGGTAGCGCTCCTCGTAGAGCCCGACGTGCCGCAGCGTGTCCGCCGTCCGCTCGCGGGCCGCGGCGGCCGGCAGCCCGGCCATCCGCGCCATGTGCACCACGAACTCGGTGGCCGAGACGTCCGGCGGCAGGCAGTCGTGCTCCGGCATGTAGCCGACCTGCTCGCGGATCTCCGACCCCTGGGTGGCGATGTCCAGCCCGAGCACCCGCCCGGTTCCGGAGGTCGCCGGGGCCAGCCCCAGCAGGATCTTGATGAGTGTGGACTTGCCCGCCCCGTTCGCCCCCACCAGGCCGACCACCCCGGGCTCGACCTCAACGGTCAGCCGATCGAGGGCGGTCACCCGGGGGAACCTCTTGGTGAGGCCGTCCGTCTTGATGACAGTGGACACGGCCCTCAACGTAGTGCCGTCCGCGCCTGCGGTCATGAGCTGCGATGACGACGCCGCCTGCTGCTCCGGTATGACGGCAGCACCCCTTTCCCCTAGGGGATCACCGCTCCCGCCCCGGGGGCGGCGGCCCCCGTCCGCCGCCCCGGGCCAGCGTCAACCCAGCTGCGCGAGGCCCTCGGTGGCGATCCGTTCGAAGACCGCGACGTCGTTCGCGAAGATCGAGTCCGGCACCGGCCAGTGGACCACCAGCTCGGTAATGCCCAGCTCCCGGTAGGTGCCCGCCCAGTCCACGAAGGCGTCCAGCGAGGCCAGCGGCCGCTCCGCCGTCGAGCCCTGGAGCAGCATCTTCTCCAGCGTCGCGACGTCCCGGCCCTTCTCCTCGCAGGCGGCCGTCAGCTTCTCGATCTGCGTCGCGACGACCGCGGGCGCCTGCTCGGCCGGCACGTCCGCCGGCCCCTTCGGGTCGCCGTAGGTCACCCAGCCCTGGCCGTACTCGGCGGCCAGCCGCAGGCCGCGCGGTCCGGCCGCGGCCACGTAGAACGGCACCCGGGGGCGCTGCACGCAGCCGGGGATGTTGCGGGCCTCGACCGCCGAGTAGTAGGCGCCCTCACGGGTCGTCGCGTCGTTGCGCAGCAGTTCGTCGAGCAGCGGCAGGAACTCCTCGAAGCGGTCCGCCCGCTCCTTCGGCGTCCACGCCCGCCGGCCCAGCGCCGTCGCGTCGTAGCCGGTCCCGCCGGCCCCGATCCCCACCGTCAGCCGCCCGCCCGAGACGTCGTCGAGGGTGATCAGGTCCTTCGCCAGGGTCACCGGGTGCCGGAAGTTCGGCGAGGTCACCAGCGTCCCCAGCCGCAGCCGCTCGGTGGCGGTGGCGGCGGCCGTCAGGGTCGGGACGGCGCCGAACCACGGCTCGTCGCGGAAGCTCCGCCACGAGAGGTGGTCGTAGGTGTACGCGGCGTGGAAGCCGAGGTCCTCGGCCCGCCGCCAGATCTTCTGTCCCTCGCCCCACCGGTGGATGGGGAGGATCACCGTGCTCAGTCGCATGCTCCCGACCCTATGGTCTCCGGGGCACGGGGGCCGGGGCGCAGCGGCTCCGTGTCGGACCCGACGCCGGGCAGCTCGTCGCGCGGCACGCGGGAGGGGTTCAGGGGTGGGGGCGTTGGGCGGGCAGGCGCAGGGCGGGGGCGGGGGTGGTGCGGCGGGCGAGGTCGGCGAGGGTCTCGAAGAGGATGTCGCCGATCAGCACGGGTTCGCGGGAGGGCGGTGGGGCCTGCTCCTCGGGGAGGGGCGCGGGCTCGATCTCGATCTCGTCTCGGACCTGGCGCGTTCGCATGGCTCTTCCTGCCGACGGGGTGGCCGAGTGGGTCCTGCCCGGTGGGAGGCGGTGGGACACCCCGGAGGCGGGCGGATCGGCCGGAACTGGCGCAGCGGGGGCCGAAACGTGCCGCGGTGATCACGGCGCGGACGGGACGGGGACGGGACGGGGAGTGGGGGCAGCGTCGGCGGTGGGCGAAGATGGAGCGGTGACCACACCGCGCACCGCTCCCCCGACCCGGCTGATCGCCACCGATCTGGACGGCACGCTGCTCTGCTCCGGCGGCACCGTCACCGAGCGCACCGCCGCCGCGCTGGCCGCCGCCGAGGCGGCCGGGATCCAGGTGGTGTTCGTGACCGGCCGCCCGCCGCGCTGGATGCAGCAGGTGAGCGCGCACATCGGCGGCCACGGGGTGGCGATCTGCTCGAACGGCGGCGCCGTGGTGGACGTGCGGCGCGGGGCGCTGCTGGAGTCGTTCCCGCTGACGGCCGAGGACGCGCTGGCGGTGGTGCGGCGGCTGCGCGCCAAGCTGCCGGGCACCGCGTTCGCCTTCGAGTACCCGGACGGGTTCGCCCGGGAGCCCGGTTACGAGGTGCGGATGTGGGGGCAGGACGAGAACCACCCGGTCGGCCCGGCCGAGGAGCTGCTCGGCCCGGGCGGCGCGGTGCGCGGGCTGTTCAAGCTGCTCGCCAAGCACCCGGACCTGGACCCGGACAAGCTGCTCGCCGAGGCCAGGGACGCCGCCGGGGAGCTCGCCGAGATCACCCGCTCGGCGCCGATACCGCTGCTGGAGATCAGTGCGCCCGGCGTCACCAAGGCGAGCACGCTGGCCCGCTGGTGCGCCGGGCGGGGGATCGACCGGAGCGAGGTGGTGGCCTTCGGCGACATGCCGAACGACCTGGAGATGCTGGCCTGGGCCGGCACCGCGTACGCCGTGGCCAACGCCCATCCGCAGGTGCTGGCGGCGGTGCCGCTGCACACCGTGAGCAATGAGCAGGACGGCGTCGCCGCGGTGCTGGAGGAGATCCTCCGGCACCGCGGCGAGTGAGGGCGGCCGCGGCCGCGGTTATCCGAAGCGGCCGTTGACGTAGTCGGCGGTCCGCTGGTCGCGCGGGTGGTGGAAGACCTGCTCGGTCGGCCCGGCCTCGACGATCCGGCCGGGGGTGTCGTGGGTGGCCAGGAAGAACGCGCAGCTCTGCGACACGCGCTGGGCCTGCTGCATGTTGTGGGTCACGATCACGATGGTGAGCCGGCCGCGCAGCTCCTCGATGGTCTCCTCGACCCGGCGGGTCGAGGTCGGGTCGAGCGCCGAGCAGGGCTCGTCCATCAGCAGGATGTCCGGCGAGACCGCCAGCGACCGCGCGATGCACAGGCGCTGCTGCTGGCCGCCGGAGAGCGAGCCGCCGGGGGCGTCGAGGCGGCTGGCCACCTCGTCCCAGAGACCGGCCTGGCGCAGGCTGGTCTCCACCAGGTGCTCGCGCTCGTCCTTGGACACCTTGATCCCGGCGAGCTTGAGACCGCTGGAGACGTTGTCCTTGATGGACATCGCCGGGAACGGGTTGGGCCGCTGGAACACCATGCCGATCCGGCGGCGCACCTCGGCGGGGCGCCGGCCGGGGCGGTAGACGTCGTCACCCTCCAACAGCACCTGGCCGGAGAGCGCGGCGCCGCGGACCATCTCGTGCATCCGGTTGAGGATCCGCAGGTAGGTGGACTTGCCGCAGCCGGACGGGCCGATCAGGGCGGTCACCTCGCCGGCGGGCATGGCGAGCGAGACCCGCTCCAGCACCTTGCGGGAGCCGAACCAGGCGGAGACGTCGCGGGTCTCCAGCCCGGCCAGCACGGGTGCCTGCTCGTAGCCCTCGTAGCCCTCGTAGTGCGCGTCCTGCGGGTAGAGCAGCTGCCCGTCCTGCCCGGCGTGGTCGGCGGCCGGCAGCGTCATCGTGGTCTCGTCGGCCCCCGGGGCCTGGTGGTGCGGCAGGTCGGTCATCGGTGCATCCGTCATCGGTACGGTCCTCCGGGCGCGCTTCAGTAGAGGTTGGGCAGCAGGGCGGCGGCGTTCTCGTAGACCGCCCAGAGCAGCGCGCCGATCACCGGCGCGAGGCTGAGGTAGGCGGCCGAGCGGTGCCAGTACCGGGCCAGCACGACGACCGCGGTCACCGCGCCGAGCAGGCCCAGCGTCCACAGCTGCAGCGTGGCCAGCGCGCCCTTGTCGGCGGCCAGCGCCTTGTCGTACGGCACGGTGGCGGGACGGCCGCCCGGGTTGGCCACCGGGTCGTCGTCCAGCCGGGCGCCGATCATCACGGTGGAGCGCGGGATCCAGTCGGAGTCGCTGGTGACCAGCACCAGCCGGTTGCGCACCGGGTCCGCGATCGGGTGGTCCTCGTCGCCGTACACGTTGACGGTGTAGGTGAACCGGCCCTGTCCGGTGGTGGCCTCGATCTTGTCGCCCACCCGCAGCTTGGTCAGCTCGGCGAACGGCGCCCCGAAGGTCGCCCCGCGGCCGAACAGCACCGCGACGCCGGTCTGTCCGGGCAGCGCGGTGTCCCGGCGGTGGCCGGGACCGCGCATGAGGTCCCGGCCGGTGGTGCCCTCCACCACGACCACCTGGTGCAGTCCGATCGCGGGGATGTCCAGCAGGGCGACGGGGGAGCCGTCCGGCGCTTTGCCGGTCGGCGCGGTCGCCTTGCCGAGCTGGTCGCGGAAGGACTTGTAGGCGGTGGACTGGAAGTGCTTCTGCTGCACGTGCGAGAGGGTGAACAGGTAGCCGACGAAGCCCATGGTGATCGCCGCCAACAGGCTCACCGCCCAGGCCCCCTGCAGGAACCGGACCCGCTTGGCGGTCCGGCCGGAGCCGCCGGAAGCGGAGCCGGACCCGGCGCTCTGCGCGGCGGGGGCGGGGTCGGCCGCCGGGGCCGGCGCGGACTGCGCCGGCCCGACGGGCTTCTCCAGGGCGGGGGCCGTCATGACCGGCCGCCCGTCTGCGACCGGCGGCGCAGCAGGCGGCGGCCGAGCAGCGGCGGGACGATGACGACGGCGAGCAGTTCGAGCGCGGTGAGGGTGCTCAGGGTCCAGTCCTCCGGACGGCCGGCGACCTCGACGACGTCCGCCGCGACCTCGGTGCCGGCGCCGCTGCGGCCGCGGGCGACCACCTGGCCGGTCTGCGGGTCGACGACCTCCTCGACGGCGGCCGGGTCCCCGCCCTCGGCGGCCGGCGCGTTCGGGTCGGCGGCGCCGGCTGCCGGGGCGTTGGGGTCGCCCGCCGCGCCGGTGCCCGCGGCGTCGGCGCCGCCCGTGCCGCCGGCCCCGCCGGTGCCCGAGCCGGCCCCCGCGGCGCCGGTGGCCCCGGGGGTCTGGGTGCCGGTCTTGCCGGCGCCCGCCGCGCCGGTGCCCCCGGTGCCGGTGGAGGCGCTGGTGGCACCGGTGCTGCCGGCGGCGCCCGCGCCGCCGGAGGCCGCGCCACCGGAACCGGCGCCCTTGCCGGACCCGCCGGAGGCCGCGCCGCCGGAACCGGCGCCCTTGCCGGAGCCACCGGAGGCCGCGCCACCGGAACCGGACCCGCCGGAGGCCGCGCCGCCGGAGCCGCCCGAGGCGCCGCCGGTCGAGCCCGGCTTGCAGTCCAGCGGGGCGCCCTTCTTGTCGCACTCGCTGGGCTGCGGGGCGTTCTTGAGGACGGTCAGCTCCTCACCGGTGAAGGTGGGGTTGGGGCAGTTGGCGAGCGAGTTGGGGTCGACCGGGCTGGCGTTGCCGGGGATGTGGGTGGACTGCAGGATCCCGCCGCGCACCAGGTTGCGGGGGATCGGCGAGTAGCCCAGGTCGTCGGCCTTGCCCTGGCCGGCGCAGAGCACGTAGGAGATGAAGCGGCTGAGCGCACTGCCCTTGTCGTCGTTGAAGCGCGGCGGCGGGGGCAGTGCGGCGTCCTTGCGCGGAACGATCAGGTAGCTGTAGCTGGAGACCGGGTAGGACCGCGGGTCGCCGTTGGTGTAGACGTCGTTGAGGTTCTGCTGGAGGAAGTTCGGGTCGCTCGGCGGGGTGTTGTCGTCCACGCCGCGGATCTTGGCGGCGGTGAGGGCGACGGCGACGTTGGAGGCGGTGGGCAGCGTGAAGTACCCGGCCGGGTTCAGCACCTTGACGACCGGCCAGCTGCTGGCCTTGGCGAAGGCGTACTCGTCGTACCCGATGGTGCCGAGGCCCGCGGAGCCCATGATGTAGTTCGCGACGACGTCGGAGCCGTTGAGCGCGGTCATCCGGCCGGACTTCGGGAAGAACTCCGTGTAGTCACCGCACGGGACGTTGTTGACGCTGCGGCAGTAGGCCTCCCACTCGGACGGGTAGGTGTGCTGCATCCAGCGGGTGAACTGGGCGGTGGCGCCCGAGCCGTCCGAGCGGATGACCGGGGTGATCACCGTCGACGGGAGCGCCTTGCCGTAGTCGTCGGTGATCCGCTGGTCGTTCCAGTTGGTGATCTTGCCGGTGAAGATGTCCACGATGGTCTTCGGCGACAGGCGCAGGTCGCGGACCTGCTTGCCGCCGACCGACAGGTTGTACATGAACGCGGTGCCGCCCGCGGTGATCGGGACGTAGGAGTACCCGTACACCGGGTTCTCGACGTTGCCCGCGCCGCCGGTGTGGCCGCCCTCGCCGAGGCCGGTGTCGACCTGGGTGCGGAAGGGGACGTCGGAGGCGGTGAAGTCGTTCTGCCCGATGGCCCACTGGGCGCGGCCGGCCGCGGAGCCGGTCGCACTGAAGTTGATCTTGATGCCCATCGGGTTGACGTCGTTGCGCCACTGGTCGATGGCCGGACCGGCCCAGCTCGACCCGTCGGCGTTCAAGGAGGTGGCCGCGAACGCCGGGACGCTCTGCCCCAGCAACAGCGCGGCCGCGGTGAGGCACAGGGTGAGCAGCATGGCAGCGGTACGTGCCACGGGTCGGCGGACGGCCTCCCACGACATGGGAACTCCTCTGGTACGGAGGGTGGTTGTTACGGACATCAGCGCACTCCCGCCACGGCGGTCCCGGCGGTCCCGGCAGCGCCGGCGGTGCGGTGCGCTCCCGCCACCGCGAACCCCCCGGCCTCGGCCGTCCGGCGCCGGGCGCCGCTCTCGGCGGCCCGGGCCGCGCGGTCGATCCGCCGGCGCTGGCGGCGGGTCAGCTGACCGGGACGGCGGCCGCCGATCACACGGGCGGTGACGAAGAGGATCAGCACCATGGTCATCAGGGTCAGCGCGGCCGCGAAGGCCCGCGCGACCATGTCGGGGTACGGCGTCTTGACGTAGTTCCAGATGTAGAGCGGCAGCGACACCTGGCGGTCGCTGAACGGGTTGGCGTTGAGCTGGGTGGTGAAGCCCGAGGTGAGCAGCACCGGCGAGGTCTCGCCGACGCCGCGCGCCATGCCGAGCACCACCGCGGTCACCAGGCCGGGCCGGGCGGTGGGCAGCACGACGTTCCACACCGTGCGCCACTGGCTGCCGCCGAGCGCGAAGGACGCCTCCCGCAGGGTGCCCGGCACCAGCCGGATCACCACCTCGGCGGCGCGGGTGACGATCGGCATCATCATCACGGTCAGGGCCAGCGAGGCGGCGAACCCGCTCTTCTCGAAGCCCAGGGTGATGATCACCACGCCGAGGATGAACAGGCCGGCCACGATGGACGGCAGCGCGGTCATCGCCTCCACCAGGGTCCGCACCGGGCGGGCCATCCGGCCGCCGACCTCGGACATGAAGACCGCCGCGGCGATGCCCAGCGGAACGGCGAACAGCGTGGCCAGGCCGAGCTGTTCGAGCGAGCCGACGACGGCGTGGAGCGCGCCGCCGGAGGTGATCGGGGAGAGCGCGGAGGTGGTCTCCATCGACTCAGTGAAGAAGTTGAGGTGCTGCGCCGCCTCGTAGCCGCGCATCGCGATGTAGCCGATCTGGTCGGCGATCAGCGCCAGCACCAGCAGGCCGGCGCTCCAGGCGACCACCGACACCAGCCGCTCGCGCACCAGCAGCGCGCCCCACTGGAGCCCGCCGAGCAGGGTGTACCCGGTGAGGAAGAGCAGGTACCAGCAGAGCAGGAAGCCGAGGGCACCGCTGAACGGCATGACCCGCTCGTAGAGGATCCAGTCCAGCGCCAGCGAGCCGGTCAGCGCGCCGAGGACGGTCAGCACGTCCTCGCGGGTCACCCCGCCGATCCGGATCCTGCGCTCGGGCGGTGGTGCGGCCTTCTCCCGGGCCGGTGCGGGCACGGTCTCGGCCGGCAGGTCGAGGGTGGTCATCGGGTCGTCCCTTCACGACGGGGCGGCAGCGGGCGGGGGCGGGGGAAGAGGTCCACGGTCAGTCCGCCGTCGCCGCGCCGGAACGGGACCGGTTGATCACGAACCCGGCCGCCACGTTCACCAGCAGGGTGAGCCCGAACAGCACCAGGCCGGCCGCCATCAGGGCGGAGAGCGAGAGCGGGTCCGACTCGCCGTAGCGCAGGGCGATCAGTGCGGAGATCGAGTTGGCCCCGTTCTCCAGGACGTGGGTGATCCGGTCGAAGCTGGGCGAGATGATCAGCGCGACGGCGATCGTCTCGCCCATCGCGCGCCCGAAGCCGAGCATCACGGAGCCGATCACACCGCCGCGGCCGAAGGGCAGCACCACCGTGCGCACCATCCCCCAGCGGGTCGAGCCGAGCGCGTAGGCGCCCTCCCGCTCGCCCTGCGGGGCCTGGGAGAACACCTCCCGGCTGAGCGAGGTGACGATCGGGATGATCATCAGCGAGACGACCACGCCGGCGATGAAGGTCGACGAGGTGTAGGAGGTGCCGATGTCACCGGTGCGCACCTTGAGGAACGGGATCGTGTCGCCGAGGTGGTTGGACATCCACCGGGCGAAGCCGATGATCCGCGGCTGGAGGAAGAACAGGCCCCAGAGGCCGTAGACGATGCTGGGGATCGCGGCCATCAGGTCGATCAGCGAGACCAGCGTCGCCCGGAGCCGGACCGGCGCGTACTCGGAGATGAAGACGGCCGTGGTCAGCGCCACCGGCACGGCGATCACCAGGGCGATCACGGCGATCAGCAGGCCGTTCGGCAGCACCGAGGCGATGCCGAAGTCGTGCGCCTGGGTCAGCCACTTCTTCTCGGTGAAGAAGGAGAAGCCCACCTCGCGCAGGGCGTCGGCGCCGCGCAGGACGAGGAAGAAGGCGATCAGGCCCATGATCGCGAAGACTGAGAGCCCGGCCGCCCGCAGGAGACCGCGGAACACCCGGTCGCCGGGCGTGGACGGGGCAGTGATGGTGCGGGGTACGTCGGGGTCCGGCTGGCCTGGAGTCTCGGCGAACGGTGTCGCGGGCTCGGCGGCGGCTGTCATGGTCTGCTCTCCGGCGCGCTCGGTACGGGACAGGTGCAGGGGGGACTGGCGGGAAGCGGAAGGCACTCGGCGGGGCCGGAACGGCGGCCCCGCCGAGTGGGGACGCGCGCCGTCAGGCGCGCGGTCCCGGACGCAGGCGCGCCCACAGACCGGACGCCCCGGCGGCGATCCGCGCGCCGGCCGGCGTACCGGCCAGGACGAGCGCCAGCGGGCCACCCACCAGGAGGACCGCGCCGGTGATCAGCGCGATCGGCAGCAGCAGCCGCGCACCGCCGGAGCGGTCGGCGGCCGGGGACCCGGCGGCGACCGGGGCGGCCGCGATCGGCCCGGAGGTGGCGGCCGGGGTCGCGGTCGCCTTGGCCGGGGCGGCGGGGGCCGGCGTCGTGCCGGCCGCGGGAGCCGCGGCGGTGCCGCCGGCCGCGGCCGCACCGGTACCGGTGGTGCCGGCGGAGCCGGAGCCCGACGAGCCGGACGAGCCCGAACCGCCGGACCGCGTGCCACCGGTCGACCCGCTGGTACCGGTGGTGCCGGAGCCGGTGGATCCGGAGCCGGAATCGCCGGTGTCGGCCGGGGTCACCGAGCCGTCGGTGCCGGTGGAGCCGGTGGACCCGGTGGACCCGGCGCCGCCGGACGAACCGCCCGAGCCGCCCGGACCGCCGGTGGTACCGCCGTTCGCGCCACCGGTGCTGCCGCCGGTGGTGCCGCCCGTGGTACCGCCGCTCCCGCCGGTGGTGCCGCCGTCGGTCCCGCCGTTGCCGCCACCGGTGGTGCCGCCGTCGGTGCCGCCGTTACCGCCCTCGGGCTCCGGCTGCTCGGGTCCGGTCTGGTTGCCGGGATAGGTGCCGTCCTGCGCCGCGACGTGCGCCACGGCGGACTGCGCCTGCGTGCGCTGGGCGTCCGTCAGCGCGAGGAACCCGGCGGTCAGGTGCCCGGGCTCGTTGCCGTAGCGCTGTCCCTCGGCGGGGTCGGTGACCCGCCGCAGGAAGTCCGAGGCCGCCTTCGCCTTCGCCGCGGAGAGACCGCCGGTCGGCACCATCGCGTACTGCACGACGGCCAGCGGGTACGCCCGGGCGGCCTTCGAGAAGTCCGTGCCCTCCACGCCGTACGGCAGCCGCTGGGTGCCGGAGGCGGCCTCGGTCGGCATGGTGTCGAGAGCCGTCCGGAGGGTGTCCAGGGTCGGCGTCACGAACTGCCCGGCCGGGTTGCGCAGCGCGGCCTCGGACATGCCGTAGGCCTTGGCCTGGCCGCTGTCCATGATCGCGAACAGCCCGCGGCGGCCCGGGTCGACCGGCGGGCAGCTGGGGTGCTTGCCGTCGACGTCGGCGTCCGGGAGCTGGCAGGTGGGCTTGTTCATCAGGAGGTTGCGCGCCACCTGGGCCAGCCCGTTGTTGAGCGGGTTGATCTCGTAGGACTTCCACTGGTTGGGACCGGAGTAGTCCTGGATCCGGATCGCGTTCACCGGGTAACCCGGGAAGGCCGGCTGCCGGTAGAAGGTGTTGAGGTGCATGCCCCACGGGTCCGGCTCGCCGCGCAGGAAGGCCGCGGCCTCCGGGTCGGCGGCGATCCAGGAGGTCAGCTGGTAGATCAGGTCGGTGGTGCCACCGAGCACGATCGGGGCCGAGTCGGCCAGCCAGGACTGGTCGGTGCACTTGGGGAAGCGCTGGCCGCCCGCCGGGTCGAGCTGGTTGATGCCGAGGAAGTCCGGGTCCTCGAAGATGCAGACCGGGTTGCCGGCGACCGAGTCGATCGTGACGCCCTTGGCCATCGCGTAGGACTGGGTCAGCATCTTCGCCAGGAGCCTCGGGGTGAGGTTCAGGTTCTTGATCTGCCCGGAGTTGACGACGTCGTCGACCCGGAAGGCCACCGAGATCGCCGAGGTCGCCAGCGGGGCGTAGACGTACGGCCGGGTGGCCGGTTCGCCCTCCGGCCATGCGGTCAGCGCGACGTCCGGCCCCTTCTTGTCCCGGAAGTTGGCCCGGGCCTGCGGCTCACCGGTGTTCGCGACGTAGTCGACGCCGAGCGGCGCGGATCCCTGGCACAGACCCGCGCGCCACTGCTGCATCGCCCGGTTGGCCATCGCCAGACCGCCCATCGTCAGGTCGATGGCGGTGGCCTCGCAGTCGCCCGCGGTGGGGGCGAACTCCAGCGGGATGACGGTCCGGTTCTCCCAGGCGCAGGCCTCGCCCGGGTTCCAGGTGTCGTTCTCCGCGCCGTTCATCGCGAAGACCGACTCCGACGCCATCGCGAAGAAGCCGCTGATGGCCGGGTTGTCGAGCGAGTGGTCCTTGCAGTTGATCTTGAGGTTCTCGTCGGTCCAGCCGAGCGAGTCACCGCCGTAGTTGGCCTCCACCACCAGCGAACAGGGGTGGTTGGCGTCGCAGTTGAGGCTCTGGCTCTCCTGCGAGGTCCAGACCTCGATGTCCGCCTCGCCGCGGCCGTCCGGACCGGTGACCCGGACCGCGCCGTTGAAGGGGAACTCCGGCGTGATGGTGCCCGGCGGGGGCGCCGGCTGGAGGAAGCCCTTGGACGGGTCCTGGTTGAACTTGGTGCTGCCGTAACAGTCCTGCACGGTGGGGTTCTTGCCCCGACACTGGTAGATCCGGACGGGGTAGAGCTCCTGGCCGGTGGAACTGTTCAGCTTGACGAACTTCACCGGATTGCCGAACGGGTCGACGGTCGGGGTGAAGCCCTCCCAGGAGACGTGGACCACCTCGTTGGTGAGGTTGGTGGTCGAGGAGACCGTGACCTTGCCCTTGGCGCCGTACGTCCCGGACGCCGGGTCCCAGACGGCCGGTCCCTCGACGGTCGTCGCCGTGGCGGCCGCCGCCTGCGAGGTCGTTCCGGCCCCCATCGGGAGGATCGCCGAGACCCCTACGACGACCCAGGCCGTCCCCAGCGCCAGCAGTCCCTTTTTCCACCTCCCCAGGGCTCTCGAACCCGGTGGACGGACTCTCATGACGTGCACCTCCAGGGACGCGCTGCGCGCGTAGACGGGGAACCGGCCGGACCCCGGCGCGAGTGGCCAGATGCCGCCGATGGTCCGTCACCATTCGGCCAGCCGTACATGGACGCCGTGGATCGCCAGGGTGTACGAGGCCACAACACGCCTGCGAACCACCCTTGTTGATCGCACGTCACCGGCCGTTTCCCGGAGCGCGGAACAGCGGGGCCCGGACACCCGGACCCCGCCGCCGTCATCTGGTGCGTGTCAGCTGCCGGCCTTGAAGGTGAAGGAGAGCGAACCCACCGACTGGCCCGCGGTGAAGAAGGTGGTGTTCAGCTTGGTGTCGAGGTACTTCGCACCCTCCTCGTCCACCTGGAGGTCGGAGGCCTGCAGCGACGAGGCGGCGGCGTTGCCGGAGACCGTGGTGTCACCGGCCGGGTCGAGCAGCGCGACCGGGGTGGTGCCGCCCTGCGGGATGCCGGTGATCTGCCAGGTGGTGACGCTGAAGGACAGGTCCTTGAAGACGGCGGACTTGCCGGTGCGCAGGTTGATGAAGAGCAGGCCGCCGCCCAGCTGGACGTCCCCGTAGTACGCCGGGAGGTTGGCGGAGCCGCCGGTCACCGGGAACGACGCGGACAGGCCCGTCGCGCTGTCGTAGGAGCCCGTGGCCGTCGGGAGGGCGAAGACCATGACACCCGCCGAGAGGGAGTTGACGAGGAAGGTGTTGCTCTCGTTCACCACGGCGCTGCCCGTGGCCGGGGTGGCCGCGACGGCGGAGGAGGCCGAGGTGGCCGCGCCCGTGGTGGCGAGTACAACAGCGGTGGCGACGGCGGCGAGACGGGCGCTGGTGCGGGACATGCTGCTCTCCTAGGTGTGCAAGATGGAACGGTCCGGCCATGGGGCCGTGGGGTCGTGCTGTGCGGTGGTGCCTTCACACGGTGGTGCCTTCACACGGTGGTGCGGTGGTGCCGCCGGGCGCCGGGGAGCGGCCCGGCGTGGCCGGCGGCCAGGGGCGGGAGCCCCTGGCCGCCGGGAGTACGGGGGTGCGATCAGCTGGTGGCGTGGGTGGTGCTGCCGCAGGCGCCGGTCGGCAGGGTGCGGAAGCCGTAGCTGGTGATGTCCGCGGCGGCGACGGAGTTCTTGCAGATCCAGCCGTTGGTGCCGAAGATCGCGCGCAGCGCGGTGCCCTGGGTGTCGGTGGCGTTCCAGTTGGCCTCACGGACGACGTTGTAGATCACGCGGCCGAAGGAGGTGTTGGAGAAGGCCAGGGTCAGGACGTGGCTGGTGGGGTCGATCGGGACGACGTTGTCGATCGAGCGGACGGTCAGGGCCCCGGCCTGGTCGCTACCGGCACCGTGGCCGTTGTAGACCTGGCCGATGTAGTGGGCGACGGAGTAGGGGACGATCGCGTCGGCGTCGTTCAGGATCGTGTCGGTGCCCTGGTTCTCCTGGACGGTGGGGTTGGCCGTGACGCAGGCGCCACCGTTGGACAGGCCCAGCGCCTGGAGGAAGAAGGAGCGGGTGCCGGAACCGTTCTGCGGGAGGTAGGCCTTGATGGTGCCGCCCACGCCCGTGTAGCCCGGGATCTGGTTCCAGTTGGTGTAGGTGCAGTTGTAGATGTTGACCAGGTCGGCCTTGCTCAGGTTCGCCGGGGCGTGGCTGCCCGTGGTGGTGGTGGCGTAGCTGACGGCGTCCTTGGCGAAGGCCACGAACAGGTCGGTCAGCGGGTCGCCGGCGGCGCCGCCCGGGACGCTGTTCTTCGGGCCGCGCGAGGAGCGGGCGAAGTCGACCGTGGTCTTGGTGGTGGCGTCCAGCGCCGAGATGCCGGCGGACGAGCCGTTCGGGCGCGCCAGCGAGGTGGCACCGGTCTTGGTGGTGATCGGCGAGGTGCCGGTCGCGTCCCAGCTGTACAGACGCGGCAGGGTGCTGCCGGCACCCAGGAACGCGTTGTAGTCGGTCGAGAACTGGTTCAGGACGGCCTGGGTGGTGTCCGAGCCGACACCCACGATGTCCTGCGCGAGCGGCAGGGTGGGCAGGGTCGACGGGTCGGCGACGGCGGTGCCGCTGGCGACGGTGGCGACCGAGGTGGCGATGGCGGCGGCGGCGAGCAGCTTGGCAGCGGTCTTGCGCATGTTCCTGTTCCTCCGGTGGGAGAGACGTACATCGCTTGCCCGGGTACTGGTCGTCAGTCCCGGGGCCGTGAGCCGCGTCCGCGGCGGCCCGTTCCGGCAGTGCCGATCCTGTCGGTCGGCGCGGTTCCGTCGGAAGGGCGGACGACCGCCGCGGGCAATTGTCGATTTCTCGGTTCGGAGAGGTTTAGCAACAGGTCAGCGTGGCCGTGAAGGGGGGGAAAGCCGCAGGTCAGGGGCCGGTGACGTTCTTCTCCAGGTGGCGACTCGGGGGGTTGCCGGATACCTGCGCTTCACCGGAAGAGGGGGAAGCGGGTGCGCGGCGGGGGCCAACGCGAGAAGCCGCCCGAGGGCGGCTGGGGACGGCGGCGGACGGCCCGTCAGAACGGCCAGGCGTCGTCCCGTCCGGAGCGGCGAAGGTCGTGTCCCAGGCGCTGGAGTCCGGCGAGGAACCCGGTCACACCGGCCTGGCACTGGTCGCGCCGCAGGTACCCGCGGGCGCTGCGGGCCACCGGCCCGGCGGCCTCGGCGGCGCCCGGGCGGGTGGTGCGCACCGGCAGGTACGCCGTCCACACCCACAGCCGGGCCTCGGACTGGCCGACGGTACATCGCAGCGCGGCCCGCTCGATGATCAACTCGCGTACTGCATCGGCGAGTTCCGCCTCGCCGCGGTAGGTCCGCACGCCGACGCCGAGCTGCCGCCCGTTGGCTGCGCGCAGCGCCCAGGAGAGCGAGCGGTCACCCACCGGGACGGTCAGCAGGCGCGGACCGCGCCCGTCAGCGGACATCGGACGTTCTCAACGACGGTCCGCGTTCCGAGAGTTCGGGAAGCTCCAGGGCCGGCTGCTTGGCCAGCAGCACGACGAAGCGCCGGAAGGCGTTCTGACAGGTGGCGTACCGCTCGTAGGCACGGCTGGACCGCACCTCCGGCAGGGTCCGCGACCCGGGGATCACCCAGATCCAGCCGATGCCGTCCCGGACGTGCGTGATCCGGGCGGTGAGCCCGTCCGCGCCGGCCCGTAAGCCGTCGAAGCCGCGCTCCGCCTCCCCGGCCGTCTCGTACGCGGCCGGGGTGACCGCGACGACGCGTCCGTTCGGTGCTTTCAACTGCCATCGGTACCGCCCGTCCGGTGCCCGTTCGGCCCGGAACCCCCCTCGACCTGCCCCTGCTGCGGTGTGACCGCGGCTCGACGCGTCCACTGCTCCCCCACAGTCCGGTTTCTCTCCGAGACGGGAGTAAAGCTATGTGTGCACACGAGAGCGCCGGAAGGCCGCGAAAAGCACAACTTGCTCCGTTGGCCGGGAAGTTCTCTCTCGTTAAACTTTCACCGAGTGCACACCAACCGCGCGCCAACCGAACCCGGCACGGATCCCCGTCGTTTACAGACTGTTCGAAGGGGCCCGACGCGGCCCCACCGGCCGGACGGGTGTTCAGAGCCGGGCCGTCCACCGCACCCGGGTGCCCCTGCCGTGCGGGCCGGGCTCGTGCCAGGCGTCACCGCCCAGCGCCTCGGCCCGCCGGGCGAGGTTCCGCAGGCCGCTGCGCCGGCCGCCCTCGGGGATGCCGACGCCGTCGTCGGTGACGGTCAGCAGGACCCCGGGGCGCCCGCCGCGGTCCAGCGACTCCGGGTCACCGCCGACCGGGCGGCCGCCGTCGTCCAGGTGCACGGTGGCGTCGACCTCGACGCCGACCCGGGAGGCCCGGGCGTGCCGGGCCGTGTTGGAGAGCATCTCCCGCAGGGCGGCCAGCAGTTGACGGCCGGTCTTCTCGCCGACCAGGCTCTCCACCGGGCCGACGAAGGAGACCGAGGGCTTGAAGCCGAGCGCCGCCGCGGCCTGGCTGCACTCGCGCAGCACCCGGGTCCGCAGGGTGTCCGGCTCGTCGCCCTGGTCGTCGTGCTGGAGCGCGTAGATGGTGGTGCGGACCTCCTGGATGGTGGCGTCCAGCTCGTCCACCGCCTCGCCGATGCGGACCCTCACCTCCGGGACGATGGCCCGCCGGGCGGCGCCCTCCAGCATCATCCCGGTGGCGAAGAGCCGCTGGATGACCAGGTCGTGGAGGTCCCGGGCGATCCGGTCGCGGTCCTGGAAGACGGCGAGCCGCTGCTGGTCGCGCTGGCCCTCGGCGAGCCGCAGTGCCAGCGCGGCCTGCGAGGCGAAGGTCTCGGCGAGCTGCTTCTCGGCCTCGGAGAACGGCACGGCGCCGCGCGAGCGCCAGACGCAGAGCCCGCCGAGCACCCGGCCGGCGGCGACCATCGGCACGGCCAGCGAGGGCCCGAAGCTGCGGGCGAGCCGGATCACCACGGTCGGGTCGGTGGACATGTCGTCGAGGTGGACGCTCTCCCCCTTGAGCAGCCGGGAGGCGAAGCTGTCCGGCGGCAGCAGCTCGCCGCGGACGAATTCGGCGGCCTCCCCGGAGGCGTGGGCGACCCGCAGCTGGCCGTCCCCGGTCGGCAGCAGGATCATCCCGAGCGCGGCGTCCGCCAGCTCCCGGACCTGCTCGGCCGCGACGGTGAGGGCGACCTCGGCCTCGTCGGTGGAGAGCAGCGCGGTGGTCACGGCCGCCGCGCCGGCGATCCACCGCTCCCGGCGCCGCCCCTCCTCGTAGAGGCGCGAGTTCTCGATCGCGACCCCGGCCGCGGCGGCCAGCGCGTGCACCACCTGCTCGTCCTCGGGGGTGAAGGCGCCGCCGCCGCGCTTCTCGGTGAGGTAGAGGTTGCCGAACACCTCGTCGCGGATCCGGATCGGCTCGCCGAGGAAGGTCCGCATCCCCGGGTGGTGCGGCGGGAAGCCGTACGAGCGCGGGTCGGCGGTGAGGTCGGTGAGCCGCAACGGCTCGGGCCGGTCGATCAGCGCGCCGAGGATGCCCCGGCCGACCGGCAGCTCGCCGATCTCCCGGACGGTCTCCTCGTCCACGCCGACGTGGATGAAGTCCTGCAGCCCGTGGCCCCCGGGCGCGACCACCCCGAGCGCGGCGTACCGGGCGTCCACCAGTTCGGCGGCGCCGGCGGCGATCCGGTGCAGGGTGGCGTGCAGGTCGAGCCCGGCGCCGACCGACACCACGGCCTCCAGCAGCCGCTGCATCCGGTCGGTGACGGCGGCGGCCGACTGCAGCCGCTCCGACACCTCGGTGACCAGCGTGTCCAGCCCGAGCGAGGAGATCTCGGGCACGCGGTGCGGCGCCTGGTCGGGCTCCGGCTCCGGCGGGGTGAAGTCGGGCAGGTCGGGCGTGGGGTCCATGAGGACGAGCGTAGTTTGTACGCTTTTCAGTGGATGTAGCGACGCGACGGCCCGGCGGCCCCGTCCGGTCAGCCGACCGCGAGCGGCAGCCCGTCGCCCTCCCGCTCGCGCTCCCGCATCGCCCGCAGGCGCCCGCCCGGGAGGGCGAGGAGCTCGGACCAGCGGCCGCGCTCGACGACCCGGCCGGCGTCCAGGACGAGCACCTCGTCGACGGTGGTGTCGTCGAGGCCGGCCAGCCGGTGGGTGATCAGGACGGTGGTGCGGCCGGCGGTGGCGGTGAGCAGGTCGGCGGTGAGGGCGTCGGCGGTGGGCAGGTCGAGGTGCTCGGCGGGCTCGTCCAGGACGAGCACCGGGAAGTCGGCGAGCAGCGCCCGGGCGAGCGCCAGCCGCTGGCGCTGGCCGCCGGAGAGGCGGGCGCCGTGCTCGCCGACCATGGTGTCCAGGCCGTCCGGCAGGGTCTCGGTGAAGTCCAGCAGCCGGGCGGCGGCGAGGGCGGCGCGCAGTTCGTCCTCGTCCGCGTCCGGGCGGGCGAGGCGGAGGTTCTCGCGCAGCGAGCTGTCGAAGACGTGGGCGTCCTGGGCGCAGAGCCCGATCACCCGGCGGACGTCCTCCCCGGCGAGTTCCCGGCTGTCCACGGCCTGCGGGCGGCCGGCGGCGAGCACCACGCTCCCCGCGTCCTGGCCGAGGAAGCGCAGCAGCACCTGGGCGAGGGTGGTCTTGCCGGAGCCGGAGGGGCCGACCACGGCGATCCGCCGGCCGGCGGCGAGGTCGAGGTCGACACCGGACAGCGCGTCGCCCGCCTGGCCGGGGTGGCGGGCGGTCAGCCCGCGCACGGCGATCGGCAGCGGCCGCTCGGGCAGGGCCTTCGGCGCGGCGGGTTCGGCGACGGCGGCGGGCGCGTCCAGCACCTCGTCGAGCCGGGCCGAGGCGGCCAGGCTGCGCCGGCGGGCCTGGACGGCGAGCGGCATGCCGGTGACGGCCTCGAAGGCGGCCAGCGGGGTGAGCACGACCACGGCCAGGCAGACCGGGGCGAGCGCCCCGGACTCGACCCCGCGCAGGCCGACGGCTGCGGCGGCCGCCACGGTGAGGCCGGTGAGCAGGGTGATCAGCCCGGTGCCGAGCGCGGCGGTGGCGGCCGAGCGGGCGGCCAGCCCGGTGAGGGCGGCGTCGGCGGCGCGGACGGCGGCGAGCCGGCCGGGCAGCGCGCCGGCCACGGTGAGTTCGGCCGTCCCGCTGAAGGCGTCCAGCACGGCGGTGGCGAGCCTTCCGCGCGCCGGGGCCTGGCGGCGTTCGGCGGCGGCCGACCAGCGGGCGGCCAGCGCGGGCACCACCAGCCCGGCCAGCAGCAGGCCGAGCCCGAGCACCAGTCCGGCGGCGGGCAGGAAGGCGCCCGTCGCGACGGCGGCGGCCAGCGAGACCACCGCGGCCACGGCGGCCGGCAGCCGCCAGCGCAGGTGGTGGTCCTGGACGGCGTCGACGTCGGCGACCAGCCGGGAGAGCAGGTCACCGCGCCGGAACGCGGGCAGCGCGGCCGGGGCGAGCACGGTGAGCCGGCGGTAGACGGCGGCGCGCAGGGTGCCGAGGGTGCGCAGCACGGCGTCGTGCGAGACCAGCCGCTCGGCGTAGCGGAAGACGCTGCGGCCGATGCCGAAGGCGCGCACCGCGGTGACGGCCATCATCAGGTGGAGGACCGGCGGCATCTCGGAGGCGCGGGAGATGAGGTAGCCGGAGGTGGCCATCAGCGCGACGGCGCAGCCGAGGGCGAGGGAGCCGAGCAGGACGGAGAGGGCGAGCCGGGGCCGGGCCGTCTCCCGGCCGGGCGCCGGACCGTCCTGCGCCGGAGGCGGGGTGGGCCGGCCGCGGTGCGCGGGCACGGGGACGGCCGCGGAAGAGGCCGGGGGAGCGGCCGGGCCGGCCAGCCGGACCCGCCGGTCGGCGGCGGCCAGCAGCGCCGGCCGGTGCGCGACCAGCAGCACGGTGCGCGCCGGGTCGGCGGCCAGCGCCCGGACGGTCTCCACCACGGCCGCCTCGGAGGCGCCGTCCAGGTGGGCGGTGGGCTCGTCCAGCAGCACGAGCGGGCGGTCGTCGGCGAGCAGTACCCGGGCGAGCGCGAGCCGCTGGCGCTGGCCCGCCGAGAGCCCGGCGCCGTCCTCCCCGAGGGGGGCGTCCAGCCGGGTGACGAAGTCCAGGGCGTGGGCGGAGCGCAGGGCCGTCCACAGCTGCTCGTCGGTGGCGTCGGGCCGGTGGAGCCGCAGGTTGTCGGCGACGGTGCCGGCGAACAGGTGCGGGTGCTGGGGCACCCAGGCGATCTGCCGCCGCCAGCTCTCCGGCTCCAGCTCGGCCAGGTCGTACGTCCGCCCGTCGGCGGCGGTGATCCGGACCCGGCCGGCGTCCGGGGCGGTGAGGCCGAGCAGGACGCCGAGCAGGGTGGACTTCCCGGCGCCGGACGGGCCGGTGAGCGCGACGGTCTCGCCCGGGCGCAGCACCAGTGCGGCGTCGTCGAGGGCGGGCGCGGTGCGGCCGGGGAACCGCACGGTGAGGCCGTCGGCCGTGAGGAGGGCCCCGGCGAGGGCGGGCGCGGGCACCGTGCCGGCGGCCGGCAGCGGGGTCTCCAGCACCTCGAAGATCCGGTCCGCTGCGGTCAGGCCCTCGACGCTGGAGTGGTAGAGCGCGCCGACCTGCCGGATCGGGAAGTAGACCTCGGGGGCGAGGATCAGGACCAGCAGCCCGGTCTCCAGGTCGAGACTGCCGTTCACCAGCCGGAAGCCGATCGAGACGGCGACCAGCGCGACCGAGAGGGTGGAGAGCAGCTCCAGGGCGAAGGAGGAGACGAAGGCGATCCGCAGGGTGCGCAGGGTCGCCCTGCGGTAGTCGGCGGTGATCCGGGCGATGGTCCCGGCCTGGGCACGGGCCCGGTTGAAGACCTTGAGCGTGGGCAGCCCGGCGACGACGTCCAGGAAGTGGTGGGAGAGCCGGGAGAGGGTGCTCCACTGGCGGTCCATCCGGGCCTGGGTGGCCATCCCGATCAGCACCATGAACAGCGGGATCAGCGGCAGGGTGGCGGCGATGATCGCGGCCGAGGCGGCGTCGGCGCCGACGATCCGCAGCAGCACGGTGGCCGGGACGACCACGGCGAGCGCCAGCTGCGGCAGGTAGCGGGCGAAGTAGTCGTCGAGCGCGTCGACGCCCCGGGTGGCGAGGGCGGTGAGTTCGCCGGTGCGCCGGCCCGCCGGGTGGGCCGGGCCGAGCGCGGTGGCGTGGTCGAGCAGCCGGCGCCGCAGGGTGGACTTCACCCGGGCGACGGACCGGTGCGCGGTCAGTTCGGTGAGCCAGCCGACCAGCCCGCGTCCGACCGCGGTGAGCACCAGCAGCGCCAGCGGGGCGGTGAGCTCGTCGAGCCCGGTCCGCTGCTGGAAGCCGCGGACCACGAGCTCGGCGATCAGGCCCGCCTGGGCGACCACCAGGGCCGCGTTCGCGGTGCCCAGGAGGACGGTCCCGGCGAGGAAGGCCCGGATGGTGCGGGCGTACCCGAGGAGTCGGGGGTCGACCGGCTTCACGGCGTCAGGCCTTGTCGAGGGCGGCGGCCGGGTCGTGCCCGGGGATGTGCTGGACCCCGATCCGCTTGCGGAACACCCAGTACGTCCAGCCCTGGTAGAGCAGCACGAGCGGGGTGAAGACGACCGCCACGACGGTCATCAGCTTGAGCGTGTAGGCCGAGGAGGCCGCGTTGGTCACGGTCAGGCTCCAGTCCGGGTTCAGCGTGGACGGCATGACGTCGGGGAAGAGCGAGAGGAAGAGCATCGCGACGGCGGCCACGACGGTCGCGCCCGAGAGGACGAACGCCCAGCCCTCGCGGGCCACCTGGTTGGCGGCGAGCGCGCCGGCCAGGGCCAGCACGGCGATCACCAGGGCGGCGAGGCTCCAGCCGTTGCCGTGGTCGGCCTGGGTCCAGACCAGGAAGACCGCGGCGAGCGCCGCCGTCGCCAGTCCGGTCCGCAGGGCACTGGCCCGGGCCCGGTCGCGGATGTCGCCGACCGTCTTGAGCGCGGCGAACACCGAGCCGTGGAAGACGAACAGGAACAGCGTCACCAGGCCGCCGAGCAGCGCGTACGGGTTGAGCAGGTCCCAGACGCTGCCGGTGACGTTCTTCTCGGCGTCGATGTCGACGCCGCGCACGATGTTGGCGAAGGCGACGCCCCAGAGGAAGGACGGGAGCAGCGAGGTCCAGAAGATCGCCTGCTCCCAGTTGCGCTGCCAGCGCGGCTCGGGCCGCTTGGCCCGGTACTCGAAGGCGACGCCGCGCACGATCAGGCAGACCAGGATGACCAGCAGCGGGAGGTAGAAGCCGCTGAACAGGGTGGCGTACCAGTCCGGGAAGGCCGCGAAGGTGGCGCCGCCCGCGGTCAGCAGCCAGACCTCGTTGCCGTCCCAGACCGGGCCGATGGTGTTGATCAGCACCCGCCGCTCGGTGGTGTTCCGGGCCAGCGTCCTGGTCAGGATGCCGATGCCGAAGTCGAAGCCCTCCAGGAAGAAGTAGCCGATCCAGAGAACGGCGATCAGGACGAACCAGACGTCGTGAAGTTCCATGGTGTGTCGGTCCTATCGATCCTCGGGGGCCTCAGTAGGCGAAGGCGAGCGGCTTGTCGGCGTCGTCGTCGGCGGCCGGGCCGCGCAGGGACGGGTCCTTGGCGGGCGGCTGCTCGTCGGTGGCCGGGCCGGCCTTGGCGTACTTCACCAGCAGCTTGACCTCGATGACGGCGAGGACCGCGTACAGCGCGGTGAAGGTGCACAGCGCGCCGATCTGGGTGCCGACGCCCACGTTGGGCGAGACGGCGCTGGCGGTGGTCATCAGCCCGAAGACGGCCCAGGGCTGGCGGCCCATCTCGGTGAAGATCCAGCCGAAGCTGTTGGCGATCAGCGGGAAGCCCATGGTGAGGATGCCGATCCGCCAGCTCCACGCGGTGAGGAGGGGGCCGAGCTCCCGCTTCGGGGTGATCATCAGCTTCGGCACCTCGTCGTCGCCGGTGCGGAACTCCGGGGCCAGGAAGCGCTTCTTGCGGGTGGTCCAGAGTCCGATCAGGCCGGCCACGAAGGAGGTCATCCCGAAGCCGATCATGAGGCGGAAGCCCCAGTAGGTGACGAAGATGCTGGGGATGTAGTCCTTGGGGTCGCCGCCGTACTTGGCGGCCTCGGCGGCGGCGGTGTCGTTGATGCCGGGGACGGCGGAGCTGAAGTCGCTGTTGGCGAGGAAGGAGAGCGCCGCGGGGATCTCCAGCTCGACCGAGTTGCGGCCCTTGCCGACGTCGCCGACCGCGAAGATCGAGAACGGCGCGGGGGCCTTGGTGTCCCAGAGCGCCTCGGCGGCCGCCATCTTCATCGGCTGCTGGCGGAACATGACCTTGGCGAGCTGGTCGCCGCTGAGCGCGGTGCCGAGACCGGCGATCACCGCGAGCACCAGGCCGAGGCGCAGCGAGGTGCGCATCGCGGCGACCCGCTTGGGGTCGGCGCTCTGCGGCTTGCGCTTGGCCTTCCAGAGGTGGAAGGAGGCGATGCCGACCACGAACGCCGCGCCGGTCAGGAAGGCCGCGGTCAGGGTGTGCAGGACGACGGTGACGGTGGTGTCCTGGAACAGCACCCGCGCGATGTCGTTGAGCTGGGCCTTCCCGGTGGCCGGGTCGACCGCGTAGCCGACCGGGTGCTGCATCCAGGAGTTGGCCGCGAGGATGAAGTAGGCGGAGAGCACGGTGCCGAGCGCGACCATCCAGATGCAGGCGCAGTGCAGCTTGCGCGGCAGCTTGTCCCAGCCGAAGATCCACAGGCCGATGAAGGTCGACTCGAAGAAGAAGGCGATCAGCGCCTCCATCGCGAGCGGGGCGCCGAAGACGTCACCGACGAAGCGGGAGTAGTCGGACCAGTTCATGCCGAACTGGAACTCCTGGACGATGCCGGTGACCACGCCCATCGCGATGTTGATCAGGAAGAGCTTCCCCCAGAACTTGGTGGCGTGGAAGTACTTCTCCTTGTTCGTCCGCACCCACGCGGTCTCCAGCCCGGCGACGATCGCGGCGAGGCTGATGGTGAGCGGGACGAAGAGGAAGTGGTAGACGGTGGTGATGCCGAATTGCCATCGCGCGATGGTCTCGTGAGCGATTGCCAGTTCCACGTCGCCCTCTCTCCAACCGACCCTCTGAGGTCACATATCGGACAAACTTCATGTATAGCCGGGGACCGCCGCCCAAGCGCGCACGCTTGCCCGCTTGTGAACGTGAACACGTTCACAAGCACAGTATCCATCACCCTTACGCGGGAGGCGGGGGCGGGGTGGTGTTGGACGCGCGACTGACCAGCGGCGATGCCGTGCGCACAGTCTGTAAGGGCACCCGCCCGGCCACAACGAGCGGCCGGGCGGGTGGGGTGGCGGATCTGGACGATCCGTAGCATTGACAGCCGCCGGATCATCCACGGCGGCCCAGTCGGGACCGCGGGGCGTCGCCGGGGCGGCTACTCCCCCGGCGCCGGGTGGCTGCCGTAGGGGCGGGTGATCAGCTCCATGCCGTGGCCGGCCGGATCGAGGAAGTAGACCCCCCGGCCGCCGTGGTGGTGGTTGATCTCGCCCGGCCGCTTCATCCCGGGATCGGCGAAGTGGTCGACGCCCTGCGCGAGGAGCCGGGCGAAGGCCGCGTCGAACACCTCGTCCGGGACGAGGAAGGCGTAGTGCTGGAGGACGATCGACTCGGCCGGGACCGCGGCGAAGTCGAGGGTGACGCCGTTGTCGGTGGTCACCGGGACGAACGGGCCCCAGGCCGTTCCGACCTCAAGGCCGAGGATCCCCGCCAGGAACTCGGCGGACTCCCGGTTGTCCCGGGCGTGGACGATGGTGTGATTGAACTGCACGGACATGTGCGGAATGCCTCCGTAAGGCACTCACGGGCTACCTCCATGTCTCACCCAGCCGGTGACCGACACGCGATGCCGTGCCCACGATCCTAGGCCCTCGGCCGCGGACCCCACCAGGCGTTCCCCGCACTCCCGCCCCGCGGGCGCGGCGCGGCCCGGCCGGCGGTGCCGTCAGGCGCGGCCGAGGAGCTGGGTGCCGGAGGCGGAGGGGGCGCGGGCGGTGAAGTAGTCGACGAAGCCGCGCAGGAACTCCGCCGCGGTGATCACGCCGTCCCCGTCCGTGTCCAACTGCCGGAAACCGTGCGAGAGTTCGGCCGGATGCACGCGCCGGCCGCCGAACAGCACCCGGTACTCGGCGAAGTCCAGCAGGCCGTCGCCGTCGGTGTCGGCCGCCGCGAACACCGCCCGCAGCGCGGGCAGCAGGCCGCCTTCCAGGTAGGCCGGGTCGCGGTCGCAGCCGGCCAGGGTCGCGGCGACGTACTCGGCCCGGCTGATCCGGCCGTCGCCGTCGGCGTCCATGCCCGCCCGCAGGTGCTCCCACCACGCCTCGAACGCGGCGTACACCCGGGCCTCGCCGTCCTCGGACAGCTCCAGCTGCCAGCAGACGTTGTGCGCCATCGCCTCCAGGTCGCGGGCGGTGAGCCAGCCGTCCCCGGTCTGGTCGAGGACCTCCCGGAAGAACCGGTCCAGCCGGGGCGGCCGGGTGTCCTGGCGCGGCATCCGCCGGGGCCGGGAGGGCGGGCGGACGCCGGGGGCGCGGTAGCGCAGGCGGTCCGGCAGCCGGGTCAGCACCACCCGGGCACCGCGGTGCAGCAGCCGGGACAGCAGCGCCCCGCGCCGGGTGGGGACCAGGCCGAACCGGTCGCGGTAGAGCGCCGGGAGGTCCGCGACGGTCAGCTCGGTGACCACCCGGGCCACCGCCGACCGCAGCAGCCGCCAGCCGGCCGGCCCGAGGAAGCGCAGCCGGCGCGGGCAGGGCGCCTCGTGCAGCATGTCGTACAGCAGGTGCCGCGCCGTCCCGGTGAACTCCAGCCGCTCGGCGGTCGTCCGCCGCAGGTAGCCGGGCAGTTCGGCGGCGCTCGCGGGCAACTCCCCGGCGGGCAGCCCGAACACCGCCGCGATGTCGGCGAACTCCCGGTAGAGAACGTCGAGTTCGTCCGGCGTGTACGGCTCGCCGCTCAGCTCGCGCATGGCGGCGACCGCTTCGAAGAGGGTGAGCAGCACCCAGGCCCGGGTGGCCGGGTCGTGGGCGTCGTACGCCCGGCCGTCCTCGGTGGTGCCGCGGATCCGCCGGTGTGCCCGGTCCAGCCGCTGGATCTCGCGCCAGAGCTGCTCCTGGTCGGACTGGAAGAGCCGCCGCCCGCTGCCGAGGGTGTGCTCGATCCGGCGCCAGGGGTGGCCGCGGTAGGTGGAGTGGGCGTCCATCCCGGCCGCGACCACCGGATGGGACGCCTGGAGCACCAACAGCCGCCAGGCGACGAGGACGATCCGCCACTCCGAGAGATCCCGGCGGAAGGACACCTCGGGACGTGGTGCTGACGCTGCTGACGCTGCCATCCGGGGATCTCCTGGGAGTTGCGGGACCTTCGCGTACGGGCGGGGCCCTTCCCGGCCGTCCGGCGGGGAAACCAGGCGCAGGATTGGTCGGACAGTCCTACTTGGCAGGTGCTGTCAGCTCCGCCAGCTCCGCGAGGTCCGCCGCGTCCAGGCGCAGCGCGGCGGCCGCGACGTTCTCCTCCAGGTGGGCCGGCGAGGAGGTGCCCGGGATGGCGAGGACCGCCGGGGAGAGGGCCAGCAGCCAGGCCACCATCACCTGGGCCCGGGTGGCGCCGTGCCGCTCGGCGACCCGGCGCAGGGCCGGGTGGTCGGGGACGCCGGTGCCGCCCAGCGGGTAGAACGGCACGAAGGCGATGCCCCGTTCGGTGCAGTCGGCCAGCAGCCGCTCACCGGCCTCGTCGTGCTCCAGCACGCTGAACCGGTTCTGCACCGCGGCCACCGGCGCGATCGCCTCCGCCTCGGCGAGCCGGACGGCGTCCACATTGCTGACGCCCAGCTGCCGGATCAGCCCCTCCGCACGCAACTCGGCCAGCGCGGCGAAGGGTTCGGCGATCGAGGACTGGCTGGGCAGCCGGCGCAGGTAGACCAGGTCGAGCCGGTCCACGCCGAGCTCGCGCAGATTGCGGTGGACCGCCGCGCGCAGCGCGTCCCGGTCGGCCGGGTCCAGCCAGCGGCCCTCCGGGTCGCGGCCGGGGCCGACCTTGGTGGCGATCACCAGGTCGTCCCGGTAGGGGTGCAGTGCCTGCCGGATCAGGCCGTTGGCGGAGACGTCGCGGAAGAAGTAGAACCAGGCGGTGTCGATGTGGTCGATGCCCAGCTCCGCCGCCCTACGCAGCACCCGCAGGCTCTGCGCGGGGTCGCAGGCGGGGCCCTCCCAGTCGCGGGAGGGCAGTTTCATCGCGCCGAAGCCCATCCGGGAGACCGGCAGGGCGCCGCCGAGGAGGAAGGTGCCGGCCGCTGGTGCCTGAGGAGTCGTCATGGCCTCCACCCTCGCCCGGGCTCGCCGGACCGCCGGCCGATCTGGCAGTTTGCTGCCATGAGCACCGATCGGATCATCACCCTGCACGGCGAGGACGAGCTCGTCCAGCGGGCCGGCCACCTCTTCCTGGCCTCGCGCGAGGAGTTCCTGGTCGCCGCCGCCGACCTGATGACCTGGTCGGCGGGCGTCAACGCGGCCTTCCGCGAGGGGAAGCGGCCGCGCGTCGTCCCCGGCCTGACCATGCGCAAGCTGTACAGCCGGCGCGCCCTGGCCGACCCGGAGTCGCTCCGGCGGCTGCGGCGGATCGCCGCGAGCGGCATCGAGGTCCGGATCTCCGACGGGCCGATCGCCCGGGAGGCCATCGTCATCGACCGCCGCACCGCGATCCTGGCCGGCGCCCCGGTGCGCGGCGTCCGCGCCTACACCGTGGTGCACACCCCGGAGGTCGTCGAGGGCGTCCGCTCGCTGTTCCGGGCCACCTGGGAGGGCGCCACCGGCCTCGCCGACTGCGCCGCGCCGCCGCCCGCGCTGACCGACCGGGCCCGCGCCATCCTGCGCACCCTCGCCGCCGGCCACACCGACGAAGCCGGCGCCCGCCTGCTCGGCGTCTCCCTGCGCACCTACCGCCGCCGGGTCGCCGAGCTCATGGCCGCCCTCGGCGCCGGCTCCCGCTTCCAGGCCGGCCTGCTCGCCCGGGGCCTGCTGGACGGGGAGGCCGGCCCGGACGGCCCCCGGTGATCCTCCGGGGCCTCAGCGCTGGTGCGGGAGCTCCAGGCGGAAGGTGGCGCCGTTGCCGGGGGCGGTGTGCAGGGTGAGGGCGCCGCCGTGGGCGTGGGTGAGGGCGGTGGCGATGGCGAGGCCCAGGCCGGCGCCGCCGCGCCGGTCGTTGCGGCTGCGGGAGCCGTCCACCCGGTAGAAGCGGTGGAAGACCAGCGCGGCCTGGTCGGCGGTGAGGCCGGGGCCCGCGTCCGCGACCTCCAGCAGGCAGAGGCCGTCGTCGGTGCCCACGCCGATCCGCACCGGAGTGCCGGGCGGGGTGTGCTTGACGGCGTTGCCGACCAGGTTGGTGACCACCTGGCGCAGCCGGGCCTCGTCGCCGAGGACCGGCGCGGGCCCGGGCGGGCCGCTGCCGGCCGGGCCGGTGAGCGCGACCGGGCGGCTCGGGTCGAGCGCGGTGAGGTCGTGCAGGGCGTCGGCGGCGAGCGTGCGCAGGTCCATCGGGGCGAGGTCGAGCGGGCGCTCCTCGTCCAGCCGGGCGAGCACCAGCAGGTCCTCGACCAGGGCGCCCATCCGCACCGCCTCGTTCTCGATCCGGCCCATGGTGCGCCGCACGTCGGCCTCGGTGGGCAGGGCGCCCATCCGGTACAGCTCGGCGAAGCCGCGGATGCCGGCCAGCGGGGTGCGCAGCTCGTGCGAGGCGTCCGCGACGAACCGCCGCATCCGGGCCTCGGACTCCGCGCGGGCGGCGAACGCCGACTCGATCTGCGCCAGCATGCCGTTCAGCGCGACGGAGAGCCGGCCGACCTCGGTGTGCGCCGGGAGGGCGGGCATCCGGTGGGAGAGGTCGCCGTCGGCGATCCGCTGGGCGCCCTCCTCGATCCGGCGCAGCGGCCGCAGCCCCGTCCGCACCGCGAAGAAGCCGAGCGCGGCGATCAGCAGCAGGACGGCGCCGCCGATGCCGAGGAAGGCGGTGCGCAGCCGGGCCACGGTGCCGTCGATGTCCTCCCGGGAGACGGCGACCATCACGTACGCGGAGCTGGGCGCCGGTGCGGCGAAGGGGCTGACCGGGGTGCTCTGCCGCTGGACCGGCAGCACCAGGGCCCGCCAGCGGTTGCGGCCGCCGCGCTGGTCGGGCAGGTCGAACGGGGTGTCGGGGTCGAGCCTGGCGGGGTCGAAGCCGGCCGGCTGCGGCGCCGGGTCGTTCTCGGAGACCGGCTGGCGCACCACGAACTGCACCTTGCCGTCGGCGGACAGGTACTGCACCAGGTACTGGCTGGGCAGGGTGGCCAGGTACTGGGTGGAGGTGCGCTTGCCGCCGGCCGCCGGCACCTGCTGCTTGGCGTCCGGCCAGCTGAGCCGGGACGGCGCCCGGCGGGCGAGCGGATCGGCGTAGCGTTCCAGCTGCTCGTCGAGCCGCTGCAGCAGCTGGTGGCGGACGCTGCCGAGCACGACGGTGTCGCTGACCACCAGCCCGGTGGTGACCAGCACGAGCACCAGCACCAGCAGCCGGGCGCGCAGGGACAGCCGGCCGAGCCGGCGGGACGGGGCGACGATCACTCCGTGGTGCTCAGCCCTGCGGCGGGCGGCGCAGGGCGTAGCCGATGCCGCGCACGGTGTGGATGAGCTTGGGCCCGTGCGCCGGTCCGGAGTCGAGCTTGCGGCGCAGGTAGGAGATGTAGGACTCGACGATGGAGAGGTCGCCGCCGAAGTCGTACGCCCAGACGTGGTCGAGGATCTGCGCCTTGGAGACCACCCGGCCGACGTTGGCCATCAGGTAGTGCAGCAGCTTGAACTCGGTCGGGGAGAGCGCGACGACGCTGCCGCCGCGGGTGACCTCGTGGGCTATCGGGTCGAGGAGCAGGTCGGCGACGATCAGCCGGCCGTCCTCGGCCGGTCCGCCGGAGCGGCGCAGGATGGCGCGGATCCGGGCGATCAGCTCCTCCAGGCTGAACGGCTTGGTCACGTAGTCGTCGGCGCCCGCGGCGAGGCCCTGGACCTTGTCGCCCACGCCGTCCTTCGCGGTGAGGAAGAGCACCGGCAGGTGGTCGCCGGGGTGGCCGTGGGCGGGACCGGCGATCAGGCCGCGGCTGGTCTGCTCGCGCAGCCGCTCGACGAGGGTGAAGCCGTCCAGGTCGGGCAGCATCACGTCGAGGACGACCAGGTCGGGGCGGTCGGCGGCGATCAGCCGCAGCGCCTCGGCGCCCGTCCCGGCGGAGGCGACCCGGAAGCCCGAGAAGCGGAGCGAGGCGGACAGCAGTTCGCGGATGTTCGGTTCGTCGTCGACGACGAGGAGGTAGGCCTCCCCAGGGCCGCCGCTGTTCACCGCCGAGGTTCCTGGTGTCGACACAGTGCCTTGCACGGGGGTTCCGCCTCCCGGTCGGACGATGGCGTTCAGCTTGAGGCTAGCCCGGGGAGGCTATGGGCCATCGATGAATGTTGGATTAACACCTTATCGGGCGGTTTTGTACGGACGGACCGGCGGGGCGGGCCTCGATGGTGTGCGTACGGCTCGGGCCGCGGCCCCGCGCGGGCGTCCCGGGGCGGCCCGGGGCGGCCGCCGGCCGGGGCCCGGACGCCCCCGCGAACGCCGCGGCGGAGCGGGCGGCCCCCACCGGGCCTCCCGCTCCGCCGCGCACCGCGGACGGGGCTACAGCTCCTTGCGGAACGCCTCCGCCACCGCGAGGAAGATCGAGTTGCCCTCGACCTCGCCGATCGAGATCCGCACGCCCTCCGGGAACGGCCGGACGATCACGCCGGCCTCGGCGCACGCCGCCGCGAACTCCTGCGAGCGCTCGCCGAGTTCCAGCCAGACGAAGTTGGCCTGCGAGTCCGGGATCTCCCAGCCCTGGGCGCGCAGCCCGGCGACGACCCGGTTCCGCTCCTCGACCAGCGCGTCCACCCGGACCATCAGGGCGTCCTCGGCGCGCAGCGAGGCGACGGCGGCGTCCTGGGCGAGCTGGGTGACGCCGAACGGCACCGCGGTCTTGCGCAGGGCGGCCGCCACCGGCTCGTGCGCGATCGCGAAGCCGACCCGCATCCCGGCCAGGCCGTAGGCCTTGGAGAAGGTGCGCAGCACGCAGACGTTCGGGCGGTCGCGGTAGAGGTCGATGCCGTTGGGCACCTCGGGGTCGCGGATGAACTCGATGTACGCCTCGTCGACGACGATCAGCACGTCGGCCGGGACGGCGTCCAGGAAGCGCTCCAGCTCGGCGCGGTGGATCACGTTGCCGGTGGGGTTGTTGGGGTTGCAGACGAAGATCAGCCGGGTCCGCTCGGTGACCGCGGCGAGCATCGCGTCCAGGTCGTGGTCACCGCCGGCGGTGAGCGGGACCGGGACCGGGGTCGCACCGGCGACCTGGGTGATGATCGGGTAGGCCTCGAAGGAGCGCCAGGCGAAGATCACCTCGTCGCCGGGGCCGGCGGTGGCCAGGATCAGCGACTGGGCGACGCCGACCGAGCCGGTGCCGGTGGCGATGTGCTCGGCCGGCACGTCGAAGCGCTCGGCGAGCACGGCGGTCAGCTCGGTGACGGCCATGTCCGGGTAGCGGTTGAGCTTGCCGGCCGCCGCCACCGCCGCCTCCAGCACGCCGGGGAGCGGCTCGTAGGGGTTCTCGTTGGACGACAGCTTGTACGCGTCGGCGCCGGCGGGCTTGCCCGGCTTGTAGGTGGGAATGCCGTCCAGGGTCGGCCTGAGGCGAGGGCCCTGTGCTGCGGTCACGGTCGGTCTCCTTCTGTCTTTCCGCTGCGTTCGCCCGCCACGGCCGGGATCGCCGCCGTGCCCGGGATCGGAACGCATCCGGTCCACCCCGGTCGGGTGCCCCGAACGATACCGATCGCACTCACCCGTAGGAGTGAGATGCCCGGTCGGGCTACAGGTGCAGATCAGCCATTCTGCCGGGTTCCTTTGGCACATGTCAGAGGTGAACCGGCAGGTTTCGTCCGGGGATCGAAGGGGCGCACACGGGCTCACTCATGGAGAAACGTATCTCCACAGGCTCCCAATGCGCCGGTCACAGACCCTTGTCAGGAGCCATACGATCGGTCCGCCATGACAGCAGCAGCCAACCAGAGCGGTCGGCGTCCCACCACCTCACGGCGTCTGGAGCGGGCCGGCATCCGGGATGTGGCAGCAGCCGCCGGAGTGTCGATCACCACCGTCTCCGACGCGCTGAACGGGAAGGGCCGCCTGCCCGACGAGACCAGAAGCCGGGTGCGCGAAGTCGCCGAGCGCCTCGGCTACCGCCCCTCGGCGGCCGCACGGACCCTGCGCACCGGACGGTCCGGCCTGATCGGGCTGACCGTCACCACCTACGGCGAAGAGCCGTTCACCTTCACCGAGTTCGCCTACTTCGCCGAGATGGCCCGGGCCGCCACCAGCGCCGCCCTGGGCCGCGGCTACGCGCTGGTGGTGTTGCCCGCCTCCTCCCGGCACGACGTCTGGGGGAACATCGCCCTGGACGGCACCGTGGTGATCGACCCGCCCGACCAGGACCCGCTGGTGAGCGAGCTGTACCGGTCCGGCGTCCCGGTGGTCAGCGACGGCAAGCCGGGCAACTGCCCGGTCACCGCCTGGGTCGACAACGACCACGAGGCCGCCGTGCTCGGCATCCTCGACCACCTCTCCGAGGCCGGTGCCCGCCGGATCGGCCTGCTCACCGGCACCAGCACCGACACCTACACCCGGCTCTCCACCGAGGCCTACCTCGGCTGGTGCGCCAAGGTCGGCCAGGAGCCGGTCTACGAGACCTACCCCGCGCACGACCCGGCCGCCGGCGCCGTCGCCGCCGACCGGCTGCTCGCCCGCCCCGACCGGCCGGACGCCGTCTACGGCCTCTTCGACCCCAACGGCACCGACCTGCTCGCCGCCGCCCGCCGCTACGGCCTGCGGGTGCCCGACGACCTGCTGCTGGTCTGCTGCAGCGAGAGCGACGTCTACGCGACCACCGAGCCGCCCATCACCACCCTGTCGCTCAAGCCCCGGCGGATCGGCACCACCGTGGTGAACCTGCTGATCGACGCCATCGAGGGGGTGGACTCCGGCACCGGCGTCGACATCGCCCGGCTCTTCCCGCCGCGCTTCCGCACCGCCGGCACCGGCCCGCCGCCCGGCACCCTGATGCCCACCGAACTCATCGTCCGCGCCTCCTCCCAACGGCGGAGCCCGCGCACCACGGTCAGCCCGCCCCGCCCGCCGGGCGAGGTGTGACCCCGGGCCGCACCCCTCCGGGTGCGCGGCCCGCCCCTGCCGAGTCGGGACAAAACGGACCTGACGGACCGACCGGCTGACGCTCCGGAGGATTGGATACCCACCAGGTGACGACGCCGGGAGAGTGGTCTTCCTATGATGGGCGAATGACACCCGAGGACCGCTTCCCCGGGCCTGAACACCCGGACTCAGGCCCCCGCCACCAGCCGGACCTCGACGTGCTGCCGTACGGCACCTATTACGAACCGGACCCCGCCGGCGGCTACTCCGGGGGCGGCTACGAGGCCGAGACCTACAGCGGCTACGGCGGCGCCCGGTACCTCGAACAGCACTGGCCGGCCACCGGCCCGGAGCACGGCCACACCGTGCACGCCCCCAACGGTCACGAAGGCCACGGCGGCCACGGCGGACACGACGGCTACGAGCCGACCCTCACCGACCACCCGTCCCCCGCGCACGGCGGCCACCAGGGCCCCGGCAGCGGCGCGCAGGGCGACGACCCGCCGACCATCGAGCTCGGCCCCCCGCTCGCCGAACCCGGCCTGCCCTACCACCCGTACCCGGCCCCCGGCCCCGGCGAGCCGCCCGGCCCGCTCTACGTGGTCGGCGACGTGCACGGCTACCTCGACGAGCTCCGCGCCGAGCTGCGCCACCAGGGCCTCATCGACGCCGACGGCCACTGGTCGGCCGGCCGCGCCCGGATCTGGTTCCTCGGCGACTTCACCGACCGCGGCCCGGACGGCATCGGCGTCATCGACCTGGTCATGCAGCTCGCCGCCGAGGCGGCCGCGGCCGGCGGCTACTGCCGTGCCCTGATGGGCAATCACGAGCTGCTCTTCCTGGGCGCCGCCCGGTACGGCGACGAGCCGGTCCAGTCCACCGCCGGCACCGCCTCCTTCCTCGCCGTCTGGCGGCTCAACGGCGGCCAGCAGAGCGACCTGGACCGCCTGGAGGGGCACCACATCAGCTGGCTCTCCCGGCTCCCGGCGATCGCCCTGGAGGACGGCCACCTGCTGCTGCACTCCGACACCACCGCGTACCTGGAGTACGGCGAGTCCATCGCCGAGGTCAACGACGCCGTCCACGACCTGCTCGCGGACGAGGGCGTCGACGAGTGGTGGGACTGCTTCCGCCGCTTCACCAAGCGGTTCGCCTTCCGCGGCGACGCCGGCCCGATGGCCGTGCGCGAACTGCTGGACACCTACGGCGGGACGCGCGTCGTGCACGGACACAGCCCGATCCCGTACCTCACCGGCGCGGTGCACGCCGACGACGGCATGCCGCCGCACGTCCCGGGCCCGTACGTCTACGCGGACGACCTGGCCGTGGCCATGGACGGCGGCGTGACGATGGAGGGCCGTCTGCTGGTCTCCCGCCTGCCGGTCTGAGCGCGCGGTCCGGCGCCGAAGGGCGCCGGACCACGGCGGATCAGCGCGGCGGCGATGCCCGCCGTGGCGGTCCCTGCACGCCGACGGAGCGGGCCTTGATCGCGGAGCCCGTCCGGCGGATCGTGGAGGGCACCATCCGACCGCGCCCACCCCGACTGGAGCCACCATGACCGCCCTGCGCGTGAAGGCCTTCGACCACCTCGTGCTCAACGTCCGCGACGTCGAACGTTCGCTGGAGTTCTACAGCGGACTGCTCGGGCTGGAACCGGTCCGCGTCGACGAGTGGCGGGCCGGCCGGGCCCCCTTCCCCTCGGTCCGGATCACCCCGGAGACGATCATCGACCTGACGGCCCGCCCGCGCGGCGAGTCCAACGTCGACCACCTCTGTCTCACCGTCGAGCCGCTGGACTGGCAGGAGGTCATCGACTCCGGCGCCTTCACCGTCCTGGAGGGGCCCGTCACCCGCTACGGCGCCCGCGGCGACGCCACCTCCGTCTACGTCCAGGACCCGGACGGCAACACCGTCGAACTCCGCTGGTACCCCGGGGACGCCGCCTGACCGACCGCCTCCGCACCGGCGCTCCCGCCGTCGGCGGGACCGCCGGGCCGGGGCCCCGTCACGCCGAGCGGACGCCTAGCGCGGAGCGTCGCGGACGTTGCGTTGAAGAACGTCGGTCAGCACCCCAGCAGCGGTGACGAAGTCATTGTCGTCGTGCAGGACGATCAACCCGTGGTGGGCCGCGGTGGCGCAGATCATCAGATCGACGGTGGACAGCGCCCGGACAGCTCCACCGCTCTGCGCGAGCCGGAACTGGGCGGACTCGATCCAGCCCCACAGGTTCTTCGGCAGGGGCACGTCGGGGTACAGATCGGCGAACATCTCGCCCATCTGCTCGTAATGGACGAGGGTGCGGGCGGAACGCCGGAACTCGGTGCGCTGGGGAGCACACGACCCGATCACGCGCAGGTCGATGTCCTCCCCCCACGCATCATTCAGGTGCTGCTCGCGAAGCAGGCGCCATACGGCAGTGGAGTCCGCGAGGTACCGGATCACTCCACTCCCCGCTTCTCGGCGTCATGGAGCTGCTGCCAGCCCTCGTAGTCCCACTCCTGGGCAGCCTGCATGTGCCGAGCACGCCGGGCAGCACGCTCGTGTCTCTCGGCGTACTCACGGAGTGCGGTGTTCACCACGTCCTTCTTGGTCGCGCCTCCGGAGAATCGCAAAGCCTTCGCCAGGGCGTCATCGTCCAGGTCGATGGTTGTCACGCTCATACATGCCTCCAATATATAAGACCAACAACACCCTTGAATATAGCAGCGTCCGACCAGGACCGAGCCGGAGAACGCCGGACGCCGCTCCCGAAGCTCAGCCTCCGGGAGCGGCGTCCGTCATGGCCGCGTGCGTACGTCAGTCGGCGAGGGGGAGGTAGACCTTGTTGCCCTGGGCGGCGAACTCGGCGGACTTCTCGGCCATGCCCGCGAGGGCCTCGGCGTCGTAGCCGGACTCGACGGCGGTGGCCCCGTCGCCGTGCTCGTCGCGGATCTTCTGGGAGATCTTCATCGAACAGAACTTCGGGCCGCACATCGAGCAGAAGTGGGCGGTCTTGGCGGGCTCGGCCGGGAGGGTCTCGTCGTGGAAGTCGCGGGCCGTCTCCGGGTCGAGGGCCAGGTTGAACTGGTCCTCCCAGCGGAACTCGAAGCGGGCGTCGGAGAGGGCGTCGTCCCAGGCCTGGGCGCCGGGGTGGCCCTTCGCGAGGTCGGCGGCGTGGGCGGCGATCTTGTAGGTGATGACGCCGGTCTTCACGTCGTCGCGGTTGGGCAGGCCCAGGTGCTCCTTCGGGGTCACGTAGCAGAGCATCGCGGTGCCCCACCAGGCGATCATCGCGGCGCCGATGCCCGAGGTGATGTGGTCGTAGCCGGGTGCGACGTCGGTGGTGAGCGGGCCCAGGGTGTAGAAGGGGGCCTCGTCGCAGATCTCCTTCTGGAGATCCATGTTCTCCTTGATCTTGTGCATCGGGACGTGGCCCGGGCCCTCGATCATCACCTGCACGTCCTTGGCGCGGGCGGTCCGGCCCAGCTCGCCCAGGGTCTGCAGCTCGGCGAACTGCGCCTCGTCGTTGGCGTCGGCGATCGAGCCGGGGCGCAGGCCGTCACCGAGGGAGAAGGTGACGTCGTAGCGCGCGAGGATGTCGCAGAGCTCCTCGAAGTTGGTGTAGAGGAAGTTCTCCCGGTGGTGCGCCAGGCACCAGGCGGCCATGATCGAGCCGCCGCGCGAGACGATGCCGGTCTTGCGGCGGGCGGTCAGCGGCACGTAGCGCAGCAGCACGCCGGCGTGCACGGTCATGTAGTCGACGCCCTGCTCGCACTGCTCGATGACGGTGTCGCGGTAGACGTCCCAGCTCAGCTCCTCGGCCCTGCCGTCGACCTTCTCCAGCGCCTGGTAGAGCGGCACGGTGCCGATCGGCACCGGGGAGTTGCGCAGGATCCACTCGCGGGTGGTGTGGATGTTGCGGCCGGTGGAGAGGTCCATGACGGTGTCGGCGCCCCAGCGGGTGGCCCAGGTCATCTTCTCCACCTCCTCCTCGATCGAGGAGGTGACGGCGGAGTTGCCGATGTTGGCGTTGATCTTCACCAGGAAGTTGGTGCCGATGATCGCCGGCTCGACCTCGGGGTGGTTCACGTTGACCGGGATGACGGCGCGGCCGCGGGCGACCTCGTCGCGGACGAACTCCGGCTCCAGGCCCTCGCGCAGGGCCACGAACTCCATCTCGGGGGTGACGATGCCGCGCCTGGCGTACCCGAGCTGGGTGACGGCGGCGCCGTCGCGGCCGCGCAGCGGGCGGCGCGGGCGGCCGGGGAAGACGGCGTCGAGGTTGCGCAGGTCGCCGCCGCGCGGCGCGGTGTGCCGGATGCCGTCGTCCTCGGGGCGGGCCTCGCGGCCGTCGTACTCCTCGACGTCGCCGCGCTGGCGGATCCAGGCGTCGCGCAGGGCCGGCAGGCCGCGCCGCACGTCGGCGCGGTAGCCGGGGTCGGTGTACGGCCCGGAGGTGTCGTACAGCGGGACGGTCCTGCCGTTGGTGAGCACGACCTCGCGGTACGGGACGCGCAGATCGGGGCGGGACCCCTCGCGGTGGGCCTTGCGCCAGGCCGGGGTGGGGTAGCCGGTGCCCGCGCTGGTGACGGCGGCCCCGGGGCCGGACCGGGGGAGGGCAGACTGCGGCTGTGCATCGAAGGTGGTCATCGGACCTCAAACTCCCTACGCCGGCATTACCCGGTCAGGTTCCTGCGGTCGGCGCAGCCGCCGGTCCGTCCCTCGACGTCCCGTTCAGCGCCCTCTCAGCCCGGTGCTCCGAGCTCCCGCGTCCGCAGGCGGTGTTGCCCGCGCATGACGTCCAACACCGTAGCGAGCCGACCGCCGGAGGTCCAGAGCGGGTCCGGGAGGGGGAACCGCGAGGTCCGGACGGTGAACGGGGGACGCGGACGGTGAACGGGGGGCGCGGACGGTGAACGGGGGGCGCGGAGCCGCCGCGGCGGGCAGACTGGCCCCGTAGCTGACGAGGCGAGGAGGCCGGCGTGGTCGGGAGCACGGGGCGGGTCACCGGGGCGGTTGGCGCGGGGCTGGTCGGCGAGGTGATGGTGCACGTGCCGGAGCGCCAGGGCACCGAGGCGTTCCTCGCCTACCTGGCCGTGCCGGGCGAGCGGCTGACGGTCGGGACGCCGGTGGTGGTGATCGAGTACCAGCCGCCGAGGACGGTCTATGTCGCGCCGATCGGGCCGTGACGCCCCGATGACCGTCCGGTGACGACCTTGTGACGGTACGTCATGTCACTTCCCTTCCCCGGGCCGCGACCCGGGCGGACAATCCGAAACGGCGCATCTCCTGCGCCCGAAGGGGGAGTTGAACCATGGGATACGTCATCGCCGGGGCGGCTGCCGCGGCACTGATCATCGGGGTCACGCTCTTCAAACTCATGTGGCGGGTGGCCGAGCCGAACGAGGCACTGATCATCTCCGGCTCCCGGCACCGCACCGAGGGGGTCGGCGACGGCCTGGGCTTCCGGATCGTCACCGGGCGCGGCACCCTCGTCACCCCGGGACTGCAAGGGGTCCGGCGGCTCTCGCTGGACCTCAACGAGGCCGAGCTGAACGTCGAGTGCGTCACCACGCAGGGCATCCCGGTGCGGGTGAAGGGCGTGGTGATCTTCAAGGTCGGCGACGACGAGGTGTCGATCGCCAACGCCGCCCGCCGCTTCCTGGACCAGCAGAAGCTGATCAGCCAGCGCGTCCACAACGTCTTCGCCGGCCACCTGCGCTCGATCGTCGGCGGGCTCACCGTCGAGGACATGATCCGCGACCGCGAGCGGCTCACCGGCGAGACCCGGGCCGCCTCGGGGCTGGAGATGGAGAAGCTCGGGCTCATCATCGACACCCTGCAGATCCAGGAGATCATCGACCCGACCGGCTACATCAAGAACCTCGCCATCCCGCACGCCGCCGCCGTCCAGCGCGACGCCCGGATCGCCCAGGCCGAGGCGGACCGGCTGGCCACCGAGGCCGAGCAGGAGGCCGCCGCCCGCAAGGCCGAGGCGACCCGCAACAGCGAGATCCAGCAGTCCTCGTACCAGGCCGAGCGGGACACCGCCAACGCCCGTGCCCGGCAGGCCGGTCCGCTCGCCGACGCCGCCGCCCGGCAGGAGGTGGTGGTCCAGGAGACCCGGGTCGCCGAGCTGGAGGCACGGCGCAAGGAGCAGCAGCTCCAGATCGACGTGCGCAAGCCCGCCGACGCCCGGGCGTACGACACCCGCACCACCGCCGAGGCGGCTCGTGACGCCCGGATCTCGGCCGCGCAGGCACAGGCCCGGGAGACCGAGCTGGAGGCGGCCGCCGAGGCCAGCCGGGTGCGGGTCGCGGCCGAGGCGGACGCCGAGGCCACCCGGGTGCGCGGTCTGGCGCAGGCCGAGGCGACCACGGCGACCGGGCAGGCGGAGGCGTCCGCGGCCGAGGCGCGCGGTCTGGCCGACGCCGCGGCCGCACGGGCGATCGGGTTGGCCCGGGCCGAGGGCATCAAGGCCCGCGCGACCGCCCTGGCCGAGAACCAGGAGGCCGTGGTGGCACAGGAGTTGGCCGAGCAGTGGCCGCAGATCGTGCGGGCCGCGGCGGAGTCCTTCGGCAACGTCGAGCACATGGTGCTGCTCAACGGGGCCGACGGGATGGGCGAGTTGTTCGCCAAGGCGCTCGCGATGGGCGGCACCGGGCTCGGGCTGGCCCGCCAACTGCTCTCCACGGTCGGGCCCGACGGCGCCGCCGCCCCGGCGACGACGGCCGCGGTGCCCGTGGAGACGGTCCCGGTGGACGCCGTGCCCGCGGACGCCGCACCGGCCGGTCCGGCGCGCGAGCGGCACTGATCCGTCTGGGTAGAGCGGCCGCGTCCGCCTGAGTACGGGTACTCAGGCGGACCCGGCCGGGCGCACGGACCATGGGGACATGCATCCAGCAGCCACCGCGCGGGTCGGCATCACCGCCGTCGGAGCCCGTCTGCCCGCCCGCCGCCTGACCTCCCGGCAGCTCCAGGACGAGATCACCGCCGGCGGCCGGCTGCGCCTGCCGGCACGGACCTTCGAGAAGGCCACCGGCATCCTCACCCGGCACTTCGCCGCCGAGGGCGAGTACGCCTCCACGCTCGCCGTCGGCGCCGCCCGGCGCGCCCTGGACGCCCGGGGGCTGCACCCGCTCGACCTCGACCTGCTGCTCTTCGCCTCCGCCACCCGGGACGTCGCCGAGCCCGCGACCGCCCATCTCGTGCAGGCCGAACTCGGCTCCCGGGCCCACGCGTTCGACGTCAGCAACGCCTGCAACAGCTTCCTCAACGGGATCGACCTGGCCCGCGCGATGATCCTGGCCGGCCGGGCCCGGCGGGCCCTGGTGGCCACCGGCGAGACGCCCAGCCGGGCGATGCGCCGCGATCCGGCCGGCGCCGGGCAGTTCCGCGAGGGCTTCGCCGGCTACACCTTCGGCGACGCGGGCGCGGCGGTGGTCGTGGAGGCCGTGGAGCGCGGCGGCATCCTGGACGTGGAGACCGAGACCGCCTCCGAGCACTGGGCGGCGGGCGGCATCCCGGGCGGCGGCTCGCGCCATCCGCGCGGTGACGAGTACAGCTACTTCCGGGGCGGCGGCACGGAGTTGCGCGCCGTGTTCGAGAAGATCGGCCCGGACATCCTGGCCCGGGTGGCGGCCCGCACCGGCTTCGGCTGGGACGACTACGCCAAGGTGCTGGTGCACCAGGTGACCGTGCCCTACCTGGAGCGCTTCGTCGAGGCCACCAGAGTGCCGCAGGAGAAGCTGGTGGTCACCGTGCCCGAGCTCGGCAATGTCGCCAGTGCCACGATCGGCGTCCAACTCGAACGGATACGGGCCTCGTTGGCTCCGGGCGACAAGGTGCTGATGGTCGGCCTCGGCGGCGGCGTCAGCCTGATGACGATGGTCTGGGAGGCGTCGTGACCGAGCTGTGGGTGATCGTGCCCGCCTACCAGGAGGAGGCCCGGATCGTCGGCACCCTGGACGCCCTCGCCGCCCAGCGGGACCGGGACTTCACCCTGCTGGTCGCCGACAACGGCTCCACCGACGGCACCGTGGCGGCCGTCCGCGCCTTCGCCGCCCGGGCGCCGTTCCCGGTCGAGGTGCTGGTCGAGCCGGAGAAGGGCGTCGGCTCCGCCGTCGACACGGCGTTCCGGCACGCCATCGCGCACGGCGCCACCCTGCTCGCCCGCACCGACGCCGACTGCCTGCCCGAACCCGGCTGGACCGCCGCCGCGAGGGCGGCGCTGCTCGACTGCGGCGGACTGGTCTGCGGCCGGGTCACCGCCCGCCGCGACGAGCACGGGCCCGCCGGGCGCGCCGTCTTCCTGGTGCTGGTCGCGCTCGGCGCGTTCTTCGGCCGGATCCGGCCCGCGCACCGGCGCCGGCACGGCTACCTCACCCCGTACCGGATGCACGCGGGCAACAACATGGCGATCACCGCCGAGCTGTACCGGGCGGTCGGCGGCATGCCGCGCCGCCCCTCACCGACCGACCGGATGTTCATCAACCGGATCCGCCGGCACACCACCGCGATCGTGCACCGCCGCGACATGGTGGTGCAGAACTCCACCCGGCGGATCCGGGCGTACGGGGTGGCCGGCACCGCCCGCTGGTACCTGGAGCGGGGCGCCGGCGCCCGCGCCGTCGACGTCCGCTGACCCCGTCCGCCGCACCGCCGCCCCGATCCGCCGCACCCCGAGGACACCCCGTGCTCGACCGGCTCGCCCACGCCCTGCGCACCGTCCACCCCGACCGCCCCGCCGTGCTGCACCGCACCCGGGCCGGCACCACCCGGGTCCGGATCCGCCGCGGCGAACTCGCCGCCCTCGCCGACGCCTACGCCGTCGCCCTGCGCGCCCGCGGCCTGCACGACGGCGCCACCCTCGGTGTCGCCCTCCGCCCCGGGCCGCGGGCCCTCGCCGTCCTGCTCGCCGCCCACCGGCTCGGTCTGCGCACCGCCGTCCTCGACCCGGCCGCCGGCCCCGACGTGCTCGCCGCCCGGCTCGCCCTGGCCCGGCCCGACCTGGTGCTCGCCGACGCCGCCGCCCAGGCGGTGGCCGGCTGGGCCCGCCCGCTCGCCCGCCGGGCGGACCTCGCGCTGCCCCCGCTCGCCGCGCTCGGCCCGGTCGCCACGCTCGGGCCCCGGCTGCCCGGCTGCGCGCCCCGGCTGCGGACCAACCCCTTCGGCGCCTCGGTGCCGAGCATCCCCGGACGGGACGCACCCGGGCGGGACGGCGACGCCGTCATCGTCTTCACCTCCGGCACCACCGCCCGCCCGCGCGCCGTCGTGCACTCCCGCAGCGGTCTGGCCGCCGGGCTGCGCACCGTTGCCGAACTGGTCGGCCCCCGGCCCGGCACGGTGGTGCTGGGCGGCACCTTCTTCGTGCTGGTCCCCGCGCTCACCGCCGGAGCCGCCGTCGCCCTGCCGGCCCGCGACCCCGCCGCGCTGGCCCGCCAGCTCGACCGGCTCGCCCCGGCCCACACCTACCTCACCCCGCCGCAGCTGCGCGCCGCGCTCGGCGCCGGGGCCCGCTTCACCGGCCGGGTCTGGACCGGTTCGGCGCCCGCCGACGCGGCCCTGCTGCGCCGGGTCAAGCAGGCCGGGGCCGACCAGGCCTGGGGCGTCTACGCCCTCACCGAGCTGTTCCCGGCCGCGGCCGTCGAGGAGGCCGAGAAGAGCGCCTTCACCGGGACCGGCGACCTGGCCGGCGCCCCGCTGCCCGGTGTGCGCACCGCTCTCGGCGAGGACGGCGAACTGCTGCTCACCGGCCCCGGGGTCCGGCACCGCTACCTCGGCGAGGAGCCCGAGCCCTGGGTGCGCACCGGCGACCGCGCCGCGCTCGGCCCGGACGGCCGGATCGTGCTCGCCGGCCGGCTCAAGGACATGGTGCTGCGCCGCGCCGAGAACATCTACCCGGGCCTCTACGAGCCGTCCCTGCACCTGCCGGGCGTCGAACTCGCGGTGCTGGTCGGCGTTCCGGACCGGAACGGCGACGAGCGGCTGGTCGCCCTCGTGCAGCCCGCGCCCGGCGCCGATCCCCGGCGGCTGCGCGGGGCGCTGGCCGGCCCGCTGGAGCGCATGGGCTCGGCCCGCCCGGACGCCCTGCTGTTCGGCGAGGTGCCGCTGGCCGGCCGCTCCCGCAAGCCCGACCGGGCGGCGGCATCCGCCCACTGCGCCCGGGAGTTGGCGATATGACCGGCGGCACCGGCCGGGAGCCGGGCCGGCACCGGGGCGCCCGCCGCCGGGACCGCCGGGTCTATCTGCGCAGCCACCCGCTGCTGTTCGCGCTGCTCGCCGCCACCCGCCGCCGCCCGGTGGCCAGGCTCGGCCGCACCGTGCTGGTGCACGGCGCCGAGGCCTACCGCGAGGCGCTCACCCGGATCCCGCTGGACCGCACCGCCCCGGGCACCACCGGCGGCGCCGCCGCCGCCCTCACCGACGGCGGCGCGCTGTTCGACCAGGAGGGCCCCGGCCACCGCACCGCCCGGCGGGAGCTGGCGGCCGGCCTGGACGCGGGGGCGGTGGACCGGCTGTGCCCCCGCTGGCAGGCGGTGCTCGACGCCCGGATCCCGCGGCTCGCCACCGGCGAGCTCGAACTCGTCGCCCTGGCCCGCGAACTGGCCGGGGTGACGGCCGCCGCGCTGACCGGCTCGGCCGGCTGCCCGCACGCCCTGGCCCGCGCCGCCGCCGAGACCGCCGCGGCCGCCGCCCGCGACCACCTGCCCGGCCCGCGCCCGCGCGGCGCCGCCCGCACGGCCGCCGCGCGCGCCGCCGACCTGGCCGCCCTGCTGCCCCGCCCCCGGGACGCCGTGCTCGCGGTGGCCGCCGTCAACACCACCGTCGCCGCCCTCCCCCGGGCCGCCGCCTGGTGCGCGGACGCCGGGCTCTGGCCCTGCGCGGACCTCGCCGGCGCGCCCGCGCTGGCCGCCGAACTGCTCCGGCTCACCGCCCCCTCGCCGCTGCTCCCCCGGGTGGCCGCCGCCGACGCCGAACTGGCCGGGCGCCCCGTCCGCCGGGGCGACCGGCTGGTCCTGGTCGCCCGGCACGCCGCCGGGGCGCACCGCCCCGGGCCGTCCCCCGGGCCCGCCGCCGCCCAGGCGGTGTTCGGCGCCGGCCCGCACGCCTGCCCCGGCGCCGGGCTCGCCCGGGCCCTGCTCACCGACCTGCTGCTGGCGCTCGCGCCGTATGCCCCGGTGGTCACCGGCGCCCGCGCCGACCGCCGGTCCGCCCTGCCCGGCTGGGCCGAACTCACCCTGCGCGCCACCCGGACCCCCGCCGGGTCCCCGCCCTGACCGAGGAGACCTCGATGCGGATCGCCGTCACCGGCGCCAGCGGCTTCTGCGGCTCGCACGTCGTGCGGGCCGCCCTCGCCGCCGGCCACGACGTGCTCTGCTACGGCCGCCGCCCCGGCCCGGCCGGCCGGCACGTCCCCTGGGACGCCACCACCGGCGAGCCCGACTTCACCGGCGCCGACGCGGTGGTGCACTGCGCCGCCGCCGTCGCCGACCTGCCACCAGGGGCCGAGGCCGAGGCCGGCCAGCACGCCGTCAACGTCACCGGCACCGAACGTCTGCTGCGCGCCGCCGGGGACCGGCCGCTCGCCTGGGTCTCCAGCGCCAGCGTCTACGACCCCCGGCTCGGGCGCGGCTGCGTGCGGGAGCACCACCCCACCGGCAGCGGCCACCTCAACGCGTACGGCCGCACCAAGGCCGCCGGCGAACGGCTCGCGCTGGCGGCGGGCGCCGTGGTGCTGCGCCCGCGCGCCGTCTACGGTCCGGGCGATCCGCACCTGGTGCCCCGGCTGCTGGAACGGGTGCGGCACGGGCGGCTGCTGCTGCCCGGCGGCGACGTCCGGCTGAGCCTCACCGCCGTGCAGAACCTCGCCGACGCCTGTCTGTCCGCGGTCGGCGCGGGCCGCACCGGCGACCGCCCGTGGACGCCGGTCGCCTACAACATCGCCGACGCCCGCCCCTACCGGCGCGACGAGGCGGTCCGCGCGGTGCTGGCCGCGCACGGGGTGAGCGCCCGGATCCAGCACGTCCCGGCGCCGCTGGCCCGGCTGGCCGCCCGCACCGGACGGCTCCCCGGCCTGACCCCGTACGCGGTGGACCAGCTCTCCCGCAGCGTGGTGCTGGACCTCGCCCGCGCCCGTTCCCAGGGCTGGCGCCCGCACCGGGACCTCGACGCGTTCCTGCGCGGCACCGCCTGAACGCCCCCGGAAACGCCCGGTGCCCGCGCTCCCCCGGGGGAGCGCGGGCACCGGGTCCCGGAGTCCTAGTTCCTGGCGGCCTTCTTCACCAGGACCACCACGGCGGCCGCGATGCCGACCACCACCAGCGCCTTCACGGCGAAGGCCAGCAGTGCGCCGACCACGCCGAAGACGAACACCAGCAGGTTCCAGGCGAGTATCAGCACCAGCACCGGCACGACGATGTTCCGCACCCACGAGGGCAGCGACTTCCAGAGCTCAGCCATGTCCGTTCCTTCTTCCCCAGGGGGTCGGCTGCCGTCCGGTGCCGCATCCCGTTCGCTTTCGGTACATCGATCGTACGGTGGCGCAAGGGACGGAACGAGGTCCAACGGCCCCGAGAGAACCCGGAGATCCCCCCGACCCCGGCCCCCGGGTGAACCCCCGCCCCGACCTCGGGGAACGCCCCCGGCCCGGACCCCGGCGAGGCCTCCGGCACGGCCACCGCAGCGCCCTCGCGGCGCCCTCGCGGCGGGCTCAGACCGGCCAGGTCTCCCCGCGCCAGGCGGCGTCCCAGAACATCCACTCGTAGCGCGAGGTGGTGACGAAGTGCTCGGTCACCCGGCGCCGTTCGGCGGGGGAGATCTCCTCGCCGAGCCGGTCGGTCAGCGCCAGCACCCGGCGCACCACCGACTGGAACGCCTCGTCGCCGTAGGTGGAGATCCACTTCGCGTACAGCGGGTCGGGGGAACCCTCGGCGAGCAGCCGCTCGCCGACCCGGGCGTAGATCCAGTAGCAGGGCAGCACCGCGCCGACCGCCTCCGCGAAGGAGCCGCCGTAGACGGTGGCGAGCAGGTAGCTGGTGTACGCGCGGGTGGTGGGCAGCACCGGCTCGGCGGCGGCGGCCTCGGCGGTGTCGCCGAAGGCGTCCAGGAACTCGGCGTGCATCCCCTGCTCGGCGGCCAGCGCGCCGATCGCGTCGTCGGCGAAGGCCCGCACCTCCTCCTCGCCGGGCGCCCTGGCCGCGCAGACGGCCAGCGCACGGGCGTAGTCGCGCAGGTAGTGCGAGTCCTGGACGACGAAGTGGCGGAACGCCTCGCGCGGCAGGGTGCCGTCGGTCAGTCCGGCGATGAAGGGGTGGTCGAGGATCTCGGCGTAGACCGGCTCGATCGCCGCCCAGAGTTCTTCGGTCAGGCTCAGGCTGCTCATGCCCCGACCCTAACGGGCCGTCCGCGGGGCCGGGGATCAGTCCTCCGGCGGCGAGAACACCACCAGCACCCGCAGTTCCTCGGTGATGTGGTGGAAGCGGTGCGGCGTCCCGGCCGGGACGTAGACCACGGTGCCCCGGCCCACCGCGGCCGTCTCGTCCCCGACCGTCAGTTCGGCCCGGCCGCTGATCACCTGGTAGATCTCGTCCTGGTCGTGCGCGGTCTGGGTGTCGGTGTCACCGGGGGAGAGCGCGTACAGCCCCGCGGACATCCGCGGCTCGCGCAGGAAGCGCAGGTACGCGCCGTCGTTGGCGGCGCGCTCGGCGTCCAGTCGGTCCAGCCGGAACAGCTTCATGGGGCACCCCTCCTCGTGCGGCCTCGGCCCACCGGCATTCAACACCACCACGCCGGACGGGACGTCGCCTCCCCTTGACCGACCTGGGACGCTGACCTCATGAAAGGTTTCGTCCTCAAGACACTGATCAACGCGGCGGCCATCTGGGTCGCCGCCTGGATCGTCCCCGGAATCACGCTCACCGGTGACGACTGGAAGCACAAGACGCTCACGGTGCTCGCCGTGGCGCTGGTCTTCGGCGTGGTCAACTGGCTCATCAAGCCGGTGGTCCAGCTGTTCTCGCTCCCCCTGTTCATCCTCACCCTGGGCCTGTTCACCTTCGTCGTGAACGCGCTGATGCTCTGGCTGACCTCCTGGGCCTCGGACAAGCTCAGCCTGGACTTCTCGGTCGACGGCTTCTGGTCGGCGCTGTTCGGCGCGCTGATCGTCAGCCTGGTCTCCTGGGGCCTCAGCCTCGCCCTCGACGAGGACTGAGCCGGGCCCGCGCCGGCCCGTGCGGTAGGGGCCCGTACCCGGTGGAACACCCGGGTACGGGCCCCTTTCGGTCCGCGTCCTGCGCCCGCCGGCGGCTCACCCGGCGTTCTCGTGGCCGCGCAGGATGAGGTCGAGCTGGGCGTCGAGGTCGCCGGCGGCGGCCTCCTCGCCGATCGGCACCAGGCGGTCGGTCCGGGCCAGGAAGGCGATCAGCGGCGGCGCGGCGCCGCGCAGCACGGCGTCGCCCTCGGGGGAGCACAGCACCAGGCAGACCTCTCCGAGCTCACCGCCGACCGGGTGGATGTGCACGTCACCCTCACCGGACGGGCGGGCCAGCCCGTCGAGCAGCAGCTCGCGGGCGAAGACCCAGGTGACCGGCTCGTCGCCGGGCAGGTGGAAGGTGAAGCGGACCGCGTAGGGGTCGGCGGGGTCGTAGTCGAGGTCGACCACGATGCGGAAGGTGAGCTCGGCCGAGACCACGAGGTTCATGGTCAGGTGGCCCTGGACTGTGCTGTGCTGCATGGCACCGACACCTCTCGTTCTGCCCGGCCGCGCATGGGTGAGGGTTTCGCGGGTGGCCCGGACAAGGCTGTTGGCTGACAGGGGGAGGGATTGCGTGCGGTACGTCCATCCTCATCGTCCCGTTCGGGGACGTAGTGGACAAGATGTGCTTTTTCAAATGGTGAACGAGCGGAACCGGCCGGGCGGGGACGGCGCGGCCGGGTGCGGCGGCACCGTCAGAGCACGAACGACGGCGTCATCGCTCCGACGCGGCGCCGCAGTTGGCCGGCGGCCACGGTGAGCCGGTCGGCCTGCTCGACCGGCAGCGAGAGGGCCATGGTGGCGACCATCGAGCCGACGGTGATCGGAACGGCCGCACAGACGATGCCGAGGGCGTACTCCTGGCGCTCGACCACCGGCATGGTGTGCCGCATCCCGGCGATCCGGCGCAGGACCGCCGACTCGCCGACCAGGGTGGACGGGGTGAGGCCCACCGGAGGGTGGCGCGCGAGGTGGTCGCGCCTGGCCTCCTCGGGGAGCTGGCTCAGCAGGCACTGGCCGATGGCGTGGGCGTGGGCGGTGGCCCGGAAGTCGGCCCACGGCTCGACGGCGGGCTGGTGGGCGCCGTCGACGGTGTCCACCACGGTCACCTCGCCGTCCTCGTAGAGGGCGAAGTAGACGGCCGCGTCGAGCTCGTCGCTTAACTGCTCCATCCGCACCCGCAGCCCGTGCCGTTCGGCCTGCCGGTCGTCGGCCCGGACGATGCCGTCGACCGACTCCCCGTAGAAGAAGCGGCCGTCGGTGCGCCGCAGGTAGCCCTCGTGGGTCAGGGTCCGCAGCAGGTGGTACGCGGTGCCGAGCGGGAGTCCGGCCACCCGGGCCAGCTGCTTGGCGGTGGCCCCCTGGCGGAACCCGCCGACGGCCTCCAGCAGGCGCAGCGCCCGCTGGACGGAGGAGATCAGGGTGGGCTGCCGCTCCTTGCGCGAGGTCCGCGTCGAGCGCGTCGGCGGCGCGGTGCGCTCTGCGATCCGATCCATGGCCACAGCCAGCCCCCAGCCCGAGTCGTTGCACAGAAGAGCATGCGGAGGAGATCACTCCGATTTGCCCGATAGTCGCCCATTGCAGCACAGGCACGCCGTCCCTGCAATGACTCTCACACGGTTCGCTCGGTAAAATCCTTCGAATCAAAGGTCACTAGATGGTAAAAGCTAACTTTCAAAGAGCTGTTCAACGTTCATCTTCGCGATCAAAGATCTATCGCTGCTAGGAATCCTCCACGGACGGACGCACCCGTCGGCGGGCCGCGTTTCGGGCCCGCCCGGCCGCGGGAGAATCCCGCACAACGCACCAGCCCCGGAGGTCGCCATGCGCACCCCGCCCCGCCCCGTCGTCAAGCGCACCGCCCGGGCGATCCTGCTGGAAGTCGACCCGAGCGACCCGTACGGCCCGGCCTCGCTCGTGCTGATCAAGCGCACCCGCCCCGGCTCCCCGCACCCGTACTGGATCACCCCCGGCGGCGGCGTCGAGCCCGGCGACCGCACCGTGGTGGACGCGCTGCACCGCGAGGTGGACGAGGAACTCGGCGGCAAGGTGGTGGACGTGGTCCCCGCCTTCGTGGACACCATCAGCCACACGCACCACGACGACGGCACCCCGCTCCACCCGCACGGGGTGAAGGTGCAGCACTTCTTCGTCTGCCGGCTCGCCTCGATGGACCTCGACCGCCGGCACGGCCCCGAGGTGGACGAGCCCAACGGCCGCTACGAGGTGGTCCGGGTGCCGTTCACCCGCGAGGGCGTCACCTCGGTCAACGTGGTGCCGCCGAGCCTGCGGGCCTACCTGGCCGCCAACATCGAGGGCGTCCGCGCGCTGCTCGCGCCCGACCTCGGCTGACGCCGGAACCCGGCCGGCGTCCGGGCCGGGCCGGCCTCCGGCCCCGCCCCGCACCGGGACACGGCCCCACCGGGCGGCCGCGGATTCACCGGGCGGCCAGGTCGTGCCGGATCCGTTCCGCCGGCAGCCCGGCCCGCAGCAGCACCCCGCTCGTCCGCCGGACCATCGCGGGCGGCCCGGCGAGGTAGGCCGTCCGTCCGGTCCACGGGCCGGACCGGGCCACCGCCTCCGGAAGCCGGCCCGCCGACAGGCCGGCCGCGACCGCTTCCGGCGTCCCCGCACCGGGGCCGGACAGCACCGGGCGCACCGTCAGCCAGCCGTGCCGGGCGGCCAGCTCCCGCAGCCCGGCCAGCGCGTGGAGCTCCTCGGCGCGCCGGGCACCGTAGACCACCTCGACCGAGCGGCCCGCCGGGCCGTGCGCGGCCAGCTCCTCGACCAGGGCCAGCAGCGGCGCGATCCCGGTGCCGCCGCCCGCCAGCAGCAGGTCCGCGCCGTCGGCGTGGTCCAGGGTCATCCCGCCGGCCGCCGGGCCGAGCCGCAGCACGTCCCCGGGCGCGGCCCGGCGCACCAGAGCGTTGCTCACCCAGCCCGCCTGCACCGCCTTGACGTGGAAGGTCAGCAGACCGTCCGGCCGGGGCGCCGAGGCGAACGAGAAGTGCCGCCGGACCCGCGGCCACCAGGGCGTCTCCAGCACGGTGTACTGCCCGGCCCGGTACGGGTAGGCCTGGTCGGGGCGGACGGTGAGCACCGCGATGTCCGGGGTGCGGCGCTCGTGCGCGACCACCTCGCCCTGCCACCAGGGCGGCGAGGTGCGGGCGTCCCGCTCGGCGGCCTCGATCATGACCGAGGAGACCAGCCGGTAGACCCGGCGCCAGGCCAGCTCGGTCTCCGCGGTCCACCGGCTGCCGGTGTAGGTGGCGAGGGCCGCCAGCAGGCACTCGCCGACCGGGCCGTAGTGGCCGGTCAGCGTGCCGAACCGGCGGTGCGCGCAGCCCAGCGCGCCCAGGTACGCGCGCAGCTCCTGCGGCTCCCCGGCGCCGCGGGCGGCCATCAGCAGGGCGCGGAAGAGGCGGTCGCGCTGGACGTCCATGGCGGCCGGGAAGAGCGCCCGGATCTCGGGGTGGCCGAGGAAGAGCAGCGCGTAGAACTGCGCGGTGGCCCGGTCGGCGACCGGCTCGACCACGGCCAGGCAGGCCCGGACCAGTTCGAGGTCCCGGGCGGTCGGCGGCTGCTCGGCAGGTCCGCCCGGGTCCGGGGCGGGCGGCACCGGGGCGAGCGGCGGGACGGCCCAGTTGAGGCCGGGGGCGCTGGTGAACAGCGGCTCGATCGCCCGGGCCGGCGCCGGTCCGGCGGTGTCCGGCCGGCTCGGCGCGGGGACCGCGGGCGGTCCGGCCGGCCGCGGCGGGCCGGCGGCCGGCCCGACCGGCGGGGTGACCGACGGCAGGTCCGGGGGATCCGAGGGCATCGGCGGAACGGCGGAGGCCGCCACCGAGCCGGGCCCGGTCCTGACCAGGAGTGTTCTGCGGGACTTCACCGCAACGTTTCGAGTACCCAAGAAAATCGTTTCGCCTCCGGCCGGCCTTCGCCACCACCTGGCTTGTCTCGGTTGACGCCCAGGAAGCGTGCCACGCCCGGAGTGCTCATCCGACGAATAGCGCGAAGCCCTGACACCCGGCCCCGGGACGCGCTACGCTCGCTCGATCCGTGTCGCCCTGGGTGGCGGCGCCACCACCCAGGGCGACCACCGTCGCCGGCCGGGACCTTCAGAGCTGCCGCAGCAGCAGGCCCGGCCGCTCGACGCAGTCCGCCACGAACCGCAGGAACCCGCCCGCGGTGCCGCCGTCGCAGACCCGGTGGTCGAAGGTGAACGACAGCTGGGTGACCTCGCGCACCGCCAGCTCCCCCTGGTGGACCCAGGGTTTGGCGACGATCCGGCCGACCCCGAGCATCGCCGCCTCCGGGTGGTTGAGGATCGGGGTCGAGCCGTCCACGCCGAACACCCCGTAGTTGTTCAGGGTGAACGTGCCGCCGGTCAGCTCGGCCGGGGCGATCGAGCCGGTCCGCGCCGCCTCGGTCAACCGGCCCAGCTCGACGCCGAGTTGCTCGGTGGTGAGGCGCTGGGCGTCCCGCACCACCGGGACGACCAGGCCGCGCTCGCCCTGGGCCGCGAAGCCCAGGTGCACCGCCGGGTGCCGCCGGATCCCCGAACCGTCCTCGGTCACACTGGAGTTGAGATCGGGGAAGCGTTCCAGCGCGACGGTGCAGATCCGGGCGAGCAGCGCCAGCACACTCACCTTCGGCCCCGGAGCGGCGTTCAACTGCCGCCGCAGCGCCATCAGTTCGGTGGCGTCGGCGTCCACCCAGCAGGTGGCGGCCGGGATCTCCCGGTGGCTGCGGCCGAGCTTCTCGGCCACCGCCCTGCGCAGCCCGCGCAGCGGGACGACCTCCCCGGCGGCGGAGGGCACCGACGGCCCCGGCGCGGCGGCGGTCGTGACCGCGGCCGGCGCGGCGGCCCTCGCCGCGACCGCCCGTTCGACGTCCGCCCGCATGATCAGCCCGTCCGGCCCGCTGCCGGGGACCGTCGCCAGGTCGACGCCCTGCTCCCGGGCCAGCCGCCGCACCAGCGGCGAGATCACCGGCAGCACGGCCGGCGCCCGCACCACCGCCGGGGCCGGCACGGCCACCGCAGCGGGCGCGGCCACCGCAGCGGGCACGGCCACCGCAGCGGCCGGAGCAGCGGCCGGAGCGGCGGCCGGAGCGGCCACCCCCACGCCGACCCGGCGCCGCCGTCCGCTGCGCCCCGGTTCGGCGACCCCGTACCCGACCAGCGGCCGCTCCACCTCCGCCGCCGGCCCGGCCACCGCCTCGACCGCCACGGCGAGCGGCCGCTCGCCCTCGCCCGGCGCCACCGCGACCGTCACCAGCGGCGCGCCGACCGCGATCTCCTGGCCCACCTCGCCGAACAGCGCGGTCACCACCCCGCCGTAGGGACAGGGCACCTCCACCACGGCCTTGGCGGTCTCCACCTCCACCACCGGCTGGTCGACCGCGATCACCTCGCCGACCTCCACCAGCCAGCGCACCACCTCCGCCCCGGTGAGCCCCTCACCGAGGTCGGGCAGGGTGAACTCGCGCACGACGGGCATCATCCTCAGTCCTCCCACTGGAGCCGGGCGACCGCGTCCAGGATCCGGTCCACCCCGGGCAGGTGGTGGTGCTCCAGCATCGGCGGCGGGTACGGGATGTCGAAGCCGGTGACCCGCAGCACGGGCGCGGCCAGGTGGTGGAAGCAGCGCTCGGTGACCCGGGCGGCGATCTCCGCACCGGTGCCGCCGAAGCCGCCGGCCTCGTGCACCACCACGGCCCGGCCCAGCGAGCGCACCACCCGGCAGACCGTCTCGTCGTCGAACGGCACCAGGCTGCGCAGGTCCAGCACCGCGAGGTCCCAGCCCTCGGCCTTCGCCACCTCGGCCGCCTCCAGGCAGACCGGCAGCGAGGGGCCGTAGGTGATCAGCACCGCCGAGCCGCCGGTGCGCCGCAGCACGGCCCGCCCGACCGGCTCGACCGGCACGGCCGGGTCGAGCTCCGCCTTGCCCCAGTACAGCCGCTTGGGCTCCAGGAGGACCACCGGGTCGTCCGAGGCGATCGCGGCCCGCAGCAGCCCGTAGGCGTCGGCCACCGTCGCGGGGGTGACCACGTGCAGGCCCGGGGTCGAGGCGTAGTACGCCTCGGAGGCGTCGCTGTGGTGCTCCACCCCGCCGATGCCGCCGCCGTAGGGGATCCGGACGGTGATCGGCAGCGGCAGCCGGCCGGCCGTGCGGTTGCGCATCTTGGCGACGTGCGAGAACAGCTGCTCCAGCGCCGGGTAGGCGAAGGCGTCGAACTGCATCTCCACCACCGGCCGCAGTCCGTACATGGCCATGCCGACGGCGGTGCCGAGGATGCCCGCCTCGGCCAGCGGGGTGTCCAGGCAGCGGTCCGGGCCGAACTCGGCGGTCAGCCCGTCGGTGATCCGGAAGACCCCGCCGAGCGCGCCGACGTCCTCGCCGAGCACGTGCACCGCGGGGTCCTCGCGCATGGCGTCGCGCAGCGCCGCGTTGAGCGCCTGCGCCATGGTCGCGGTGCGGGCGCCGGCGGGGGAGGCGGCAGTGGGGGAGGCGGCCGTCGTCATCAGTGCTGCACCTCGGCCTCGGCGGCCAGCTCCTCGGCCAACCGCGCCGCCTGCTCGCGCAGTTGCGGGGTGGGCTCGGCGTACACGTGGGCGAACAGGGACATCGGGTCGAGCTCCGGGTCGGCGTGGAATTCGGCCCGCATCCGGGCCGCGAGCGCCTCGCCCTCGTCGGCCGCCTCCTGCACCAGGGCGTCGTCCAGCACCCCGAGTCCGCGCAGCGCGCGCTCCATCAGCACAATCGGGTCGTGCTCGCGCCAGGCCGCCACCTCGGCCTCGGTCCGGTAGCGGGTCGCGTCGTCGGCGTTGGTGTGCGCCTCGGCCCGGTAGGTCAGCGCCTCGACCAGGGTCGGGCCGCCGCCGCTCCGGGCCCGCTCGACGGCCTCGGCCAGGACGGCGTGCACGGCGGGCGCGTCGTTGCCGTCCACCAGCCGGCCGGGCATCCCGTAGCCGACGGCCTTGTGCGCCAGGGTCGGGGCGGCGGACTGCGCGCTGAGCGGGACGGAGATCGCGTAGCCGTTGTTCTGGACCAGGAAGACCACCGGGGCCTGGAGCACGGCGGCGAAGTTCAGCGCCTCGTGGAAGTCGCCCTCGCTGGTGCCGCCGTCGCCCAGCAGGGCCAGCGCGACCACCGGGTCGCCGCTCAGCCGGGCGGCGTGGGCCAGTCCGACGGCGTGCGGGCCCTGGGTGGCCAGCGGGGTGCAGAGCGGGGCGGTGCGGCTGGCGCGCGGGTCGTAGCCGGTGTGGGCGTTGCCGCGCAGCAGGGTGAGCGCCTCCAGCGGGTCCACGCCGCGGGAGACCACGGCCAGGGTGTCGCGGTAGCTCGGGAACAGCCAGTCGCGCTCGCCGAGCACCAGCGCGGCGGCGACCTGGCAGGCCTCCTGCCCGGTCGAGGCCGGGTAGACGGCGAGCCGGCCCTGCTTGGTGAGGGTGGTGGCCTGCTGGTTGTACCGGCGGCCGACGACCAGGCGGCGGTACAGCTCGCGGAGCAGGGCCGGGTCGTACGTCTCCAGTGCGGGGGTACCGAGGACCCGGACGGGAGCGGTGTCCGGGAGCAACGGGGCCGGGTCGGTGCGGGGGGCGGTGGCCCCGGGCAGCCAGCCGGGCACCGACGTGCGGTGTCTGTGGTCGAGAACGGTCATCTCGGGGCACCTCCAGGGGTGGCGGGGGCTCCCTACCGATTGTTCGGTCGTCTGTTCATCTTGACCAGAAGCGTGCGAAGGTGGTGGACAATCGGCCCGGGTGGCGGTCGACTGGTGGCAGTTGGTCCAATCCGTGGGGGTGGGGGGTCATGTCGGCTGAACAGACGTCCAGACTCGACCGGGTCGACCGGGCGATCCTGCGGCTGCTGCAGCAGGACGGCCGCGCCTCGATCCGCTCGGTGGCCGAGCGGGTGCACGTCTCGCGGGCGAACGCGTACGCCCGGATATCCAGGATGGTCGAGGACGGCGTCATTCGCGGCTTCACCGCCAGGGTGGACCACGAACGCGCAGGTCAGGGCGCGTCCGCCTACATCACCCTGAAGATCGTGCAGAACTCCTGGCGCACCGTGCGCGAGCAGCTGCTGGCCCTGCCCGGGGTCGCGCACATCGCACTGGTCGGCGGCGACTTCGACGTCCTGCTGCTGGTGCACACCGCCGACAACCGGGCCCTGCGGGAGCTGGTGCTGGGCAGCATCCAGTCCATCCCCCAGGTGCTCGGCACCCGCACCATGCTGGTCTTCGAGGAGACCGACCAGGTCCCCCCGGACCAGCCCTAGACCGGCGACCGGCCCCGACCGGTGAGCGGCCGCCGGACCCGTCCGGTCAGCGCGCCCGCAGACCGTCGAAGGCCAGGTGGACCACCGCGTCCGCGACCCCGTCGGCGCTCTTGTGGCCCGGCCGGTACCACTCCACGATGGAGTTGATCATGCCGAAGAGCAGCCGGGTGGCCAGCCGGGGTTCGACGTCCGCCCGCAGCGCGCCGTCCGCCACCGCGGCCCGCAGCAGTTCGGCCACCTGGTGGTCGAACTCCCGGCGGCGTTCCAGCGCCCACTGCTCGGTGGCCGTGTTGCCGCGCACCCGCAGCAGCAGGGTGACGTAGGGCAGCTCCGCCAGCAGCACCTCGGCGGTCCTCCGCACGACGTGCTCCAGCCGCTCCACCGCCGTCCCGTCGGCCGCGCCCGGCTCGGAGAGGATCCCGAACAGCCCGTCCAGCGCCCGCCCGACGGCGAGCCGGAGCAGCTCCTCCTTGCCGCGCACGTGGTGGTAGATCGACGACTTGGAGATCCCGGCCGCGCGCGACAGGTCCTCCATCGAGGTGCCGTCGTAGCCGCGCTCGTTGAAGACGTCGACGGTCACCGCGAGCAGGGACTCCACGGTGTAGGCGGTACGCGTGGTGTGATCGGCCATCCTCCGAGTATGGCCGCCCGCCCCGGTACCGCGGCGCCCGGGTGCCCTGGTCCACACCAAATCCCGGGCCCACGCCCTAGACTCGGCGGACGATCCGTCCGTGGCCGAGCAGGTGGGGTAGTCGATGAGCGCAATACCGGCAGTCGAGTCCGATCTGCCCGAGCAGCGCAGCGACGGCCCGGCGGACCGGCCCGCGGCCGACTGGCGCGAGCGCGCCCGCGACCTCGTCCTGCGCTTCGGCCCGGCGGTCTGGTGCTACGCCGTGCTGAAGCTGCTCGGCTTCACCGTCTTCATGAAGCTGCTCTCCTTCTCCGGGGACTACCTGGAGAAGCACCCCCGGTTCGGCGGCGGCACCAACCCCTGGGACGTCCTGGCCAGCTGGGACGGCTGGTGGTACCAGCAGGTCGCCCAGTTCGGCTACCACCCGGCGCTGGTGCCGGTCCCCGGGGGCACCACCGGCTTCACCATCGAGCAGAACTCGGCCGCCTTCTTCCCGCTCTACCCCGGCCTGATGCGGCTGGTCTCGGAGATCAGCCCGTTCGGCCTGTACGGCGCCGGGATGCTGGTCTCGGTGGTCGCCTCGCTGTTCGCCGCGGCCGGCATCTACGCGGTGGTGGACCGGATGGCCGGTCCGCGCGCGGGCGTGATCGCGGCGGGGCTGTGGGCGATCGCCCCGGGCTCGGGCGCCGAGTGGGCGCTGTACTCCGACTCGCTGTTCATCGCGCTGGCCGCCTGGGCCTGCTACTTCGTGATGACCAAGCAGTGGGTGACGGCCGGGGCGGTCACCCTGGTCGCCGGCCTCAACCGCCCCACCTCGGCGGCGCTGATCGGCGCGGTCGGCCTGGCCGCGCTGGTGGAGCTGTACCGGCGGGAGAGCGGGGTGCTGCGCCCGCTGACCGCGATGCTGCTGGCCCCGCTCGGGCTGCTCGGCTACGTCGGCTGGGTGGGCTGGCGGATGGGCGACTGGGGCGGCTACTTCACGCTCCAGCGGGACGCCTGGCTGCACTACTTCGACTGGGGCCAGGGCACCTGGAGGGCGGTGCGCGGCATCCTGCTGGGCCGCAACGACTACCCGTTCGCCTACCACACCTCCGACATGCTGGCGACGCTGCTGGTGCTGAGCCTGCCGGTGCTGATCGTGCTGCTGGTCCGGCTGCGCCCGCCGCTGGTGCTGACCGCCTACACCCTGGCGACCATCGTCTCGGTGCTCGGCAGCCTGGGCATCTTCGGCAACACCTCGCGCTACCTGCTGCCGGCCTTCCCGCTGCTGATCGCGCTCGCGGTGGCGATGCGGAAGCTGAGCTGGCCGGTGCTGGCCACCGCGCTCGGCACCGGGGCGCTGGCCTCCGGCTGGTACGCCGGTTACGTCATCTTCGAGCTGGGCATCCCGTAGGCCCCGCCGTCACCGCCCCGCGGGAGCGCGTCCGGAACCGGCCGGACGCGCTTCTTCTTTCCCCCCTTGAGCCGACCGATCGTTCGGTTACTCTGTGACGTGTCCCGTCCTCCCCTCTGAGGAGCGCACACCATGTCCGCAGCGGTCACCCACCCCCACGTCGCCGAGCTCGTCGAACGCCACCGGGCCACCCTGGAGGCCGCCGTCGACGCCGCCGCCAAGCGCGACTACTGGTCGCCCTACCCCGAGTTCCCGAAGGCCTACGGCGAGAGCGGCGCCGCGGACGGCAGGGCCGCCTTCGAGGCGCTGCTGAACCGGCCGTTCGAGCTGCCCGGCCACCCCTCCGACGGCGACCTGGTCGGCGGCGAGGCCTCCCCGTACGGCCTGGAGCTGGGCATCGGCTACCCGCACGCCGGACCGGACGCCCTGATCGCCGCGCTGACCGCCGCCCGCCCGGCCTGGGCCGCCGCCGGGCCGCTCGCCCGCGCCGCCGTCTGCCTGGAGGTCCTGGCCCGGATCAACGCCCGCTCGCACGAGTTCGCCAACGCCGTCATGCACACCACCGGCCAGGCCTACCCGATGGCCTTCCAGGCCGGCGGCCCGCACGCCCAGGACCGCGGCCTGGAGGCCGTCGCCTACGCGTACACCGAGCAGACCCGGCTGCCGGAGAGCGCCGGCTGGACCAAGCCGCAGGGCAGGCGCGACCCGCTGGTGATGACCAAGGAGTTCACCGTCGTCCCGCGCGGCCTGGCGCTGCTGATCGGCTGCAACACCTTTCCCACCTGGAACGGCTTCCCCGGCCTGTTCGCCTCGCTGGCCACCGGCAACCCGGTGCTGGTCAAGCCGCACCCGCGCGCCGTCCTCCCGCTGGCGCTCACCGTCCGCACCGCCCGCGAGGTGCTCGCCGAGACCGGTTACGACCCCAACCTGGTCTGCCTGGCCGCCGAGCACGAGGGCGGCACCGTGGCCGCCACCCTGGCCGTGCGCCCGGAGATCAAGCTGATCGACTACACCGGCTCCACCGCCTTCGGCGACTGGCTGGAGGAGCACGCCCGGCAGGCCGAGGTCTACACCGAGAAGGCCGGCGTCAACACCGTGGTCGTCGACTCCACCGACGACTACCGGGGCATGCTGGACAACCTGGCCTTCTCGCTCTCGCTGTACAGCGGCCAGATGTGCACCACCCCGCAGAACCTGCTGATCCCGCGCGGCGGCATCGGCACCGACCAGGGCGCCAAGTCCTACGACGAGGTGGTCCGCGACCTCGCCGCCGCCATCGAGCGCCTGCTCTCCGACGACGCCCGCGCCACCGCCGTCCTCGGCGCCGTGGTCAACCCCGGCGTGCTGCAGCGCTCGGCCGCCGCGGCCGGCGGGGAGTACGGCGAACTCGCCCTCGCCCCGCGGGCGGTGCAGCACCCGGAGTTCCCCGGCGCGACCGTCCGCACCCCCGCGCTGGTCAAGCTGGACGCCGACAAGCCGGACGACCGCGCGGTCTACCGCAGCGAGTGCTTCGGCCCGGTCTCCTTCGTCGTCGCGGTCGAGGACACCGCCGCCGCGGTCGCGCTGCTGCGCGAGACCGTGCGCACCCGCGGTGCGATGACCGCCTCCGGCTACACCACCTCGCCCGAGGTCGAGGCCGCCCTGGTCGAGGCCGCGCTCGACGCCGGCGTCTCGCTCTCGCTCAACCTCACCGGCGGGGTGTACGCCAACCAGACCGCCGCCTTCTCCGACCTGCACGGCACCGGCGCCAACCCGGCCGCCAACTCCGCCTACTGCGACGGCGCGTTCGTCGCCAACCGGTTCCGCACGGTCGAGATCCGACGCCACAGCTGATCGCCCGCCCGCCTCGGGCGCCGCCGGCCCGGCCCGTCGGGGCGGAGCGCCCCGGGGCCGGCGATCACCTCCGGTCCCCGGCCACTCGCCGGGGGCCGGAGATTCACAACGTCACTCCCGGGCAGCGATGATGGAGGCGGGGAAACGCCACACCCGGCGTCCAGCCGCTGTTCGAGCACCGGGAGCTGACACATGAGCGAGAAGCAGACCGTCACCGACGTCATCGTGGTCGGCGCCGGACCGACCGGACTGCTGCTGGCCGGTGATCTCGCCGCCGCCGGGCTGGACGTCACCGTGCTGGAGAAGCGCACCGCCGAGTCCGGCCTCACCCGGGCCTTCGCCGTCCACGCCCGCAGCCTGGAACTGCTGGACGCCCGCGGCCTCGCCGACGAGCTCATCACCGGCGGCCGCCCCGTCACCTCGCTGAACGCCTTCAACCGGGCCAGGATCGATCTCGGCAGCCTGCCCACCCGCTTCCCGTTCGTCCTGATGACGCCGCAGTACCGGACCGAACGGCTGCTCCTGGACCGGGCGGTGAAGGCGGGCGCGCGGATCCTGCGCGGCGCCGAGGTGACCGGCCTGCACCAGGACGCCGAGGGCGTCACGGTCCGGACCGTCGAGGACGGCGCCGCCGCCACCCACCGGGCCCGCTACGCGGTGGGCGCCGACGGCGTCCACTCCACCGTCCGTGACCTGCTCGGCCTGCCCTTCCCCGGCGAATCGGTGGTCGACTCGATGCTGCTGGCCGACGTCCGGCTCGCACGCGAACCCGACGACGGGCTCGCCGCCGGCGCCGACGACGACGGCCTCGCCCTCCTGGTGCCGTTCGGCGACGGCTGGTACCGGGTCCTCGCCTGGGACCGCAACGAGCGGCTCCCGGACGGCGCCGCACCGGAGCTCGACCTGATCGCCGCCGTCGCCCGCCGCGCCCTCGGCGAGGACTACGGGCTGCACGACGTCCGCTGGAGCTCCACCTTCCACAGCGACGAGCGGCAGGTCCCCAACTACCGCTCCGGGCGGGTCCTCCTGGCCGGTGACGCGGCCCACTGCCACTCCCCGGCGGGCGGCCTCGGCATGAACACCGGCCTCCAGGACGCCGCCAACCTCTCCTGGAAGCTCGCCGCCGTGGTGCGCGGGCGGGCCACCGACGCGCTGCTCGACAGCTACCAGGCCGAGCGGCACCCGGTCGGCCGGGCGGCCCTGCGCATCTCCGGCGCGATGATCCGGGTCGCCGTCGCCCAGTCCGCCGCCACCCGGGCGCTGCGCGGCGCACTGGTCTCGGTCGCCGGGCACCTGGACACGCTCGTCGAGCGCGGCGCCCGCACCGTCTCCGGCATCGGCATCGCCTACCCGGCGCCCAAGGACGCCCACCCGCTGGTCGGCAAGCGCGTCCCGGACCTGCGGCTGACCGCCCTGGAACAGCCCCGCGAGGGCGCCCCGGCCGCTCCCGAGCGGCTCTACGAGGCCCTGCGGGCCGGGAGGTTCGTGCTGGTCAGCAATGACGAGGTGACGGCCGCCGACCCGTGGGCGGAGCGCCTGGTCACCGCCGCCCCGGCCGACCCGCACGGCAAGCTGCGCGACACCGTGCTGCTGATCCGCCCGGACGGCTACGCCGCCTGGGCCGCCGTCGACCCGGGCGCCGGCGAGCTGCGCGCCGCGCTCACCGAGTGGCTCGGCGAGGCCTGACCCGGCTCGCCGGGCGCGGCCCCGGGACGGCCCGGCCGTCCCGGGGTCAGCCCTTGGCCTTCTCGTAGTGCCGGGCCGCCTTCGCCCGGTTGCCGCACACCGCCATGCGGCACCAGCGGCGGCGGCCGTTCTGCGAGGTGTCGAAGAAGTGCAGGATGCACGCCTCGTGCGCGCACTTCTTGATGCGCCGCGGCCCCTGGGCCAGCAGCCCCAGGAAGTCGTCCACCGCCAGCCAGGGGGCCAGCCACCGCGGCTCGTCCACCTCGACCCGGTCCACCGGCCCGGCCGCCGAGGCCTCCCGCCGCACCCGCCCGTGCCGCAGCACCGCGTCCAGCCCGGCCAGCTCGCCGGCCCCGGGCAGCCGGCCCGCGTCCAGCTCGCGCACCGCCGCCGCCAGTGCCTCCCGCGCCTCGCGGAGGGCGGCCAGCCCGGCCCCGTCCGCCGTGCACCGCTGCGCCAGCCCGGCCGAGGAGAGCCAGATCGCGTGGCCGTCCGGCGCGGCGAGCAGGTCGTTGACCGGCACCCCGGCCCACCGCGTGTTCAGCAGGTCGAGCGCGAGCGGCTCGCCGAGCAGCGGGCGCGGGTCCCGCGGGTCTGCTGTCCGCTCCGTCATCGGTACTCCCAGGCTCTCGAACGGTCCCCGAGTCTACGTCCGGCCCCGCCCGGGCGGTTCCTGGCCGGAACAGGACAGCGCCCGGCCGGATCCCGCCGCCCGCCCGGGGAGCGGACGGTGTGTTTCCGTACTGTTTCAAGATCGCTCACCGGGCGGCCCACCCCCCGTGACCACTGTCATACGCACGACTGATGACGTAGCCTCTCGACCGTGCATAGGGTTCCCCACAGCTCGGCGAGGCCATTGACGGCGCGTTCCGGCGCCGCACCGGGTCTGCCGAACCCGCTCGGTGGGGAAGGTAACCACATGGCCTCACAGCACCCCCAGGACGCACGACTCAGACTGGTCGGGCCGCGCCAGGACGCACCCGCGCCCGCTCCGCCGCTGTCGCCCGCGCCGACGCCCGGACGCCCCAGCCCCACCGGCGGCTTCGCCGACACCCTGCATGTGGCGATCGAGGCCAGCGGCCTCAGCCTGGACCGGATCCGCGCCGCGCTCGCCCAACGGGGCGTCAGGGTCAGTGTCACCACGCTAAGTTACTGGCGGCGCGGGCGCAGCCAGCCCGAGCGGGCCAGTTCGCTGCGCGCCGTGCACCTGCTGGAGGAACTGCTCGGCCTGCCGCACTCCACGCTGTCCGCCCTGCTCGGCCCGCCGCGGCCGCGCGGCCGCTGGGCGGCCAACGCCACCACCAGCCACCTGCGGCTGGAGGACGTCTGGCCGGGCGAGCCGGAGATCTCCGACGTGTTCACCGAACTGGACGCGCCGCCGGCCGGCGAGCTGGAGCGGCTCTCGGTCCACGACTCGTACTACGTGGACGCCGACCGGCGCGGCAACCTGCTGCGGCTGCGCCAGGTGGTCCGCGCCACGGTGGCCGGGGTGACCCGCTGCCTGGTGGTGCACAAGGCAGACGAGGAGGGGACCGGCTGTCCGGAGATCACCGGTGTGCGGCACGGCCGGCTCGGCCGGGTGCGCCGCCGCCCGGAGGCCGGGCTGATCGTCGGCGAGGTGATGCTGGACCGTCCGCTGGGCCTCGGTGACAGCACCGTCTTCGAGTACGAGGTGGAGATCCCGTCCGGCGGCGCCCGGACGACCGAGTACAGCCGCCGCTTCGCCACGCCGGTGCGCGAGTACGTGCTCCAGGTCCACTTCGACCCGGCGACGGTGCCGGTGCACTGCGAGCGCTACGACCGCGACCCGGGGGCGGACGTCGACCGCCGCCGCGAGCAGCTCTGGATCGGCGCCTCCGCCAGTGCCCACGTCCTCGCCCCCGACCAGCAGCCGGGCCACATCGGCGTCCGCTGGGAGTGGGAGTAGCCGCTCGGCGGCCCGGCGCCCGCGCGCCCGCTCCGCCGCACCACCCCTCCGCATTCTTGTCATGGCACAGCCATTCCCGGAAAACCTAACCATTGAAGTCGATAGTACTGGTTGACCCGGCCCCACCTAACCCCTACTGTCATCCGCAACGGTTAAGTCCGGCGCCCTCGGGCGCCCCTGCCTCCGGGAGCGACCAGACATGTCCGGCACCATCAGCAGCACCCTGCAGACCGGCCACGTGGGACTGAACGTCACCGACCTGGCCCGCTCGACCGCGTTCTACCGGCGCGTCCTCGGCCTGGAGCCGATCGGGGAGGGCGCCGACGACGAGCACCGCTTCGCCTTCCTCGGCCGCGACGGCCGCCTGGTGCTGACCCTCTGGCAGCAGAGCGAGGGCTCCTTCCCCACCGGCGCACCCGGTCTGCACCACCTCTCCTTCCAGGTCGAGTCGCTCGACGAGGTCCTCGCCGCCGAGGCGCTGCTGCGCGAGCTGGGCGCCTCCTTCGCCCACGACGGCGTCGTGCCGCACCGCGAGGGCGCCGCCTCCGGCGGGATCTTCTTCACCGACCCGGACGGCATCCGGCTGGAGATCTACACCCCGGCGGGCGTCGACGCGACCGGCGCCGAGGCCCCCACCGGGTCCGCCCCGACCTGCGGCTTCTTCTAGGCCCGGGGGAGGCACCCGCGATGACCACCACCGCCGGCACGCCCTACCACCCGGGCGAACGGGCCGCGCAGCACCGGGCCGGGCGGACGGACCGCGCCGACCACTCCGGCCGCGCCATCGGCAGCACCGTCCCGGCCGTGGCCGCCCGCTTCCTCACCGAGCGCCGGGTGCTGGTGGCCGGCGCGGCCGACGCCGACGGGCGGCTCTGGGCCACCCAGCTCAGCGGCCCGGCCGGCTTCCTGGCGGCCGCCGGCGAACGGACCGTGACGGTGGCCGCCCGCCCGGCCGGGGACGACCCGCTGGCGGCCGCCCTGGCCGGGCCCGCCGAGATCGGCACCATCGCCCTGGACCCGGCCGGCCGGCGCCGGATGCGCGTCAACGGCCGCTCCGTGCCCGACGGCCGGGGCGGCCTGGTGATCAGCGCCGACCAGGTCTACGCCAACTGCCCGAAGTACATCCAGCGCCGCCACCCGGTGGACCGCCCGGGGGCCGGCGCGCCCCGCCGGGTGGCGGCCGGGTCCGCGCTCAGCACCGCCCAGCAGCTGCTGGCGGCCACCGCCGACACCTTCTTCGTCGCCACCGCCGGGCCGGGCGGCCGGATGGACGCCTCGCACCGCGGCGGCGGTCCGGGCTTCCTGCGGGTGCTCGGACCGGACCGGCTGCGCTGGCCCGACTACGCGGGCAACAGCATGTTCATGACCCTGGGAAACCTGGAGCTCGACCCCCGGGCCGGTCTGCTCGTCCCCGACTGGGAGACCGGTGGCGCGCTGCTGATCACCGGCGAGGCCAGGACCGACTGGACCGGGCCGGCCACCGACGGCCTGCCGGGCGCCGAGCGCGTGGTCGACCTGACCGTCACCGGCGTCGTCGAACTGGCCGACGCCACCCCGCTGACCTGGACCGAACCCGAGTACTCGCCCGTCAACCCGCCGGCCGTCCGCTGAGGTCCGCCGCCCGACCGCCCGCCACCCCGCCCAGCACCTCCCCTCACCCCCCGCCACACCCGGCACGCTGAATGGCCGTCACCCGTTCGGAGCAGTCCGCCGTGCCGATCATGCGTCCGCTTTGGGACTTTGGTCCCGATAACACGCGGTGTGCCCCTGGGAAGGACCGTGCTGTCACGTCGTCAGCGGCCTGACAGCAGCGCCCCCCATCAGGAGAGACAAGAGGCGGAGAATGACCCGAACCGAGCAGCTGACCCCCCTGGTGGAATTCGACGAGGTGGAGCCGGACGAGGACTGCATATGCGGGGGCTGCTGCGCCCGCCGCCGGGCCCGGCTGCACGCCGCGCCGGTGCACGAGGGCGGACACGCGGCAGCCCGCAGCGTCCGGCGCCGGGCCGCCGTGCTGATGGCCGCCGTCGGCACCGCGCTCGGCGGCGGCGCGGCCGGCGCGGCCACCGCCGTCGCGGCCCCCGCCCCGTCTCCGACCCCGACCCCCGGCGGCTCCACCAGCCCCCGCAGCGAGACCCCGCAGGGAGAGGTCAGCGGCCTCTACGGCGAGTCCCCCTCCGCCCGCTCCTTCGCCGCCCCGCGGGCCGCCGCGGCCCCGGTCACCCGGGCCCAGATCATCGAACGGGCCCAGCGCTGGGTCGACCAGAAGGTCCCGTACAGCATGGGCCGGTACTGGTCGGACGGCTACCGCCAGGACTGCTCCGGCTTCGTCTCGATGGCCTGGGGGCTGGGCAGCAGCCAGACCACCTGGACCCTGCCGGACTTCGCCGACCGGATCACCAAGGCCGAGCTGCAGCCCGGCGACGTCCTGGTCTACAACAACCCGGCCAGCCCGCAGTCCGGTTCCCACGTGACGATCTTCGGCGGCTGGACCGACTCCACCCGCACCCGCTACGTGGCGTACGAGCAGACCTCCCCGACCACCCTCAAGCGCTCCACCCCGTACGCGTACTGGAACAACTCGGCCTCCTACGTCCCGTACCGCTACAAGGGCCTCGCCGGCGGCGGCAGCGGCGGCAGCAGCGGGGGGAGCGGGGGGAGCTCCTCGTCGACGGCCTTCCCCGGGGCCGGAGCGTTCGGCCCGGGCGCCGACAACGCCCACGTCACCGAGCTCGGCCGGCTGCTGGTCCAGCGCGGCGGCGGACGCTTCTACAGCGAGGGGCCGGGCCCGCGCTGGGGCGAGGCCGACCGGCGGGCCACCGAGGCCTTCCAGCTCGCCCAGGGCTGGCGCGGCAGCGAGGCGGACGGCATCCCGGGCAAGGCCACCTGGGACTACCTGGTCAACGGCAAGGGCCGCGACATCACCGGCGGGGGCGGCACCCCGCTGCCGCCCCCGCCGGTCACCCCCGGCACCGGCGTGCCGGCCTTCCCGGGCAGCGACAAGTTCGGCCCGGGCGCCACCAACGACTGGGTGCGCCTGCTCGGCGAGCAACTGGTCCGCAAGGGCTACGGCCGCTTCTACACCGAGGGTCCGGGCCCGCGCTGGACGGACGCCGACCGGCGCAACGTGCAGGCCTTCCAGGAGGCCCAGGGCTGGCGCGGCGCCGAGGCGGACGGCTACCCCGGCCCGGACACCTGGAAGCGGCTGTTCTCCTGACGGATGGTCCCCTGACGGGCCCTCTCCCGACGGGCCTCCCTGCCGGGCCGCTCCCCCGACGGCCCGCCGACCGGACCCGTCCCGGCCGCCGGTTCACACCGGCGCGCCGGGCGGGCGTCCGGACATCCAGTGGAAGAGCCCCATCGCCACGCTGGTCGCCAGGTTGAAGCTGGAGACCCCGGGCCGCATCGGCACCGCGACCAGGGCGTCGGCCCGCGCCTTCAGCTCCGCCGTCACCCCGTGCCGCTCGGTGCCGAAGGCGAGCACCGCGTCGTCCGGGAAGGCCGTCCCCCGGATGTCCGCGCCCTCCGGGTCCAGCACGTAGAGCGGTCCGGCCGGCAGTCCGGGCAGGGACAGCCGCTCGACGGCGGTGGCGAAGTGCAGGCCCGCGCTGCCGCGCAGCACCGCCGGGTGCCAGGGGTCCAGCTCACCGGTGGTGACCACGCCCGCCGCACCGAAGCCGGCCGCGAGCCGGATCACCGCGCCGACGTTGCCCAGGTTGCGCGGGTTCTCCAGCAGCACGACGGGGGCCGGCCGGGGCCGGACGGCCAGCGCGGCGCGGTTGGCCGCGGCGGTGGGCCGCACCGCCAGCGCGATCACCCCGGTCGGGTGCAGCCGGGGCGCGAGCGTGCGCAGCGCGGCCCCGGGCAGTTCGGCGGCCAGCGCGTCCAGCGCGGGCGCGACGTCCGGGGCCAGTTCGGCGGCGAGCGCCAGCAGCGCGGCGCGGTCGGCGGTCAGCACCTGCCGGACGGTGCCGCCGAACCGCAGCGCGTGCTTCAGCGGGTGGAACCCGTCCAGCAGCACCGTCCCCGGCTCCTCGGCCCCGGCCCGCCAGTCCCGCAGCAGTTCCTCGTTCACCCCGCTCACTCTGCCATCCCCGGCGGGGGCCGCCTCAACGCCCCGTGGGCTCCGGCTCGCGTCGCTCGGCGGCGGCCGCCGTGCCACCGCCGCGCAGCGCCCGTTCGAGGTCCTTCAGCGCCTGGAGCAGCAGCCGGGTGCCGGCGCGCACGACGTCCCCCTGCACCCCGGCCGGCTCCTCGGCGAGCCGCCGCTCCAGCTGGTCCTGGGCCTCCCGCACGGCGCCGAACTCCACCGGCTGCCCGGTCAGCAGGGCGCCCGCCGCCAGCGCCGTCGCCAGCCGCAGTTCCTCGGCGAACTCGGCCGCCCCGGGCACCGGCTCGGCGTCCGCGGCGGGCAGGTGGGCCTCCAGCAGCACGGCGACCCGCCCGAGGTGGCCGACCGCCGCGCGGGCGCGGTCCAGCTGGCGCCGGCTCACCCCGGGCAGCCCGGAGGCGTGCCGGCCCGGCTCGGCGTCGGCCCGCTGCATCGCCTGGAGCAGCTCCGAGCGCGCCTCCCGGGAGTCCAGCAGCGCCGCGCGGACCTCCCGGCCGCGCGGCGCGGCCGGCTGCGCGTAGACGGCGATCACCTCGGCCGCGTACCGCCCGGCGGCGGCCAGCCACTCGGCCAGCCGCTCGCCGAGCCGGGCGGTCTGCCAGGTCGGGAAGAGCGCGTAGACCAGCAGCGCGACCGAACCGCCGAGCAGGGTGAGCCCGACCCGCTCCACCGCCGTGGCCAGCGGGTTGCCCTCCTGGAGCCCGAGCAGGAAGACCACGTAGGAGGAGATGCAGGTGGTGATCACCGCGTAGCCGGTGCGGAAGGTGAGGTAGGCCCCGGCGATCGAGACCACCGCGAGCGCGGCCAGCACCCACTCGCCGGGCCTGGCCAGCTGCACCACCAGGGTGGAGGCGGCCACCCCGACGACCGTGCCGGCCAGCCGGGCCACCCCCCGGCTGTAGGTCTGCGCGAAGTCCGGCCGCATCACCATCGCGGCGGTCATCGGCGCCCAGTAGCCGTGGTGGAAGCCGGCCAGCCGGGCCAGCAGATAGGCGGCGGTGACCACCCCGGACAGCCGCACGGCGTGCTGGAACACCGCCGAGTGCGGGTGGAACTGCCGCCGCACCGCGCGCAGCGCCGTCGGCAGCATCCGGATCAGCGGCGGCTTGCGCAGCGCCCCGCCGGGCTGCAGGACGGGGGTGTCGATGGTGTCCTCGGAGCTCCGGTCGAGCGCGTCGGCGGCCTTGCGGAGCAGCCCGGCCAGTCGGCGGGCGGCCCGGCGGGCGGCGCCGCGCAGCTCCGGCCCCTCGGTCCGGGCGACCAGGGTGAGGGACGGCGCCGAGCGGGGCAGCTGGAGCGGGTCGCCGGTGCGGACCGCCCGGGCCAGCGCGTCCATCGCCTCGGCGGAGGCGGCCAGCACCTCCCGGGCCCGGTCGCGTTCCGGTCCCTCCTCGGGGGCGCCCACCTTGGGATCGGCGATCGCCGCCAGGGTGGGCCGGATCCGCTCGGCGATCCCGCGCAGGCCGCGCAGTTCGGGCGGTCTGCGCCGGTCCTGCCAGGGCGTCAGCGCGGCGGCGTGCCGGGCCTCCATGAACGGCTCCGGGTCGACGTGCGCGGTCGGGTCCTGGCGCAGCCGGCGGGCGTAGTCGGCCAGTTCGGCGTAGGTGTCGGCGAGCGCCTCCCGCTGGGCGGTCCAGCTGCCGATCGGCCAGAGGGTGATGACCAGCGCCTGGACGCCGCCGCCGAGTGCGCAGACCAGCCCGTGGCCGAGCGCGGTGAGCGGGCTGACCGGCAGTTGGACGACGATCAGCATCACCGAGAGGGTGTTGGCGGCGACCACGCCCGCGGTCGGCCCGATCGCCCAGGCGAGCCCGGCGCCGAACGCCCAGACCGCCAGCAGCACCGGGAAGACCCCGGTCACCCCGGCCGCCAGGTAGCCGAGGAAGGTGCTGACCCCGAGTCCGATCCCGGCGGCGACGGCCAGCGTGGCCCGGGGCCGGAAGCTGCGCTGGAAGGTCGCCGTCCCGGCGATGAACGCGCCCATCGCGGCCGAGGTGGCGAGCCGGGCGTCGCCGAGCGCGAGGGTCGGGAAGAGCACCAGGGCGACGGCGAGCGCTCCGCGCACCGCCCGTTTGGGGTCGGTGAGCGCCCGGTCGATGGTCAGTCCGGTCCGCGCGGTGTCTCGAAGCGCGGCGAACCAGGACATACCGGTCAGCTTAGTGGCGGCCCCCGGGGCGGATCCGCGCGACCCGCTCCCCGGCCCACAGCAGCGCCGCCGTCGGCAGGAACACCGCGTCCGCCGCGATCATCGCCAGCGAGAACACCGGCAGCCCGAGCAGCACCGCGATCCCCGCGTGTTCGGCCATCATCACCACCAGCAACGCGTTCTTGATCCGCCGGTTCACCAGCGTGAACGGGAAGGCCACCTGGAGCAGCACCGTCCCGTAGGTGATCAGGAACACCGGCAGCATCGCACCGGCGACCAGCCCGGACAGCCCCGGCCAGGGCGTGAAGTAGTCCAGGTGCAGCGGGTAGTACAGCGCGGTGCCGTCCTGCCAGCGCGAGCCCTGCACCTTGTACCAGCCGGCCGTGGCGTAGATCAGCACCACCTCGACGGCGATCACCAGCATCGCGCAGTTGTGCACCATGGTCGCCAGCGCGTCCAGCACCGCCCGGGTCTCGCCCGCGGGGCCGCCCGGTCCACCAGCCACCACAGCCCGGCCACCGCCCAGAGCACCCAGAACAGCGGACCCCAGCCGACGTACGGGAACGCCGGGACCGTCCAGTCCAGGCTGTTCCCCGAGAAGCTCCCCAGCTGGCAGACCAGCAGCACCGCGCCGAGCACCGCCCACAGCACCACCCCGCCCACGCCGTCCCGCCCGGACCGCACCCGCCGGGCGTCCAGCGACCACACCTCGGCGCAGCGGGTGAAGACCAGGTACACCGCCATCAGGTGGACGATGTTGTCGCCGCCGTCCCCGAGGAAGACGTTGCGGTTCTGCAGCGACAGCACGGTCACCAGGAACAGCACCGTGGCCGCCCTGGTCCGCCGGCCGAGCAGCACGGCCAGCGCGGCCAGCACCGCCAGGTGGTAGACCAGCTCGAACCAGAGCCGCCCGCCGAACCAGGGAAGCACCGTCAGCGCCCCGTTGTCGGCCAGCAACCGCTCCGCCAGCTCCATCGACCAGGGCGAGGTGTCGCCGTACAGCAGCCGCCGGTCCGGCCACTCGCGCAGCAGGTACGCCAGCCAGACCAGCCCGAAGCCGATCCGCACCGTCGCCGCCTGGTACCGCCCCAGCACCCGGCCGGCGAACACCTCGAACGCCCGGGCGGCCGGCCCCGGCCGGCGCGCGGCGGGCGGCGCCCCCTCGCCGGCCGGCGGCCCGGGCCGGCGGGGGATCCCGTCCTGCAGCAGCTCCGGCGCCCCGGCCGGGACCGGGCCGCTCACCACAGCTCCCGCAGGTCCTCGTCCCGCACCGGCCACCAGGGCAGCTCGCGCACCTTCGGCGCGGGCGGCGCCGCCTCCCCGCTCCAGTCCGGCGGCGCGACAGTCGTCGTGGTCACCCGCAGTTCGACCGCCACCACCGGCCGGCCCCCGACGCTGCGGCCGATCCGCTGCACCGCGATCCGCTTCAGGTAGTCCTCGGCGAGCCGTCCGCGCTCCGTGGTCGCCGACTCGTCCTGGGCGCTGTGCGAACCGTCGTAGAAGTCCCACGCCCGGCGCAGCAGGTTCTGGTCGGCGTGACCGGGCGCCGGATTGCCCCGGATCGCCGCGATGTCCTGCGCCGTCAGCCCCACCCACCCGTGGACCACGGCGTCGCCGTCCGCCGACACCGTGCGCACCCGGGCGTCCACCGCGACGTTCTGCTGCAGCGGATTGGGCGCGAACAGCTTCCAGTTCTGCTCGAACTCGGGATAGACCAGGCCGTCCAGCTGCTCCCGGTACTCCCGGGAGAGCGAATTGGCGGGCGCCACGTGCAGGAAGACCGCGCCGAGGAACAGCCCGGTGGCCGTCAGCAGCAGGACGGCGGCCGTGCCCAGGACGACCCGGGCGCCCGCCGAGCGGACCGGGCCGGCGGGCGGCGGCGGCGTGCTCTCGGCGTTCTCGGCGGCCTCGGCACTCTCGGCCATGAACTCCCCCGGGGACGGGTGGGGCCGGCACCGCGCCGGCCCGGTCGCGCGCCCATCCTGCCCTAATCCCGGCGCTCTGCGGAGCCCCCCGGGCGCACGGGACCGGAGGCCGCGGCCCCCTACAGGACGAAGGCGTCCCGCCCGTCGCTGCTCACCATCGGACGGCCCGCGCCCTCCCAGGCGTACATCCCGCCGTCCACGTTGACCGCGTCCCGGCCGTTCTGCACCAGGTACTGGACGACCTGCGCGGAACGCCCGCCGACCCGGCAGAGCACGTACAGCTTCGCGTCCGGCAGCTCGCCGATCCGCGCGACCACCTCGCCGACAGGGATGTGCAGCGCGCCCTCCACGTGCCCGGCGTCCCACTCGTCCTGCTCCCGGACGTCCAGCAGGGCGGCGTCGGCGGGCACGGCGGCGGCGTCGATGGTGGGGATCTGCGCGAACATCGTCTGGTTCTCCTGGGCGTCGGGATCGGCCCCGCCATTGTCCCCCACCGGCGCGCCGAGCAGCTCCGCCAGCTCGGCCTGCTGCGCGGCGGCCTTGGCCAGCAGCTGCTCGGCCAGCTCGGTCAGCAGGCCGTCCGGGTCCTGCGGGGCCAGCGCCAGCAGCTCGCCCATCGCGCTGCGCTCCAACCGGACCTGCTCGGCGGCGAGTTCGCCGATCCGGCCGGTCAGCCACGCCAGCCGGCGGCGCAGCCAGTCCAGCCGGTCGGGGGAGTCCGCGGCGGGCGCCGCCTCGGGCGCGGTGGACCACTCGGCCGCCAGCGCCTCCAGCGCGGCGGTGTCGCCGTAGGCGTAAACCTCGTTCACCCGGGCCAGGAACGCCGCCCGGCGCCGCTGCTCCTCCGGGTCGGTGGAGAGGTCCGGGTGGGCGCGGCGGACCAGCTCGCGGTAGATCCGCTGGGCGTCCCGGCCGGGGCGCACCCGGGCGGGCGCGGCCGGCGGCGGCGGGGCGTCCTCCTGCTCGCCCCGCTCCCGGACGCTGTCGAACAGTGCGTCCAGGTCCGGCAGCTCCTCGACCCTCCGGCGCGCCTCACGGGCCCGCCGGAGGTCCTCCGGGTCCCCGGTGCGGGCGGCCACGGCCTCGGCGAGCAGCGCGTCCAGCTCGTCCAGCCGGGCGTACAGCGGCCCGAGCAGCTGATGGTGGATCAGCGCGAAGTTGTCGATCTCGACCCGCAGCGTCCGCACGTCGACGTCCATGGTGAGCCACGCGAGTTCGGCGGCCTCGACCCGCTCCTCCAGCTCCTGCTGCTCCGGATCGGTCCAGCGGACCGGGATCTGCGCGGTCACCTCTCGCCTCCTCCTGCGTGCCGTCCTGCGACCCTACCGCCCGCCCGCACGGTGCCGTCGCGCGGTGGACGGGGAGTGCGGACCGGCGCACGGCACGTGACACGCAACTGATACCGAGGAATCTCCCCGTTTCGCTATCGACTCCCGGCCCGTCCGTGCTTCGCTGGTATCCGCACAGCATGCCTTCCTCCGGAGAAACGGCCGTCTCCAGACATGGCGGCCAGGCGGGAGCAGACCGAATCCATGGTGGACGATCCCAACTCCACACCGCGTCCGGCGGGCACCGACCCGGGGCCCGGCGCCACACCGGGTGACCAGCCGTCGGGGGTGGTCGCCCTGGTCCGGCTCGCCCTCGTCCTGGTCGACCGCGGCGGCCGGATCACCCAGTGGAGCCGGGCCGCCGAGGAACTGTTCGGCCACCGCGCCGAGGCCGTCCACGACCGGCCGGCCGCCGGACTGCTGCCCTCCGCCGAGCCGCGCAGCGTGCCCGGCCAGGCCGCGCTCCCGGCCTCCGGCCGCCGCCGGGACACCTTCACCACGCTCGCCGAACTGACCTCCGCCGGCGCCGCCTGGGCGGGACAGCTGCCCGTGGTCGACCGCGAGGAGCACCTGCGCGACGTCCTCTGGTGGGCCTATCCGGTGGACGGCCCGGCCGGCGGACTGCTGGCGCTGGCCGCCGACGCCCGCCCGCTGCGCTCCTCCGGCCCCCGGCTGGCCGTCGGCGAGCGGCAGCTGCCGTTCGCCGCCGCCCCCGGCGCCCTCGGCGGCTTCCACCGGCTCTCCGCCGCCCTGACCACCGCCGGCCGGCCGGTGCCCGGACCGCTCGCCGCGCTGCTGCCCGGCTCCGCCGAACGCCGCGGACCGCTGCTCGCCGCCCTGACCCGGGCCGGGCTGCCCGCCCTGCGGCTGGACCCGGCCACCGTGCTGCCGCTGCGCCCGGCCGACCCGGCAGCCGGCACCGCGCACGCCGCGGCCGGGATCGGCCGCCGCTACCCGACCGCACAGCAGCGCACCGCCCGGCTCGGCCCGCCGCCGCAGCCCGAGCAGTCCGCGCCCGGCCGCCGCCCGGCCGGTCCGCTGCCCGCCCAGCGCGAGACCGCCGCCGCGTCCGCCCAGGCCGCCGCCGCCCCCGCCGCCGGCCTCGGCGCGCCCGTCACCGGCCCGGTCGTCCCGGCCCCGCCGCGAGGAGGCACCACCATCGAGCAGAGCACCGCCGTGCCGCCCGCCGACGCGCCCGCCCACGGGCACCGGCACCCGGACGGGCCGGCCGCGCCGGCCGCCGTCCCCGCGCCGTCGGCCGGCCGGTTCGGCCCGTTCCTCACCAACGGCCATGCCGGCGAGCAGCTGGCCCTGCTGGGCGAGGTCGGCGGCAAGGTCGGCACCACCCTCGACCTCGGCTTCACCGCCCACGAGCTGTGCCGGGTGCTCGTCCCCCGGGTCGCCGACTTCGCCTGCGTCGACCTCGTCGACGGCCTGATCTCCGACTCCGAGCTGCCCGAGGCCCGCCCGGACGACGACACGATGCTCCGCCGGGTCGCGCTCGTCCGCAACGAGTCCAGCGGCCAGTGGGACCACGTGCTCGCCGAGGGCTCCCTGGTCGCCATGCCCCGCCGCACCCCGCCCGGCATGGCCCTCCAGCTCAACCAGCCGGTGCTGGTCCCGGTGATCGCCCGGGACGTCGCGGTCGACTACGCCGCCGCGCTCGGCGGCCCGGAGCTCGTCCCGGTGGTCTCCGGCCGCTCGATGCTGGTGGTGCCGCTCTCCGCCCGCGGCACCGTCCTCGGCATCCTCAAGCTGCTCCGGCTCCCCGACCGCGGCCCCTTCGACGAGGGTGACGCCGCCACCCTCAAGGAGCTGGCCGCCCGGGCCGCGCTCTCGCTCGACAACGCCCGGCTGCACCGGGCCGAGTCCCGGGTCGCCACCACCCTCCAGCGGTCGATGATCCCGACCCGCCCGCCGCAGATCCCCGGCGTCCAGATCGCCCACCGCTACCTGCCCGGCGACTCCCGGGCCGAGGTCGGCGGCGACTGGTTCGACGCGATCCAGCTGCCCGGCAGCCGGGTCGCCCTGGTGGTCGGCGACGTCATGGGCCACGGCCTGCACTCGGCCGCCGCGATGGGCCGCTTCCGCACCGCGATGCAGACCCTCGCCGCCCTCGACCTGCCGCCCGGCCAGCTGCTGCGCCATCTGGACAACCTGGCCCACAAGCTCGGCGACGACCACCTCGCCACCTGCCTCTACGCGGTCTACGACCCGATCAGCCGGACCTGCGAGCTGGCCAGCGCCGGCCACGTCCCACCGGTCCTGGTCCACCCGGACGGCACCGGCGAGCTGCTGGAGATCCCGGCCGGCGCCCCGATCGGCGTGGGCGGGGTCCCGTTCGTCGCCAAGACCATCGACGTCTCGGACGGCTCGATGCTGGTGCTGTGCACCGACGGCCTGGTCGAGGTGCGGGGCGGCGACATAGGAGCCGGCCTGGCCGCGCTCTGCGGCAATCTGATCGACCCCACGCAGAGCCCCGAGCAGGCCTGCGACGTGGTCCTGGACCGGCTGCACTCGGACGACCGGAAGGACGACGTCGCGCTGCTGGTGGCCCGCTTCGACGGGGTCCCGCCGAGCGAGGTCGCCACCTGGGACCTCACGGTCGACCAGCGCGAGGTCGGCCGGGCCCGCACCCTGGTCCGCGAGCAGCTCGCCGCCTGGCACCTGGAGTCGCTCAGCGACACCGTCGTGCTGCTGGTCAGCGAGCTGGTCACGAACGCCGTCCGGGTCGCCCGCGACCGGGTCCAGCTCCAGCTGATCCGGGTCGACAAGCTGCTGGTGGAGGTGAGCGACGACAACCACAACCTGCCGTCGCTGGAGCCCGCCGAACAACTCGGCGAGACCGGCCGCGGCCTCACCCTGGTCACCAAGCTCGCCGACCGCTGGGGCACCGCCCGCAAGGCCGTCGGCAAGGTCGTCTGGTTCGAACTGCCGCTCTGATCCGGAGCCCACTCGCCTCCGGGCCGCTGGGACCCGGCGCCGACGGCCGGCGCCGGGGGGGCGGCCCTTCGGCTCGCGGGCCGTGCGTTCCAGGACCGGAGCCCCCGGGCTACGGCACCGCCGCGCCGGCCGGGGTGCGGAGGCGGGCGTCGGCGGCCACCTCCAGCGAGGCGGTGGCCGCCGCCACCACGGCCGCCGCCCCGACACCGGCCAGCACCCGCGGCCAGAAGTCCCCGAACACCTCCACCGAGACCGCGATCAGCAGTGCCGCGATCACCGCGACCACGTGCTCCATGCCCGCGAGGTTCGGCAGCACGACCGCCTCGCCGACCATCAGCGTCACCACCAGTCCGGCGGTGAACCAGGCCCGGCAGCGGAACGCGATGCAGATCGCCAGCGCCACCACCGCCGCCGACGGACCGGTGTCCCGCACGTGCGCGACCCACTTCGGGAACCCGAAGACGTGGTCCGGCCCGATCGCCACGCCGACCCGGGCGAACAGCGTCCCGGCCATCGTGCAGGTGTAGGCCACCACCAGGGTCAGCCGCCGGCCGAGCACGATCTCGGCGATCCCGAAGACCACGAAGACCTGCGCCAGCGCGCCCCACACCGGCAGGTCCAGGGCCGGCACGTACAACGACAGCGGCGTCCGCAGCAGCGAGACCTCCAGCGGGAGGGCCGCCTTCACCACCCCGATCTGGGTGACGAAGCGCTCCCCGCCCGGCAGGTGCTGGACGATGCTGAACAGCAGGATCAGACAGGTCGCCGCGGTGGCCAGCGGGACGGCCGCGAACTTCTTGCGGACCACCTGCTCCCGGACCGTACCGAACAGCGTTCCCCACTCGGCGACAGCGGCCTCTCTGGCAATTGCCACCGGCCCCTTTCGCACGCCCCCCGCGTGGGTCCTCCGCATCACAACCGGTTCTCCAAATCCCCGTCGGCGCAAGCGCCTTCCCGACTACCTCCACATTAGAAGCCGCTTTACGAATCCACATCGGCATTTGTGCCGATCCCCGTCATCCTCAGGGGGGAGGAGCCACCCCGAAATCCCCCCATCCGGGCGACCGGACCCCTCCGCCCCCCGGCGGAGGGACTACCCCTTCCCGTCCCGTGCCGCCACCGGCACGCGGGGCGCCCCGACGGCGGGCGGCCCCTGGTGCCGGCGACGGAACAGCGCGGGCAGGCTCGGTGCGGTGATGAAGCCCTCGGCCCGGGCGCTGGCGATGCCGATCCGCGGAATCTCGCTGCTCTTCTCGAAGAGCAGATAACGCGGCTCCCAGATCGGCCGGTACTTGGCGTTGGCCCGGTAGAGCGATTCGATCTGCCACCAGCGGGAGAAGAAGCCCAGAACGGAACGCCACAGCCGCAGGACCGGCCCGGCACCGAGCTTCGAGCCCCGTTCGAAAACGGAACGGAACATCGCGAAGTTCAACGAGACCCTGGCCAGATTCACCTCGCGGGCCCGCTGCAGGAGTTCGATCACCATGAACTCCATCAGGCCGTTCTCGGTGTCCCGGGCCCGGCGCATGAGGTCCAGCGAGAGCCCGTCCGCGCCCCACGGCACGAAGCTGAGCAGGGCCTTCAGCTCGCCGTCGGCGTCGTGACACTCCAGCATCACGCAGCGCCCGTCGCCCGGGTCGCCGAGCCGGCCCAGCGCCATCGAGAAGCCGCGCTCGGTCGCGCCGTCGCGCCACTGGTCGGCCTTGGCGACCAGGGCCGCCATCTCGCTCTCCGGGATCTCCTCGTGGCGGCGGATCCGCACCGTGTAACCGGCCCGCTTGACCCGGTTGTAGGCCTGGCGCACCACCCGCATCGCCCGGCCGTCCAGCGAGAACTCGTCCAGTTCGACGATCGCCTCGTCGCCCAGCTCCAGCGCGTCCAGGCCGTGCCGGGCGTAGATCACACCGGCCTCCTCGGAGGCGCCCATCACGGCCGGCGCCCAGGCGTGCTCACGGGCCTCGGCCAGCCAGGCGTCGATCGCGCCCGGCCAGGCCTCCGGGTCGCCGATCGGGTCGCCGGAGGCCAGCGAGACGCCGCCGACCACCCGGTAGGCGATCGCGGCCTTCCCGCTCGGCGAGAAGATCACCGCCTTGTCCCGGCGCAGCGCGAAGTAGCCGAGCGAGTCCCGCTCGCCCTGCTTGTCCAGCAGCACCCGCAGCCGCTGCTCGTCCTCGGCGGTGAGCAGCTCGTTGCCGCGCGGGCTGCGGAAGGCCACGTAGAGGACGAGCAGGAAGAGCACCGCGCCCATCGCGTTGATCACCGCGTTCACCCAGGTCGGCGCGTCGATCACGGAGCGCAGGTGCTCGGAGGGGGTGATGGTGATCATCCGGCCGACCGAGTACCGGAACATGTCCCAGAAGTCGGCGTGCGGCAGGGCGTTGGTCAGCGCGACCAGGCCGGCGCCGACCACGCCGCCGAAGCCCAGGCCGGCCACGAAGGTGGCGGCGGCGGTCTTCGGGTTGGAGCGGTCGCCCTTGGAGGTGAACTCCTTCCGGCCGACCAGCAGGGCCAGCACGAAGCCGCAGGTCAGCACAGTGGAGACATAGTTCAGCGGGTGCCGGTCGAAGCCCTCGTCGGGCAGCGACATGGCGATCAGGTAGAGCAGCGCGAACAGGCCCGCCAGGGCGATGTTGAAGATCCAGGCGGCCCGCTTGCGGCGCCGCATGGCGATCGCCAGGAAGATCGACAGCACCGCGCTGCTCAGGCCCGCGGTCATCAGGTAGGGGGTGAAGTACTCGCCCTCGTTGTGCGTCTCGACCTGGTCCCGGAACTGTGCCAGGACCACGGTGACGAGGTTCAGCAGCGCGATCAGCCGCAGGTACCAGACCGTCGCCGCGGCGGCCCGCGGGCGCCAGCGCGCCACGAGGGCACCGGGCTCGGACCGGGACCCGGTGGGGGAGGTGGACGGCTCCGGCTTCACAGTGGACGACACAGCTCAATTCCAAACGATCAGGTGGTGGGCCGCATCCGCACGCGGCCCGGCTGGACGCCCACCTCGGCCGGCAGGCCGACTGAGCGGCAGCCGATTCCATGGTTCCCCACGGACGGTGAGAATTGCGTGAACCCGGTAGCGGATTCACACCCCCGCCGTTCGGCGGGGGTCACCCGGCCGGCGGGGACGGCCCCGGGGCCCGGCAAAGCCGCCGGTCAGGCCCTACCCTCGATTCCAGTCATGCGGACCGGACCGGCCCGGCCGCCGAACCGAGGAGGGGCCATCACCACCACCCGCGTGCTGATCGTGGACGACGAGATCCTGGTCCGGTCCGGGCTGGGCCTCATCGTCGGCTCCGCCCCCGACCTGGAGGTGGTCGGCGACTGCTCCGGCGCGCAGACCGAGGAGTACGTCCGGCGGCTGCGCCCCCACGTGGTGCTGCTGGACATCCGGATGCCCGACCTGGACGGCATCTCGGTGCTCCGCCGGCTCCGGGCGCTGCCCGACCCGCCGGCCGTGGCGATGCTCACCACCTTCGACACCGAGGAGTACATCGGCACCGCGCTGCGGGCCGGCGCCTCCGGCTTCCTGCTCAAGGACACCGCCCCGGAGCAGCTGGTGCACGCCGTCCGGGTGCTCGCGGCCGGCGGCAACATCCTCTCCCCCACGGTGACCCGCACCGTGATCGGCGGCTACGTGGACGGCGGCGGCCCGGACGCCGAGGCCGCCACCCTGGCCCGCACGCTGACCGGCCGGGAACTGGACGTGCTGGCGCTGCTGGGCGAGGGCCTGTCCAACGCCGAGATCGCCGACCGGCTGTTCCTGGGCACCGGCACCGTGAAGGACCACATCAGCGCGATCCTCGGCAAGCTCGGCGCCGCCAACCGGGTCCAGGCGGCCGTGATCGCCCACCGGGCCGGGCTGGTCCGCCCGAAGCCGAGCAACGGGGCATGAGCGGCGGCGCCACTGCCGCTCGACGCCTCCCGTCCGGGTTCACCGCGCCCTGGCTGATGCTCCTGCTGCCCGCCCTCTACTCCCTGGTGGACGCCGCCCTGGTGGCCCGCGGCGCCCCGCCCTGGCAGAGCCTGCTGTCGGTGCTGGCCGCCGTCGCGCTGCCGTGGCGCCGGCGCTTCCCGGTCACCGTGCTGCTGCTGACCATGCCCGGCAGCTACGTCGACGACATCTGGCTCGCCCCGATCACGGCCGTCTACACGGTGGCCGCCGAACGCCCGCAGCGCCGGGTGGTGGTGCCCTGCGCCACCCTGTTCGCGCTGGTCGAGTTCTTCCACTGGCCGGTCTCCGAGCAGAGCTTCGAGCTCAGCCGGGACACCGCCCTCTACGCCATCCAGTCCGTGATGCTCGCGGCCGGGCCGGCGGCCACCGGACTGCTCGCCCGGACCCGGCACGAGCTGGCGACCCGGCTGGACGAGCTGACCCGCGGACAGGAGCGGGAGAGCCGGCTGCTCGCCGAGCGGGTGCTCAGCGAGGAGCGCGGCCGGCTCGCCCGGGAGATGCACGACGTGGTCTCGCACCAGGTGAGCCTGATCAGCATCCAGGCCGGCGCGCTCCAGGTCTCCACCCCGGACCCGGCGGCCGCGGGCGTCGCCCGGACGATCCGCGAACTGTCCGTGCGCACCCTGGAGGAACTGCGCCAGATGGTCGGGGTGCTGCGGGCCGGCGGTCCGCGGACGGAGACCCCGCTGGCCCCGCAGCCCAGGCTGGCCGATCTGCCCCGGCTGATCGCGGAGAGCGGGCTGGCCGCCGACACCGAGTTCGCCCCCGGCGACCGTCCCTGGCCGGAGGCGGTCGAACGGGCCGCCTACCGCACCGTGCAGGAGGCGCTCACCAACATCTCCAAGTACGCGCCGCAGGCCGCGGTGCATGTGCGGATCCGGGCCCGTGGGCGGCGGCTGCGGGTCGAGGTGCGCAACGAGGCGCCGCCGGTCCGCCCCTCGCAGATCCTGCCGGGCGGCGGCCACGGCCTGGTCGGCCTGCGCGAACGGGCCCAGTTGCTCGGCGGTTCGCTCACCGCCGGGCCCACCCCGGACGGCGGCTTCGAGGTCCGCGCCGACCTGCCGGCCCCGTCCTCCTGAACCGCCCCGCCCCGGGAGCGCGGCGGTGACCCCCGCGGGAGCACCGCGGGGCGGGGAACAACGAGAAAGCCCCGCAGATCCGAAGATCTGCGGGGCTTCGCTGTGCGCGAGGGGGGAGTTGAACCCCCACGCCCTTTCGGGCACTGGAACCTGAATCCAGCGCGTCTGCCTATTCCGCCACCCGCGCATGGGTGTTTTCACCGCTTGCCGGTCGATCAGCCGATCCGCTCGGTACCATGTGGCCTTCGCAGTTCTTCGATCAGGCCGCCCGGTGGGCGCCCCTTCCGACATGGAAAACAGTAGCACGACCTGCGGGTCACCTCCGAATCCGTTCCCCGGGGCACCCGAGCGCATCCGAACGGATGCCCGGCGAACAGGCGGGCGAAGGACGGCGGCCCCGCCCGGCGGGTGGCCCTGGCATGTTGCCGCCCGCATGCGTCACCCTGTGTGTCCGAGCCCACCCCCGGGCACCACGTGGTCCGGGAACCGTACGGATGGCCCCGGCGTGGATACGATCAGTACGGAAGTACCGCAAGTAGGCGCGACCGGCTCCCCGGACACCGGTCGGCAGGCAGGCGAACGAACCCTGGAAGGGGGTGCCCCATGGGAGTGCTGAAGAAGTTCGAGCAGCGACTCGAGGGTCTCGTCAACGGCACCTTCGCCAAGGTGTTCAAGTCCGAGGTCCAGCCCGTGGAGATCGCCGGAGCGCTGCAGCGCGAGTGCGACAACAACGCGAGCATCTGGAACCGCGACCGCACCGTCGTGCCCAACGACTTCATCGTCGAACTCAGCCCGCACGACTACGAGCGGCTGAGCCCCTACTCCGGACAGCTGGGCAACGAACTCGCCGGCATGGTCCGCGAGTACGCGGAGGCCCAGCGCTACAGCTTCATGGGCCCGCTCCAGGTGAACCTGGAGAAGGCCGAGGACCTCGACACCGGCCTGTACCGGGTGCGCAGCCGCACCCTGGCCGCCGAGGAGCCGCAGCAGCAGGCCCCGGCGCACCCGACCCAGCCCGGCTACGGCCGCCCGCCGGCCGCCCAGGCCCCCGGCGCGCCCTGGCAGCAGCCCGGCGCCGCCCCGTACGGCGCGCCCCCGCCGCCCGCCACGCCCCCGGCCATGCCCCCCGGCCCGCCGGCCCCGGCCGGCGGCACCGTGCGCCCGTTCCCGGGCGCCGGCCACGGCACCTCGGTGCGCCGCTGGATCGAGGTCAACGGCGCCCGCCACCAGATCACCGGGAACGCCTGCGTGCTCGGCCGCTCCACCGAGGCGGACGTCCGCATCGACGACCCCGGGGTCTCCCGCAAGCACGCCGAGATTCGCCCCGGCACCCCCGCGATGGTGCTGGACCTCGGGTCCACCAACGGCATCGTGGTGGACGGGCAGCACACCCAGCGCGCTACGCTCCGCGACGGCTCCCGAATCGTCGTGGGATCCACCACCATCGTCTACCGACAGGTCGAAGGGTAGAGCGGGCGCGGTTATGTCAGAACTGACCCTCACGGTCATGCGGCTGGGATTCCTGGCCGTGCTGTGGCTGTTCGTGATCGTCGCGGTCCAGGTGATCCGCAGCGACCTCTTCGGCACGCGGGTGAACCCGCGGGCCTCCCGTCGCGGCGGCGCCGCGACCACGACCGCCCCCGCGGCGGCCGGACGGCCCCCGCAGGGCCAGCCCGCCGCCGGCGGGCCGCCGACCCAGGGCGGCGGGCGCCGCCGCGGCGCCCCGACCCAGCTCGTCGTGGTGCAGGGCTCGCTGGCCGGCACCACCGTCGCGCTGCAGGGCCAGACCATCACGCTCGGCCGGGCCCACGACTCCACCATCGTGCTGGACGACGACTACGCGTCCTCCCGGCATGCCAGGATCTATCCCGACCAGACTGGGCAGTGGACGGTGGAGGATCTAGGCTCCACCAACGGCACCTATCTGGACCGTCAGCGCCTGACCGCGCCGACCCCGCTCCAGCCGGGCATGCCGATCCGTATCGGCAGGACCGTCATCGAACTGCGGAAGTAGTAGCGCATGAGGGACAGCATCCCGTCCATGACCCAGAGGGGGGCACAGGTCGCATGACCCTGGTGCTGCGCTTCGCCGCCGGCTCCCACAAGGGACTGATCCGGGAGGGGAACGAGGACTCCGGCTATGCCGGCCCGCGGCTGCTGGCCGTGGCCGACGGCATGGGCGGCGCGGCGGCCGGTGAGGTCGCGTCCTCCGAGGTACTGGGCTCGATCGTCCGGCTGGACGAGGACGTGCCCGGCGCCGACCTGCTGACCCTGCTCGGCGACGCGGTCCAGGGCGCCAACGACCGGCTCCGCCAGATGGTCGAGGAGGACCCGCAGCTGGAGGGCATGGGCTGCACCCTCACCGCGATGCTCTGGACCGGCCAGCGGATGGGCCTGGTGCACGTCGGCGACTCCCGCGCCTACCTGCTGCGGGACGGCGCGCTGGTGCAGATCACCCAGGACCACACCTGGGTGCAGCGGCTGGTCGACGAGGGCCGGATCACGCCCGAGGAGGCCGAGACCCACCCGCAGCGCTCGCTGCTGATGCGCGCCCTGGACGGCCGCGGCCAGGTCGAGCCCGACCTGTCGATCCGCGAGGTCCGGGCCGGCGACCGCTACCTGATCTGCTCCGACGGCCTCTCCGGCCCGGTCAGCCACCAGACCCTCCAGGACACCCTGGGCAGCTTCTACTCGCCCGAGCAGACCGTGCAGGAGCTGATCCAGCTCGCCCTGCGCGGCGGCGGCCCGGACAACATCACCTGCATCGTGGCGGACGTCCTCGACGTCGGTGCCACGGACACCCTGAGCGGCCAGTTCAACGACGTGCCGGTGGTGGTCGGCGCGGTCGCCGAGACCCCGCCGTCCTCGACCGCCGCCGACCGCTCGATCGCGGACACCCCGGCCGGCCGCGCCGCCGGACTGGGCCGCGGCCCGCAGGGCGCCTTCGGCCCCGCCGAGGGCTACGGCGCCGGCCACCCCGACGGCCAGGGCGGCTTCGGGCCGGCCGAGGGCTACCCGGAGGACGGCGGACCGGCGGTCCACGGGACCGAGGACTTCGACGACGAGGTGCCCCGCAAGAAGCGCGGGAACCGGGCGCTGACCTTCTCGCTGGTCGGCCTGGTCACCCTGGGCCTGCTCGGCGCGGGCGGCTTCTTCGGCTACCAGTGGACCCAGAGCCAGTACTACGTCGGCGCCGACGGCGACCACGTCGCCGTCTACCAGGGCGTCAACCAGAGCCTGGCCGGGCTGAGTCTGTCCTCGGTGCACACCCCGTACAAGGACATCGAACTCAAGTACCTCCCGCAGGACCAGCGCACCCACGTCACCAACACCATCTCGGCGAGCAGCCTCGGCGACGCCGACGAGAAGGTGAAGAAGCTGGGCGAGCAGGCCGCGTTCTGCCGGAAGGTCGCCGACGTCCGGGCCGCGGCCGCCAACCCGCAGGCCCAGGGCACCGTCCCGGCGCCCGGCCAGCAGCCGGTCCAGCAGGCCGCCGGAACGGTGGCGACGCACGCCGGGTTCGTGACGGCCACCACGCCGCCCAGCCCGTCGGCCACCGGCCGCGCCCCGGCCGCCGGCGTCCCCACGGCCACCCAGACCCCGACCCCGAGCGCCACCGCCCCGGCCGCCACGCCCGGTCAGGGCGCCGCCGCCCCGGTGGCCCCGGCGGCCCCGCAGGGCGACCTGCCCGGCCTGACCGACGAGGAGCGGCAGCGCGCCGACTCCTGCCCGAAGCCGTGATGGACGCGACCCGACATAGGCCCGCCCGGCGCGGACCCGCCGGCCGTCAGGGAGCGGCCCACTCGTGAGCACTTTTGATGTGAGCAGCGACGCCGGCCGCCGGGACACCGGCGTGCCGAACGACCGCGCGTCCTCGCGGCGGCGCCGCAACACCACCATCTCGCCGCAGGCGACGCCGAACCGGCGCAACACCGAGCTGGCGATGCTCGCCTTCGCGGTGGTGCTGCCGGTGCTGGCGTACGCCAACGTGGGCCTGGCGATGGACGGCAAGCTGCCGGCCGGCATGCTCGGCTACGGCCTCGGCATGGGCGCGCTCGCGCTGGTCGCCCATCTGCTGATGCGGAAGTTCGCGCCGTACGCCGACCCGCTGATGCTGCCCATCGCCACCCTGCTGAACGGGCTCGGCCTGGTGATGATCTGGCGGCTCGACAAGGCCGGGCCGCTGCTGCACAACAACTTCGCGGCCGCCCCCAACCAGCTGATGTGGTCGGGCCTGGGCATCGCGTTCTTCATCGTGGTGATCGTCTTCCTGAAGGACCACCGGGTCCTCCAGCGCTACACCTACATCTCGATGGCGGTGGCCCTGGTGCTGCTCGCCGCCCCGGCGTTCTTCCCGGAGCGCAAGGAGGACTTCGGCGCCAAGATCTGGATCCGGATGGGCGCCTTCTCGATCCAGCCCGGCGAGTTCGCCAAGATCATCCTCACCGTGTTCTTCGCCGGCTACCTGATGGTCAAGCGGGACGCCCTGGCGCTGGCCAGCCGCCGCTTCATGGGCCTGTACCTGCCGCGCGGGCGCGACCTCGGCCCGATCATCGTGATCTGGCTGCTCAGCCTGCTCATCCTGATCTTCGAGAACGACCTCGGCTCGTCCTTCCTCTACTTCGGCCTCTTCGTGGTGATGCTCTACGTCGCCACCGAACGGACCAGCTGGATCGTCTTCGGCCTGCTGATGTCGGTCGGCGGCGCGGTCGCGGTGGCCTCCACCACCAGCCACGTGAAGACCCGCATCGACGCCTGGCTCGACCCGATGGCCGCCTTCGAGCCCAACCACCCGCCGTACGCCACCGAACAGATCGGCCAGGCGCTGATGTCCTTCGGCTCCGGCGGGGTGACCGGCTCGGGCCTGGGCCAGGGCCGGTCCTGGCTGATCGACTTCGCCGCCAAGAGCGACTTCATCCTCGGCTCCTTCGGCGAGGAGCTCGGCCTCACCGGCATGATGGCGATCTTCATGCTGTACGCCCTGCTGATCCAGCGCGGCCTGCGCACCGCGGTCGCCGCCCGCGACCCGTTCGGCAAGCTCTTCGCCGTCGGCCTCTCCTCGGCGATGGCGCTGCAGGTCTTCGTGGTCGCCGGCGGTGTCACCGGGCTGATCCCGCTGACCGGTATGACCATGCCGTTCCTCGCCCAGGGCGGGTCCTCGGTGGTCGCCAACTGGGCCCTGGTCGCGATCCTGCTGAAGATCAGCGACAACGCCCGCCGCCCCGGGGTGGAACCCACCCCCACACCCGAGATCCAGGGGGGTACCGCCTCGTGAACAAGCCGATCCGCCGGGTCTCGATCTTCTGCCTCGTGCTGATCCTGGCCCTCATGGTGCGCACCAACTGGATCCAGGGCGTGCAGGCCGAGGCCTGGGCGAGCAACAAGTACAACAAGCGCCAGGTCTACGACCGCTACGCCTACCCGCGCGGCAACATCATCGTCGACGGCCAGCCGATCACCCAGTCCACCTTCGTGAACGGCCTGCGCTACAAGTACAAGCGGTCCTGGACCGACCCCCTGATGTACGCCCCGGTCACCGGCTACTCCTCCCAGGCCTTCGGCTCCAGCCAGCTGGAGCAGCTGGAGGACGGCATCCTCTCCGGCAGCGACGACCGGCTGTTCTTCCGCAACACCCTGGACATGCTGACCGGCGAGCAGAAGCGCGGCGGCGACGTCGTCACCACGATCAACGCCAAGGCCCAGAAGGCCGCCTTCGAGGGGCTCGGCAACAAGAAGGGCGCGGCGGTGGCCATCGACCCGAAGACCGGCGCGATCCTCGCCCTGGTCTCCACGCCGTCCTACGACCCGGCCGCCTTCGCCGGCAACGAGTCCTCGGACTCCAAGGCCTGGACCGACCTCAACGCCGACCCGAACAAGCCGATGCTCAACCGGGCGCTGCGCGAGACCTATCCGCCCGGCTCGACCTTCAAGCTGGTCACCGCGGCGGCGGCGTTCGAGAACGGCCTCTACCAGAACATCGACGACCAGACCCAGACGCCGGACCCGTACACCCTGCCGGGCACCAACTTCGTGCTGAAGAACGAGTCCGACCGGGAGGTCTGCGGCAACGCCACCATCAAGTCCGGCATGGACCAGTCCTGCAACACCGTCTTCGCCAAGATGGGCGCCGACCTGGGCAAGGACAAGATGCGGGTGCAGGCCGAGAAGTTCGGCTTCAACAGCACCGTGGACACCCCGATCCGCTCCGAGAAGAGCGTCTTCCCGTCGAACTCCACCCCGGACGGCACCGCCCAGGACTCGATCGGCCAGCACGACACCCAGGCCACCCCGCTGCAGATGGCGATGGTCTCGGCGGCGATCGCCAACAACGGCACCCTGATGCAGCCGTACCTGGTCGCCGAGGAGCGTTCGGCCTCGCTGACCACCATCTCCAAGCACACCGACAAGCAGTTCTCCCAGCCGGTCAGCCCGGCCACCGCGCAGAAGCTGCAGGACCTCATGGTCTCGGTGGTCGAGAACGGCACCGGCAAGAACGCCCGGATCCCCGGCCTCACGGTCGGCGGCAAGACCGGGACCGCCCAGCACGGCGAGGGCAACGCGGGACTGCCGTTCGCCTGGTTCACGTCCTACGCCAAGGCCTCCGACGGCCGCTCGGTCGCGGTCGCGGTGGTCGTCGAGGACGGCTCCAACAACCGCGACGGCATCAGCGGCGGCCGGCTCGCCGCGCCGATCGCCAAGTCGGTGATGCAGGCCGTCCTCGGCGGCTGACGGGAGGCGTCCGCGGGTGAGGGAAATGTCACGATCGGCAGCCCTGTCCGGATACCGGTCTGATATCGGCCTGCGGCCGACTCGGGTCCCGCGCGGTCCGACCGGTAGCGTATCCGCAGCAACGGGTGTACCCGTTGCCGTTCCGCGCGGTGCCGGAGGGTCCTGACCGCAGAACCACCCGGGGCCCGGACGGCGTCACACGGAGCGTGCGGGGACACCTACGTCACAACCTCACCGGCGTGTGAGGGAGAGGGTCGGAACTATGGAAGAGCCTCGTCGCCTCGGCGGCAGGTACGAGCTCGGCGGCGTCCTCGGACGCGGCGGCATGGCCGAGGTGTACCTCGCCCATGACACCCGGCTCGGCCGCTCCGTCGCCGTGAAGACGCTCCGGGCCGACATGGCCCGTGATCCGTCGTTCCAGGCCCGCTTCCGCCGCGAGGCACAGTCCGCGGCGTCGCTGAACCACCCCGCGATCGTCGCCGTGTACGACACCGGCGAGGACTACATCGACGGCATCTCCATCCCGTACATCGTGATGGAGTACGTCGAGGGCTCCACCCTGCGCGAGCTGCTGCACTCCGGCCGCCGGCTGCTGCCGGAGCGGGCGCTGGAGATGACCATCGGCATCCTCCAGGCCCTGGAGTACTCGCACCGGGCCGGCATCGTCCACCGCGACATCAAGCCCGCCAACGTCATGCTCACCCGGCAGGGCAACGTCAAGGTCATGGACTTCGGCATCGCCCGGGCGATGGGCGACGCCGGCATGACGATGACGCAGACCTCCGCCGTCATCGGCACCGCCCAGTACCTCTCCCCGGAGCAGGCCAAGGGCGAGCAGGTGGACGCCCGCTCCGACCTCTACTCCACCGGCTGCCTGCTCTACGAGCTGCTCACCGTCCGCCCGCCGTTCGTCGGCGACTCCCCCGTGGCGGTCGCCTACCAGCACGTCCGGGAGGAGGCCCAGCCGCCGTCCGTCTTCGACCCCGAGGTGCGCCCCGAGGTCGACGCGATCGTGCTCAAGGCGCTCGCCAAGGACCGCGACTACCGCTACCAGACCGCCGACGAGATGCGCGACGACATCGAGCGCTTCCTCGACGGCCTGCCGGTGGCCGCCGCCCAGCAGGCCGCCGCCTACGGCATGGGCGCCGCCGGGTACGGCTACGACCAGAACGGCTACCCGCAGCAGCACGACCCGTACGGCCAGACCAACGTGCTGCCGCAGCAGGCCCCCGGCGGTCCGACCACCGTGCTGCCGCAGGCGGCCCCGGCCGGCTACCCCGCCCAGCCCCAGGCGGGCGGCTACGACGACGGCTACGGCCAGACCTACGCCGGCGCCCCGGGCGGCGGCAACGACGGCTACGACGACGGCTACGGCCGCGGCGGCCGGCGCGGCGAGGAGCCGCCGAAGAAGAGCAACACCTCCTGGATCGTGCTGGCGGTCGCCGCCGTGCTGGTCCTGGTCGGCACCTTCTTCGTCGCCCAGGCGATGTTCAGCAACAAGAAGGGCGACGACAAGAAGGACGCCCCGAAGATCTCGGCGCCCAACGTGGTCGGCAAGACCCTGGCCGACGCGAAGACGGCCGTCGCCCAGGCCGGTCCCAAGCTGGTGGTCACCGAGGGCGAGAAGATCGCCTGCCCGGACACCAACGTCAAGAAGGACCAGGTCTGCACCCAGACCCCGGTGGCCGGCACCCAGGTCGCCGAGGCCGCCACGATCACCGTGCAGCTGTCCTCCGGCCCGGCCAAGGCCACGGTGCCCAGCGTGGTCGGCAAGACCAAGGACCAGGCCATCAAGGCGCTCGCCGACGCCGGCTTCGCCAACGTCACGACCGACTACAAGGACGACGACAACGCCCCGCTGGACCAGGTCGTCGCGCAGGACCCGGCCACCGGCGGCGCCGACCCGACCGCCCCGGTCAAGCTGACCGTCTCCCAGGGCAAGGCCAAGATCAACGTGCCGAGCGTGGTCGGCCAGCCGAAGGAGGCCGCGCAGGCCGCGCTGGAGGGCGCGGGCTTCCAGGTGGACGCCTCGAAGACCACCCAGACCAACGACCCGGCCAAGGTCAACACGGTGGCCTCGCAGAGCCCGGCGGGCGGCAAGCAGCCGGCCAACACCAAGATCACGCTGACCATCTACAAGGCGCAGGACAAGGTCACCGTCCCGCCGATGGTCAACCAGCCGCTCAAGGAGGCGTCCAAGACCCTCCTGGCGATGGGCCTGCAGTACAGCGTGACCTCGGGCCCGCAGGACCCGAACGCGATCGTGCTGTCCTCCAACCCGCCGGCCGGGACCCAGGTGGACCCGAACACCTCGGTGGGGCTGACGACCAAGCCGGTCGACCCGCCGAAAGGGAACGACACACCCCCCACACTCCCCGGGATCCCCGGCTTCCCCACCCCCACGAACACCAAAGGGGGACCCAACAACAACTAAGCCCTGGTTCCCCTGGTTCTGAGCCCCCTCCCCGGGGGCCGGACCGGCCGGGCGAGTTGCTTGTTCCCCGCGCGACAGCGCCCGAGGGCCCGTCGACACCGTGTCGACGGGCCCTCGGGCGTTCCTTCCCGGCGCTCCTGGGCGCTCCTGGGCACTTCCTGGGCGTTCCCCGGCCCGGCCGGGCCTTCCCGGGCGGCCACGGGCCGTCCTCCGTCCCCGGGGGCCGGGAAGGCCCCCCGGCGGCCTCAGCCGCGCCGCAGCTCGGCGGGCGGGGTGCGCCTGGCGTCCATGTCGTCCACCCGCACCAGGCTCCCCCACACCGCCATCCGGTAGCGCGAGGTGTAGACCGGGGTGCAGGTGGTCAGCGTGATGTACCGGCCGGGCTCGGTGTAGCCCGAGCCCTTCGGCACCGGGGCGACGATGCCGGTGTCGAACTTGGAGGTCTCCGGCAGGGTGCTGTCGACCCGGTAGACGTACCACTTGTCCCGGGTCTCGACGACGATCGGGTCGCCCTTGCGCAGGGCGTCCAGGTTGTGGAACTTCGCCCCGTGGCCGTCCCGGTGGGCGGCCAGCGCGAAGTTGCCGGACGCGTCCCACGGCATCGCCGCACGGTACGGCTGCTCGTAGACGCCGGCGACGCCGTCCGCCAGGGTGTCCGCGTCGGTGCCCATCCGGATCAGCACCTGGTAGTTCCGGCCCATCGCGGGGACGTGCAGGAAGCCGAGCCCCTGGCCCTGGGCGGGGCCCGCCCCGGAGCCGCCCGCACCGCTCGTGCCGGACGCGCCGCCGGGCACCGGGGCGCCGGAGGCGTCCGGCGCGTCCGGGGCACCGGGGACGCCCGGGGCGCCGGTCGCCGCGCCGGGCCCGGAGCCGGCCGGCGCGGCGGCCGGTCCGCCGGCCGCCCAGGAGTCGCGCAGCTGGTCGGAGGCCGCGGCGGCGGACCGGTCCGCCAGCACGTCGGTCCACCAGAGCGAGTAGCTGACGAAGAGGCCGAGCACCAGGCCCAGGGTGATCAGCAGCTCGCCGAAGACCCCCAGCGCGGCCAGCGCCCGCCCGCGGCCGCGTCCGCGCCGCCGCTGCGGGCCGCGGCCGTCCGCGTCCCGCGGCCCGGGCCCCGGGAAGACTTCCTCGGCCACCGCTCCGGTCTCCTGCGTCACGTCTCTCCCCTTGCTCTTCGCCCGCCCGCGGTCAGCCTCCCGTGAGGGCGGCCGGCTTGCCCTGGCTGCGCGGCCGTTCCTCGATCATCTTGCCAAAGACGATCAGCCGGTACTTGGAACTGAACTCCGGCGTGCACGTGGTCAGCGTGATGTAGCGGCCCGGTCCGCCGTACCCGGCACCGTTCGGCACCGGCTTGATGACGCTCACGTTGGACGGCGGGGTCTCCGGGATGCCGCCGCTGACCTCGTAGGTGTAGTACGCGGTCGCGGTCTCCACCACGATCCTGTCGCCCTTGCCCAGCTGGTTGATCCGCCGGAACGGCTCGCCGTGGGTGTTGCGGTGCGCGGCCAGCGCGAAGTTGCCCGCCTTGTCGGCCGGCATGCCGGTGCCGGTGTAGTGCCCGACCAGTCCCTTGTCGAGCACCGGGCCCTTGGCGGTGCCCTCGGCGATCGGGAACTTCTGGCCGAGCTTCGGCAGATGGATGATCGCGAAGCCCTTGCCGGGCTCGAACGTCTCCGGTTTGGCCGGGTCCGGGGCCGGCTGTCCGGCCGCCCCGGCCGGGGCCGGCGCGGCCGCGTCGAACTGCTCCTCCAGCTGGCTGCGGGCCCCGTCGGCGGCCGCGTCGGCCTGCACGTTGGTCCACCACAGCTGGTAGGAGACGAACAGCAGCATCACCAGGCCGAGGGTGATGCACAGCTCGCCGAGGAACCGGGCGAGGACCACCGCCACCGGCTCCTTCGGCCGGGGCCGGTCCGCGGCCCGGGTCCGGCCGCCCGAACGGCGCCGGCCGCGCCCCTGCGCGGCCCTGCGGCGCTCGGCCCGCCCGCCGGGGGCGGGCGGCGGCGGCCCGTCGGCCACCGCGTCCATGGTGACCGTCTCGGCGGCGGCCAGCACCGCCTGCCCGGCCGTGGGCGCGTCGGGGCTCTCCAGGTGGAGGCGGAGCGTCTCCTCGGCCCGCCCGGGTGCCACGGGCGGCGCGGCCTGCTCGTAGACGCCCCAGCCGTCCTCCGCCCCGTGCCGGTCCGCCCAGCCCTGGCCCGGGCCGGGCTGGGCGGGGATGCGGCCGCCCTGCCGGAGCTGCTGCTCCTGGTAGGGGTCGTAACCCTGGTACTGGCCCTGCTGGGGCCCCGGCGGGTCCTGCTGCCCGTACGGGTCCTGCCGGCCCGGACCGCCGTACCGGCCGTACTGCTCCTGCTGCCCGTACTGCCCCCACGGGGCCTGCTGGACGTACGGGCCCTGCTGCCCGTACGGGCCCTGCGGGTACGCCTGCTGGTCCGGGGCCTGCGGGTACGGACCGCCCGGGGGGTACTGCTGCGGGTACGGGCCGCCGCCCGGACGGGCACCGCCGCCCTGCGGGTCCGCCTCCGGTTGGTGGCGCCCCTCCGGACGCACCGCGGTCACGCCCCTCAGCCCCGGCCGATCACCGGGGCGAGCCCGGCCGACCGGTCGACGGCCCGCGGGTCACCGCACTCGGCCAGCCAGTTGGCGAGCATCCGGTGGCCGCCCTCGGTGAGCACCGACTCCGGGTGGAACTGCACGCCCTCCACCGCGAGGTCGCGGTGGCGCAGCCCCATGATCACGCCGCTGGCGGTGCGCGCGGTCACCACCAGCTCGGCCGGCACCGTGGCGGGCTCGACCGCCAGCGAGTGGTAGCGGGTCGCGGTGAGCGGCGACGGCAGGCCGGCGAACACCCCGCCGTCCTCGTGCTCCACCGGCGAGGTCTTGCCGTGCAGCAGCTCGGGCGCCCGGCCGACCACGGCGCCGTAGGCCACCGCGATCGACTGCAGGCCCAGGCAGACGCCGAACACCGGCAGCCCGATCCGCGCGCAGTGGTGCACCATCTCGATGCAGACGCCGGCCTCCTCGGGGGCGCCCGGGCCGGGGGAGAGCAGCGCCCCGTCGAAGCCGCCGGCGCCGTCGCGGCGCACCGCGTGCCCGACCGTCACCTCGTCGTTGCGGACCACCTCGCAGGTGGCGCCGAGCTGGTAGAGGTACTGGACCAGGTTGAAGACGAAGCTGTCGTAGTTGTCGACGACCAGGATGCGGGGCGGGGTCGGCCGGGAGGTCATGGGCGCGCGTTCTCCGGGGTGTGCGGGGACTGGGGGCGGGGGCGGGACCGCCGGGTCAGCCGACGGCGCCGTCGCCGCCGTCTCCGTCCACTGTGACGTCGCCGAAGGGGAGGAGCGGTTCCGCCCACGGGAAGACGTAGGTGAAGAGCAGGTAGACGATCCCCAGCACGAGGAGCACCGAGACCACGGCCTTGACCAGGGTGTTCCCCGGGAGGTGACGCCAGATCCAGCCGTACATGGTGCTCCCTCGACGCAGCGGACTGGACTCAAGACTAGGCCCTCCCCCCGTGACGGCCGGCGCGTCCCGCCGCTCTACTGCTGGCCGGTCGCCGCGCGGAGGTCGGCCGTCCCCGAGTAGCCGGGCAGCGCGAGGTCACCGCTCTCCTGCACCTTCCAGCCCAGTCCGTACGCCTGTACGTACTGCAGGTAGTTGCGGACCGTCGGATCCGCCTCCACCGCGGTGCGCAGCGCGTCGGTCCTGCCGACGGCCCTGACCACGTAGGGCGGCGAGTAGACCCGGCCCTGGAGCAGCAGGGTGTTGCCGACGCAGCGGACGGCGCTGGTGGAGATCAGCCGCTGGTCCATCACCTGGACGCCCTCGGCGCCGCCGCGCCACAGCGCGTTGACCACGGCCTGGATGTCCTGCTGGTGGATGACCAGGTCGTTGACGTCGGGCTCGCGCACGCCGGGGATGCGCGCGGTCGCGTTCGGCGGGGCGTCGTTGAGGGTGACGGTCAGGCCGGGGCCCTGGAGCGGGTCCAGGGCGGCGGCCTGCTCCAGGGCGGTGAGCTGCGCGGCGTCGGCCGGGCTGCCCTGCTGGTCGGTGAGCCGCTGGGCGCGTTCCTGGAGGTCGGCGAGCTGGGCCTGGGACTGCTGGTTCTGCGCGCTGCGCTGGCGTATCACGTCGGAGAGGCTGAGCAGCGAGTTGTCGGTGCGCAGGTCGGTGCCGCGCGCGGTCTGCGCGCTGATGTAGAAGAGCAGACCGGCGAGCGCGAAGACGGCGCAGGTCAGGGCACGTCCGACAATTCGGGTGCCGGGGGCGCGGGTACGGGCCGGCCGAGGGGGAATCGACAAATTAGGCACCGTACCCTTATCTCCTTCGGACCCGCCGAACCACTACGCTAACGGACGCCGCCACACCACCGTGAACCCCTGCGCGGTCACAGCGCATCGACAGGAGAGCTCCTCGTGCCGAAGTCTCGACTCCGCAAGAAGTCCGACTACACCCCGCCGACCACGGCCACGGTGAAGATCAGTTCGGGCCGCGGTTGGGTTGCACCGCTGATGCTGGCACTGTTCCTAGTCGGCCTGGTCTGGATCGTCACCTACTACGTGACCAGCGGCAGCTGGCCGGTGGAGAGCTGGCGGAACTGGAACATCCTGGTGGGCTTCGGCTTCATCGCGGCGGGTTTCGGCGTCTCCACCCAGTGGAAGTGACGCCGGGGCTGCTGCCCTGAGTTCCTTCACCGCCGCCCCGGACGGTTCGAGCCGGGGCGGCGTTCCGGCGTGTCCTCCCGGCGGGGGGTCCGTTCTGCGGTTATCCGCTTGTCGTGTTTATCCACATGGTTATCCACACTGGGGAAAAGTCGCACCGGCCTGTGGATAACTTGCACCGGGGGCGCTTTCCACACCATCGCGCGCCCTTCCCTCGGCCATGGGATCCGCACAGCAGGACGCGCGTAGAACAGCTGTCCGGTCCGGTTCGTTCGCACCGCCTGTGCACAACTCCGCACAGGCTGTGGACAACCGTGCGGGTGCCGGACGGCCGTTCACGCCCTCCGGCGCCGCCGGATCACCCGCCGTAGGCGGCCGTCCCGGCGAGCACCATCACCACCACCAGACCGGCCACGACCGCCAGGGTCAGCCCCTGCACCACCGCCCGGCGGGCCCGCGGGGCGTACATCAGGCCGGCCGCGGTCAGCATCCCGGCGATCAGGCCGCCGAGGTGCGCGCGCCAGTCGATGTTCGGCACCGAGAAGGTGACGATCAGGTTGAACACCAGCAGCGCGACGATCGGTCCGAGCGGCGCCCGGACCCGGCGGTAGAGCACCACGGTCGCGCCCAGCAGGCCGAAGACCGCCCCCGAGGCCCCCAGCGAGCGCATCCCGTCCCCGGCCAGCAGGAAGGCGAAGGCGCTGCCGGCCAGTCCGGAGAGCAGGTAGAGCGCGAGGAAGCGGACCCGTCCCAGGGCCCCCTCCAGCTGCGGGCCCAGCACCCAGAGGACCAGCATGTTGGTGGCGATGTGCCAGGGCGCGGTGTGCAGGAAGACGGCGGTCAGCAACCGGTACCACTGCCCCGGGCCCTCGGCGACGCCGGTGGGGAACGGGTAGTAGTGGCCCGGGGAGAGGTCGGGGGCGAAGCTGCGCAGTTCGAGGTCGAGGGCCAGCCACGGGGTGAGCACGTAGGCGGCCAGCACGAAGACCACCAGGTTGATGCCGATCAGCGCCTTGGTGACCAGCGCGCCGTCCACGGCCGGGCGCCCGCCGAAGCGGGTGGTCGCCCGCCGGACCTGGCGGCCGCCCTCGGCGACGCAGTCCGGGCAGTGGAAGCCCACCGAGGCGTTCACCATGCACTGCGGGCAGATCGGCCGGCCGCAGCGCGTGCAGCCGATGCCGGTCTCCTGCTCGGGGTGCCGGTAGCAGCGGGACAGCCCGTGCCCGCCGCCCGGCGCCCCGGGGGTCGGGTCGATCGGCGGCCTCGGCTCGTCCGGGAGCATCGGCTATCCCCTTCTGCCACGACTTGCTGCGACGACGCGTGCGCGCTCCCGGCGGGGGTCCGCCGGAACCGCCAGCCTACTGCGGCCGTACCCCCGTCCGGGCGGCCCGCTCGCCCCGCCCCGCACCGGCCCCGCACCGGCCCCCGCCCGCCTCCCGCCGGCCCGGCACGCCCGCGTACGGCCCACTCCGGCATGCCGCCGGACGAATACGGAGGCATGATCAGCATTCAGGTGGATATGTGCATAAAGGACGCCACCAGGAGGAGAGACTCGTGACCCGTTTGGACTCGGCCCGAGCGACGGCCGGCAACCTCGCGGACAACGCCCGGCAGCAGGCCACCCAGGCCGCCCACACCGTCCGCGTCCAGTACGACCGGCACATCGCCCCCCAGGTCGGTCACGCCTTCGCCAGCCTGCCGCCGGAGGCCCAGCAGAACGCCCTGAAGGCCCTGCACCGCTCCCAGGAGGCCGCCCTGGCCGCCCGCCACTCCGCGGTCCGGGCCGCCGACCAGGCGCGCTCCACCGTCACGCCCAAGGTCGTGCACGCCGTCGAGGAGGCCCGCGCCGCCGTCGTCCCGGTCGCCCACGAGGCGCAGACCCGCGGGGCGGCCGCGCTGACCGCCATGCGCGGCAACGTCACCTCGGCCGAGATCAGCGATCTCGCGGCCCGCAACGCCCGCCGCTCGTGCCGGAGCGGCTGGGCGACCGGACTGGCCGTGGCCGGGGTGATCGCGATCGCCGGCGGCATCGCCACCTGGCAGTGGTGGCGCCACCGCAGCAACCCGGAGTGGCTGGTGGAGCCCCCGTCCGCGGACCGCCCGGCCGCCCCGTCCGACGCGGGCACCGCGACCGGCCCGGACGCCCCGGTGAACGGCTCGCCGGACGCCACCGGCCCCGCCCCGGCCGCCGGGCCCGGCGGGCCCGCGGAGGACCGCTCCGAGCCGCAGGACCGCTCCGGGCAGGACCCGGGGAACCCCCGCTGAGAACGCGGACCGGCCGCTGACCTGGATTCAGGTCAGCGGCCGGTCGCCGTCCACACGCGGTGGGAGGACTGTGGAGCTTAGGAGACTCGAACTCCTGACATCTGCCTTGCAAAGGCAGCGCTCTACCAACTGAGCTAAAGCCCCGGGGCGGCACCGTACGCACCGCCGGACACCAGCGTACCCGGTCCCGGCACCGATCCGGTGCCCCCTCCCGGCACTCCTGCCGTGCGGGGCCGGGAAAGTCCGGCCGGCCCGGTCACCCGACCGGGCCGGCCGGCCCTGGAGGCGCCGCGCGGCGCCTTCCGAAGACGGTCGACCGTCAGACCGGAGGCCTCAGCGACCGGCCGGAACCGGGTCGGTGGCCTCGGTCCACAGGTCCTGCTCGGCGCGGTCCGCCTGGACCTGACGGTAGACAAAGAAGCCGCCGAGGGCGACCAGGGCGACCAGGAGAAGCTTCTTCACCGCGGGACCTCGTCCTTCTTGCGTTGACGGACTCAGCAGCCGTGCGCCGATCGATCCGATCGGGCCGACGAGTCCGTGGTTGTGTTACGAGCACGAACGGGCGGTCGGGATGCCGGACTGCCCTTGCGGCCGATGATACACACCGGTGTCCCAATCGTGACCAGCCACCGCTGCCTCCAACCGACCCGTCCGGCCGGAGGATTGACGCCACACCTCCTGTCGTACGGTCGGCCCGGCACGGAGCCCGCGCGGAGCCCTCACCGTTCCCGCCCATCGGGCGCCCCGCCGGGCGGCCGCACCAGCACCACGACCCCCGCCGCCAGGTCCACCCGGGTGCGCGGCGGAGCCCCGTCGTCCTCCTCGTCGCGCAGCATCAGCGAGCTCTGCCGCTCGTCGAGCTGGTGCTGCTTCCCGGCCGCGAACTGCGCGTGCAGCTGCTCGAAACCGGTCGCCGAGATCTGCCCCTCCCGGCCGGTCCCCCGCCACGGCACCAGCCGCGAGCGGCGCGCCCGGAGCGCCAGCTGGTCGACGAAGGCCAGCACCACCAGGACGCAGACCAGGCCGGGAACGGTCATCGCGAAGACCAGACCCATGGCGCCACCGCCTCCACCGTCGCACGCCGCCGGGGCGGACCCCGGCCTCCACCGGTAGAACACCCGGCCGGCGCCCGGGGTTCCCCGGAACCGGCGGCGGAACGCCGAAGGGCCCGGAGCAGCGCTCCGGGCCCTTCGCGGTGGTGGGGCTAACAGGACTTGAACCTGTGGCCTCTTCCTTATCAGGGAAGCGCTCTAACCGTCTGAGCTATAGCCCCTTGCCGCACTGAAAGATTAGCGGACCGATCCCCGATCCCCCAAATCCGTTGCGGCCGGGCCTGCGGCGGGGCCCTCCGGGACGGGCAGGTCGGAGGCGGTGCCGACGGCGGTCAGCCACTCCGCGCGGGTCGCCGGGAGGTGCGCGGCGCCCTCGGTGGTGGTGCGCACCGCGAGGATCTGGTTGACCCCGATCCGGTTCTCCTCGAAGGCCAGCGCCGAGGCCGCCATGTAGAGCCGCCAGACCCGCGCCCGGCCGCGCCCCACCAGTCCGACCGCCTCCGTCCAGTGCGCCTCCAGGTTGGCCACCCACTCACGCAGGGTCAGCCCGTAGTGCTCGCGGAGCGACTCGACGTCGCGCACCTCGAAGCCGGCCTCCTCCAGCCGGGAGACGGTGGAACCGACCGGGGACAGTTCGCCGTCCGGGAAGACGTAGCGGTCGATGAACGGGCTGGGACGGTAGGGCTCACCGGGGTGGTCGGGGCGGCGGGCGATCTGGTGGTTGAGCAGCCGGCCGCCCGGGACCAGCAGCCCGTACAGGCCCTGCGAGTACACCCGGTACTGGGCCTCGCCGACGTGCTCCGCCATGCCCACGCTGGAGATCGCGTCGAACGGGCCGTCCGTGATCTCCCGGTAGTCCTGCAGCCGGATCTCCACCCGGTCCGCCAGGCCGGCCTCCTCGACCCGCCGGCGGGCCAGCGCGACCTGCTCCTCGGAGATCGAGACGCCCACCGCCGTCACCCCGTAGTGCCGGGCCGCGTGCAGCACCAGCGAGCCCCAGCCGCAGCCGACGTCCAGCAGCCGCATCCCGGGCCGCAGGCCGAGCTTGCGGCAGATGAGGTCCAGCTTGGCCTCCTGCGCCGCCTCCAGGCTCTTCGCGGCGGGCTCCCAGTAGGCGCACGAGTAGACCATCGACGGGCCCAGCACCAGGCCGTAGAAGTCGTTGCCGACGTCGTAGTGGTGGTGGATCGCCGCCCGGTCCCGGCCGCGGCTGTGCAGCCGCCCCCGGCCGGCCGGGGCCTCCTCCGGCGGCGGGGCCGGATCGGGCCCGAGCGCCCCGGCCCGCAGCAGTGCGCCCATCGCCCGGCGCCCCTTGACGCCCAGCACGTCGCCCGGGCCCAGCCGCAGCCGGCGGATCTCGGGAAGCTCGGCGAAGTGCGCGACGGCCCGCAGCACCTCGTACAGGTCGGAGCCCGGGGCGACCTCCAGGTCCCCCGAGACGTAGGCCCGGGCCAGGCCCAGTTCGTCCGGCCGCCAGAGCAGCCGGCGCAGCGCCCGGCGGTTGCGCAGCACCACCGTGGGCGCCCCCGGCGGCCCGGCCGCGCTGCCGTCCCAGGCCTGCACCCGCAGTGGCACCGGGACCCCCAGCAGCCCGTCCAGGGCCTCGACCAGCCGCTTTGCGAGCTCCGCCATCGCGCGTCTCCGTCCTGCCGTGCCTGAGCAGTCGTCCCGGACCCGTCCGGTGGGGACCGGGGAGGCCTGCGGCGGCCGGATGACGCGGAACGAGCGGACCAAGCTAAGCCCACCGCTGCCCCGCCCCGTCCGGGCGGCACGCCGCGCCGGGCGGCTGTCACCCGAATGCCGACGGGCCCCACCGGCTGCAACAGCCGGTGGGGCCCGCTGATTCCGTCCACGGACGGAAAATCCCCGACGGGGGGAGGGAACTGATCCCGGGTCAGGTCCCGGGGCTCAGTCCTCCTCGGCGAGGGTGAGCTCGATGCCGCCGGTGAAGCCGGCCGCCGCGTTGTAGATGAACGCCGAGAGCGTGGAGAGCGCGGTCAGCAGCACCACGTCGACCACGGCGATCAGCGAGGTGAAGGTCATCACCTTGCCGAAGCCCACGTAGTCCATGATGTTCAGGCCGCCGCCGTTGGTGTCCGAGCCGGTGACGTCCTTCAGGGTCTTGCCGAGCGAGTCGAAGACGCCGAGCGAGTCCAGCGTCATCCACAGCACCGCGGCCGCCACGATGATGATGATCCCGACCGCCAGCGACAGCAGGAAGCTGACCTTCATGACCGACCACGGGTCGGCCTTGGTCACCCGCAGCCGGGCCTTCCTGGTCCGGCCGAGGCCCCCGGCGGCCGGCGGCGCGGCCGGACGGCGCACGCCCGCGGCGGGCGTTCCGCCGGGCGGGGTGTTGCCGCCGCCGACCCGGGTGCCCCGGGGCGGGGTCGGCTGCCCCTTGGCGTAGGTGGTCGGCTGGGAGAAGCCGTTGCCGCCCGCCGCCGGAGCACCCGGCGGGGGCGCCGGCTGGCCGCCGTACGTCCCGCCCTGGCCCGCCCCGCCGACCGGCGGCATCAGCGAGGTGGACGCGGCCGGGTGCTCGGCCGGCGGCTGCGGCACGCCGTACGCCCCGCCGCCCTGTGCTGCGCCCGGACGGCCGCCGGCGGCGCCTCCCCCAGCACCCGTGGCTCCACTCACTGGTCCTCCCGCACTTCCCACCAGGACGGCGCACCGCCCTGCTTCGTCACTCGTCATCCAGCGCCCGGCGGGATTGCCCGGAACTGGTCGGCGGCCGGTACCGCCACGTCGTGTACGGATGTACGGACGTGACGGTACCGGCCGACGCGGTACGAGGTCAGGCCTGGGCGGTCCCGCCGCCCGGCGCCGTCTCCGTACCCTCGGCCACCTCGGTGGACTCGGTACCCGCCACCTCGTCCTCCGCCGACTCCTCGTCCTCGGCCTCCGCGTTGCGGGCCATGCCCACGACCGCATCGCGCTTGCCCAGGTTGATCAGTTGGACGCCCATGGTGTCACGTCCGGTTTCACGAACCTCGGAAACCCTCGTGCGGATCACTCCTCCGGAGAGGGTGATCGCCATGATCTCGTCGCTCTCGTCGACCACGAGCGCGCCGACCAGCGAGCCCCGGCCCTCGACGATCTTCGCCGCCTTGGTGCCGTAACCGCCGCGTCCCTGGACACGGTACTCGTCCACACCGGTGCGCTTGGCGTAGCCGCCGTCGGTCGCGGTGAAGACGAAGGTGCCCGGACGGACCACGTTCATCGAGAGCAGTTCGTCGTCCTCGCGGAAGGCCATGCCCTTGACGCCGGAGGTGGCGCGGCCGGTGGAGCGCAGCGCCTCGTCCGTGGCGGTGAAGCGGATCGACTGCGCCTTCCTGGAGACCAGCAGCAGGTCGTCCTCGGCGGAGACCAGCTCGGCGCCGATCAGCTCGTCGTCCCGGCCCTCGTCGTCCTGGCGCAGGTTGATCGCGATCAGGCCGCCGGAGCGCGGGGAGTCGTAGTCCTTCAGCGGGGACTTCTTCACCAGGCCGGCCCGGGTGGCGAGGACGAGGTAGGGCTTGTCCTCGTAGGTGCGGATCGCCCTCACCTGGGCGATGTGCTCGTCCGGCTGGAAGGCCAGCAGGTTGGCCACGTGCTGGCCGCGGGCGTCCCGGCCGGCGTCCGGCAGCTCGTAGCCCTTGGCGCGGTAGACCCGGCCCTTGTTGGTGAAGAACAGGATCCAGTTGTGGGTCGTCGTCACGAAGAAGTGGTCGACGATGTCGTCCTGCTTGAGCTGGGCGCCGCGCACGCCCTTGCCGCCGCGCTTCTGCGAGCGGTAGAGGTCGGAGCGGGTGCGCTTGACGTAACCGCCGCGGGTGATGGTGACGACGATGTCCTCCTCGGCGATGAGGTCCTCGATGGAGAGGTCGCCGTCGGAGGGGATGAGGGTGGAGCGCCGCTCGTCGCCGTACTTCTCGACGATCGCGGTGAGCTCCTCGGAGATGATCCCGCGCTGGCGGGTCGGCGAGGCCAGGATCGCGTTGTACTCGTCGATCTTGCGCTGCAGCTCGTCGTGCTCGTCGGTGATCCGCTGGCGCTCCAGGGCGGCCAGCCGGCGCAGCTGCATCTCCAGGATCGCGTTGGCCTGGAGCTCGTCGATCGAGAGCAGCTCCATCAGACCGGTGCGGGCGGCGTCGGCGCTCGCCGAGGCCCGGATCAGCGCGATGACCTCGTCGATCATGTCCAGGGCCCGCAGCAGCGCGCGCAGGATGTGGGCGCGCTCCTCGGCCTTGCGCAGCCGGAAGGTGGTGCGCCGGACGATGACCTCGACCTGGTGGTTGACCCAGTGCCGGATGAAGGCGTCCAGCGACAGGGTGCGCGGCACGCCGTCGACCAGGGCCAGCATGTTGGCGCCGAAGTTGGTCTGCAGGTCGGTGTGCTTGTAGAGGTTGTTCAGCACGACCTTGGCGACCGCGTCGCGCTTGAGCACGACCACCAGGCGGGTGCCGGTGCGGGCCGAGGACTCGTCGCGGACGTCGGCGATGCCGGCGATCTTGCCGTCCTTGACCAGGTCGGCGATCTTCAGCGCGAGGTTGTCCGGGTTGACCTGGTAGGGCAGCTCGGTGATCACCAGGCACTGCCGGCCCTGGATCTCCTCGACCTCGACCACGGCGCGCATGGTGACCGAGCCGCGGCCGGTGCGGTAGTAGTCGTCGATGCCGCGGCGGCCGACGATCAGCGCGCCGGTGGGGAAGTCCGGGCCCTTGATCCGCTCGATCAGGGCGTCCAGCAGGTCCTCCGCGGAGGCCTCCGGGTTCTCCAGGTACCAGAGCGCGCCGGAGGCGACCTCGCGCAGGTTGTGCGGCGGGATGTTGGTGGCCATGCCGACCGCGATGCCGGTGGCACCGTTGACCAGCAGGTTGGGGAAGCGCGCGGGCAGGACGGTGGGCTCCTGCGAGCGGCCGTCGTAGTTGGGCGCGAAGTCGACGGTCTCCTCGTCGATGTCGCGCATCATCTCCATGGCCAGCGGCGCCATCTTGCACTCGGTGTAGCGCATGGCCGCGGCCGGGTCGTTGCCCGGGGAGCCGAAGTTGCCGTTGCCGTCCACCAGCGGCATCCGCATCGACCACGGCTGGGCCAGGCGGACCACGGTGTCGTAGATCGAGGTGTCGCCGTGCGGGTGGTAGTTGCCCATGACGTCGCCGACGACGCGGGCGCACTTGTAGTAGCCCTTCTCGGGGCGGTAGCCGCCGTCGTACATCGCGTACAGCACGCGGCGGTGCACCGGCTTCAGGCCGTCGCGCACCTCGGGCAGCGCCCGGCTGACGATGACGCTCATCGCGTAGTCGAGGTACGAGCGCTGCATCTCGGTTTCGAGCTCGACCGGCTCGATGCGCATGGTCACCGTGGCGGCGGCCTCGGGGGTCTCGGGCTGCTCGCCTTCGGGACGGTTGTCGTCGACCACTGGTGGTCAGTTTCCTTTCACGCGGACTGGTACGTGCGGGGCCTGCGGGCAGGCGTCACACGTCCAGGAAGCGGACGTCCTTGGCGTTGCGCTGGATGAAGGAGCGGCGGGCCTCGACGTCCTCGCCCATGAGGACCGAGAACAGCTCGTCGGCGCGGGCGGCGTCCTCCAGGGTGACCTGGAGGAGCAGGCGGTGCTCGGCGTCCATGGTGGTGACCCGGAGCTCCTCGGCGTTCATCTCGCCGAGACCCTTGAACCGCTGGATCGCGTCGTCCTTCGGAAGGCGGCGCCCCGCCTCGACCCCGGCGGCGATCAGCGCGTCGCGCTCGCGGTCGGAGTAGGCGTACTCGAAGTCGTCCTTGCCCCACTTGATCTTGTACAGCGGCGGCATCGCCAGGTAGACGTAGCCGGACTCGACCAGCGGCCGCATGAAGCGGAACAGCAGGGTCAGCAGCAGGGTGCGGATGTGCTGGCCGTCGACGTCGGCGTCGGCCATCAGCACGATCTTGTGGTAGCGCAGCTTGGACTCGTCGTAGTCCTCCTGGATGCCGCAGCCGAAGGCCGAGATCAGCGCCTGGACCTCGGTGTTCTGCAGCACCTTGTCGATCCGGGCCTTCTCGACGTTCAGGATCTTGCCGCGGATCGGGAGGATGGCCTGGGTGCGCGGGTCGCGGCCCTGCTTGGCCGAGCCGCCGGCGGAGTCACCCTCGACGATGAAGATCTCGCACTCGGCCGGGTCCTTGGACTGGCAGTCGCTGAGCTTGCCGGGCAGCGAGGCGGACTCCAGCAGGCCCTTGCGGCGGGTGAGGTCGCGGGCCTTGCGGGCGGCGACGCGCGCGGTGGCGGCCTGGATGGACTTGCGGATGATGTCCGCGGCCTCGTTGGGGTTGCGGTCCAGCCAGTCCCCGAAGTGCTCGTGGACGACCTTCTGGACGAAGGTCTTCGCCTCGGTGTTGCCGAGCTTGTCCTTGGTCTGGCCCTCGAACTGCGGCTCGCCGAGCTTGACCGAGATGATCGCGGTCAGGCCCTCGCGGATGTCCTCGCCGGAGAGGTTGTCGTCCTTCTCGCGGAGCAGCTTCTTGTCCCGCGCGTAGCGGTTGACCAGGCCGGTCAGCGCGGCGCGGAAGCCCTCCTCGTGGGTGCCGCCGCCGTGGGTGTGGATCGTGTTGGCGAAGGAGTAGACCCCCTCGGTGTACGAGGAGTTCCACTGCATGGCGATCTCCACCGAGATCGCCTTGTCCTTGTCCTCCGCCTCGAAGTCGATCACCGAGGGGTGGACGGCCTCGCCCTTGCGGGAGTTGAGGTGGGCGACGAAGTCGGCGATGCCGCCGTCGTACTTGTAGGTGACGGAGAGCGGCTTGCCCTCCTCGTCGACGTGCTCGGGGCGCTCGTCGGTCAGGGCGATGGTCAGGCCCTTGTTGAGGAACGCCATCTCCTGGAAGCGGCGGGAGAGCGTCTCGAAGGAGTAGACCGTGGTCTCGAAGATCTCCGGGTCGGCCCAGAAGGTGACGCTGGTGCCGGTGCGCTCGGTGGCCTCGTGCTGGGACAGCGGGGCGGTCGGGGTGCCGGCCTTGTACTCCTGCGTCCAGCGGTGGCCGTCGGTGTGGATCTCCACCGCGAGCCGGGTGGAGAGCGCGTTCACCACGGAGACGCCGACGCCGTGCAGACCGCCGGAGACCGCGTAGCCGCCGTTGCCGAACTTGCCGCCCGCGTGCAGAACCGTCAGCACGACCTCGACGGCCGGCTTGCCCTGGCCCGGCATGATGCCGACCGGGATGCCGCGGCCGTTGTCGACCACGCGCACGCCGCCGTCGGCCAGGAGCGTCACGTCGATGGTGTCCGCGTGCCCGGCCATCGCCTCGTCGACGGAGTTGTCCACGATCTCCTGCACCAGGTGGTGCAGGCCGCGCTCACCGGTCGAGCCGATGTACATGCCGGGGCGCTTGCGGACGGCGTCGAGGCCCTCCAGCACCTGGATGGCGCTGGCGTCGTACGACCTGTCGGACTGGTCGGTCTGGTCTGGGATCTGGCTGGGGTTGCCGGAATCGGCCACGAAGCGCCCTCTCTGGCACAGCGCGGGCCGCATCCCCGCTTCCTACGGGCGGGCGTGCGACCACGGCGTTTAGACTCGGTTGCCACTAGCAACAGTGTTTGGCCCCCAGTCTACCGGTACGACTGACATCGATGGGCGTTTGGCAGCCTCTGAGGGCAGAAATGGCGCCCTGAATCCCCTCGGGACATGTCCCGATACTCGCTCGGGGGGCTCAGGCCGCCTGGCAGGGCCGTCAGGGGTTCCGGAGGATCGCGGTCCGCTCCGCTCCGGGACCGACCGCCCCGGGCCGGGCGGAGGCGGGCGGGCGGAGGCGGGCGGGCGGAGGCGGGCGGGCGCGACGGCTATCCCCAAGTGTCGCCGGGACCCTTGCTGCCGGGGGCGCGCAGCCGGCCGTAGCCGCGCACCGGGGCCGCCGGGCCGAGCACCTTGATGGTGCGGACCGTGCCGTGGCCCAGCTCGTGGTTCAGACGGGCCACCAACTGCCGTGCCAGCCAGCGGAGTTGGGTGGCCCAGGCAGTGGAGTCGCACTGCACCGTGAGCACCGCGGCCTCGTCGTCGTACGCGGTGGGGGTGCAGTGCGCGGCGATGTCCGGTCCGACGATCTGCGGCCAACGGCCCATCACCCCGCCGACCGCGGCCGAGGACTCCCAGCCCCGTTCGGTCAGCAGCCTGGTCAGCGCCGCCCCCAGCGGCACCGGGTCACGGCCGTCCGAGCGGGCCCCGCTGCGCAGACCGTGCCGCTTCGCCTCGCGCTTCTCGCGCACCTGCTCACCGCGCTGGCGGGCCTGCGCCCGGGCCGCCCGCAGCGCCGAGCGCGCCAGGTCGGCACCGGTCGGCGTTGGGTGCTCCGCCGAATCGCTCACGGCGATCTCCTCATCCCCACCCTGTGGACAACGGTGAGCCGTCCAGCGTACGGGAGCCGGAAGGGCGCGCGACGGCACGGGTGGGCGTTCCCGGGGACACGGGTGCGGGGTGTGCGGGCACCGGCGGCGGTCCGTGGGGCGCGGTGCGGCGCGGTCAGCCGGTGACGCGCCGGACGGCGCCGTCGGCGACCGCGTACCGGGCGCCGGCCAGCGCCTTCGGCACGTCCTCGGCCACCGCCGCGGTCACCAGCACCTGTTCGCCGCCGGCCACCAGCTCGGCCAGCCGGTCGCGGCGGGCGGCGTCCAGCTCGGCGAAGACGTCGTCCAGGACCAGCACCGGCTCGCCGCCGTCGGCGCGCAGCAGTTCGTACGAGGCCAGCCGCAGCGCCAGCGCGAAGGACCAGGACTCGCCGTGGCTGGCGTAGCCCTTGGCCGGCAGCGGGCCGAGCTTGAGCACCAGCTCGTCGCGGTGCGGGCCGACCAGGGTGACCCCGCGCTCGACCTCCTGCTTGCGGACCGTCCGCAGCGCCTGGAGCAGCTGCTCCTCGGCCTGCTCGCGGCTGGCCGGCAGCTCGCCCTCGAAGGAGCTGCGGTACTCCAGGGCGGTGTCCCCGCCGCCCGGCGCGAGCTGCCCGTAGGCGGCCGTGACCAGCGGCTGGAGGGCGGCCACCAGCTGGAGCCGGAAGGCGGTGAGTTCGGCGCCGGCCCGGGCCAGGTGGCCGTCCCAGACCTCCAGGGTGGACAGGTCGGCGCCCTTGCCGCCGCCGGCCCGGCGGGCCATCGCGGCGGTCTTCAGCAGGGCGTTGCGCTGCTTGAGCACCCGCTCGTAGTCCTGCCGGACCCCGGCCAGCCGGGGCGCCCGGGCGGTCAGCAGCTCGTCCAGGAAGCGCCGGCGCTCCCCCGGGTCGCCCTTGACCAGGGCGAGGTCCTCGGGGGCGAACAGCACGGTGCGCAGCAGGCCCAGCACGTCGCGCGGGCGGACGTTGTCGGAGCGGTTGATCCGGGCCCGGTTGGCCTTGCCGGGGGTGATCTCCAGCTCGACCAGGGTGGAGCGGCCGCGGTCCACCACCGAGGTGCGGATCACCGCGCGCTCGGCGCCCAGCCGGATCAGCGGGGCGTCGGTGGCGACCCGGTGGCTGCCCAGGGTGGCGACGTAGCCGACCGCCTCGACCAGATTGGTCTTGCCCTGGCCGTTGGGGCCGACGAACGCCGTCACGCCCGGGTCGAGGGGGACCTCGGCCCGGGCGTAGGAACGGAAGTCGGCGAGCGACAGGTGCGCGACGTGCATGGCGGTGGACTGCGCTCGCCTTCTGTGGAGGGACCTGCGGGGACTACTTCGACTCGACCGCGTGGCCGCCGAACTGGTTGCGCAGCGCGGCGATCATCTTCATCTGCGGCGAGTCGTCCTGACGGGAGGCGAAGCGGGCGAACAGCGAGGCGGTGATCGCCGGCAGCGGGACGGCGTGGTCGATGGCGGCCTCGACGGTCCAGCGGCCCTCGCCGGAGTCGGCGGCCCAGCCCTTGAGCTTGCCCAGGTGCTCGTCCTCGTCCAGGGCGCGCACGGCCAGGTCGAGCAGCCAGGAGCGGATCACGGTGCCCTCCTGCCAGCTGCGGAAGACCTCGCGGACGTCGGTGACCTCGGGGGCGGCCTCCAGCAGCTCCCAGCCCTCGGCGAAGGCCTGCATCATCGCGTACTCGATGCCGTTGTGGACCATCTTGGCGAAGTGGCCTGCGCCGACCGCGCCCGCGTGCACCGAGCCGAAGTCGCCCTCGGGCTTGAGCGTGTCGAAGACCGGCTGGACCTTGGCCACGTGCTCGGCGTCGCCGCCGTACATCAGCGCGTAGCCGTTCTCCAGGCCCCAGACGCCGCCGGAGACGCCGCAGTCGACGAAGCCGATGCCCTTGGCGGCCAGCGCCTCGGCGTGCTTGACGTCGTCGGTCCAGCGGGAGTTGCCGCCGTCGACGACCACGTCACCGGGGGAGAGCAGTTCGGCCAGCTCGTCCACGGTGGCCTGGGTGGCGGCGCCGGCCGGGACCATGACCCAGACGACGCGCGGGCCCTGCAGCTTGGTGACCAGCTCCTGGAGGCTCTCGACGTCGGAGATGTCGGGGTTGCGGTCGTAGCCGATGACGGTGTGGCCGGCGCGGCGGATCCGCTCGCGCATGTTGCCGCCCATCTTGCCGAGACCGATGAGGCCGAGCTCCATAGCCAAATCCTTACCTGTGGTGACGTCCCTGCGGGCGGCGCCGTTGCCGCGCCTCCTTGAGCCTACGTGCTGGAGCGGAAGGGCCTCCTCGTGGCCGGGCTGACCGGGGGAGGTTCCACAGGTTTGTTCACAGGGCTGTGGACGGAGCCGTGGACGAACGGCTCCGGGCAGGTCCGGTGGCGGCCGGACCTGCCCGGAGCGGAGCCGGCTCAGCCGGAGAGGCGGACCGGCATGATCAGGTACTGGTAGGCCTCGTCGGCCTCGGCGTCCACCGCGGCCTTGCCGCTGAGCAGCGCGGGCTTGGTCGGGGTGGTGAAGCTCAGCTGGGCGTAGGCGGAGTCGATGGCCTTGAGGCCCTCCTCCAGGTAGCCCGGGTTGAACGCGATCGAGATGGCGTCCCCCTCCAGGGAGGCGTCGATCCGCTCGGTGGCCTGGGCGTCGTCGCCGGAGCCGGCCTCCAGGGTGAGCACGCCCTCCTCGAAGTTCAGCCGGACCGGGGTGTTGCGCTCGGCGACCAGGGAGACGCGCTTGAGGGCCTCCAGGAAGGGCTGGGTCTGGATCGCCGCGATCGCGTTGAACTCGGTCGGGAAGAGGCTGCGGTACTTCGGGAACTCGCCCTCCAGCAGACGGGTGGTGGTCCGCCGGCCGGCGCCCTCGAAGCCGATCAGGCCCTCGCCCGCGCCGCCCGAGGAGAGCGCGATGGAGACGTTGTCGCCGCTGCCCAGGGACTTGGCGATGTCCTGGAGGGTCTTGGCCGGGACGAGCGCGACCGCCGAGATGTCGGACTGCTCGGGCTTCCACAGCAGCTCGCGGACGGCGAAGCGGTAGCGGTCGGTGGCGGCCAGCGTGATCCGGTCGCCCTCGATCTCGACCCGCACGCCGGTGAGCACCGGCAGGGTGTCGTCACGGCCGGCGGCCACGGCGGCCTGGCTGACCGCGGAGGCGAACACGTCGCCGGGCACGGTGCCGGTCGCGGTGGGCATCTGGGGCAGCGCCGGGTACTCGTCCACCGGCAGGGTCGGCAGGGTGAACCGGGAGCTGCCGCAGACCACGCTGACCCGCTGGCCGTCGGTGGAGATCTCCACGGGCCTGTTGGGAAGGTTGCGCGAGATGTCGTTGAGCAGCCGGCCGGAGACCAGCACGGTGCCGGCCTCCTCGATGTCGGCCTCCAGCTCGACCCGGGCCGAGACCTCGTAGTCGAAGCCGGACAGCGCCAGGCTGCCGTCCTGGGCCGTCAGCAGCAGGCCGGCCAGCACCGGCACCGGCGGCCGTGCCGGGAGGCTGCGGGCAGCCCAGGCCACCGCCTCCGCGAGGACGTCACGCTCCACCCGGAACTTCACCGGTAACCGCCTCCTGGATCGAGCGCTCCCGCTCGCACGTCTGGTTCTTCTGATCTTGGTCTTCGCCGCGGCTGTCCGCCGAGCTCCGCCGCTCCGCTTCCAGTCGCCGAGGACAGTCTGACGTACTCCACCGACAGACGGGGCAGACGGGCGGAAGCAACTCGAACGGATGTCGGGCAGCGGTTGTCCACAGATTTCGACCCCACCCGCTTTTGAACGAGGCGAACGGTCTATAGGTGTAGTGGTAGTAGTAGGGCCTGTGGAAACCGTGGATAACCCTGTTTTCGCAGGTCAGGCCCGGTTTTTTGTCCACAGGAGCTGTGGACCGCGGCTGTGGACGAACACGGCCCGCTGTGGACGGCGGAGCGTTACCCACAGGGCACGCTGGGTATCCACAGGTTATCCCCAGCACCGTCCCCAGATCCGGACCCGGTTATCCACGGGCACCGGTCAACTTTTCGTGACGGCTTTCACACCTGGGCATGAACGAGGGCAGAAGCTTGTCGAACTGTGGACGCAGCTGTGGACAACCTGGGGATAACCCCGCCCGGCCTGGGGACAACCGGTGGACAACCCGAACGGCCCACGGACGGGGCGCCGGTTGTCCACACCCTGTGGACAACGGTTGTGCACAAGTCCACAGGCACCTGACCTGCGCGGAAGAGCGTAGCGGCGGGCGCCCTGTGGAGGAATTCTGGATAACTCACGGCGCCCGGGCCTGTGGATGACGCAGAACCCGCCCGGCCTGTGGATTTCCGCCTCGCGCACCGGGGTCGTTCGAATCCCTGGTCAGATGTTCGGCGCGGGCTGTGGACTGGCGGGGCGTCCGTCCCCCGCATCCCTGCCCCGGCGGACCGCCGTGCACACCTGTGGATATGCCGAAAGGGCGTCAGGATCGCTCCTGACGCCCTCTTCCGGCCATGCCGGGCCGGCCCCGCGGGGGCCGCCCCGCTAGCTCTTGATGCGGTTGGTCAGCTCGGTGACCTGGTTGTAGATCGAGCGCCGCTCGGCCATGAGTGACCGGATCTTGCGGTCGGCGTGCATCACCGTGGTGTGGTCGCGGCCGCCGAACTGCGCGCCGATCTTCGGCAGCGAGAGGTCGGTGAGCTCCCGGCAGAGGTACATGGCGATCTGACGCGCGGTCACCAGCACGCGGCTGCGCGAGGATCCGCAGAGGTCGTCCACCCCGAGCCCGAAGTAGGCGGCGGTCTGCTGCATGATCACCTGGGCGGTGATCTCCGGCCCGGCGTCCTCGTCGCCGCCCGGGATGAGGTCCTTGAGGACGATCCCGGCCAGCTCCAGGTCCACCGGGGCCCGGTTGAGGTTGGCGAAGGCGGTGACCCGGATCAGGGCCCCTTCCAGCTCCCGGATGTTCCGGGTGATCCGGGACGCGATGAACTCCAGCACGTCGGCGGGAGCGTTGAGTTGCTCCTGGATCGCCTTCTTGCGCAGGATCGCGATCCGGGTCTCCAGCTCCGGCGGGGTGACGTCGGTGATCAGTCCCCACTCGAAGCGGTTGCGCAGCCGGTCCTCCAGCGTGGTCAGCAGCTTGGGCGGCCGGTCGGAGGAGAGCACGATCTGCTTGTTGGCGTTGTGCAGGGTGTTGAAGGTGTGGAAGAACTCCTCCTGCGTGGACTCCTTGCTCGCCAGGAACTGCACGTCGTCCACGAGCAGGATGTCCATGTCCCGGTAGCGCTTGCGGAAGGTGTCCGCCTTGCCGTCCCGGATGGAGTTGATGAACTCGTTGGTGAACTCCTCGGAGGACACGTACCGCACCCGGGTGCCCGGGAAGAGGCTGCGCGAGTAGTGCCCGATGGCGTGCAGCAGGTGGGTCTTGCCCAGCCCGGACTCGCCGTAGATGAAGAGCGGGTTGTACGCCTTGGCCGGGGCCTCGGCGACCGCCACCGCCGCCGCGTGCGCGAAGCGGTTGCTCGCGCCGATGACGAAGGTGTCGAACAGGTACTTGGGGTTCAGCCTGGCGGCCGGCTCGTCCTTGCGGGAGCCGCCGGCCGGGGGCGCGCCGGGCGGGGCGGGCACGCCGGGGACCGCGGGGCGGTCGGTGGCGCGTTCGGCGGGGGCCTTGTCCGCACCGCGGGCGGCCGGGCGGGCCGCGGGGGAGCGGCGGCCGGAGGCGGTCCGCGGGTGTTCGCCCGGGCCGGGGCCGTAGGCGCCGCCGAAGAGGTCGCCCTGGGTGGTCGAGGGCGGTGCGGGGACGTGCCGCGGCGCGGGCCGGGGGGCCGGCTCCTCGGGCTCGCGGTAGGCCGGCGGCTGCTCCTGGTAGCCGGGCCAGGCCTGGGTGCCGCCCGCCGGGCCGCCGTACGGCGCGGGGTGCTGCTCGTAGCCGCCGCCGTCGTAGCGGGGCCGCTCGTAGCCGTGCTCGTAGCCCTGTTCGTAGTCCTGCTCGTAGGACTGCTGCGGGTAGCCCTGGCCGCCGTAGCCGCCGGCGTCCTGCTCGGACGGGTTCGGGTACGGCTCGGCGGGGGCCTGCGCGGCGGACGCGGGGGCGGTCGGCACGGCGTTGGCGTCGACCATCACGGCGATCCGCACCGGGCGGCCCAGCTCGCGGGAGAGCGCCTCGGTCAGCTGCGGCAGCAGCCGTCCCTCCAGCACCTGCTTGGCCCGCTCGTTGGGGGCCGCCAGCAGGGCGGTGTCGTGCATCATCCACATGGGCTGGGTGCGCTGCACCCACTGCTTGTCCATCTCCCCGATGTCCGGGTCGCCGACCAGCCGCTCGACGACCCTCGCCCAGACCGGGACGAGGTCGCTGTTGACATCAGCCACTGGTGCACGCTTTCCGATGAACAAACCAGACAAGTTCTGCAACGGTAGTCAGCGAACAGAGCCGGATCAAGTCGTTGTCCACAGGCTGTGGGTAAGCGGCCTCCGGGCGGCTGGTTTGACCCTCGCGCCCCGTCCCGCGTACCGTAACCAGGTCGAGTTGTCGATGGCCGCTGCCGCATGTCCGCGGGTCCACCCGCTCCATAAGGCGCGCAGCACGGGCGCCGTGGATTGCCTCCAACCCCAGCCGAACTGGGGCGATGGGCCGGATTTCCGATACATGGGGAGATCACGCGGACGCACGGTGACGGCCAAGCGACTCCCCGTCATCCTACGATTCACCTCAGGAGCCCCCGAGTGAGCAAGCGCACCTTCCAGCCGAACAACCGTCGCCGCGCGAAGACCCACGGCTTCCGGCTGCGTATGCGTACCCGCGCCGGCCGCGCCATCCTGGCCGCCCGCCGTGGCAAGGGCCGCGCCAGCCTGTCCGCCTGATCCGCACCAGAGTCTGTTGTGCTGCCCTCCGAGAATCGGCTGCGGCGGCGCCAGGACTTCGCGACCGCGGTCAAACGCGGTCGCCGGGCCGGTAGGCCCCTGCTGGTCGTCCACCTCGCCAGAGAGGACGCCCCCGGGGGCCACACCGACCGGACCAGCGACATCCGCCCGCACGTCGCCGAGGGGACTCCTTCGGCGCGTGCGGGTTTCGTCGTGAGCAAGGCCGTCGGCCCGGCGGTCACCCGCAACCTGGTCAAGCGCCGGTTGCGCCACCTCGTGCGTGATCGTCTGTCCCGGCTGCCCGCCGGTAGCCTGATAGTGGTGCGTGCGCTGCCCCCGGCCGCGTCCGCCTCGTACCAGGAACTCGAACGTGACCTGGACGCGGCGCTCAAGCGGCTGCTCAAGGCCGAGCACGCCGCCTCGGCGCCGACGGGAGCAGGGCGATGAAGTACCTGCTGATGGGTCTGATCAGGGTGTACCAGTGGACCATCAGCCCACTGCTCGGTCCGGTGTGCCGCTACTACCCGTCCTGCTCGCACTACGGCTTCGAGGCCGTGAAGACGCACGGGGCGGTGAAGGGCGGCGCCCTGACCGCGTGGCGCATCCTGCGCTGCAATCCGTGGACTCCCGGCGGGGTCGATCACGTCCCGCCGCGCAAGCACCCGGTGTGGCACCGCCGGCTGCGGGACCGGCTGAACGGCCGGGCCGCCGCCGGACATCCGGTGATCATGCCCCCCGCCGGTCCGGACCCAGAGGGCCCGGCGACCATTGGCCCCATGGGGCCAATCCCAATGTCCAAGGAGCCTGACCGGTGACCTTCTCCTTCCTCAACCCCCTGTACACAGCGGTGTCCTGGATCATTGTCCAGTTCCACTCGCTGTACAGCCACGTCTTCGACCCGGATGGTGGCTGGGCCTGGGGTCTGGCCATCGCCTCGATGGTGGTCGTCATCCGGATCTGCCTGATCCCGCTCTTCGTGAAGCAGATCAAGGCGACCCGGGCCATGCAGGCGATCCAGCCGAAGATGAAGGCCATCCAGGAGCGGTACAAGAACGACCGCCAGCGCCAGTCCGAAGAGATGATGAAGCTGTACAAGGAGGCGGGTACCAACCCGTTCTCCAGCTGCCTTCCCATCCTCGTGCAGGCGCCGTTCTTCACCGCGCTCTACGGCGTGCTGGCCTCGGTCGCCAAGGGCAAGGCCATCGGCGTGATCAACGGCGACCTGCTGGTGAGCGCCGGCAAGGCGCACATCTTCGGCGCCCCGCTCTCGGCCACCTTCGTGGGTAGCAGCGAGGTCAGCGTCAAGATCGTCGTCGCGGTGATGATCGTCCTGATGTCGCTGTCGCAGTTCATCACGCAGCGCCAGCTGATGACCAAGAACGTCGACCTCACGGTGAAGACGCCGTTCATGCAGCAGCAGAAGATGCTGATGTACGTCTTCCCGATCATGTTCGCCGTGATGGGCATCAACTTCCCGGTCGGTGTCCTGGTCTACTGGCTGACCACCAACGTCTGGTCGATGGGCCAGCAGCTGATCGTCATCCGCAACAACCCGACGCCGGGCAGCAAGGCCTGGGACGAGCGCCAGGCCCGCCTGAAGAAGGCCGGCCGGCTGAACCCGGACGGCTCGGTCATCAAGGGCCCGCTCTTCGGCCTGCTCCCCGCGAAGAAGTCCGCCGTCACCGCCGAGGCCGTGGTCGAGGAGTCGGTGCAGGTGCGCCGGCAGCAGCCGCGGAAGCAGACCAAGTCCCAGCGCCAGCACACCGGCGGCCAGACCACCAGCCTGACCAAGGACGCCCCGGACGAGCAGCCCGCCGACGCCGCCCCGGCGGACTCCGCCGGTACCGGCGGCTCCGGCGGGACCTCCGGCAGCGGTGCGGCCGGTGCCGCCGGTGCGGCCAAGCAGACCGCGGCGCGCCCGGCGGGTGCCAAGTCGGGCGCGGCCCGTCAGCAGGGCGGCGGCCGGCAGCAGCCCAAGCGCGGCAGCGGTCAGCGGCCGAAGAAGAAGTGACCGGTCCGTACCGGACCGCTCCCACGGCCCCCTGAACCTCGTTACCGGCCCACCACCCGGGCCCCATCTCCGAAGGAGTCCATCAGTGACGGAAGGCACCACCTCCGCCGTCGAGGCCGAGGCCGCCGCCAGCGCCGACGAGAACCTCGTCGCCCGCCTGGAGCAGGAGGGCGACATCGCGGCGGACTACCTGGAGGGTCTGCTCGACATCGCCGACCTCGACGGTGACATCGACATGGACGTCGAGGGCGACCGCGCCCTGGTCTCCATCGTCAGCGACGGCAACGACCGCTCCCTGCAGCGGCTGGTCGGCCAGGACGGCGAGGTGCTGGAGGCGCTGCAGGAGCTGACCCGGTTGGCCGTCCACCGGGAGACCGGCGAGCGCAGCCGCCTCATGCTGGACATCGCCGGGTTCCGGGCCCGCAAGCGCACGGAGCTGGCGACCCTCGGGGCCGAGGCCGCCGAGCAGGTGAAGAGCTCGGGGGAGCAGGTCAAGCTGCGCCCGATGACCCCGTTCGAGCGCAAGGTCGTCCACGACGCGGTGGCCGCGGCCGGTCTGCGCAGCGAGTCGGAGGGCGAGGAGCCCCAGCGGTGCGTGGTCGTGCTCCCGGCCTGACGGCAGGGTGACCGTCGGCGGCCTGAGGCGGCCGGCATGCGACACGAGGACCCGACCCCGTCCGCCCCGCGCGGACGGGGTCGTCGTCCCTTCGCGGGCGGTGGCCCGGCGAGAGATGTTTCACGTGAAACGGTGCAGGAGCGGGTCGGTGGATCCGGGGAGCGGAGAGTTCGAGATGGACACGGAGAGCGCGCCTGCCGGCGGGCCGGAGACGGGCGCCGGAGGTCCGGGTGCCGAGGGCGCGGCCGTCGGCGGGCGTCCGGCGGTCGAGCCGCCGCCCGCCCCTCCGGCCGTGGCCCGGGAGGTCTTCGGCGAGCGGTTCGACGCCGCGGTCCGCTACACCGAGCTGCTGGCCACCTCGGGGGTGACCCGGGGACTGATCGGGCCGCGCGAGGTGCCCCGGCTCTGGGACCGCCACGTGCTGAACTGCGCCGTTCTCGCCGAGCTGCTGCCGGGCGGGACGACGCTCTGCGACGTCGGCTCCGGCGCCGGTCTGCCCGGCATCCCGGTGGCGCTGGCGCGGCCGGACGTCTCGGTGACCCTGCTGGAGCCGCTGCTGCGGCGCACCACCTTCCTGGAGGAGGTGGTCCGTGAGCTGGGGCTGGAGAACGTCACCGTGCTCCGCGGCCGGGCCGAGGAGATGGTCGGCAAGCTGGCGGTGGACGTGGTGACCGCCCGGGCGGTGGCCCCGATGGAGCGGCTGGCCGGCTGGGGGCTGCCGCTGCTGCGGCCGCACGGCCAGATGCTGGCGCTCAAGGGCGACAGCGCGGAGCAGGAGCTGGCCGACTCCCGGGCCGGGCTCGCGAAGCTCGGTGCGGTGGAGTGGTCGGTGATCGCGGTCGGCGAGGGCACCCTGGAGACCTCGACCCGGGTGGTCCAGGTCAAGGTGGGGGAGAGCCCGGGCGGTGTGAAGGCGGCGACCCGCCGGGCCAAGGCCGCGGCCCGGGCCGGCCGGGCCGGTGGCGGCCCCGTGCGCGGTGGCGACCGGGGCCGCAGCCCCAGGCGGCGCGGCCGCTGAGCCGGACGTGACGTCCGCCACGGGCGGGGAGGTCCTCGGGACCTCCCCGCCCGTTCGTTCCGGCACCGGCACGGCTCTGCGGCCCGGGGCGGCGGTGGGGACTCCCGCATCCGGGTGACGGGAGGAAGACGGAGAGGCCGACCCCGGACCACCGGAGTGTCGCATCGTCAGAATTCCGACATTGCGGGCATGGTGTTTCACGTGAAACGTCGCTCTCTCCTCTCGGGAATCCTCTCGCGCAGCCGGGCGGCGACTGTTGCCGCTCCGGTTTCACGTGAAACACTGAGCCCCATGCAGGACTCGGAGACCATCGACCAGATCGATGACACGCCCATCGCGCGTGCTGCCCAGGCTGCGGTCCAGGCCATCGGCCGAGCGGGCGAAGGACTGCCCCGCCCCGCCGCCACCCGGGTGATGGTGGTGGCCAACCAGAAGGGCGGGGTGGGCAAGACCACCACCACCGTCAACCTCGCCGCCTCGCTCGCCATGCACGGCCTGCGCGTCCTGGTGATCGACCTCGACCCGCAGGGCAACGCCTCGACCGCGCTCGGCATCGACCACCACGCCGAGGTGCCGTCGATCTACGACGTCCTGGTGGAGGGCAAGCCGCTGGCCGACGTGGTGCAGCCGGTGGTCGAGGTCGAGGGGCTGTTCTGCGTCCCCGCCACCATCGACCTGGCCGGCGCCGAGATCGAGCTGGTGTCGCTGGTGGCCCGGGAGAGCCGGCTGCAGCGCGCCATCGCCGCCTACGAGCAGCCGCTGGACTACATCCTGATCGACTGTCCGCCCTCGCTGGGCCTGCTGACGGTCAACGCCCTGGTCGCCGGCCAGGAGGTGCTGATCCCGATCCAGTGCGAGTACTACGCGCTGGAAGGCCTCGGCCAGCTGCTGCGCAACGTCGAGCTGGTCCGGGCGCACCTCAACCCGGTGCTGCACGTCTCCACCATCCTGCTCACCATGTACGACGCCCGGACCAGGCTGGCCGCCCAGGTGGCGGAGGAGGTCCGGACGCACTTCCACCAGGAGGTGCTGAGCACCGCGATCCCGCGGTCGGTCCGCATCTCGGAGGCGCCCAGCTACGGTCAGACGGTGCTCACCTACGACCCCGGCTCCACCGGTGCGCTCTCCTACCTGGAGGCCGCCCGGGAGCTGGCGCTGCGGGCGGTGTCCGCGGGGGCCGGCGGCTCGTTGGTGGGGCAGCAGCGGGACGGTTCGGGGCAGGGCGCCCCGGGAGCACAGCACGGTACGACGGAGGGCAATCGGTGAGTGGTCGCAGGGGTCTGGGACGAGGGCTGGGGGCGCTGATCGGCCCCGCTGCCCCGGCGGGCGGCGGAGCCGGGACCGGCGCCGCGGCGCAGCCGGCGGCGGCTCCGGTGGCCTCGCCCGGAGCGGTCTCGCCGACCGCGGTGCCGGTGCTGCCGTCCGGCCGGGGGACGTTGGCGGCCAAGGCGGCCGCGGAGAGCCTGCGGGAGCAGGCCGCCGAGGCGGAGCTCGCACGGGTGGACGGCGCCTACTTCGCCGAACTGCCGCTGGACGCGATCACCCCGAACCCGCGCCAGCCGCGCGAGGTGTTCGACGAGGACAAGCTGGCCGAGCTGGTCGCCTCGATCAAGGAGGTGGGCCTGCTCCAGCCGGTGGTGGTGCGCCGGGCGGCGCCCGGACGCTTCGAGCTCATCATGGGCGAGCGGCGCTGGCGGGCCTCGCGGGAGGCCGGGCTGGAGCAGATCCCGGCGATCGTCCGGGCCACCGAGGACGACAAGCTGCTGCTGGACGCCCTGCTGGAGAACCTGCACCGGGCCGAGCTCAACCCGCTGGAGGAGGCGGCCGCCTACGACCAGCTGCTGCGGGACTTCTCCTGCACCCATGACGAGCTGGCGGACCGGATCGGGCGCTCGCGCTCGCACGTCTCCAACACCCTGCGGCTGCTGAAGCTGTCGCCCGCGGTGCAGCGGCGGGTGGCCGCCGGGGTGCTGACGGCCGGCCACGCCCGGGCCCTGCTCGGTGCTCCGGACGTCGAGCGGCAGGAGGAGCTGGCCAAGCGGATCGTCACGGAGGGGCTCTCGGTGCGGACCACCGAGGAGATCGTCGCGCTGATGGAGCGCGAGGAGAAGCCCAAGCGGCCCTCGCCCAAGGCGGGCAAGATCCTCTCGCCGGCCTTCAACGACCTGGCCAGCCGGCTCTCCGACCGCTTCGAGACCCGGGTGAAGGTCGAGGTCTCGCAGCGGGGCGGCAAGCTCGGCAAGGGAAAGGTGGTCCTGGAGTTCGGCTCGGTGGAGGACCTCAACCGGATCCTGGACAGCATGGCGCCCGGTGACGACGGGCTGCGGCTGTCGCAGGGCTGAGGCCGGGTCGACCGTGGGGTGGAGGCGGGTGCATGTTCCGCGTGAGCGCTGTTTCACGTGAAACATGCACCCGTCGGCGTTCGGGGGGAATGCTCGACTGTGGAGTGGACGAGGAGGTGCGGGGCATGGGACGCCGGATCGTTCCGCTGACGCTGGACAACCTCGCGGATCTGCCGTCGACCTGCCGTTCCTGCGTGTTCTGGGAGCTGGACCCGGTCAGCGGCCGGGCGGCGGTCGAGTCGGGCAAGCCCGAGCTGGAGAAGGAGGGGTGGATCTCCGCGGTGCTGCTGGAGTGGGGCTCCTGCGGCCGGGTGGTCTACGTGGACGACCAGCCGGCCGGCTTCGTGCTCTACGCCCCGCCCGCGTACGTGCCGCGGGCGCAGTCCTTCCCGACCAGTCCGGTCTCCTCGGACGCGGTCCAGCTGATGGTCAGCCGGGTGCTGCCGGGCTTCCAGCGGCAGGGGATCGGGCGGGTGCTGGTGCAGACCGTGGCCAAGGACCTGTGGGGGCGGGGGTTCCGGGCGATCGAGGCGTTCGGATCGGTGGGGCGGCAACCGGTCAGCTGTGTGCTGCCGGCCGAGCACCTGCTGGCGGTCGGCTTCAAGACCGTCCGTCCGCACCACCGTTACCCGCGGCTGCGGCTGGAGGCGCGGACCACCCTCTCCTGGCGGGGGGACGTCGAAGGGGCGCTGGAGCGGCTGCTGGGCGGCGGGCGGAAGGAACCGGCGCTGCGGCCCTTCTGAGCGCGGCCGGCAATGCCGCGAGGGCGGAACCCCGATGGGGTTCCGCCCTCGCGGCATTGCGGAGGAGCTGCCTCAGATCAGGCCGTCCAGCTCGCGCAGCAGCGCGGCCTTCGGACGGGCACCGGTGATCTGCTTCACCGGCTCGCCGTTCTTGAAGAGGATCAGGGTCGGGATGGAGATGACGTTGTACGCCGCGGCGGTCTGCTGGTTGGCGTCGACGTCGAGCTTGGCGATGGTGAGCTTGTCACTCGCGTCGGCCGCGATCTCCTCCAGGACCGGGGCCACCTGGCGGCAGGGGCCGCACCATTCGGCCCAGAAGTCGACGAGGACGGGCTTGTCGCTCTTGATGACGTCGGCATCGAACGTCGCGTCGGTCACGGTGGTGGTGGCGCCGGCCACGATCACTCCTAAGGGGTCAAGCGGGAGGGGGGCTCTGCCAGGTCTACAACACCGCGCGGGGCGGTTCTGTTTCGGCCCGGCAGGGGTGGGCGTGTTTCACGTGGAACGCGCCCACCCGGACGGTGGGGTCGGTCGGGTCAGACCGCGACGGTGGCGGCCTGGGCCTCCAGGTCGGCCAGCGAGGCCAGGTAGCGCTCGGCGTCCAGGGCGGCGGAGCAGCCGGTGCCGGAGGCGGTGATGGCCTGGCGGTAGGTGTGGTCGACGACGTCGCCGGCGGCGAAGACACCCGGGATGTTGGTGCGGGTGGAGGGCGACTCGACCTTGAGGTAGCCCTCGGCGTCGAGCTCCAGCTGGCCCTTGAAGAGCTCGGTGCGCGGGTCGTGGCCGATGGCGATGAACAGGCCGGTGACCGGGAGCTCACGGGTCTCGCCGGTGGTGGTGTCGCGCAGGGTGACGCCGGACAGCTTGGGGTCGCCGTGGATGGCCTCGACCGCGCTGTCCCACTCGAAGCTGATCTTCTCGTCGGCGAAGGCGCGCTCCTGCATCGCCTTGGAGGCGCGCAGGGTGTCCCGGCGGTGGATGACCTTGACGCTGCGGGCGAAGCGGGACAGGAAGGTCGCCTCCTCCAGGGCGGTGTCACCGCCGCCGACCACCGCGATGTCCTGGTCGCGGAAGAAGAAGCCGTCGCAGGTCGCGCACCAGGAGACGCCGCGGCCGGACAGCTTGTCCTCGTTGGGAAGGCCCAGCTTGCGGTGCTGGGAGCCGGTGGTCACGATCACGGCGCGGGCCTTGTGGACGTTGCCCTCGGAGTCGGTGACGGTCTTGACGTCACCCGTGAGGTCGACGGCGACGATGTCGTCCGGGACCAGCTCGGCGCCGAAGCGCTCGGCCTGCGCCCGCATGTTGTCCATCAGCTCGGGGCCCATGATGCCGTCCCGGAAGCCCGGGAAGTTCTCGACCTCGGTGGTGTTCATCAGCGCACCACCGGCGGTGACGGCTCCCTCGAAGACCAGCGGCTTGAGGGAGGCACGGGCCGTGTAGAGCGCAGCCGTGTAGCCGGCCGGGCCGGAACCGATGATGATCACGTTACGGACGTCGCTCACTGCATCTCCTGGTTCGCATCGCGACCCGCGTTTGCTGCGGGGAGGGCGGTCCTGCTCCGCCGCCCGGGACAACGACTGACCAGTGTCTCGCATTCCCAGGAGGATCAGTACCAGGCGCCCGCACTCTGGGAGTGTCGCGTGGCCGGTGGCATGGATCGCACGGGAACCACCGGGTCAGCCGGCCGGGATCGTGCGGTGGAGCAGGAGCGCGCAGCCGGGGGAGCGGAGGTAGACGTCGAGCTGGTCGGGGCGGCCGGGCAGGGCGTAGACGAGCAGTTCGGCGGGGGCCCCGGCGTAGCTGCCGAGGTCGGTGGCCAGCAGGGCGGCGGTGCTGGGCGGCGGGCAGGCCGGGGCGGAGCTGCCGCCGCCGGTCAGTCCCTGGCCGCCCTCGGCGGGCGGGACGCCGCTCGCGCCGGAGCCGTCCGAGGGGGCGGCGCCGTCGCCGGTGGAGGGCCCGACGGGCCGCTCCGGCCGGGCGGGGGCGGTACCGGCGGCGAGCAGCTGCCGGACCTGCGCGGCGAGCTGGTCCTCCCGGTAGACGGTGGCGCCGGCGCTGCGGTCGGCCTTGCCGGCGGCGGAGCCCTCCGAGGTTCCCGGGGTGGCGGCGGGGGCGTGGGCGGCGACGCCGAGGTCCTGCTGCCCGGGGGCGGAGGGCCGTGCGAGCAGGACGCCGCCGAGGCCGAGGGCGAGCAGCGCGGCGGCCGAGCCGAGCAGCAGGGCCCGGCGGCGCCGGGGCCGGGCCGCCCGGCCCGGTCCGGTGGCGGCGGGCCGGGCCGGTGGAGCGGTCGGCGCGGTCGGCGCGGGGGCCGGCCGCGGGGACGGTGCGGGGAGCGGCGGGGAAGGGGCCGGGGCGGGCGCCGGGGCGTCCTCGGCCGCCGCCGCGAGGGCGGCGTCGATCCGGGCGGCGACATCGGCCGGCATGGCCTCCGGTCCGGCCCCGGCGAGCAGCAGCCGCACCTCGGCGAGGGCGTCGGCGGTCTCCCGGCACTCGGCGCAGCCGGCCAGGTGCCGGCGCAGTGCGTCGGCCTCGACGGGCGGCAGCAGGTCCTCGGCGAGGTCGGCCAGCTCGTCGGCTCCGGGATGCGCACCCGCGGCGGGACCGGGGGAGGAGAGGGGCGTCGTCATCGCGTGCTCGCGTCTCCTTCCAGAATCGGCCGGGCTGGATCCGGGGCCGTCCCTGTGACGGTACGGGGCGCCGGTGGGTTCCCGGACGGACGGTCGGCGCCGGGGGGGGGGGGGGGGGGGGGGGGGGGACAACCCCCCCCCCCCCCCCCGCCCCCCCCCCCGGCGCCGGCCCCCCCCCCCCCCCCCCCGCGGGCCCCCCCCCCCCCCCC
>NZ_JBIBVJ010000002.1:115846-594520 GCF_043080305.1 Kitasatospora sp. NPDC015120 | reverse complement strand
GGGGGGGGGGGGGGGGGGGGGTTTTTTCCACAACACCCCCCCCCCGCCCCCGGGGGAGCCTCCTCGCGCAGGTGCCGGACGAGCGGCAGCAGCCGGGCGCGGCCCCGGGCACAGCGGCTCTTCACCGTGCCGACCGGTACCCCCAGCAGGTCGGCGGCCTCGGCGACGGGGTAGCCCTGCATGTCGACCAGGACCAGCGCCGCCCGCTGCTCGGCGGGCAGTCCGGCGAGCGCGGCGGCCAGCTCGCGGTGCACCTCGGCACGGACCACCGGGAAGTCGGCGGGCTCGGCGGAGCCCACCAGGGCGTCCAGCCGCTGCGGGTCGTCGTCGAGCGGCTTGGTGCGCCGGGTGGCGGTGCGCCGGGCGCGGTCCAGGCAGGCGTTGACCACGATCCGGTGCAGCCAGGTGGTGACGGCCGCGCGGCCCTGGAAGGTGTGGGCGGAGCGGAAGGCGGACACCAGGGCGTCCTGGAGGGCGTCGGCGGCCTCCTCGCGGTCGCCGAGGGTCCGCAGGGCGACCGCCCAGAGCCGGTCGCGGTGGCGGTTCACCAGCCGGCCGAAGGCCTCCCGGTCCCCCGCGACGTGCCGGGCGAGGAGCGCCGCGTCGTCGTCGCCGCGCTGCGGTCCGTCCTCCGCCACGTCCACCCCTCGCCGTCCGCGCCCCGCCGCCGCAGCCCGCCGGTCAGCCGAAGACCTTCACGTCGGCGATGTGGCCCTGGTACTGCCCCGCGTACTGCATGCCCTCCGGATTCTTGGTCAGGCCGGTCAGCCAGATCAAGAGGTAGCGGGTGGTCACCGGGCTGTCCAGCTGGTACGCGAGGGTGGTGCCGGTCTCCTTGCCGAGGATGGTGTAGTCCTTCGGCTTGGCGGCCGGCGGGTTGCTCACGCCCTTTCCGGGCACCCGCAGCTCGGCCGTCGCGGGGGTGCCGAGCTTGACGGTGACGCCGGAGACCGTCTGCGTCGAGCCGAGGTCGAGCAGCAGGCCGGTGCCCTCCTTGATCTTCGGGAAGGGGTCCAGGTACCAGCTGGTGGTCCACTCGCTGTTCGGGTCGCCGTCGGTGGCCTTGTCCAGGGCGGAGGTGCCCTCCGGGCCGCCGCCCAGCGGGTTGTAGGAGATCGCCTGCGCGACCGGGATCGCCACCGGGTCGTGGGTGGCCGCGTGGGCGGTGGGGGTGGCACTGGTGCTGCTCGGCTGGGGGGCCGCGATGGCGGTGCTCTCCGGGCGCAGGTAGTCGACCAGCTGCCAGGAGGCCGCGCCGATGGCGCCGAGGGCGACCGTCCAGGCGGTCACCTTGACCACCCGGCGCAACCGTCGCCCGGCGCGCCGCACCGGGGCCGTCACGGGGGTCGGACCGGTGCCGGGGGCGGCGACCACCCGGGTCGGGTTGGGCGCGGTCGGCAGGGCGTGGGTGTTGTGGCGCGGCGGGTTGGCGAAGACCGGCAGCTCGGGCTCGGGCTGGCGGATGCGCGGCATCAGTGCGATCGCCCGGGCGAGGGCCTCGGGGGTGGTGATCGGCTCGGCGTGGTGCGGCGGGTGGTCGAACAGGGCCCGGGCGGCCAGTTCGGACAGGCCCTTGTGGACCCCGGCGCGGACCTGGTCGGGGGCCACCTCGCCGAGGTTCCTGGGCAGGCCCTTGAGGTCGTAGCGGTCCTCGGGGAAGGGCCAGCGGTGGGTGAGCGCGGCGAACAGCAGGGCGCCGATGGCCCGGGTGTCGGTGCGCTCGGCGTCCTCGTCGGCGCCCTCGGCGGGCAGCCCGCGCAGGGCGGCGTCCACCGCGATGCCGTTGATCCGGTACTGCCCGCTGTCGGTGCGCAGCACGCAGCGCGGGGTGAGCCGCAGATGGGCCTGGTCGCGCCGGTGCGCGGCGGCCACCGCGTCGGTGACCTGACGGACCATCTGGTAGGCCTCGTGGGGCTCCATCGGGCCGTCGGCGAGCAGCTTGGCGAGGTCGGAGGCGTGCGGCAGCCACTCGCGCACGACGTAGACCAGCTCGCCCTCCTGGACGGCGTCCAGGACCTGTACGAAGCGCGGGTCGCCGAGCAGGGCGGCCGACTTGGCGGCGGCCAGCACCTTGCGGGCGCGCTGGTGGCCGGCGGCCATCAGGTGCACGCCGACGGCGCGGCGCAGCTTCTCGTCGACCGCGCGCCAGCTGCTGAAGGTCTCGGTGGAGGAGATGCACTCCTCCAGCCGGTAGCGGTGGCCGATGAGGTCGCCGCTGTGCCGCAGCGGGGCGGGCAGGGTCTGCGGCAGGGTGGCGGTGTCCCGGGGGTCGTGGGTGGGCTGGGGGTCCCGGGGCGGGCGCTTGGCGGCGGGGCGGCCGGCGGCGGGGTCGGCGGACGCCTTGGCGGCGGCCCGGCGGGCGGCGTCGCCGGCGGCCAGTTCGGCGGCGATCTCGGAGGCGGACAGCGGGGCGGTGATCTCCGAGGTCTCCTCGCTCCCGGCCGGGGCGACGGCCTCGTCGCCGGGGTCCTCGCCGTCGTCGCCGTCATCGCCGTCGTCGCCGTCCTCGGGGGCCTCGCCGTCCTCGGAGTCACGGACGTCCCCGCCGGGGCGGGCGCCCTTCCCGGTGGCCGCGCCGGCCCGGGCCGTGCCGTCGGCGAGTTCGTCGATCGCCGCGGCGAGCGCGGCCTCGTCCGCCGCTCCGTCAGCTGCTGACGTGTCGACGACCGCCTTGGTGCCATCAGCCACCGTGGTCCAGCCTCCCCTTGTGTCGCCCCGGGCCTGAGAGAGAGTCGTTGGAGCGCTTCGGCCGGTGGCCCCGGTGCTCCAGGACAATTGTGCCCACTGTTCTCCACCGGGTACGACCGCCGGAAGGTCCGAGCGGTTGCCCGATGGTGGAGAGATGTGGTGCAGATCGGCTTCGGGCCGCCGGGCCCCGGCCCGGGACGGGTCCGGGGCGCGCGGCGGCCCGAAGCCGGATCAGCGGCCCAGCCGGCCGCGCACCATACCCAGCATGGCGTTCAGTTCCTCGATCCGCAGCCGCTTCGCGATGAGCACGAAGACGGCCAGCTGGAGTCCGCCCGCCACCAGGACGGTCAGCACGGCCCCGGTCCAGCCGCCGACCACCCGGGTGATCGCCAGGCCGGCGCCCAGGCCCACCAGGGCGGCGGGCACGGAGGCCGCGGCGAGCCGGGAGTACGTCCTGCCGATCCGCTTGGTGTCCAGGCCGCCGATCTTCTTCTTCAGCTTGGGCACCGCGACCGTCACTCCGACGGCGTACGCCAGGCCGTAGCCGAACGCCATGCCGATGACCGTCCACTCGGCGGGCAGCAGCACCCAGCAGAGCAGCGAGAAGCCGGCCTGACAGGCGGCCACCCAGACGGTGTTGGAGAACGGCGTGCGGGTGTCCTCGTAGGCGTAGAAGCCGCGGAGCATCACGTACTGCGCCGAGTAGGGGATCAGGCCCAGCGCGAAGGCGGAGAGCATCAGGCCCACGTTGCGGGCGTTGTCCAGCGCGAGGTCGTCGCCGCCCACCGCGTAGATGGACTGGCCGATGGCCGGGCCGAGCGCGAGGAAGAAGAACGCCGCCGGGACGACCGCGACGGCCGTGGTGCGCAGCCCGTGCGAGAGGTCGTCGCGGACGGCTCCGGCGTCCTCGTCGGCGGCCGCGCGGGAGAGCCGGGGCAGCACCGCGCTCATGATCGAGACGGTGATGACGGCCTGCGGGAGCTGCCAGATCAGCAGGGCGTTGGAGAAGGCCGCGAGGCCGACGCCGCCGTGGCCGCCCGCCTCGGCGTCGCTGCCGGCGGCGGTGGCCAGCTGGGTGATGACCAGGAAGCCGGCCTGGTTGGCGAGCACGAAGAAGAACGTCCACTTGGCCAGCCGGGCCGCCTTGCCCAGGCCGTGGCCGCGCCAGTCGAAGCGCGGGCGGTAGGAGAAGCCGGCCGCCCGCAGGTACGGGATCATCGCCAGGGACTGCACGGCGAGGCCCACCAGGGTGCCGATGCCGAGCAGCCGGACGCCCTCGGGGGTGATGGTCTCCGGGGTGACGCCGTCGAAGCCGCCGTACACCCAGATGTAGGCGCCGAAGGTGAAGATCACCACGATGTTGTTGAGGACCGGTGTCCACATCATCGCGCCGAAGCGGCCGCGGGCGTTGAGGATCTGGCCCATCACCACGTGGATGCCCATGAAGAAGATGGTCGGCAGGCAGTACCGGGCCAGCGCCACGGTGGTGTCCGCGCGGGCCGGGGTCTCCATCATCTTGTGGGCGATCAGCTGGACGAGCAGCGGGGCCCCGAGCACGGCCAGGAAGACCACGCCGGCCAGGCCGACCATCACCAGGGTGAGCAGCCGGTTGGCGTAGGCGGTGCCGCCGTCCGCGTCGTTCTTCATGCTGCGGACCAGCTGCGGCACGAAGACGGCGTTCAGGGCGCCGCCGCCGATCAGGATGTAGAGCAGGGTCGGCAGGGTGTTGGCCGCGTTGTAGGAGTCACCCATCACGGCGATGCCGATCGCGCCGGCGATCACCATGGTGCGCAGGAAGCCGGTGCCCCGGGAGACCAGGGTGCCGGCCGCCATGATCGCACTGGAGTTCAGCAGCGAGGCGACCTTGCCGCCGCCGGCGGTCCTGCCGCCGTCCTGCGGGGGGGCCGTGGGGGCGGCGTGCTCCTCGGCCGTGAGGTCGGCGAGCGGCTCCACCGCGGGCGGCAGCTGCACCGCGGCCACCTGCAGGGTGGCCTCGTCCTCGGCGAGGGGCGGGTCGAACTCGATCGGCGGGACGAAGGGGCGGTGCCCCTCCGGGCCGTGGCCGCCGGGGTGGCCGCCGGGGCCGGGTGCGTACGGGGCCTGCGGCCCGTGCTGCCCCGGGTACGCGCCGGCCGGGGGGAACGGCGCGGGCGGGGCGGGCGGGAACGGCGCGGCCGCCGGGTGCGGGGCGGCGGGCTGCTGAACGGGGGGTTGCTGAACGGGGGGCTGCTGGGCCGGCGGGCGGGGCGCCTCGGCGGTCACCTGGTGGCCGCCGAACAGCGCGTCCACCCCGACGTACTCGGTGGACTCGGAGTCCCAGGCGGAGTGCGCCGGACCGGGCTGCCACTGCTGCCCGCCGCCCCAGGCCGGGACCGGGGCCGGCTGGCCCGCGGGCGCGGACGGACCGGCCGGGGCGGCGGCCTGCGGCGGCAGCTCCTCGTGCCGGCGGTCCCGCGCCGGGGTGTCCCAGCCGGGCTGCACCGGCGGCACCGGCGGCGAGAACGGCGTCGGCGGCACCGGCGCCGGGTAGCCGCCGCCCTGCGGCGGCAGCTGCGGAGGCACGTCGTACGCGGCCGCCGGCTGCTGCGGCGCGGCCGGCCGGCCGGCCTGCAGGCCGTACGGGTCCTGCTCGCCCGGACCGCCCTGGTACGCGTCGGCCGCGTACGGGTCCTGGGCGTAGGTGTCGGCCACGTACCAGTCGCCGGACGGCGACTCGGCGCCCGGACGGACCTCTCCGCGGCCCGGAGGCCGCTCCTCGCTGCGCCCGGTCATGTCACCTCTTCGCTGTCGTGGGGGAGGCCGCCACGGGATCGGGCGGTGTCGGCGGTGTCAAGGACCAACCTTCTCATCACTGGTGGCCCGATCCCGGCCATCCGCGCTGCTGTCGTGCGGTGTCCCCGCGGCACCGCCGGCGCCGTCCCGGCCGTCCGGTCCGTCCCCGGCACCCTCCCGCGGACCTTCCGCCCGGTCGCCCGCCGGTCCGTCCGCCGGGTCGTCCGAGGGGCCGTCCGCCGGGGCGAGCGGCGCGTCGCCCTCGTCGTCGTGCACCACCCGCCGCTTGCGCTGGCGCAGGAAGCGCAGGGCCGCGAGCAGCAGCAGCACCAGGCCGCCGCCGAAGACGTACAGCACGCCGTTGGTGACCGAGGTGACCTCGACCCTGAACACCACCGGCGCACCGTAGGGCTTCGGGTCGGGCCCGGTGGTGTACAGCTGGGCGGTCATGTTGACCGTCCCGTTGTTCTTCGCCTCGGCCGGGAAGCGCAGGGTGACGCTCTGCGAGGCGGGCAGCACCAGTTCCTCCGCCGGCAGCTCGACCCGCAGCCGGTTGGGCTGGCTCGGGCTCAGCACCAGTTTGAGGTTGGTGACCGTCTGGGTGAGGTCGTTGCGCACGCTGACCTGGAGCACCCCGGTGTCACCGGCGAAGGTGATGACCCGCTTCGGCGGCACCTTCACCGCCCGGGTGAGCTCGTCGAGGTAGCTCTGCACTCCCTCGCGGTAGACGCTGCCCTCCGGGCCCCGGGTGCGCCACTCGGTGGACAGCGAGCGGACCATGGCCGCGCTGAACGGCCCGCGCACCCGCTGCGGCAGGGTCAGCACCTGCATCAGCGTGTCCAGGTCGGCCTGGATCCGGGTGGTGGCGGTCAGGTCGGCGGCGGGCAGCTCCGAGTCGCGGACCCGGGCCGGGTAGTCGGTGGGCGCCGGGACGGCCGTGTTGGCCTTGGGGTCGGGCGCGGCCTGGGCGAGTGCGTCCAGCCTGGCCGGCTCCACCCACTTGCCGTCCTGGGCCGCCTGGAGCGCTCCGGCCAGCACCTTGGCGGTGGCGGCGGTGAGGTCGCGCGGCGGCATGACCAGCAGACCGCGCGGGTTCTGCGGCTCCTGCCGGGAGATCACGAAGGTCTCGGCGAGGAAGCGCTGCACCGCCAGGGTCTGGTCCTGCGGGGCCGGCAGGTCCTCCTCGAACAGCGAGGAGACCACCTGGTCGGCGACCACCGCGCTCTGGCCGTTGCCGATCGGCCGGACGGCCGAGGGGGTGTACTTCAGCACGTCCGACTCGGGCATGCTCCCGCCGTTGACCAGCACCAGGCCGGCGCCGGCCCGCTGGGCGACCGAGGCGATCCGCTGGTCCAGGTAGCCCCGGTAGGGCCAGGCGACGTCGGAGCGGGTGTCCACCGAGAGCCGGCCCTCCACGGTCAGCCGGCCGGCGGTGGCCGCCTTGCCGAGCGCCGCGTCGATGCCCTCCAGCTCGGGCGCGTTGTGCGCGATCGAGGCGAGGTCCGGGTCGGCGTAGGGCAGCGCCACCACCTGGCTGCCCGGCTTGGCGACCGCGGCCCGCAGCTTCTCCAGCCAGGCCGTGGCGGCGGCCGTGCCGGTGCCGCGGACGGTGTTCTCCTCCTTGGCCGCGTTGCCCGCGGTGCCGGGCTTCTGCACCCGGTAGTCCCTGGTCATCGCGAACGCGGTGTCCAGCAGGTCCGGGTCGACCACCCAGGTCAGCCCGGTCAGCGAGGAGCCCGTCTCGACCAGCGCGTACAGCCGCCCGCCGGGCGCGAACTCGGCGGCCAGGCTGTCGTCGCGCAGCACCGGGACGGTCTGGTCGTTGTCGGAGAGCGTCTGCGCGGCCAGCACGGGGGCGTGCACCAGCGGCCACAGGGTGGTGACCCTGGACGGCTGCGCCTCGGCCGGGGTCGGGTTGTACGGCAGGAAGGTGCGGGCGATGCCCAGCGGGCGGTCGCGCCCGTTGTCGGCGGTCGACCCCCAGACGTCCACCGCCAGCTCGTACACGCCCTCGGTGGTGAGCTGCAGGTCGGCGACGGCGACGCTCAGCGTGTACGGCTGGCTCTGGCCGGGGCCGAGCTCGTTCAGCGCGTACTGCGGGCTGTCCAGCGAGATGCCGTCCGACCCCTGCGGGGTGGTCCGGGTGAGCACCCCGGCGACCTCGCTGCGGGTGGTCAGCGGCTTGCCCGCCCAGGGCTTGCGGACCGTCGCGTGCGCGGACTTGAGGACGGACTTCCCGCCGTTGGTGACGTGCCCGGAGACGGTCACGGTGCCGTTCGGCACCGCCACCGGCTTGTTCACCGACTCGATCGTCATCGTCACCGGGTACTCGGCGGTGACCGTCGCGTCGGCGGCCGGGCGCGCTTCGCCGGTTCCGGCCGCGGGCGCCGCGGCCGCCGGGAGGCCGGGCAGGGCCGAGGCGAGCACCAGGGCGGCGCCGAGCGCGCCGGCCAGCCGCCGGGCGGTTCGTCGCAGGACCCGGCCGGGGCGACCGTCCGCCTGCTGTCCGGGGTGCCGTGCCGGCTCACTCACGCGGTTCGCCCTCGCTCACGGGTTCGCCCTCGCCGTTCTCGATCGCTGCTGCTGGTGCCGTGCTGCTGCGGATGTTCCGCCGGCCGTGGGGGGTGCCGTGAGGATCAGCCGTGGAAGAACATGGGGCCGCCCGTCGCCAGGGCGGCCATGACGGCGCCCGGCACCGCGACCCGCCGTCGGTGTCCCGGAGTCGTCCCACCGGCATGGTAACGATGTGGTGAGGGCCTCGGTGTTGCGGGCCGGGGGGTGAGCGGGTGGAAACGCGCGGGCGACGGGGCCGCCGGGCCACGTACCCTTGTGAGCCGTGTCCACTGCCAATGAGCCCACCGCCCACCCGACCGGCGCCCATCATTCCAGTTCCGCCGTCCAGGCCGCCCCCGGCCTGAGCGAGGCCCAGACCCGGGGCCTCCAGGAACTGCTGCGGGTGTCCCCGGTCGCCGACGAGATCGCCCGCCGCTTCCAGGCGGCGGGTCACCGGCTCGCACTGGTCGGCGGCTCGGTACGGGACGCCCTGCTGGGCCGGCTCGGCAACGACCTGGACTTCACCACCGACGCCCGTCCGGAGCAGGTGCTCAAGCTCGTGCGCGGCTGGGCCGACGCGGTCTGGGACGTCGGCATCGCCTTCGGCACGGTCGGCGCGCGCAAGGACACCCCCCAGGGCTCCTTCCTGATCGAGATCACCACCTACCGCTCCGAGGCGTACGACCGCACCTCCCGCAAGCCCGAGGTGACCTACGGCGACACCATCGAGGAGGACCTGGTCCGCCGCGACTTCACGGTCAACGCGATGGCCGTCGACCTGCCGGGCCGCGGCTTCGTCGATCCGCACCGGGGTCTGGAGGACCTCGAAGCCCGGGTGCTGCGCACCCCCGCCACACCCGAGGAGTCCTTCTCCGACGACCCGCTGCGGATGATGCGGGCCGCCCGGTTCGCCGCCCAGCTGGACTTCGAGCCGGCCCCCGAGGTGGTCGCGGCGATGACCGCGATGGCCGACCGGATCGCCATCGTCTCCGCCGAGCGGGTCCAGGCCGAGCTCAACAAGCTGCTGCTGTCCGAGCACCCGGTGAAGGGCCTGCGGCTGCTGGTCGACACCGGACTCGCCGACCACGTGCTGCCCGAGCTGCCCGCGCTGCGCCTGGAGCGCGACGAGCACCACCGGCACAAGGACGTCTACGAGCACTCGCTGACCGTCCTGGAGCAGGCCGTCGGCCTGGAGCAGGACGGCCCGGACCTCACCCTGCGGCTGGCCGCGCTGCTGCACGACATCGGCAAGCCGCGCACCCGCCGCTTCGAGCCGGACGGCCGGGTCTCCTTCCACCACCACGAGGTGGTCGGCGCCAAGATGACCCGCAAGCGGATGCGCGAGCTGAAGTACTCCAAGGAGCTCACCGAGGACGTCTCGCGGCTCGTCGAGCTGCACCTGCGCTTCCACGGCTACGGCGGCGGCGAGTGGACCGACTCGGCGGTGCGCCGCTACGTCACCGACGCCGGCCCGCTGCTGGAGCGGCTGCACAAGCTGACCCGCTCGGACTGCACCACCCGCAACAAGAAGAAGGCGGCCGCGCTCTCCCGCACCTACGACGGCCTGGAGGAGCGGATCGGCGAGCTCAAGGCCCAGGAGGAGCTGGACGCCATCCGTCCGGCGCTGGACGGCAACCAGATCATGGAGCTGCTCGGCCTCAAGCCCGGGCCGATGGTCGGCAGGGCGTACAAGCACATGCTGGAACTGCGGCTGGAGCAGGGCCCGCTGGAGCACGACGCCGCGGTGGCCGCGCTGCGCTCCTGGTGGGAGGCCCAGCAGTAGGACGCGCGGCGGACGGGGCGGTCCCGGGGAGCACCCGGGAGCGCCCCGTCCCGTGCGCCGGGCTCAGATCTTCTTCAGGCAGAGGACGAAGCTGAGCGCCTCGGTGCTGGAGTCCCGGGTGTAGGTGCTCTCGGTGCCCGCCACGTTCTCGCAGGCCTTGTCGTCGTCGCTGGTCGCGTAGACCTTCTTGAGCACCTTGTACTGGGCCCGCGGGTCGGTGCAGGGCAGCATGGTGATCCGCGGGTGGGCGTCGTGGGTGGCGGTGGTGCCGTTCTCGTTGCGCAGGCAGTCGCCCGCCTTGGCGTAGTCGATGTCGCCGGGCACCGTGGTGGCGGCGGACGGCGTCGGCAGGGTGATCGTCGGGGCCGGAGCCGGCGCCGGCGGCAGCGAGAAGCTCGGCGAGAACGTCGGCACCGGGATGGTCACCGTGGTCGGCGTGGGCAGCACCAGCGGCCGGTACGGGTCGTCGTGCTGCCGGGCGCCGAGGAACGCGCCGGTGGCGATCAGGACGATCGTCGAGCCGATCCCGAGCACCGGCAGCAGCAGCATGAAGATGTGCGGGCGCTTGGTGAGCGGCACGCCCGGGTCGAGCTGCGGTCCGTGGGTGCCGGGCGCCGGCGGCGGCAGGTCCTTGATCCGGTTGTGGGCGGCGAGGTTCCGCAGCAGGGTGACCACGGTGAAGATGCCCGACAGGTAGCCCCACCAGCCCTGGACCAGGGTGCGGGCCGACATGTCGCGGACCACGGCGGTGCCGCAGGTGCGGCAGAACGGTCCCGGCTGCTTCAGGAACCGCATGATGATGATGATGCCCTGGTGACCCCGGACGGTCGTGTCGACGGCCGGGAAGCCGCCGCAGAACCGGCAGACCGGTCCGCCCTGGTGGGCGTAGCCGGCCGGCGCCGGGTAGCCCCCGGCCTGCGGCGGGTAGGCGTAGCCCCCGGGCGGGGCCTGGGCGGGCACGCCGTACCCGGGCGGGGCGGCCGGCGGCGGCGCGGCCGGGTAGCCGTAGCCGGCCGGCGGCTGCGGGGTCGGCGCGCCGTACGGGGTGCCGGTGGCGTACGGGTTGGCGCCGTCGGCGGGCGGCGTCGAGCCGTACGGCATCTGGGGCGGCGGAACGGACAAGGGGATCCCCCGGAAACAGGTCGGGTGGCGGTCGGTCAGGACTTCTTGACCGGCGGGACGCCGGTGAGCGGGCCGAGGCAGAGCACGTACCGCTTCTTGTTCCAGCGGCGGCCGCTCTTGCCCGAGACGGTGCTGGTGGTGCCGGCGGTGCTCCGGCACCGGCTGGTGTCGGTGGTGGAGTCGAAGGTGGCGAGCACCTTGTAGTTCGCCTTGCTGTCGGTGCACTTGACCACCGAGACGTCGCGCGAGCCGGAGGCCTTGACGCAGTCGCCGGCCTTGGCGCTGCTGACGCTCGGACCGCTGACGAAGTAGGCGGTGATCAGGGCGGTCACGCCCAGGACCAGGCCGGCCGCCTTCAACCGGGCCTTGCCGCGGCCCTTCGCGGCCGGTGCGCCGTCCGGCAGCGGGGCCGGCGGGTAGCCGTGCGGCGAGGGCTGGCCGTAGGGGGCCGGCGGATGGGGCTGCGGCGGGTACGGCTGGTGCGGGTACGCGGGAGCGGCCTGGGCGCCCGGGTGGCCGTAGCCGGGCGGGGGCGGCGGTGCGCCGTACCCGGCGGGCGCGGGCTGGGGCACGCCGTACGGCTGCGGTGCTCCGTACGGCTGGGGCGGCCCGTACGCCTGGGGTGCGGGGCCGTACGCCGGCGGTGGCCCGTACGGATTTGGCGGTGTGCTCATCAGATTGTCCCCCGAGACAGACTGCTGTCGCTGCGACAGGTCTGACGTACCTTAGCGACTCGCGCCGACGTCCCCGGGGAGCGGGCCGGTCCGCCGGGCGGCGCGCAGGTAGAGCACGGCCGAGGCCGCGTACACCGCCGCCACGCCCAGCACGACCGTCACCGAGCGGCCGGAGAGCGGCAGCACCAGGGCGGTCACCAGGGCGGCGGCCACGAAGGCGACGTTGAAGAGCACGTCGTAGATGGCGAAGACCCGGCCGCGGTAGTCGTCCTCGACCGACTCCTGCACCACGGTGTCGGCGCAGATCTTGGTGCCCTGGGTGACCACGCCGAGCAGCAGCGCCGCGATCAGCGAGGGCACCAGGCGGAAGTGCAGCCCCAGCGCGGGCACGAAGAGCACCGGCGCGGCCAGGCAGAGCGTCATCCAGCCGGCCAGCCCGAGCCGCCGGCTGCACCAGGGGCTGATCACCGCGGCGATGAAGAACCCGGCGGCGGAGAGGCCGACCGCCTGCCCCAGGGTGGCGAGGCCGGCCGCGCTGTCGGCGGGATCGTTGAAGGTGTACCGGGCGAGCATCACCACGACCACGATCAGCACGCCGTAGCAGAACCGGGCCGCGGTCACGGCGGCCAGCGCGTGGGCCGCCGGACGCCGGTCGCGCACCAGGTGGGTGACGGCGGCGTGCAGTTCGCGGGCGGCCTGGGCCAGCGCCTGGCCGAGGGCCGGGCGGCCCGGGTGGTGCTCGGGGCCGAGCAGGTCACGGTCCATCCGCAGCGCCGCCAGCGCGGCGGAGAGGTAGAGGAACGCGGCGATCGAGACCAGGGCGGCGTCGGCCCTGGGCCCGGGCGGCATCAGCTGGTGCAGCAGGAAGCCCAGCCCGCCGCCGCAGGCGGCCGCGACGGTGCCCAGGGTGGGGGAGAGGGCGTTGGCGGTGACCAGCTGCTCGCCCCGGACCACCCGGGGCAGGGCCGCGGACAGCCCGGCCAGGATGAACCGGTTGAGCGCGGTGACCAGCAGCGCGGAGGCGAAGAACATCCAGGTCGGTGCCTGGGCCACGAGGAGCCCGCCGGTCACCAGGCCGAGTCCGAAGCGGCCGAGGTTGCCCAGGTAGAGCACCTGGCGGCGGCGCCAGCGGTCCAGCAGCACACCGGCGAAGGGGCCGATCACCGAGAACGGCAGCAGCATCACGGCCAGCACCGAGGCGATGTCGGCGGGCGAGGACTGCTTCTCCGGGGAGAAGACGACGTAGGCGGCGAGGGAGACCTGGAAGACGCCGTCGGAGAGCTGGGACAGCACCCGCGCGGTCAGCAGCCGGCGGAAGTCGCGGCCGCGGAGCAGGTCGAGGAGCGTGGCGCGGTGCGCGGCCCGGTGGGTACTGCCGTTCTCGGTGATCGCCACCTGCCCAGGGTGCCATGGAAGGGGCCGGTGTTTCACGTGAAACATCCCCCGGGACGAGGTGAACGGGCCCACGGTCGTCGACCGTGGGCCCGTCCGGTGCCCGGGCGGACCGGACTCAGTGCCCCGGGGTGCTCGGGCACGGCGTCCGTTCCGGCGTGCGGTTCAGCGCTCGGTTCAGCGCTCGACCTCGCCGCGGATGAACTTCTCGACGTTCTCGCGGGCCTCGTCGTCGAAGTACTGGACCGGCGGGGACTTCATGAAGTACGAGGAGGCGGAGAGGATCGGGCCGCCGATGCCGCGGTCCTTGGCGATCTTCGCGGCGCGCACGGCGTCGATGATGACACCGGCGGAGTTCGGGGAGTCCCAGACCTCCAGCTTGTACTCCAGGTTCAGCGGGACGTCGCCGAACGCACGGCCCTCCAGGCGGACGTAGGCCCACTTGCGGTCGTCCAGCCAGGCCACGTAGTCCGAGGGGCCGATGTGGACGTTGTTGGAGCCCAGCTCGCGGTCACGGATCTGCGAGGTGACGGCCTGGGTCTTGGAGATCTTCTTGGACTCCAGGCGCTCGCGCTCCAGCATGTTCTTGAAGTCCATGTTGCCGCCGACGTTCAGCTGCATGGTGCGTTCGAGGATGACACCGCGGTCCTCGAACAGCTTGGCCATCACGCGGTGCGTGATGGTGGCGCCGACCTGGGACTTGATGTCGTCACCGACGATCGGCACACCGGCCTCGGTGAACTTGTCCGCCCACTCCTTGGTGCCGGCGATGAACACCGGGAGGGCGTTCACGAAGGCGACCTTGGCGTCGATGGCGCACTGGGCGTAGAACTTGGCGGCCTGCTCGGAGCCGACCGGCAGGTAGCAGACCAGGACGTCGACCTGGGCGTCCTTCAGGGCCTGCACGACGTCGACCGGGGCCTCGTCGGACTCCTCGATGGTCTCGCGGTAGTACTTGCCCAGACCGTCGAGGGTGTGGCCGCGCTGGACGGTGACGCCGGTCGGCGGCACGTCGCAGATCTTGATGGTGTTGTTCTCGGACGCCGTGATGGCGTGCGCGAGGTCCTGGCCGACCTTCTTGGCGTCGACGTCGAAGGCGGCGACGAACTCCACGTCACGGACGTGGTAGTCACCGAACTGGACGTGCATCAGCCCGGGGACCTTGCCGGCCGGGTCGGCGTCCTTGTAGTACTCGACACCCTGCACCAGCGACGTGGCGCAGTTGCCCACACCCACGATGGCTACGCGAACCGAACCCATTCCGGTTGCTCCCTGTGATCTCATGAGCGCCGCCGGGGATCGGCGGGACTCGTCCTGCTTCTTCGATGACTGCTGACGGGCGCGTGACGCGCCCACTCCTGCCGCGCGGCACAGGGCTGACGCGGTGTCAGCGCTCCTGGGAGGAGCGCCCCGGGCGGTCGTACGGTGGCCCGGGCGGGTCCGCGGACCCGTCCTCCTGGCCTCGGCCGTCCGAAGTCTTGGGTCCTGCGGGGCCGGTCGCGCCGGCCGACGGGCCGGTCCGGCCGGTGCGGTTGGCGCGTTCGGTCTCGATCAGCTCGTTGAGCCAGCGGACCTCGCGCTCCACCGACTCCAGTCCGTGCCGCTGCAGTTCGACGGTGTAGTCGTCGAACCGCTCGCGGGCCCGGGCGAGCGAGTTGCGCATCCGCTCCAGGCGCTCCTCCAGCCGGCTGCGGCGGCCCTCCAGCACGCGCATCCGCACGGCCCGGTCGGTCTGGCCGAAGAAGGCGAAGTGCACGCCGAAGTGCTCGTCCTCCCAGGCGTCCGGGCCGGAGTCGGCGAGCAGTTCCTCGAACCGCTGCTTCCCCTCGGCGGAGAGCCGGTAGACGATCTTGGACCGCTTGCCGTTGAGCGCGGTGGCCGGGACGTACTCGGCCTCCGGGTTGTCCTCGACCAGGAAGCCCTGGGCCACCAGGTTCTTCAGACAGGGGTAGAGCGTCCCGTAGGAGAACGCGCGGAACGAGCCGAGCAGGACGTTGAGCCGCTTGCGCAGCTCGTACCCGTGCATCGGGGCGTCGTGGAGCAGTCCGAGAACGGCGAACTCCAGCACTCCTGAGCGCCTGCCCACTGCCGTCGTCCTCCCTTCTCCGGCCGGTCCGCGACCCGCCTCGTCCGGCGGTATGCCGTTCCGATGTATCGGCTCGATATATCGAGAACAGTAAACCTGGCTCCCCGAACGGGCAAGAGGGGCGCGCGTGAATGTGATCACAAGGCGACGCGCGGGTGTGCTTGGCAACGGGCGTGTAATGATCTGCTGCCGTTTTGCGGTGATTGGCAGTTGATGCCCGATTGGTTCGGTTTCCGGGCTGCGTACGCTGTCGCGTGTGCACGAGGACCACCTCCGGGGTTAGGTCGGTTGCGGGCATCGGACGTGGACCCTGCCTTCAGGCTCGACCGGCCTGGCGAGGAGTAGCTGGAACATGAGCGAACGACGGCGCAGGTCGCCAGGTGGCGACGGTCGTCCCCCGGGCGGAGACAACGGGCGTCCGGAGGGCGCCGGGCGTGACGAACTCGGTTCGGAGGGCATCCGCCGGCGCAGACCCCAGGGCGGTCGGGACACCGCGCAGCAGCCCCGGATGACCCGCGCCGAGATGCGCAAGGCGGCGCAGAAGGGCGGCCGGCGCGGGGGAGCGGCGGCCGGGGGTGCGGCGGCGGCCGGCCCCGGCAAGAAGCGGTTCATCGACTACCCGCGCTTCGGCAAGCAGGGCGTCCGCCGCTGGCTGCCGTCCTGGCGGCAGTGGCTGAGCGCCGTCCTGCTCTTCGCCGCGGCCTGCGTGGGCGGGATCTTCTTCGTCTACCAGACGACCGAGATCCCCAAGCTCAACGCCATGGTGGACGACCAGAACAACATCTACTTCTGGGCCGACGGCACGGAGATGGCCCGCAAGGGCGAGACCAACCGGCAGATCGTCGAGCTCGCCGACATCTCGCCCAACCTGCAGAACGCGGTCATCTCGGCGGAGAACGCGACCTTCCGCACCGACAGCGGCATCGACCCCAAGGGCATGATGCGCGCCGTCGTCAACATGGCCAAGGGCGGCGAGACCCAGGGCGCCTCGACGATCACCCAGCAGTACGTGAAGAACGCCTACCTGACGCAGGAGCAGACGCTCTCCCGCAAGGTGAAGGAGTTCTTCATCACCCTGAAGGTCAACCAGGAGTTCGAGAAGGACGACATCCTCAAGGGCTACCTGAACACCAGCTGGTTCGGCCGCGGCGCGACCGGCGCCCAGGCCGCCGCCCAGGCGTACTACGGCGTCAACGCCAAGGACCTCGACCTGTGCCAGAGCGCCATGCTGGCCGGCCTGCTCAAGGGCGCGTCGTACTACGACCCGACGATCAAGGCGAACCAGGCCCGCGCCGAGGAGCGCTGGGCGTGGATCCTCGACCGGATGGTGGAGACCAAGAACACCACCCCCGAGGAACGGGCGAAGTGCACCACCTTCCCCCAGCCGATCAAGCAGGTCCCCCCGGCCAACATGAACGGCCAGATCAGCTACCTGGTCGAGACTGCCAACAAGTTCGTCATGGCCAAGGACCCGACGATCGACCAGCGGGCGATCGACAAGGGCGGCTTCAAGATCTACACGACCTTCCAGAAGGACAAGGTCGACGCCCTGAAGAAGGCCGTGGACGACGTCAGGGCCGAGACCCTCAACCCGCAGAAGCGCCCGGACAACGACAACTTCGTCCAGTTCGGCGCGGCCAGCGTGGTGCCCAACGACGGGGCGATCGTCGCCATCTACGGCGGTGACGGCGTGGAGAACGGCCACCACGACAACAACGCCGACGCCCAGGGCGTCCAGGTCGGCTCGACCTTCAAGCCCTTCGTGCTGGCCACCGCCATGCAGACCGGTGTGCAGACCGCGACCGACGACAAGGGCAAGCCGAAGCGGATCAACGCCGACAGCCGCTACCTCTCCGACGACATGTCGGAGATCCGCAAGCCGGACGGCTCGCTGCTGATGGGGGACGACGGCAAGCCCTACCGGCAGAAGAACGAGGAGAAGGGCCGGCGCGGCTACGTCTCGCTGCGGATGGCCATGCAGTACTCCTACAACGTGCCCTTCGTCCAGCTGAACCAGGACGTCGGCGGCCAGAACGTCCTGCAGATCGCCGAGGCGATGGGCATCCGCAAGGAGAGCATCGAGAAGGAGTCGAAGACGGCGACCTTCCCGCTCGGCGTCTCCACCATCAGCCCGATCCGGATGGCCGACGCCTACGCGACCTTCGCCGCCAGCGGCAAGCAGGCCGAGCCGTACTCGGTCACCAAGGTGCTGATGGACGGCAAGGAGCGGCCCGGCTTCGGCAAGCACGAGACCAAGCAGGCGCTGGAGCCGGCCGTCGCCGACAACGTCACCGACGTGCTGGTGAACGTGGCGAAGAACGGTACCGGCAAGAAGACCAACAGCCTGGGCCGCCCGGTGGCCGGCAAGACCGGTACCACCGACGAGAACAAGTCGGCCTGGTGGGTCGGCTACACCCCGCAGCTGGCCACCAGCGTGGCGATGTGGCGCGAGGACTCCGCCCACCCCGGGCGGCTCTCGCTGAACGGCACCGGCGGCAAGGACTCGGTCCACGGTGGTGACGTCCCGGCGGACGTCTTCACCCGGTACATGAAGGCCGCGCTGGCCAACGAGAAGAAGATGGACTTCCCGACCCCGCAGCCGGTCGGCTCGCAGGTCGACTCCTCGGGCGCGCCCAGCACCGCGAGCGCCGTGCCGACGCCGACCGCGACCGAGACCGCGCCCACCGCCCCGGCGGACCCGAACGCCGGGCAGCCGGCCGAGCCCGTGGCCACCCAGCCGGCCTGCGTCCCCGGCGTCGACTGCCCGGGCACCGTGCCCACCCAGCCGGCCCCGACCAAGACCAACCCGAACCCCGGCGGCGGCAACGGCGGCGGCACCACCGGTGGCGGTGGCGGCACCGGCGGCGGTGACACCGGCGGTGGCACGACCACCGGCGGCGGTGGCGGCGGCAACGGCAGCGGCACCAACGGCGGCGGTGGCGGCGGCACCAGCCCGTCGCCCAGCTGCCTGCTCCCGATCGGGTGCGCCACGCAGACCCCGCCCCCGGCGACCACCGACCCGGGTGGCGGAGCCGGCGGATCGACCGGCGGCCCGACCACCAGACCGCCGAAGCCCAGCACCTCGCCCCCGTCGGCCACCGGCGGCAACGGGGTGGCGGCTCCCTAGGAACGGGTGACCGGAACGGGGGTGGGAGGCTCCACGGAGCCTCCCACCGCCGTTTCGCCGCATTCGGAGCGATTCGTGCCGGTAGCCCGGCGGCCGCCGGTCCGGCGAGCGGTGCCGGGCCGGGGAAAAGGGGCAGGGGCCTCCTCGTACGGACGGCCGGGGTGCGGCAGGATGTCCGCCATGACGTCCAGCGTTCGTGACGAAGAGGCCCCGCCCGCACCGGCGTCCGGTCCGCAGGCCAACACCGTGGTGGTGCCGGCGGACGAGGATCCGGTCGCGGCGGCGGGCAGCGAGGTGATCGGCGGCCCGCCCGGACGGCGCGCGCTGCTCGGCGTCTCCTGGTGGATCCCGGCGCGCTTCCTGGCGCTGGTGGTGATCGTGGTCTCGGTGCTGGGCATGGCGCAGAAGCTGCCCTGCTACAACGCCGCCTGGTTCCAGCCCGGTTCGCCGCAGTACGTGCACGCCTGCTACAGCGACATCCCGCACCTGTTCTCCGGACGCGGCTTCGCGGCCGGCCTGCACCCGTACGTGGACCGGATCCCGGGCACCAGCGGGGACCTCCAGTTCCTGGAGTACCCGGTGCTGACCGGGCTCTTCATGCAGATCGCGGCCTGGCTGACGCCCGGCGGCGGCGCCGCGCAGGACCAGGAGCGCTGGTTCTGGACGATCAACGCCGGCCTGCTGATGGCCTGCGCGGTGGTCGCCGTGGTCGCGCTCTCCCGCACCCACCGGCGCCGCCCCTGGGACGCGCTGATGTTCGCCCTGGCGCCGACCCTGCTGCTCAACGCCACCGTCAACTGGGACCTGCTGGCCGTCGCGCTGGCCGCGGTCGCCCTGGCCTGGTGGTCCGGCTCCCGGCCGGCCTGGGCGGGGGTGTTCATCGGCCTGGCCACCGCCGCCAAGCTCTATCCGGTGCTGCTGCTCGGGCCGCTGCTGGTGCTCTGCTGGCGGGCCGGCCGGAAGCGGGACCTGCGGGCGCTGCTCGGCGGGGCCGTCGGCGCCTGGCTGCTGGTCAACCTGCCGATCATGATCGCCAACTGGCAGGGCTGGTCGGCCTTCTACGTCTTCAGCAAGCACCGCACCGAGGACTACGGCTCGCTCTGGCTGATCCTCATGCAGAGCCGGGGCGTGGGGCTGGCGAACCTCGACACCTTCATCGCCGTGCTGATGCTGCTGAGCTGCGCGGGAGTGGCCTGGCTCGGGCTCGCGGCGCCCCGCCGGCCGCGGGTGGCCCAGCTGGCCTTCCTGGTGGTGGCCGCGTTCGTGGTGTTCAACAAGGTGTACTCGCCGCAGTACGTGCTCTGGCTGCTGCCGCTCGCGGTGCTGGCCCGGCCGCGCTGGCGGGACTTCCTGATCTGGCAGGCCTGCGAGGTGCTCTACACCCTGGGCATCTGGTCCCACCTGGGCTTCGTCACCGGGCCCAAGCAGCACGGCATCGGCGAGTCCTGGTACCACTTCGCGATCGTGCTGCACCTGCTCGGCACGCTCTACCTGGTCGGCATGGTGGTCCGGGACATCCTGCTGCCGGACCGCGACCCGGTGCGCTGGGACGGCAGCGACGACCCGTCCGGCGGGGTGCTCGACGGCGCCCCGGACGTCTTCGTGCTCGGCGCCGCCCGCCGGCTGCGCGAGGAGGAGAGCTACGCCGGGTACGCACCGGCCGGCCCCGAGGCGTGGCTCGACGAGCCGCCCGCCGCGGAACCGGCCGCCGCGGACGCGGCCGTCGTGGAACCGGCCGTCGCGGACGCGGCCCCGGGGGAGCCGGCCGGCGTGGAACCGCCCGGGAAGGACTGACCGGCGCGACCGGCAGGACTCAGCGGTCCACCACGCGGTCGAAGTGCGTGGTGGTGTGCCGCACCTGCAGGCCGAGCTCGTCGCCGACCGCCGGCGGCTCGGCGTCGCCGTCCAGCAGCAGCAGCGAGACCTGCATGTGCGGCGGCTCGGCGAACCAGAGCTGCTTGCCGGCCCAGTGGTACGGCGACTTGGTCTTGTTGACGGTCGCCAGGCCGGCCCGGGCGATGCCCTTGGCGCGCGAGGACATGCCCTGCACGTACTTGGGCGCCTCCAGCCCGATGCCGTGCGCGGTGCCGCCGGCGACCACCAGCAGGTGGCCGTCGGACGGCGCCGGGTGCTGGCGGTAGCCGTAGCGGTCGCCCTTGCGCACCGGGGTGACGTCCAGCACCGTCGCCCGGACCTCCAGCGCGCCGTGGTCGCCCAGCCAGAGCCGGGTGCCGATCCGGGCCCGGAAGACGGTGTCCGGGAAGCGCTGGGCCAGCTGCTCCATGCCCGCCGCGCCGAGGTGGCTGACGAACACGGTGTGCACCGGGATGCCGGCGGCCCGGGCGGTCTCCACCCAGTACGCGACCTCCTCGACCGGGCTGGAGCCGTCCGGCCGGTCCATCGGCAGGTGCAGCGCGAGCCCCTCGAACGCGACGCCCTCCAGCTCGGCGGCGACGGCCGGGAGGTCGGCCGCCGAGACGCCGTGCCGGCGCATGGTGGTCATGCACTCCACCACCACCCGGGCGCCGTGCAGCGCCCGCAGGCCCGGCAGGCTCGCCACCGTCCGGATCACCCGGGCGTGCGGCAGCGGCAGCGCCTCCTCGCCCACCCGGTAGGGGGTGAGCACCAGCAGCTCGCCGCCGTACCACTCGGCCGCGTCGGCGGCCTCGTAGGCGGTGCCCACCGCCAGCACCCCGGTGCCGAGGAGGGTCGCCTCCTCGGCCAGGCGGTGGTTGCCCAATCCGTAGCCGTTGCCCTTCGCCACCGGCACCAGGCCGGGGAACTCGGCCAGGACGGAGCGCTGGTGGGTGCGCCAGCGTTCGGTGTCGAGGTAGAGCGACAGCGTCATCGGGTCATCTCCCAGGGGGTGTTGGGCACGGCTGCTCGGTGGCTCGGAGCGGGCTGCTCAGCGGCGCGACATGTAGAGGTCGAGGGCCTTGTGCAGCAGCTTGTTGAGCGGGAAGTCCCACTCGCCGAGGTACTCGGCGGCCTGGCCGCCGGTGCCGACCTTGAACTGGATCAGGCCGAACAGGTGGTCGTTCTCGTCCAGGGTGTCGGAGATGCCGCGCAGGTCGTACACCCCGCCGCCCAGGGCGTAGGAGTCGCGCATCATCCGCCACTGGATCGCGTTCGACGGCTTGACCTCGCGCTTGTGGTTGGCCGAGGCGCCGTAGGAGTACCAGACGTGCTCGCCGACGACCAGCATCGTGGTCGCGGCCAGCGGCTCGCCCTCGTGGTAGGCGATGTACAGCCGCATCCGGTTCGGGTCCTCGGCGGTGAGGGCCTTCCACATCCGCTGGAAGTAGGCCAGCGGGCGCGGGGTGAACTTGTCGCGCTCGGCGGTCACCAGGTAGAGCTGGTGGAAGACCGGCAGCTCGTCGTAGCCGCCCTGGACGACCTCGACGCCGCTCTTCTCGGCCTTCTTGATGTTGCGGCGCCAGAGCTGGTTGAAGCCCTTCTGGATGTCGTCCAGCGAGCGGTTCGCCAGCGGCACCTGGAAGACGTAGCGCGGCTGGACGTCGCCGAAGCCGGCGCCGCCGTCCTCGCCCTGCAGCCAGCCGGCCTTGCGCAGCCGGTCGGCCACCTCGAAGGCGCGCGGCTCGTACCAGTCGGCCTCGACGTCGCGCAGGCGCTTGGCCTGCTTGGCGGCGATGGCCTCCTTGATGGTCGGGGCGTTCCAGCGGCGGATGACCACCGGCGGGCCCATCTTCACCGAGAAGGCGCCCTGGGACTTCAGGTGCGCCAGCATCGGCTGCAGCCAGCGGTCGAGGTCGCGGTCGAACCAGTCGATGACCGGGCCCTCGGGCAGGTAGGCGAGGTAGCGCTTGAGCTTGGGCAGCTGCCGGTAGAGCACCAGGCCGGCGCCGACGAGCTGGTTGGCCTCGTCGAACCAGCCGATCGACTCGGAGCGCCACTCGGCCTTCACATCGCCCCAGGACGGCACCTGCATGTGGCTCGCCGAGGCGCGGCTCCTGATGAAGGCGAGGTGCTCCTCGCGGGTGATCGTCCTCAGGCGCAGGCTCATGCTCGGTGCTCCTCGTCGGTCGGGCTGCGGTGGGCCCCGTCTTCTCGGGGTGACCCTATCGTCCGGGGTCCCGTCGGCCGCGGGCACGGCGGCGCCCCCGCCGCGTACCCGTCCGTCTGAAGACAAGTACGCCACGGGGGCGCCCGGGGTTCCTCGGGGGAGCGGGACTAACCCCACAGACCGCCGCGTGCGATGCCGAGGTAGAAGCCGATCGCCGAGGCGCCGAGCGTGATCATCAGGACGAAGCGCTCGGCCGTGGTGACGGAGACGTACATCCCCAGCAGACCGGTCACGATCCCGAACAGGCCGGTCCACGAGGTCAGCAGGTGCAGGTTGTGGAAGAACGACGTGATGAACGAGATCGCGCCCAGCACGGCGGTGAGGCCGACCAGGGTGTTCTCCCGCGGGTGCGGGTGTCCGTCGGTGTTCAGGGTGAGGGCGGGCATGCGGTGGACGGTCTGGGCCATGAGTCCCACCTCCTGCGGGGGAGACGAACGGGCGGGAAACCCGTTCCGTCCAGATTGCGGCGGTTGGGCGGGTCTCACAACCCCTATGCGTTTTGTTCGTCCGTCCGGGTGCGGGTAGGGTGTGTCGTCTGCACTGGTGTAGGTGTGCCCTCCTCTGCCCTCTTCCGGGTGAACGAGGAGGCACTGTCGGACCCGGCCGCTACGGTGGCCGTGTCGTCACTGCTCCGGTGCCGACGCTGCACAACCCTCCTGCCACGGAGAGACCGTGGCCGCTGAGTCCAAAGGAGGTGGGTTACTCATGCGTCACTACGAGGTGATGGTGATCCTCGACCCCTCGGTCGAGGAGCGCGCCGTTTCCCCCCTGATCGAGAGCTTCATGGCTGTCGTCCGCAACGCGGGCGGCAAGGTCGAGAAGATCGACACCTGGGGTCGCCGCCGTCTGGCCTACGAGATCAACAAGCAGTCCGAGGGCATCTACTCGGTCATCGACCTCCAGGCCACGCCTGAGGTCGTCAAGGAGCTCGACCGCCAGCTGGGCCTGAGCGAGTCGGTTCTGCGGACCAAGGTCCTGCGCCCGGACACCCACTGAGCCACCTCTGAGGCCTTCGGGTCTCGGGTAGCTCGCGACCGCTGTTTCACGTGAAACAGCGGTGAACGGACATCTTCCCGAGAGGTCATCACCACCATGGCAGGCGAGACCGTCATCACCCTCGTCGGCAATCTCGTCGACGACCCCGAGCTGCGCTTCACCCCGTCGGGTGCGGCGGTCGCGAAGTTCCGCATCGCGTCCACTCCCCGCACCTTCGACCGTCAGACCAACGAGTGGAAGGACGGCGAGAGCCTCTTCCTCACGTGCAACGTCTGGCGGCAGCCCGCGGAGAACGTGGCCGAATCGCTCCAGCGCGGCATGCGCGTCATCGTGCAGGGCCGGCTGCGCCAGCGGTCTTACGAGACCAAGGAAGGCGAGAAGCGGACGGTCTTCGAGGTCGAGGTCGACGAGGTCGGTCCGAGCCTGCGCTCGGCGACCGCGAAGGTCACCCGGGCCAACCGGTCCGGCGGCCCCCAGGGCGGCGGCTTCGGCGGCGGCCCGCAGGGCGGCGGCCAGGGCGGTGGCTGGGGCGGCGGCGGTGGCGGCCAGCAGGGCGGCGGCTGGGGTGGAAACTCCGGCGGCCAGTCCGGCCCCTCCGACGACCCCTGGGCGTCCAGCGCTCCCTCTGGTGGCAACCAGGGTGGCGGCGGCTGGGGTGCCCCGTCCGGTGGCGGCTTCTCGGAAGAGCCTCCGTTCTAGAGCTGACAGATTTCGTGCGGCCTGGCCGCGGGCGTCGCGAGACGCCCGCCCGGCCGTGAACCCCAATGGAGCACACAATGGCGAAGCCGCCTGCTCGCAAGCCGAAGAAGAAGGTTTGCGTCTTCTGCAAGGACAAGGTCAACTACGTTGACTACAAGGACACGAACCTGCTGCGGAAGTTCATCTCCGACCGCGGCAAGATCCGTGCCCGCCGGGTCACCGGCAACTGCACCCAGCACCAGCGTGACGTCGCCACGGCCGTGAAGAACAGCCGTGAGATGGCGCTGCTGCCCTACACCAGCACCGCGCGCTAAGAGAGGGTGACCGAACAATGAAGATCATCCTCACCCACGAGGTGCCGGGCCTGGGCTCGGCCGGCGAGGTCGTCGAGGTCAAGGACGGCTACGCCCGCAACTACCTGGTTCCGCGCGGCTACGCCATCCGCTGGACCAAGGGCGGTCAGAAGGACGTCGACGCCATCCGTCGTGCCCGGAAGATCCACGAGATCCAGACCCTTGAGGCCGCCAACGAGGTCAAGGGCAAGCTGGAGGGCGTCCAGGTCAAGCTGGCCGTTCGCTCCGGCGAGGCCGGCCGTCTGTTCGGCTCGGTGACCCAGGCCGACGTCGTCGAGGCCATCAAGGCCGCCGGCGGCCCGGCGGTCGACAAGCGCGCCGTCGCGATCGCCTCGCCGATCAAGACCGTGGGCACCCACAAGGTCTCGGTCAAGCTGCACTCGGACGTCCAGGCCAACCTGGACGTCGCCGTCGTCGCCGCCTGAGCCACGACCACCCGCCGGTAGCGTCAGCTCCTCGGCAGTGGCCCGAGGGCCGGTCCCCCTTCGCGGGGGACCGGCCCTCGGTCGTTCCCGGCCCTCGGTCCGTTCGCGGGCCGCGGGCCGGGAACGGCCGCTCAGCTCCGCACGGCGCCGGTGACCAGCCACCGGCCGCCCCGGGCCCGCCAGGCCAGGAAGCCGCCGCGGACCAGCATGAAGAGGTTCATCGCCCACCAGAGCCCGGCGAGCCCGGTGCCGCTGGCCGGCACGGCGAGTGCGGCGGGCGCGAAGACCGCCAGCGTGGCGAGCATCGCCCAGGCCAGGAACGGGCCGTCCCCGGCGCCCATCAGCACGCCGTCCAGGACGTAGACCAGGCCGGAGACCGGCTGGCAGAGCGCGAGCAGCAGCAGGACGGTGTTCAGCTGGTGCTGCACCGCCGGGTCCGGGGTGAACAGCGGGACGTACAGCGGCCGGGCGACCACCACCAGCAGGCCCAGCACCACGCCGGAGCCGATGCCCCACTCGATCATCCGGCGGGTGGCGGCCCTGGTGCCCGGGACGTCCCCGGCGCCCAGGTAGCGGCCGATGATGGCCTGGCCGGCGATCGCGATGGCGTCCAGCGCGAAGGCGATGAACAGGAAGACCGTCATGGCGATCTGGTGCGCGGCGATCTCGTCGTCGCCGAGCCCGGCGGCCACCGCGGTGGCGATCATCAGGATGGCGCGCAGGCTCAGGGTACGGACCATCAGCGGCCCGCCGGCCCGGGCGCTCGCCCGTATCCCGGCCGGGTCCGGCCGCAGCGAGGCCCGCTCCCGGCGGGCGCCGCGGACCACCACGAACACGTACACGGCGGCCATGCCGGTCTGGGCGATCACCGTGCCCCAGGCCGAGCCGGCCACCCCGAGCCCGGCGCCGTACACCAGGCCGGCGTTCAGCCCGAGGTTGGCGGCGAACCCCGCGACGGCCACGTACAGCGGCGTCCGGGTGTCCTGGAGGCCGCGCAGCACGCCGGTGGAGGCCATCACCATGAGGATCGCCGGGATGCCCAGCGCGCTGATCCGCAGGTACGTCACGGCGTACGGGGCGGCCGTCGGGGAGGCGCCGAGCGCGTCGGCCACCTGCGGGGCGAGCAGCAGGGTCAGCGCGACCACGCCGACGGAGAGCGCCAGCGCCAGCCAGATGCCGTCGACGCCCTGCTGGATCGCGGCCCGGCGGTCGCCGGCGCCGATCCGGCGGGCGACCGCGGCGGTGGTGGCGTAGGCGAGGAAGACGAAGACCCCGGTGGCGGTGGTGAGCGCGGCCGAGGCCACGCCGACGCCGGCCAGCTGGGCGGTGCCGAGGTGGCCGACGATCGCCGAGTCGGCCATCAGGAAGAGCGGCTCGGCGACCAGGGCGCCGAAGGCGGGGACGGCGAGGGCGAGGATCTCCCGGTCGTGCCGGCGGCGGTCGGTGGTGAGGGTCATGGGAACCAGGCTACTCATCCACAGGTAAGTGATGCTACCCACTAGTGTCACTTACTCGTACGAGCGCGCGAGCGGGACGTCCACGTGTGTGTCCACCGCCACCCGACTCCGTGTGAAGAATTTCTCATGCACAGGCCCGGGACGGGGGAAGCGCAGGTCAGCGGGTTGACGGTGGATCGATGGTCTGGTTATCCACAGGGCTTTCCACAGGGGCGTCCACAGGTTTGCGGCACTTCTCCACAGCGGAGGGCCGCTCGTCCACACCCCCTGTGGATAACCGCCTTGGCTGAAGGCCGTCCGGCGCCTTAGCGTGGGCCCTCCGCCCGACACTCCCATCCGCCCCGGCGTCCGATTTGTCGGAGCGGTGGCGTAGAAAATGCGGTGGCGCGGAGTCGGGTCCCGCACCATCCCAGCCACCGGCAAGACCCGCTCCAACTCGCACCACTCGCTGATCGGGGAACACGCGTGACCGGCCCCCAGTACGACGACCACGACGCCCCGCCGCCGGAGGACGACTGGCAGGGCGGCGACGACCCCTTCCCGGTCGGCGCCTTCGCCGACGCCCCGTTCCCGGACGGCCCCGGCGACCGGTTGCCGGTCTCCCGCGGCCGCGGCGGCCAGGGCCAGGGCGGCGGCTTCCAGAAGGGCGGCAAGGGCGGCCCCGGCGGTTCCGGCGGCTTCCAGCGCGACGGCGGCAAGCGCCGCAAGGGCGGCGAGGACGAGGGCGGCGAGGGCGGCGGCCTGGACGGCTTCGAGCGCGTCCCCCCGCAGGACCTCGCGGCCGAGCAGTCCGTCCTCGGCGGCATGCTGCTCTCCAAGGACGCCATCGCCGACGTGGTCGAGGTGCTCAAGCCGGCCGACTACTACCGGCCCGCCCACGAGCTGGTGCACGGCGCGATTCTCGACCTCTACGCGCGCGGCGAGCCGGCCGACCCGATCACGGTGGCCGGCGAGCTGACCAAGCGCGGCGAGCTCCAGCGGGTCGGCGGCCCCGGCTACCTGCACACCCTGGTCAACTCCGTCCCGACCGCCGCCAACGCCGAGTACTACGCGCAGATCGTGCACGAGCGCGCGGTGCTGCGCCGGCTGGTCGAGGCCGGCACCCGGATCGCCGGCATGGGCTACGCCGCCGAGGGCGACGTCGACGAGATCGTCAACGCCGCCCAGGCGGAGATCTACGCCGTCACCGAGCAGCGCACCAACGAGGACTACGCGCCGCTCGCCGACATCATGGAGGGCGCGCTCGACGAGATCGAGTCGATCGGCTCCCGCAACGGCCAGATGTCCGGCGTCCCGACCGGCTTCGCCGACTTCGACGCGCTCACCAACGGGCTCCACCCCGGCCAGATGATCGTCATCGCGGCCCGGCCCGCGATGGGAAAGTCCACCCTGGCGCTGGACTTCGCCCGGGCCTGCTCGATCCACAACAAGCTGCCGAGCGTGATCTTCTCGCTCGAAATGGGCCGCAACGAGATCGCCATGCGCCTGCTCTCCGCCGAGGCCCGGGTGGCGCTGCACCACATGCGCTCCGGCTCCATGACGGACGACGACTGGACCCGGGTCGCCCGCCGGATGCCGGACGTCAGCGAGGCGCCGCTGTTCATCGACGACTCGCCGAACCTGTCGATGATGGAGATCCGCGCCAAGTGCCGCCGGCTCAAGCAGCGCAACGACATCAAGCTGATCGTCATCGACTACCTCCAGCTGATGCAGTCCGGCGGCTCCCGCCGGGCCGAGAACCGCCAGCAGGAGGTCTCCGACATGTCGCGGAACCTGAAGCTGCTGGCCAAGGAGCTGGAGGTGCCGGTGATCGCGCTCTCCCAGCTGAACCGTGGCCCCGAACAGCGCACCGACAAGCGTCCGATGGTCTCCGACCTGCGTGAGTCCGGCTCGATCGAGCAGGACGCCGACATGGTCATCCTGCTGCACCGCGAGGACGCCTACGAGAAGGAGTCGCCCCGCGCGGGCGAGGCCGACCTCATCGTCGCCAAGCACCGTAACGGCCCGACCGCCACCATCACGGTGGCCTTCCAGGGCCACTACTCGCGCTTCGTCGACATGACCCGGGACTGACGGAGCCGGGCCGGGGATTCGCCCCGGCCCGGCGGTGGCGCGGGGCTCGTGTACGGACGTTCACGAAGGGGTGGTGCGAAGCCTGTTCAGGGCATGGGCTAGCCTCCGGCGCGTGATGACACTTAGATCCCGCTCTCGACGAGAGGCCACCGGAGCAGCCGCCGCCGGATCCGCACCCCCGTCGGCGAACCGACTCGGCTGGCTGGACGCGCTGCGGGGTATCGCGGCGCTGGCCGTCGCGGCCCATCACTTCGAGATCCTGAGGATCGTCCCGTACGGCGACACGATCACGGCCCACTTCGACCTCGGCTTCTACGGGGTCATCGCGTTCTTCATCGTCAGCGGCTACATCATCCCGGCCTCGCTGGAGCGCCGCGGTGACGTCCGGGCGTTCTGGATCGGCCGGATCTTCCGGATCTACCCCGCGCTGATCGTGGCGATGCTGCTGTCCGAGTTCATCCTGCCGGACGCCTACCAGGTCCTGACCTTCGACGGCTACCACCACGACAAGCTCTGGCTGGCGGGCAACGGCCTGATGCTGACCGACGTCCTGGGCGTGGTGAACGGCTTCGGCGTGAGCTGGACGCTCACGTTCGAGATGCTCTTCTACTTCTTCGTCAGCAGCCTCTTCGCGTTCGGCTGGCACCGGCGAAGCACGCCGATCGCGGTCGGGGCGGGTGCGATCGCCCTGGTGATGGGCGTCTGGATCCCCTCGCACAGCCTGCAGAGCACCAACCAGGAGATCTACAACCTGGTGACCGCCGCGCTGGTCGTTGTGGTCATGGGCGTCTTCTGCATGCTCAGCGGCAATGCCTCGCTGGCCCGGACCGGCGGTCTGCTGCTGGGCGGGCTCAGCCTGTACCTGGTGTTCAACAACGCCCGGGTGCCCGCGTTCGAGACCTTCACCATCTTCGCGACGATGTTCGCGGGCACGGTCGTCTACCGGGCGCAGCATGGGCAGATCGAGCGCATCGAGGCCTGGCTGTCCGTCGGCTTCGTGGTGGTGGCGGGCGCCCTGGTGGGGTGGATCTACAACCGGGGCGCGTGGGCGGACGCGACCTCGACCTTCACCTGGGAGGCCTTCACCTACGCCTACCTGGGGGCGTGGGCGTCGTTCGGGCTCTTCTTCCTGCTGCGCAAGCGGCGCTGGCCGCGCCCGATGGTCTGGCTGGGCGCGGTGAGCTTCTCGGTCTACCTGCTGCACTGGCCGGTGAAGCGGTTCCTGCTGTGGCGGTTCGGCTGGCACCCCAAGTACTACTGGCAGAAGCTGGCCGAGATGCCGTTCGCCGAGCGGTGGGCGTGGGTGGCCATGTACGTGGCGGTGCTGCTGGTGGTCTGCTGGGTGGTGTACCGGCTGGTGGAGGTGCCCTTCCAGAACCTGGGCCGCAAGCTGACCAAGGCGGCGAACCGGAAGTGGCCCCCGCAGCTCCTGGAGCACCCGGCACCGGCCACTGCGGCTGCCGGCCCGGCGAAGGCCGCGGAGCCGGCGGAGCCGGCCCTGGTGGGCGCAGGCACGGGCCCCTCGGGCCCGGCCAGGACGGACTGACCGGACGGCGCGCCGGGCGTCGGGCACCCGCCCCGGCGCCCGGCGCCGCCGTTCCGCGGCCCGGCCGGGGGCCGGATTCAGAGGGTGACGGTCGCGCGGAAGACGGTGGCGGCGCCGGCCAGGCGGGTCGCCGTCCCGGTGGCGGGGAGGAAGGCGGACTCGCCGCGGGCCAGCTCCAGCACGGTGCCGTCCGCCGCGGTCAGCCGGACGGCGCCGGCGGTGCAGAGCAGGATCTGCGGGGCCTCGCCGCCGACCGTCCGCTCGCGGCCGTCCAGGACGAACCGGGAGAGCCGGAACTCGTCGATCGGCACGGGGTACAGCTCCTCGCCGGGCGTGCCGTCGACCGCGACCGGGAGCAGCGGGGCGGGCGCGCAGGAGGCGAACTCGACCACCCGGAGCAGCTCCGGCACGTCGATGTGCTTGGGGGTGAGCCCGGCCCGCAGCACGTTGTCCGAGTTGGCCTGGAGCTCGACGCAGAGGCCGTGCAGGTACGCGTGCGGGACGCCGGCGCCCAGGTAGAGCGCCTCGCCGGCGCGCAGCCGGACGTGGTTGAGCAGCAGACCGGCGATCAGCCCGGCGTCCCCCGGGAAGTCCCGGGCGATCCGGGTGTACGGCGCGTACGGCCCGTCCGGGTCGTCGGCGGCGGCCTTGCCGACCGCCTCGGCGGTGTCCCGGACGGCCGCCGCGGCCTCGGGGCCGGACAGCGTGAGGGCGGCGGCCAGCGCGCGGCTGAGCGCCTCGGACTCGTCCTCGGCGCCCAGCAGGCCGATCACCGGCTCCAGCGCGGGCACCTTGAGGGCGGCCAGCAGCGCGGCCGCGTCGGCGGGCCGGCGGAAGCCGCAGAGGCCGTCGAAGTCGCCGAGCGCGCAGATGAGTTCGGGCTTGTGGTTGGCGTCCCGGTAGTTCCGGTGCGGGGCGTCCAGCGGGATCCCCAGGGCGTTCTCGGCGGCGTAGCCGGCCCGGGCCTGGTCGAGCGAGGGGTGGGCCTGGATGGAGATCGGGATGCCCGGGGCGAGGACCTTCAGCAGGAACGGCAGGGTGGGGCCGAACCGGGCCACCGAAGCGGCGCCCAGCTCGCCCTCCGGGTCGGCGGCGATCAGCTCGTCCAGCCGGCGCGGCCCCTCGCCCCGGTCCGCCCGCGAGGGGTCCCCGGGGTGGGCGCCCATCCACAGCTCGGCCTGCGGTTCGCCGGTCGGCTCCTGCCCGAGCAGCCCGGGGAGCGCGGTGACCGACCCCCAGGCGTAGGGGCGGACGGTGTTGACGAGCTTGTCCATGGGCGTGGTCCTGCTCCTTGCTGCAGTGGCTGGTGGGCCTCGCCGCCGTCAGGCGGCCGCAGGCGGGGGCGGACGGGTTCGGGCATCCGGGCAAAGGCCGGGCATCGACCCTAGCCGACCCGTACCCCCGCCGGGGAAACGCCGGGCGCCGGCCGGGAGTGCCTCGGCGGGAAGGTCCGTCCGAGGGCTCGGTAGTAGGATGCCAGGACCCAGTGTTTTCCACGGTGTCGTCCGGGCCGGCGGGGTGCCGGCCGGGACTGTGTCTTCCGATGAGTGCGGGCAATGGTGACCGGCACGTCCCGCCACCGGCCGAGAGGTTAGTACGTGACCGTCCAGCAGGGTTTTGCCGATCTCGGCCGGGTGCTGGTGATCATCCCCACCTACAACGAGGCCGAGAACGTCGAGCTCATCGTCGGCCGGGTGCGCGCCGCCGTTCCCGAGGTGCACGTCCTCGTCGCCGACGACAACAGCCCGGACGGAACCGGCGAGCTGGCCGACAAGCTGGCCGCCGAGGACGCCCAGGTGCACGTCATGCACCGCCGGGGCAAGGAGGGGCTCGGCGCCGCCTACCTGGCCGGCTTCCGCTGGGGCATCGACGAGGGCTACGACGTGCTCGTCGAGATGGACGCCGACGGCTCCCACCGCCCCGAGGAGCTCCACCGGCTGCTCACCGCGCTGCGCGGCGCCGACCTGGTGCTGGGCTCCCGGTGGGTCCCCGGCGGCCGGGTGGTGAACTGGCCGAAGTCCCGGCTGCTGCTCTCGCGCGCGGGCTCGACCTACTCGCGGCTGATGCTGGGCGTGCCGATCCGGGACGTCACCGGCGGCTACCGGGCGTTCCGCAAGGAGACCCTGCTCGGCCTCGGCATGGACCAGGTCGCCTCGGCCGGGTACTGCTTCCAGGTCGACCTGGCCTGGCGGACGGTGAAGGCCGGCTTCAAGGTCGCCGAGGTGCCGATCACCTTCGTCGAGCGCGAGCTGGGCGCGTCCAAGATGAGCAGGAACATCGTCGCCGAGGCGCTCTGGCGGGTCACCTCCTGGGGTGTCACCGACCGCGTCGGCAAGCTGACCGGCCGCCGGGGCTGACCCCGGCGGCGCAGGGTCACCGCCCGGACACGTGATCGGGAAGGCGCGCCCCCGCCGGGCGCGCCTTCCGCGTTTTCCGCGCGCCGTGCTCCCATGCTGTAGGGCGCGAACCGCCCAACCAGAGGGAGCACCCAGTGACGTCGTCCCCGTCCGAGGAGAACGCCGGCGCGGACCCGCTCGACGCGCCGACCGCCGCCGGGGCGCCGGTCCGGCCGCTGGAGATCGATGTCTTCACCGGCCCGGAGTCGGCCTTCTTCGCCACCTCCACGCTGATCCTCGGCGAGCACACGGCGATTCTGGTCGACGCCCAGCTCACCCGCAGTGCCGGCCGGCAGCTGGCCGAGTGGGTGGCGGGCAAGGGCCGCCGTCTGCTCGCCATCGTGATCACCCACCAGCACCCCGACCACTACTTCGGCGCCGAGGAGGTGCTGCGGCTCTTCCCCGAGGCGCAGCTGCTGGCCTCGCCGTCGGTCGTGGACGGCATCCTGGGCACCGCCGCCGCGAAGGTCGCCCAGTGGAAGCCGGTGTTCGGCGACGACATCCCGGACCACCCGCTGGTCCCGGCGCCGCTGCTGCCCCAGCCGCTGATGATCGACCGGCAGGTGATCCCGGTCCTGCTGCTCGGGCAGGGCGACTGCGGCGGCTCCACGGTGGTGCACGTGCCGAGCGTCCGTACCGTGGTGGCCGGCGACTTCGCGTACAACGGCACCCACGTGTGGACCGCCGACACCACGCCGGAGCAGCGCACCGAGTGGGTCCGCAACCTGGGCCGGATCGCCGGGCTCGGCGCGGACCGGGTGATCGCCGGGCACCGGGCGCCCGATCAGGGCGACGACGCGGGCCGGGTGCTGGCGTTCACCGGGGAGTACCTCCAGGACTTCGACCGGCTGCTGGCCGAGCACCCGCACGACGCGGAGGCGCTGGTGGCGGCGGTGAACGAGCGGTACGGGGAGCTGACCCTGCCGGCGCTGCTGGAGCTGAGCGCCGCGGCCAACACCGCCGCGGCCAACACCGCCGCGGCCGACACCGCGGCCGCCACCGACGAGGAGGCCGACGGGCCGGACGGGTCCGAGGAGCCCGAGGCGCCCGAGGAGCCGGACGGGCCGGACGGGCCGGACGGGCCGGAAGAGTCCGGCGAGCCGGACGCCGGCCGCGGGCCCGGGGACGGCCGGGACCCCGCCTGAGCCCTCCGGCGGATACTGGCGGCATGACGCCGTACGACGTGATCGTTCCGGCCGGGGGCGCCGCCCGGAGGCTCGGCGGGGCCGACAAGCCCGCCCTGACCGTCGGCGCGGACACCCTGCTGGACCGGGTGCTCGCCGCCTGCGCGGACGCCCGGACCACCGTGGTCGTCGGCCCGGTCCGGCCCACCGCCCGCCCCGGGATCCGGTGGACCTGCGAGCACCCGCCCGGCGGCGGCCCGGTGGCCGCCGTCGCCGCCGGTCTCGCCGAGGTCACCGCCGGCCTGGTGCTGCTGTTCGCCGCCGACCTGCCCTTCCTGGACCGGCGGACCGTGGAGCGGCTGGTCACCGCCCTCGACGCGGCCGGGCCGGACACCGCGGCGGCCGTCCTGGTCGACGCCGCCGGCCGCGACCAGCCGCTCGCCGCCGCCTACCGCACCGCCGCCCTGCGCGCCGCCCTGGCCGCCGCCGGCGATCCCGCCGGGCTCCCGCTGCGCCGGCTCACCGGCGCCCTGCCCACCCTGCGGCTGGCCGACACCGACGACGTCACCTACGACTGCGACACCTGGGAGGCCCTGGAACAGGCCCGCGAACGCGACGGCGCCGGGGGCTGAGCGCCCCGCCGCAGCGGCCGGCCCACCCGGTCGCCGCCGGGACGTGAGCGAAACGACGCGCGCCGCTCACCGGACAAACATCCCGGGGAAACCGCCGATCGGGCAGCATGTTCGCATGGAGCGCACGCTGGATGACTGGATCGCCGAGGTCCGTGCCGAGCTGGACATCGACCTGGACGTCGACGTCCGCGGCCTGCTCGACCTGGCCCGGGTGGTCGCCCACGGGGTGGACCGGCCCGCCGCCCCGCTGACCGCCTTTCTGATCGGCTACGCGGCCGCGCGGCACGGCGGCGGCCCGGAGGCGGTCGCCGAGGCGTCCCGGCGCACCGCCGCGCTCGCCGAGCGCTGGGCGGCGGCCCGGGCCGACGACCCGGGGCAGCCGTGAGCGTGATGGAGGAACGCGCCGCCCCCGCCCCCGCCCCGGTCCGTCCGGTCCGCTGGGCGGCGGCCCGGGAGACCGCCCGCCGGGCCGGCCGCCCGGCGCTGCCGCCGCTCGGCCTGCCGCTGGACGAGGCGCTCGGCCGCACCCTGGCCGAGCCGCTCACCGCGCTCACCGACCTCCCGGCCTTCGACACCGCGGCGATGGACGGCTGGGCCGTCGCCGGTCCCGGCCCCTGGCAGGTGACCGGCCGGCTGCTCGCCGGACGCCCCGCCGGCGGCCCGCTGGCCGACGGCACCGCCGTCGAGATCGCCACCGGTGCCCAACTGCCGCCCGGCGCGACCGCCGTGCTCCGCCGCGAGCACGGCGCGCCGGGCGGGGCGCTGCTGTCCGAACGCACCCCCGGTGCGCTGACCACCGGCCAGGACGTCCGGCCGCGCGGCCAGGAGTGCCGGCGCGGCGAGGTGCTGCTGCCGGCCGGCACCGCGGTCGGCCCGGCGGTGCTCGGCCTGGCCGCCGCCTGCGGCCACGACCGGCTGGCGGTCCGCCGCGCCCCGGTGGCGGAGCTGCTGGTGCTCGGCGACGAACTGCTCGGCTCCGGCCTGCCCCGGCCCGGCCTGGTCCGCGACGCGCTCGGTCCGCTGCTGCCGCCCTGGCTGCGCGCGGCCGGCGCGGAGACCGGCGGACCGCGCGCCGTCGGGGACGACTTCGGCCTGCTCCGGGACGCCCTGCGGCACTCCACCGCCGATGTGGTCGTCACCACCGGCGGGACGGCGGCCGGCCCGGTGGACTTCCTGCACCGGGCGCTCGCCGACGCCGGCGCCCGGCTGCTGGTGGACGGGGTCGCCGTCCGCCCCGGCCATCCGATGCTGCTGGCCGAACTCCCCGGTGGGCGGCACCTGGTGGGGCTGCCCGGCAACCCGCTGGCCGCGGTGGCCGGCATGGTGACGCTCGCGCTGCCGCTGCTGCGCGCGCTGGCCGGCCGGAGCGCGGGTGAGCCGGTCCTGGCCACGGCCGACGGACCGCTGCCCGGCCACCCGGCGGACACCCGGCTGCTGCCGGTCCGCCGGACCGCCCACGGGGTGGTCCGGCTTCCCCACGACGGCCCGGCGATGCTCCGCGGCCTGGCCCGCGCCGAGGCGCTCGCGGTGGTACCGCCGGGCGGCGCGGCGGAGGGCGACGAGATCGAACTGCTGGAGGCCCCGTGAGTGTCCGACGTGTCCGCGAGCGGCTGGCCGGGCCGTCCGCTCCCGGCACCGAGCCCTGGGCCGACTCCGGCATCGTGCTGCCCGCCCGGCGCACCGCCCCGGCGGTGCGGCAGGTCGGCTCCCGGCTGCTGCTGGCGCTGGGCGTGCTGGTCGCCACCACCGTGATCGTCTGGCTGGACCGGGACGGCTACAACGACAACGCCGGCGGGGGCCTGAGCTTCCTGGACTCGGCGTACTACGCCACCGTGACGCTCTCCACCACCGGGTACGGCGACATCACCCCGTTCAGCGACAGCGCCCGGCTCACCAACATCTTCGTGGTCACCCCGCTGCGGGTGATCTTCCTGATCATCCTGGTCGGCACCACCCTCGAAGTGCTCACCGAACGCACCCGTCAGCAGTGGCGGTTGAACCGCTGGAGGTCCACCGTGCGCGAGCACACCGTCGTGATCGGCTTCGGCACCAAGGGCCGCAGCGCCATCGACACCCTGCTCGGCCAGGGCGCGCGCAAGGACGAGATCGTGGTGGTCGACCCGCAGCGCAGGGTCGTCGACCAGGCCGCCCAGCAGGGCCTGGTGGGCGTGGTCGGCGACGCGACCCGCACCGACACCCTGCTGCGCGCCGGACTGACCACCGCCGCCCGGGTGGTGGTCGCGCCGGAGCGGGACGACACCGCCGCGCTGATCACCCTGACCGCCCGCCAGCTCACCCGCTCGGCGACCATCGTCGCGGCGGTGCGGGAGGACGAGAACGCCCCGCTGCTGCGGCAGAGCGGCGCCGACGTGGTGGTCACCAGCTCCAGTTCGGCGGGCCGGCTGCTCGGCATGTCGATGCTCAGCCCGCACGCCGGCGCGGTGATGGAGGACCTGCTCACCTACGGCAACGGCCTGGACGTGGTCGAGCGCCCGGTCACCCGGGCCGAGGCCGGGCACAACCCGCGCGAACTCGACGACCTGGTGGTGGCGGTGGTGCGCGGCCGGCGGGTGATCAACTACACCGAACCGGAGGCGCAGACGCTGCAGCTGACCGACCGGGTGATCGTCATCAAGTCGGCCGAGGGGGCGTAGGGTCGCCACCATGACCGGTCAACCGCAGCTCCCGTTCGGTACGTTCGACTTCTCCGCCCCCGCGCTGGAGGTGGCCGACCGGCTGGTCGCCCCGGTGGCCGACGCGCTGAAGAACTGGGACGACCGGGAGGCCGCCCGCTCCGTGCTGTACGTCGAGACCGATCCGGAGAAGGCCGACACCGCGGTCTTCTGCGAGACCTACGACGTGCCGCCGTCGGCCTCGGCGAACTGCGTGGTGGTCGCCGCCAAGCGCGGCGGGGAGACCACCCTGGCCGCCTGCCTGGCGCTGGCGACCACCCGGGTCGACGTCAACCGCACGGTCCGCAAGCACCTGGAGGCCCGCAAGGCCTCGTTCGCGCCGGTGGACACCGCCGTCGAGGCGACCGGCATGGAGTACGGCGGCATCACCCCGGTCGGGCTGCCGGCCGGCTGGCCGCTGCTGGTCGACGCCGCGGTGGCCGCGGCCCCGTTCGTGCTGGTCGGCAGCGGGCGGCGGCGGGGCAAGCTGATCCTCCCCGGCCGGGTGGCGGCCGCGCTGCCCGGCGCCGTGCTGCTCCCCGGCCTGGCCGGCTGACGGCGCGGGTCGCCCGCCCGCCGGGGTGCCGGCGCGCAGTAGCGTCGGGCCATGCATGCGATGACGATTCCTGAACCCGGCGGTCCCGAGGCACTGGTCTGGGCCGAGGTGCCCGACCCGGTCCCCGGGGAGGGCGAGGTCCTGGTCGAGGTGGCCGCCACCGCGGTCAACCGCGCCGACCTGCTCCAGCGGCAGGGCCTCTACGACCCGCCGCCCGGCAGCCCGCGCCACCCCGGCCTGGAGTGCGCGGGCCGGATCGCCGCGCTGGGCCCCGGGGTGTCCGGCTGGGCGGTCGGCGACGAGGTCTGCGCGCTGCTGGTCGGCGGCGGCTACGCGGAGCGGGTGGCGGTGCCGGTCGGCCAACTGCTGCCGGTGCCGCCGGGGCTGAGCCCGGAGCAGGCCGCCGCGCTGCCGGAGGTGGTCTGCACGGTGTGGTCCAACGTCTTCCTCACCGCGCACCTGCGGCCGGGCGAGACGGTGCTGGTGCACGGCGGCGCCAGCGGCATCGGGACGATGGCGATCCAGCTGGCCAAGGCGGTCGGCGCCCGGGTGGCGGTGACGGCGGGCGGTCCGGAGAAGCTGGCCCGCTGCGCGGAGCTGGGTGCCGACGTGCTGATCGACTACCGCACGCAGGACTTCGTCGAGGTGCTCGGGGAGGCCACCGGCGGCGCCGGGGCGGACGTGATCCTGGACATCATGGGCGCCAGGTACCTGCAGCGGAACGTGGACGCGCTGGCCGTCAACGGGCGGCTGGTGATCATCGGGCTGCAGGGCGGGGTGACCGGCGAGCTGAACCTCAACACCCTGCTGCGCAAGCGCGGCGCGGTGATCGCGACCAATCTGCGCGGGCGGCCGCTGGCGGAGAAGGCGGCGATCGTGGCGGCGGTGCGCGAGCACGTCTGGCCGCTGGTCGCCTCCGGGGTGGTGAAGCCGGTGGTCGACCGGGTGCTGCCGCTGACCGAGGCCGCCGAGGCGCACCGGGTGCTGGAGGCCGGTGCGCAGGTCGGCAAGGTGGTGCTGCGGGCCTGATCCCGGTGGTGGGAGGTGGGGTGCCGGGTCCCGGGGACCCGCGCTCCGCCGGTCCGGTCCGTCCGACATGCCCGGAATGCCGGACTGTGTGACGCTGGTCGGGAGCTGTCCCGCCGCCGACCCCGCCCCGCGCGGTCGGCCGTCGCGGAAGGACCTCGACCGTGCACGCACCTTCGTCCGCGTTCCTCGGGCCGCTGCCCGCTGCACCGCCGCCGTCCCCCTCCCGCCGGATCCCCGGGCGTGCCCGGGTCCGGGCGGGCGTCCGCCTCCGGGTCCGTCCGGGCACCCGCCGTGCCGAGCGCCGCGCGCGGCGGCTGCTGGTGGTGGCGGTGCTCGGTCTCGCCGTTCCGCTGGCCGTCGGACCGGCGGCGGCCCTGCCGGCCGGTCCGGCCGGCGCCGTTCCCGTCCCGGTCGTCTCCCCGGGACCGGGTGTCCCGCCGGTCCCGGCGCCCGGGCCCTCCGCCCCGCCGTCCCCGGAGGCGCTGCCCACCGCGGAGACGTCCGCCCCGCCCGAGCCCTCGCCCGAGCCCTCGCCCGCCCCGGAGCCGGCCGCCGTCGCGCAGTCCACCGCTGTCGCGGAGCCCTCCTCGGCCGCGCCCGCGGGGCCCGGGGCCGTCGAGGCGTCCGTGACCGCCACCGCCACCGCCACCAGCACCGCGACCACCACCGTGACCGGCACCGCGAGCACCGCCGCCGGCGCGGCCGCGTCCCCGGTGGTGCAGGCCGGGCGCCTGCACGCCGGACCCTCCCGGGCCGGGTGGGAGCAGCGCCGGCAGCGGCACCGCCCCGCCTCGGCGCCCGAACGCGTCCAGCAGGCGCCCGGGCAGGCACCGGAGCAGGCACCCGGGCAGGCCGTCGGGCAGAGCCCGGAGCAGCCGGTGGAACGCCCGGTGGAGCAGCCGGTGGAACGCCGCCCGGAGCAGCCGCCGGAGCAGCCCGCCGGCACCGGCGCGGACCCCGGCGCGGACTCCCCCGCCCCGGCCGGGCCCGCCGAGGACACCGGGAGCGGGACGCTGGCGCTCGGCCGCCCCGGGCCGCGGACCGAGGTGGCCGGCCCGGTCGTGCTGCCGACCCGCTGGGACGACGCCTCCACCCGCCAGCTCCCGCTCGGCGCCGGCCTGGGCCTGATCGGCTGCGGACTGGGGCTGATCGGCCTGCGGCTGCGGCGCGGCTGACCGCTTCCCGGCGGGCCGCGGGGCGCCCGGGTACCCGGGCGGACTGAGTATCCGTACGGATACCGCCCCCCGCGCCCGGGGCGTAGCGTCGTGCCCGGGTGGCCGGGGGCCTCCACCCCGGCAATCCCAGTGAGGGAGAATGTGGTTCATGACGAATCCGATGAACGAGCGCTCGTCGCACGAGTTCCACCAGGCCATGGGCGGGCAGTCGCAGGACGGCCAGAAGGTGCTGATCGTCGGACCGGACGGGCTGCCGGTGGGGCAGGGGGCGGTCGGCCTGGGCGGGGACGACGAAGGGGACGGCCCGCGTGAGCTGCCGGTGACCGAGATGGTCGAGCAGCCCGCCAAGGTCATGCGGATCGGCAGCATGATCAAGCAGCTGCTGGAGGAGGTCCGGGCGGCTCCCCTCGACGAGGCCAGCCGGGCCCGGCTGAAGGACATCCACGCCAGCTCGATCAAGGAGCTGGAGCTCGGTCTGGCCCCCGAGCTGGTCGCCGAGCTGGAGCGGCTGTCGCTGCCGTTCACCGAGGACTCGATCCCGACCGAGGCCGAGCTGCGGATCGCGCAGGCGCAGCTGGTGGGCTGGCTGGAGGGACTGTTCCACGGCATCCAGACCGCGCTGTTCGCCCAGCAGATGGCGGCGCGCGCGCAGCTGGAGCAGATGCGCCGGGCGCTGCCGCCCGGTCTGCACGGCGCGGAGCCGGAGGGCGACGAGCCGGGCGAGGGCCGCGGCATCCGCTCCGGCCCGTACCTGTAGGCCGTACCCGTACCGCCACGGCCCCGTCGGGGCCGTGGGGCACCGGGCGCGCCAGGGCGCCCCGGTGCCGGGAGCACCACCGGCCGGTGCCCGGTCGCGACCTGGACACAGTGTCGGCCCTGGACCGGTCGGTGTCGGCGCGAGCCGATACCCTGGGCCCCTGTCGCCGGGCGAGCGTCGCGACAGGGGCAGAGCAGGCCGGCGGGCCGGGCCCGCACACGCACGGACGAGACCGAACGTCACGGTCGCGGCGGCAGGGCCGCGCCGAGGGGGAGCAGAGGACCATGAGCGAGCACGGCAACGCGGCGGTCGAGGGCTACTCCCTGGGCAACGGGCGGTACGTGCTGCAGCGGGTGCTGGGCGAGGGCGGCATGGCCTCGGTCCACCTCGCCTACGACAGCGTGCTGGACCGGTCGGTGGCGCTGAAGAGCATGCACGCCGAGCTGGGCCGGGACGACTCGTTCAAGGAGCGCTTCCGCCGCGAGGCGCAGGCGGTGGCCCGGCTGGAACACCCCAACATCGTCACGGTGTACGACAGCGGCGAGGACATCGCCCCGGACGGCTCCAGCACCCCGTACATCGTCATGCAGCTGATCGACGGCAAGGGCCTGCGGGACGCCATCAACGAGGCGGTCGCCCAGCAGGGCGCGATCGCGGTCGAGGAGGCGCTGCGGGTCACCGTCGGCGTGCTGAACGCGCTGGAGGCCTCGCACGACATGGGCCTGGTGCATCGTGACATCAAGCCCGGCAACGTCATGTTCGACCGCAAGGGCAACGTCAAGGTCATGGACTTCGGCATCGCCCGCGCGCTGGAGAGCGGGGTCACCTCGATGACCCAGACCGGCATGGTGGTCGGCACCCCGCAGTACCTCTCGCCCGAGCAGGCGCTCGGCAAGCCGGTGGACGCCCGCTCCGACCTCTACTCGGTCGGCGTGATGCTCTTCGAGATGCTCACCGGCCAGCTGGTCTTCGACGGCGACTCGGCCTTCTCGATCGCGTACAAGCACGTCCAGGAGGAGCCGCCGGCGCCGTCCACGCTCAACCCGCGGCTCAGCCCGGCGGTCGACGAGTTCGTGGCCAGGGCGCTGCGCAAGGACCCGGCGCACCGGTTCCCGAGCGCGGCGGCGATGCGCGAGGAGGCGGAGCGGCTGATGGGCGCGGCCAAGGGCGGCGGCAGCCCGCTGGCGGCCAGCAACCCGCTGGTGATCACCGACGGGCCGCGCTCGGTGCACGCGGCGCCGCAGGCCCCGAGCACGCCGCAGCCGTTCGCGCAGCCGCAGCAGCCGTTCCAGACCCCGCCGCCGGCCTACCAGGCGCCGCAGACGCCGACGCCGTTCCCGCAGCCGCAGCCCTTCCAGACGCCCCCGCCGGCCTTCCAGGCCCCGCACACCCCGCAGCCGCAGTTCCTCCACCCGCAGGCCCCGCAGGCGCACACCCCGCCGCCGCACCCGATGCCGGCGCCGCCGTTCCAGCCGGCCCCGGCCTCGAACAGCGGCGGCTGCTCGACCGCGCTGGTGATCATCGGCATCATCGTCGGCGTGATCGTGCTGGCGGTCATCATCATCGCGATCGTGGTGAACCGGGCCGAGCGGGACACGAAGTCCGGTCCCGCCTCGCGGGTCTCGGGGCCGACCGCCACGGTGCTGCACCTGGACGGTCCGGCCGACCGGAATGGCCTGCTCTGACGCGTTCCGTCCGGATTCCGCGTGCCACAGGGGCCGGCCGGAGGCGGTAGCGTTCGGGGATACGAGCGACAGGGCACCGCGATCCGAGCGAAGGCCCGGGGCGAGGAGCGATGGCACAGACGCAGCATCCGGACGACGACGACGGGGCCTGGGCGACCGGTCCGGCCGGCGGGGCCCCGAGGCCCGAGCCCGGTGGCGACGCCGCCACGACCGCGCTCCCGCCGTACGGGGGCGGCCCGCAGACCCCCGGCCGGGGCACCGCGGCCCCGCTGGGCACGGTCGGCGACGGCCGCTACCGGCTGACCCACCGGCTCGGCCGGGGCGGCATGGCCGAGGTGCTGGCCGCCCAGGACGTCCGGCTCGGCCGGACCGTCGCGGTGAAGCTGCTCCGCGGTGAACTGGCCCAGGACGAGATCGCCCGGCTGCGCTTCACCAGGGAGGCGCACGCCGTCGCGGCGCTCAACCACCACGCGATCGTCTCGGTGTACGACACCGGCGAGGAGTACGTCGGCGAGGAGTCGACGCCCTACATCGTGATGGAGCTGGTCGAGGGCCGGACCGTCCGCGAGCTGCTGGTGGACGAGGCGGAGCCGCCGGTCGACCAGGCGCTGATCATCATCGCCGGGGTGCTGGAGGCGCTGTCCTACAGCCACCGGCACGGCATCGTGCATCGTGACATCAAGCCCGCCAACGTGATCATCACGACCAACGGCGCGGTCAAGGTGATGGACTTCGGCATCGCCCGGGCGCTCACCGGCACGGCCTCGACGATGACCCAGACCGGCATGGTCATGGGCACCCCGCAGTACCTCTCCCCGGAACAGGCGCTGGGCAAGCAGGTCGACCACCGCTCCGACCTGTACGCGGCCGGCTGCATGCTCTACGAACTGCTGACGCTGCGCCCGCCGTTCACCGGCGACACCCCGCTGTCGGTGGTCTACCAGCACGTCCAGGACCAGCCGGTGCCGCCCTCGCAGGCCAATCCGCGGGTGCCGCCCGGGCTCGACCCGCTGGTGCTGCGCTCGCTGGCCAAGAACCCGGACGACCGGTTCCAGGACGCCGACGAGTTCCGCGCGCACATCGAGCACGCGCTGCGCGAGCTGACCGGCGGCACCGGCGGCTGGGCCGTCGGCGCCGCGGCCGGGGCGGTCGGCGGGCCGGGCCGCGGCGGGCTGCCGGCGGCGGACGAGACGGCGGTGCTCGGGGCCGGTGTCCCGGGCGACCCGACGACGGTGCTGCCCTACCAGGTGCCGGGCGGCCCGCACACGCCGTCCTCGCCCTACCCGGCGGCCGGCGGCCCGTACGGGGACGGCGGCGACTCCGGTGACGGCCAGGGCGGCGGGCACGGGCACGGCTCCGGCCGGCGCGGGCCGTGGCGCTGGGTGGCCGGCATCGCGGCGGTGCTGGTCGCGGCCAGTGTCGGCATCGGCCTGGCGCTGAGCGGCGGCGACGACGGCGCGGACGGGAAGCCGGGCGGCACCAGCCCGTCCGCCGGGGTGGTGTCGACGGCGCCGGAGGCCACCACGCCCAGTTCCGGCGGGACGGCGACCCCGGGGCCGACCGGCCAGAACAGCCGGCGTCCGCAGCAGCCGCAGCAGCCGACCGACAACGGCAACAACAACGGCGGCGGCAACCAGAACCCGCAGCAGCCGGGCCAGCAGACCGGCAAGCACAACACGCCGAGTCCGACGGCGCCGCCGACCACGGCCGGCAGCAAGCCGACGACGGCGACCAACGCGCCGACCGGGACGGCCACCGCCCCGCCGACCAACCCGCCGACCACCGGGACGGGCGGCGGCACCACGCAGGCCCCGACCACCCAGCCCCCGGCGACCAACCCGGCCGGGGGCGGGGGTTCCCAGACCCCGCCGCCGGCCGGCGGCGGGGCCGGGGGCACCACGCCGAAGCCGCCGGTGCAGCCGACCACCCAGCCCCCGGCGACCGGGGAGTGATCCGCGGGGTCAGTTGGCGAAGGCGTCCAGGACCTGCTCGTACTCCTGGCACCACCACGCCAACTGGCCCGCGGAGGCGGGGTACAGCGGGTCGGCCCGGTGGTCGGCCCGCTGGTAGCGCCACTGGAGCATCCAGAAGTCGTTCAGCCGCTCCCACCAGACCCGGTGCGCCGCGGCGGCCAGGTGCTCGGCGGTGGCGGCGCCGGTGGCCCGGTAGGACTGCGACCAGTGCCGGACCCGGACGAGGTCCAGCACTCCGCTGACGCGGTCGTTGAAGAGCAGGGTGGCCGCCCGGACGGCCTCCTCGGCGCGCGGCTGCGGGCCGAGCTTGTCCCAGTCCAGGACGGCGGCGATCCGCCCGCCGCTGTGCAGCAGGTTGAGCCCGTGGAAGTCGCCGTGGGTCCAGCCGGTGGGCGGGGCGGCCTGCGGGAGCGGACGGCGGTGGGCGTGCTCGGTGAGCAGCTCCAGCCGTTCGGTCAGCCGGCGCTCCACCAGGGCGTCCAGCTCGCCGTGCGGCTGGTGCTCGCGGGCCCGGCGGCGCAGCTCGCGGGCGAGCCCGGAGCTGTCGCGCGGGTCCGCGCTGCGGTAGCCGGAGGGTTGTGCGAGGGGAGCGCAGACCTCGTCGAGCGCGCCGTGCAGCCGGCCGAGCAGCGCGCCCAGCTCGGCGCACTGCGACAGTGCCAGCTCGGTGCCGTGCCGGTGCCCGCCCTCCACCCAGGGGAAGAGGGCGAACAGCCGCCCGCCGAACGCGGCGATCGTGGCGGTGCGGCCGGAGAGGGCCAGCGGGGGAGCGACGGGCAGGCCCAGGGCGGCCAGCGCGTCCATCGCGCGATGGTGGGCGTCGACGGCCTCGCGGCCGGCGGTCGCGGCGTCGACGTAGCACTTCAGGAAGTAGTCGCCGGCCTCGGTGGTGACCCGGTAGCCGCGGTTCAGCAGGCCTTCGGCGACGGGTTCGGCGGTGAGCAGGCGGCCCACCCGGTAGCGGCGCAGGACCTCGGCGAGCGCGGCGCGGGGGACGGGCGGGCTGAGGGTTCCTATCGGGGGCGCGGTGAGGTCGGGACGGGCTGGTGCGAGGGCAAGGGTCTGGCTGAAAGTCACAGCCAGAGGGTAGGACCTCTCGGCGGGGGTCCTTGACAGCTCGTCAGTTCTGTGCATCCACCCTATCCGTGCTGGTGGTCCGCCTGGTGCCGGGCCACGAAGGCGGCCGCCTGGGTCCGGCGCTCCATCCCCATCTTCGCGAGCAGACTGGAGACGTAGTTCTTCACCGTCTTTTCGGCGAGGTGCAGCTCGTTGCCGATCTGACGATTGGTCATCCCTTCGCCGATCAGGTCCAGGATGCGGCGCTCCTGCTTGGTGAGCTGGGAGAGCCGCTCGTCCTCCTTCCCGCCGCCGTCGCGCAGCCGGGCGAGCACCCGGCTGGTGGCGACCGGGTCGAGCAGCGAGCGGCCGGCCGCGACGTCCCGGACGGCGGTGATCAGGTCCGTGCCGCGGATCGCCTTGAGCACGTAACCGGAGGCCCCCGCCATGATCGAGTCGAACAGCGCCTCGTCGTCGGAGAACGAGGTCAGCATCAGGCACGTGATGTCCGGCAGCCGGGAGCGGATCTCCCGGCAGACCTCGACCCCGTTGCCGTCCGGCAGCCGGACGTCCAGGACCGCGACGTCGGGGTGGACCGCCGGGATCCGGGTCAGCGCCTCGGCGGCGGTCCCGGCCTCGCCGACCACCTCGATGTCGTCCTCGACCGAGAGGAGTTCATGGACGCCCCTGCGGACCACCTCGTGGTCGTCGAGGAGGAATACCCTGATTTGTCCCTTATCAGTCACGCGCAAAGCCTCCCATATCACCCTACGAAAGACCTCTCGCCCGCACCGGGCCGGGGTCACGATCCGGCCAGAGCGGTCGAAACCGATGCCGGTAACCCCCTTACGCAGGAGCCTCCGCCCGGATAACGTGCGCAGGTGTCCTGAAGGCGACCGAATTGAGAGCTGCGCCACACGCGCGTTTGTAGATCCCGAACAAGTAGGACGTCCTAGCGCAGACGCGCCGAGGGCGGACGCTGGGTAACGTTCTCGTGAGGGACGCCGTCGGAACAGGATCACCACCTGCCCCGCAGTTGGGAGCGCACACCCACGCGCGCCCCGCGAGGCGGTGACCGGACCGGTCACCGGCGACCCCGGGCGGCCGGACAGACCGAGGAGTGAACGTGACCGTCAAAAGCACGGCGAGGGCTCGCAAGAAGGCGGCCCCCGGCGTCCCTGACACCCTCCGCGCCACGGGTAAGGACGCCCGGCCGGAGCTCGTGCAGCTGCTCACCCCGGAAGGCGAGCGGGTCGAGCACCCGGACTTCCCGCTCACCGTGGAGCCGGACGAGCTTCGAGCCCTCTACCGTGACCTGGTGCTGGTGCGCCGGTTCGACGCGGAGGCCACCTCCCTGCAGCGCCAGGGCGAGCTGGGCCTGTGGGCCTCGCTGCTCGGCCAGGAGGCGGCGCAGGTCGGCTCCGGCCGCGCGCTGCGGCCCGGCGACTACGCCTTCCCCACCTACCGCGAGCACGGCGTCGCCTGGTGCCGCGACGTCGACCCGCTGAACCTGCTCGGCATGTTCCGCGGCGTGAACCACGGCGGGTGGGACCCGAACGAGAAGAACTTCCACCTCTACACCATCGTGATCGGCGCGCAGACCCTGCACGCCACCGGCTACGCGATGGGCATCACCAAGGACGGCGCCGACGACGCGGTGATCGCGTACTTCGGCGACGGCGCCTCCAGCCAGGGCGACGTCAACGAGGCCTTCACCTTCGCCTCGGTCTACAACGCCCCGGTGGTGTTCTTCTGCCAGAACAACCAGTGGGCGATCTCCGAGCCCACCACCACCCAGACCCGGATCCCGCTGTACCGCCGCGCCTCCGGCTTCGGCTTCCCGGGCGTGCGGGTCGACGGCAACGACGTGCTGGCCTGCCTCGCGGTGACCCGCTGGGCCCTGGAGCACGCCCGCAGCGGCAACGGCCCGGTGCTGATCGAGGCGTTCACCTACCGGATGGGCGCGCACACCACCTCCGACGACCCGACCCGCTACCGGCTCGCCGAGGAGACCGAGTCCTGGAAGGCCAAGGACCCGATCACCCGGCTGCGGGCCCTGCTGGAGAAGCAGGGGCTGGCCGACGAGGCGTTCTTCGCCTCGGTCGACGCCGAGAGCGAGCAGCTCGGACTGCGGGTGCGCGAGGGCGTGCGCGGCATGCCGGACCCGGACCCCACCCTGATCTTCGACCACGTCTACGCCGAGCCGCACGCGCTGGTCGATGAGGAACGGGCCGGGTACGTCGAGTACGCGGCCTCCTTCGAGGCGGGGGAGAACCTCTGATGGCCGGTCAGCTCAGCATCGCCAAGGCGCTCAACGAGGCCCTGCGCAAGTCGCTGGAGAGCGACCCGAAGACCGTCCTGATGGGCGAGGACATCGGCAAGCTCGGCGGCGTCTTCCGGATCACCGACGGCCTGCAGAAGGACTTCGGCGAGGGCCGGGTGATCGACACCCCGCTCGCCGAGTCCGGCATCGTCGGCACCGCGATCGGCCTCGCGCTGCGCGGCTACCGCCCGGTGGTGGAGATCCAGTTCGACGGCTTCGTCTACCCGGCCTTCGACCAGATCGTCTCCCAGCTGGCCAAGATGCACGCCCGGGCGCTCGGCCACGTCAAGATGCCGGTCACCGTGCGCATCCCCTACGCCGGCGGCATCGGCGCGGTGGAGCACCACAGCGAGTCGCACGAGGCGTACTTCGCGCACACCGCCGGTCTGCGGGTGGTCAGCCCGTCCAACGCGCACGACGCGCACTGGATGCTGCGCCAGGCCATCGAGTCGGACGACCCGGTGATCTTTCTGGAGCCCAAGCGGCGCTACTGGGACAAGGGCGAGGTCGGTGACGCGGCCGACCTGGGCCTGCACGACGCCCGGATCGTGCGCCCCGGCGCCGACGCCACGCTGATCGCCTACGGCCCGATGGTCAAGGTCTGCCTGGAGGCCGCCGCGGCCGCCGAGGAGGACGGCCGCCGGCTGGAGGTCGTCGACCTGCGCTCGCTCACCCCGGTCGACTTCGCGGCCCTGGAGGAGTCGGTGAAGCGGACCGGTCGCGGCATCGTCGTGCACGAGGCGCCGGTGTTCCTGGGCATGGGCGCCGAGCTGGCCGCCCGGCTCACCGAACGCTGCTTCTACCACCTGGAGGCGCCGATCCTGCGGGTCGGCGGCTACTACGCGCCGTACCCGCCGTCCCGGGTCGAGGAGGCCTTCCTCCCCGACCTGGACCGCGTGCTCGACGCCGTCGACCGCGCCTTCGCGTACTGATCCAGGGGAGCGATGATGACCACCGAAGTTCGCTCGCTCCGCGAGTTCAAGATGCCCGACGTGGGCGAGGGCCTCACCGAGGCCGAGATCCTCAGCTGGTACGTCAAGCCCGGTGACACCGTCACCGACGGGCAGGTCGTCTGCGAGGTGGAGACCGCCAAGGCCGCCGTGGAGCTGCCGATCCCGTTCACCGGGGTCGTCGAGCAGCTGTTCTTCCCGGAGGGCGCGACGGTCGACGTCGGCACCGTGATCATCTCGGTCGCGGTGGCCGGCGGGGCGGGGTCGCCCGCGGCCGCGCCGGCCGCCCCGGCCGCATCGGCGCCCGCCGCCGGTGCCGCTGCCGAGGAGGCCGCCGAGCCCGAGCGGCGCGAGGTGCTGGTCGGCTACGGCCCGCGGACCGGCGGCAGCCAGCGCCGGGCCCGCCGCACCACGGCGGCCGCCCCGGCGCCCGTCGCCGCCCCCGTCGCGGCTCCGGCCGCGGTGCCCGCTCCGGCTCCCGTTCCGGCCCCCGCGCCGGTCGCGGTTCCGGCCCCGGCCCCCGCCCCGGCCGTCGCGGTGAGCGGTGACCGGCCGCTCGCCAAGCCGCCGGTGCGCAAGCTGGCCAAGGACCTCGGGATCGACCTGCGGGCCGTCACCCCGACCGGTCCGCAGGGCGTGATCACCCGCGAGGACCTGCACGCCCACGCGGCGGCCGCTGCGGCCCCGGCCGAGGCCCCGTCCCCGGCCGTCGAGCAGGCCGTCGAGCCGGCCGCGCTCCCGGTGGCCCTCCCCGGCGCGGGCGACGTCCGGGTGCCCATCAAGGGCGTCCGCAAGGCGACCGCGCAGGCGATGGTGGCCTCGGCCTTCACCGCCCCGCACGTCACCGAGTTCGTCCAGGTCGACGTCACCCGGACGATGAAGTTCGTCCGCCGCCTCAAGGAGAGCGGCGAGCTGGGCCGGGACGTCCGGGTCAGCCCCCTGCTGCTGGTCGCCAAGGCGCTGCTCACCGCGATCAAGCGCCACCCGGAGATCAACGCCCAGTGGGACGAGGCGGCGCAGGAGATCGTCATCAAGGGCCAGGTGAACCTCGGCATCGCCGCGGCCACCCCGCGCGGCCTGATCGTCCCCAACATCAAGGACGCGGGCGCGAAGACCCTCTCCGGACTGGCGGTCTCGCTCGGCGAGCTGATCGACACCGCCCGGCAGGGGAAGACGGCGCCCGGCGACATGCAGGGCGGCACGGTCACGATCACCAACGTCGGCGTCTTCGGCGTCGACAGCGGCACCCCGATCCTCAACCCCGGCGAGGCGGCCATCCTCGCCTTCGGGGCGGTCCGGGAGCTGCCGTGGGTGCACAAGGGCAAGGTCGTCCCGCGCCAGGTCACCACGCTGGCCCTGTCCTTCGACCACCGGCTGGTCGACGGCGAGCTGGGCTCCAAGGTGCTGGCGGACATCGCGGGCATCCTGGAGCACCCGAAGCGCCTGATCACCTGGGGCTGACCCCGGGCGGTCCGCGTCGCGCACCAGGGGCCCGCCCCGCCGGTACGTCCGGTGGGGCGGGCCCCGGCGCGTCCGCGGCCGCCTCTTCCGGTGGGATCCCCTACGAGGTCACCGGTCCGTTCGCCGCCGGCGAAGGAGAAGGGGCCCGGCCTCCGCACCGCCGTGCGGAGGCCGGGCCCCTTCGTTCCAGCGGTCCCCGCGGAGCTCAGGACCAGGCGGCGTCATCGTCGTCGGCGGCGTTCTCCTGGTTCATGCGGTGGCTCCGGCGCTGCGGGGTGTCAGCCCTGGGCGCGCAGGCGCCGCACGGCGACGACCAGGCCGGCGCCGAGCGCGGCGAGGCCGGCGGCGATCCCGCCGAGCAGGCCGTTCGGGGTGCCGGCGCCGGTCTCGGCGAGCTCCGGGGTGCCGGCCGGCGCGGCGGTGGGCTTGCTCGCCGGGGCGGCGGGGGCGGCGCTCGGGGTGCTCTTCGGCGTGGCCGGGGCAGCCGGGGCGGTCGGTGCGGTGGTGGCAGGCGTGTTGTCGGAGGCCGGCGCGGCGGGCTTGGCGGCGGGCTTGGCGGCGGGCTTCGACGGGGTGGGCTTGGCGGTCGGGGCCGTCGTGGCCTTGTCGGGCGCGGCGGCGCGGGAGACCGGCAGCGTCCGGGTGCTCTGCGTCCCGTTGGTGGACTCCGACCAGGCCGACAGGGTGACCGTCACGGCGGAGACGGAGGCCGGGGCCTTCGCCGACAGGCCGATCCGGAACAGCAGGCGACTCCCCCGGCCGTCCTTGAGGTCCTTGAGGAGCGGCGAGGTGTCGATGTTGACGTTCCGCTCGTAGCAGTCGGTGTTGGTGACGAGCTTCTTCCAGGCGCCGTTCACCATCACCTCGGCCGTGACGTCCTCGGGCAGCAGCTTCCCGCCCTTGCCGGTGACGGTGAGCGAGGGCGCGGCGATGTAGAAGTCGCCCCCGGTGAAGTTGGCGATCTGGGTGCCGATCTCGGCCTTCGAGCCGCCGGGGGTGATCCGGCCCGAGGTGTCGAAGAACGCGCTGGAGATGGCGCCGTTGTGCTTCACGGCCATCGCGGCCGCCGGGACCTCGGGCTGGTACGCCATGTCGGCGCCGCCGCAGGCCGAGGAGGACTCGGCGGTGAGCAGCTGGACGGAGCCGACGAGCAGGAGGGTGGCGGCGACGGTGGCGATCCGGCGGCGCCGGGTGGCGACGGAGGTGTGCGCGGAAGCGGGCATGATGGACGTGAGCATGACAGGACCCCCCAAGGTCTGATGCGGGTGAATGGCTTGATGGATGGTGAAGGTGACCGGCCTGCTCCTGCTGAGCAGTTGCGCCCCCCGGCCTCGCCGGTCTCGCTCCCGCTTCCTTCGTCCATACAGACATTGGTCGGGTCCGAAGGGTTGCGGGCGGTTCAGGAATTTCTTCGCGAGTTTTAGGTGACCGCCGCATCACGGACGGTGATGATTGGGCATCTGATCGGATTCATCGGTATGGCTGGTCGGATTCTTATAGTTCGTCCAGATCGGTGATCTTTTCGGCTTTCGGTGAGGACGACACGCCGGGCCGGGTACGTCTTCGCGTCCACCACCCGGGCGACGCCGGGTGACCGGAACGTCGAGGACGCACCCGTATGCCGCCTGGCAACCCTGGCCGGATCGTCCGGAGTCTGGCCGCGCTCGTGCTGGTGTCCACCGCCGTGCTCCCGGCCGCGCTCGAACTGGCCGGGCCCCCGCCGTTCGCGGCGATCGGACCCGGCGCCCCCGCCGACCGCGCGGTGCCGCCGCACACCGCGGTGCAGCACGCCGACCTGCAGACCGCCGGGGAGGCCCCGACCGTCGACATACGGCGCACCGGGGATCCGGCCAACCGGATCACCCTCGTCCTGCTCGGCGACGGCTACACCGCCGGGGAGCAGGACCTGTTCCGGGCGCAGGCGGACCGGGCCTGGCGCGCGCTGATGGACATCGAGCCGTTCCGCAGCTACCAGGGCTTCTTCAACATAAGGCGGGTCGAGGTGGCCTCCGCGGTCTCCGGCATCGCCGAGACCGAGAACCGCGGCCGGCGCCCCGCCACCCCGCTCGGCATGCACTTCTGGTGCGAGGGCACCGCCCGGCTGCTCTGCGCCGACGAGGAGGCGGCCGCCCGCTACGCCGGCCACGGGGACGGCCCGCAGTACCTCATCGCGCTGGCCAACTCCACCGAGTACGGCGGCGCCGGCGGCACCGGGGTGACCACCCTGGCCGGCGGCAGCCCGGACGCGGGGCGGATCATCCAGCACGAGATAGGGCACACCGTGGGGGACCTCGGCGACGAGTACGACAGCGCGCCGGACGACGCCGACTACCCCAACCTCGCCACCGACAACGCCGAGGAGATGCGCCGCAAGCAGACCAAGTGGTGGCGCTGGCTGGGCGCGGAGTCCCCGGACGGCGCCGGGACGATCGGCGCCTACCGCAGCGCCAACGGCATCTACCGGCCGACCCGGGACTCGGTGATGCGCACCCTCGGCGGGGCCTACAACCTGCCCTCGCGGGAGGCCATCATCGAGGAGATCTACCGGCGGGTCAGGCCCGCCGACGACCCGGTGCCGGCGCCCGGCGAGGTCACCGGCCGGCCCCGGCTGGAGGTCCGGCCGCTCCCGCTGGCCGGCGCCCGGCAGCTGCGGGTGGACTGGACGGTGGACGGCGTCCCGGTCGAGCCGCAGGGCGGGGACCGCAGCCGGCTGGACACCGCGGCGCTGGCGCTGCGGCCCGGGCACAGCGCGACCGTCACGGCCACCGTCCGGGACACCACGGACTGGGTCCGCGACGAGGCGTTCCGGGACCGCTACATGACGCGTTCGGTGTCCTGGACGGTGACCGGCTGAACCCCGTACGAAGGCACTCCGGTCCGCCCCGGGTCCGTTCCGGGCCCCGGGGCGGACCGGATGGTTCGTACCCGTCCCCCTGACCCTGCCCTGTCCGTCCAATGATGGGATGACTAATCTGGGGCCACTATGACCGTGGAGCCCGCCAGTTCAGTCCGCCCCCTGTCCGCCCCCGCTCCCCGTGCCGGCGCCGCCACCGGCCCCACCGCCGTCCATCACCCACCGGGTGGCCGGGCCGCCTGGCTCGCCTGGTCCATCGGCGTCAGTGTCTACGTCCTGGCCGTCATCCACCGCACCAGCCTCGGCGTCGCCGGGCTGGACGCCGCCGACCGCTTCGGCATCGGCGCCTCCGCGCTCTCCACCTTCTCGATCCTCCAGGTCCTCGTCTACGCGGCCATGCAGATACCCGTCGGCCTGCTGGTGGACCGGTTCGGACCGCGCCGGGTGCTGCTGCTCGGCGTCGTCCTGCTCAGCACCGGCCAGCTCGCCTTCGCCTTCTCCGGCTCCTTCGGCCCCGCGCTCGCCTCCCGGGCCGTGCTCGGCTGCGGCGACGCGATGACCTTCATCAGCGTGCTGCGGATCGCCGCCCGCTGGTTCCCCGCCGCCAAGAACCCGCTGGTCGCCCAGCTGACCGGCCTCGCCGGGATGAGCGGCAACCTGGTCACCACCGTCGTCCTCGCCCAGGCCCTGCACAGCGAGGGCTGGACGCCCACCTTCACCGCCATCGCCCTGCTCGGCGTCGCGGTCTTCGCCCTCGTCGCGCTCTTCCTCCGGGAGGCACCGGACGGGCCGGCCGGGGCGCTGCCGGCCGCCGCGCCGCCCCGGGTCGGCGTCGGGCGGCAGATCCGGGAGACCTGGCGGGAGCCGGGCACCCGGCTGGGGCTCTGGATCCACTTCACCACCCAGTTCCCCGGCAACGCCTTCGGCCTGCTCTGGGGCCTGCCCTACCTCGTCGAGGCCCAGGGCATGACCCGCGCGGCGGCCGGCGGACTGCTCACCCTGCTGGTGCTCTCCAACATGAGCTTCGGCTTCCTCTTCGGCCGCGTCCTGTCCCGCACCGCCCGGGCCCGGATGCCCATCGTGCTCACCGTCATCGGCGCCACCGCGCTGCTGTGGGCGGTGACGCTCGCCTGGCCCGGCGGCCACCCGCCGCTCTGGCTGCTGGTCGCGGTCGTCCTGGTGATGGGCAGCAACGGCCCCGCCTCGCTCGTCGGCCTCGACTACGCCCGCGCCCGCAACCCCGTCGAACGCCTCGGCACCGCCTCCGGCATCGTCAACATGGGCGGCTTCATCGGCACGATGATCACCCTCTTCGGCATCGGCGTCCTCCTGGACACCCTCACCCCGGACGGCACCGGCACCTACGCGGCGAGCGCCTTCCGCTGGGCGTTCTGCTGGCAGTACGTCCCGCTGGCGGTGGGCACCCTGATGATCCTCCGGCTCCGCAAGAAGCTCGCGGCGGTGTCGGCGTAGGGTTTCCGGCCCCCGGAAACGCCCGTGGCCTTCCTTCCGGGAAGGGCATTCCGCCGCTCTGCCCGACGAGAACCCGGGCAGAGCGGCGGAATGGGTCAGCCCCGGTACTCCCGCATGAGCCCGGCGATCTGAGGGGGCGTCCCGAGGATCCGGGCACCGTTCAGCTCCACGAGCAGGCTTCCGTGGCCGCAGGTGTGCGTTGCCCCGGGCTTCGGTCCGGCCCGAGTCTCGTTCCGCATCCGGACCAGGTCCACGATCCGCAGCTTCGGGCACCCCGGGACCACCCGGCTGCCCCGGATCCCGACGCGATCCTCGCTCGGGCACTCGAAGGGCGGGCCGAACGGTGGCCCGCTGTCGTCCGGCCCGGATAGCCGCAGGACCATTCCGCCGTGCCGGCAGCTGACCGTGCCGTCGGAGTGGACGGTGAGGGCCGGCCGGTCCTCGTGCTCGATCCGCGCGACGTGACGTACGGGAGCACGAGGCGCACTCGCCCGGCGTGCACGGTGCGTGTACGCCGGGCGGGTGATGGCCGGAGGTTACGGGGTGACGGAGAAGTTGGCCAGGACGCGGTCGGCCAGCTCCTTGTCGCCCTCGACGGTCACCGGGCCCGGGCGGCCGCGGCCGCAGGCGAGGCGGACGTAGGTCTCCCAGTCCAGGGTGAGCTGGACGTCGGGCGCGATGCTGACGGACTCGTCGACGGTGCCGCGCCCGGCGGAGTCGACCCGCACGGTGCGCAGGAACTCGACGGGGCCGGTGACGTCGACGACCAGCGCGGTGCCCGCCGGGGCGCCGGCCTGGTGGGCGACGGCCTTCGGCAGGGCCTGCAGCAGGACGTCGCGGGCGACCAGGGCCCCGGGGGAGTCGAGGTTGCCGGGGACGCCGAGGGCGCGGCGGAGGTCCTGCTCGTGCACCCAGACGTCGAAGGCGCGCTGGCGCAGCAGTTCGTAGTACTTGATCTCGCCGCTCTGCGGGCCGCCCGGCCGGCGGACCGGCTCGTTGGGCATCTGCTTGGCGTTCCGCAGCGCGCGGGAGCGGCGGATGATCGTGTACTCCAGCTCGCTGGTCATCTCCAGCGCGGTGTGGCAGCGGCGCTTGTCGACGGGGAGTTCGAGGTAGCGGGCGGCCTCGGTGGTGACGTGGCGCAGGTCGCGGGGGAGGGAGTGGATCGGGCGGGGATCGCCGAGGAGCTCGGACTCGACGGCGATCACGTGCGAGACGACGTCGCGGACGGACCAGCCGGGGCACTCGGTGGCCCGGTTCCAGGAGCCCTCGGGCAGGGGGGTCACCAGTTCGGATATCGCCTCGATGGACTGGGTCCACGCCTCGGTGTAAGCCTGCACGGTCTGGTTGTCCGTCACGGGAATCTCCGGCCCTCCGTCAGCTGCCTTGCCACGCGTGCCCGCGGGTTCCTGGGCGGCCGGGTTGTCCGGCTTCCCGGCGCACACGCTAACCGCACGTTACGCTGCCGGGAGAGAGCAGGGCAGCGCTTTCGGGTGACGATCGTAGGACTCTTGCCGTGGACGGTGGTACTGTGCGCGCTTCATTGATCCAACTCGTGGTCTCCGACGCCGAGCCCCCGGCCGAGCGGCGGGCCCGTGCGGCCGCGCTGGTGCGGGCGCAGCGGGGGTCCGACCTGGTCGTCCTGCCGGAGCTGTGGCCGCTCGGCGGGTTCGCCCACGACCTCTGGTCGGACGGTGCGGAGGCACTGGACGGGCCGACCTCGGACGCCATGGCGGCGGCCGCCCGCGCGGCGGGGGTCTGGCTGCACGCCGGTTCGATCGTCGAGCGCGATCCGGACGGGCCGATCTACAACACCTCGCTGCTGTTCGCCCCGGACGGCGAGCTGGTGCACACCTACCGCAAGATCCACCGCTTCGGCTTCGACAGCGGCGAGGCGGTGGTGATGGGCGCCGGGCAGGAGATCGTCACCGCGGCCACCGACGTCGGCACGCTGGGCCTGGCGACCTGCTACGACCTGCGGTTCCCGGAGCTGTTCCGGGCGCTGCTGGACGCGGGCGCGCAGGTGCTGGTGGTGCCGGCGGCCTGGCCGGAGCGGCGGCGGGAGCACTGGACGCTGCTGAACCGGGCGCGCGCGGTGGAGGAGCAGGCGTACGTGCTGGCCTGCAACACGGCGGGCACGCACGGCGGGGTCGAGCAGGCGGGCCACAGCATCGCGGTGGACCCGTGGGGCCGGGTGCTGGCCGAGGCGGGGGCGGGGGAGGAGGTGCTGACCGTGGAGTTCGATCCGGCGGAGGTCGCGAAGGCGCGTGCCGAGTTCCCGGTGCACCGGGACCGCCTGCTGGGGATCCCGGCGCCGGTCCAGCGCTGACGGGGCGGTCCCGCAGGCGGTCCGGCGGGGCGGTCCCCAGGGCGGTCCGCAGGGCCGGGAGGAGCGGCCGGGACGCGTGGCCGGAACGAGGGGGCGCGCCGGGATGTATGGGGGGCTTGTACACGTGGGTGTCCTTTTTGAGAAGATGAGCCCCCGTCGTGTTACCAGCCCGTACGTCGCCGGTCTGTCCCCGTCAGGCCGTCCAGCCCGCCCGAGGAGGTCGCGCGCATGTTCGGCACCGACGCGGGCGGCACCCGCCCCGTCATCCAGCGCAACAGCCTGCGCGAGCAGATAGCCGGCGCACTGCGCGAGGAGATGATGGCCGGCCGGCTGGCGGCCGGGCGGAACTTCACCGTCAAGGAGATCGCCGAGCTGTACGGCGTCTCGGCGACCCCGGCCCGGGAGGCGCTGGTCGACCTCTCGGCGCAGGGGCTGCTCCGGGCCGAGCACCACCGCGGCTTCACCGTTCCCGAGTTCGGCTGGGACGACTTCCGGGAGATCTTCGAGTCCCGGGTGCTGATCACCGACAGCTACTTCCGGCGGCTGGCCGTCGACCCCGGCCGGCACGACGACAGCCGGATGACCTCGCTGCGCCGCCGGGCGGACGCGGCGCTGCGGGCGTCCCGGGCGGGGAACCTGGACGTCATGGTGGGCTGCGACCGCCGGTTCTGGCAGGAGGTCGGCGGGCTGCTCGGCAACCGCCGGATCGCCGAGTACCTGGACTGGCTGCGGGTGCAGTCGTGGATGTTCGCCGCGCGCTACCTGCGGACGATGCCCGAGCTGGCCGGGGTCTGCTGGGACGGCCACCTCGACCTGGTGGACGCGATCGAGGCGCGCGACGTGCCGCGCGCACACCGGATCATCTGCGAGTACGACCTCTTCACCGCCGGGCTGCTGGCCGAGCTGGCCGGCCAGCCGGTCGAGTCGGTGGGGGTGCTGCCGCTGCTGACCGGGCACCCGCCCGCCGCGCCGGGCGGCCAGGACGCCGCCCCCGCGCCGCCCGGCGACCCGGGGGACGCCGCGCCGGGGAAGACCGGGGCGGGCACCGGTCCCGGCGCCGCCGAGGCGCCCGGTCCGGGGGAGCCCGCCCCACCGTCGGAACCGGGCCGCGCGGGCGGTGGCGCCCGGGGCCGGGACCGCGAGATCGGCCGCGAACTGGGCCGCGAACTGGGCCTGGGGCTCGGCCTGGTGCCGCAGCCGCGCGCGGTGCCGTACGGGCGGTTCGGCCGCCGCCCGTCCGTCCCGCCGCCGGACCAACTGCCCGGGGGGCGGCCCGATCCGCATCGCTCGCCGGGCCGGTAGGGTGGGCGGTCGTCCGTCCCGGCCGCCCGTCGTACCGGCCGTCCGGGCACCGACCCGCCCATCCGCCGTCCGCCGCCGCGCGGCCGGTCCCCCGCGTCCGGAGAGGAAGAGCCGGCCATGGCCTGCGACCTCTGGCTCGTCCCGCTGGTGGACGTTCTGAGCCACAGCCCCGACAACCCCTTCCGGGACGACCTCGCGCTCTACAACCAGGTGCTGGCCTCCCGGGGGCTGCCCGAGATGCCGGTCTACCGGTACGTGCCGGGGCTCAGCGGGGCGGTCGAGCCGATAGCCGCGTTCGACTACGACTCGCTGCACTTCCTGCGCCGGGCCTACCTGCTGGGCCTGACCGGCCTGGACATCACCCCGGTGGACGCGCTCGGCGGCGACTACGAGCAGCTGCTGGAGATGTTCGAGAGCAGCGCCGAGCAGTCGCACCTGGTCTGGCACTTCGACCACGCGGGCGCGTACGTGCCGATCGAGTTCGCCGCCCCGCTGGTGGAGGAGTCGCTGCTCGCCGCGGGCGGCCCGCTCGGCTCCAGCCACGGGCTGCTGCGCGAGCTGCAGGCCGTCGCCCCGGCGCTGGGCATCGACCCGCTCGCCCCGCCGGCGCCGACCAGGCCGCTCGGCCCGACCGGCCTGGAGCAGCCGTTCGGCCCGCCGCTGGACGACCTGCACCCGTTCGCCCGGGAGCGGCACGCCTGGGCGGGCCTGTACGCGGCGGCGACCCGGAGCCTGCACCAGGGCTCGATGATCGTCTTCGCCTGAGCCCTCCGGGGGCCCCGGCCCCGGGCCCCTCGGAGCCCCGGGGCCGCCGCGCCCCTACCGCAGCGGGCCCTCCGGCGGCCGCTGACGCGGCATGGTGGGCCTGGTCCCCGGCGGCGGCAGCACCCGCACCTGGGCGCCGACGCCCGGCTCGCTGCGCCCGCCCCAGCTGCCGGCGGCCTGGGTGGGCAGCCGGGTCATCCCGGCCCGGAACTCCAGCATCCACTCCGAGGTCTCCGTGCGGACCATGTCCGACACGTCCTCGCAGAACCGCCGCAGCACCCCGAGGCACCGCTCGGCGGCCTCGCCCGCGGTGCCCTCGGTGGGGCCGAGCACCTCCCGGACGCACTCCGAGGCCCAGTCGAACTGGAAGGCCTCCAGCCGGCGCTGCAGCGCCTGCCCGGTGGAGACGTCGCGCATCCAGCCGGAGGTCAGCCCGAACACCCGGTCCGCGCCGTAGCAGCCGACGGCCAGCGCCAGCCCCACGAAGCCCCAGTCGGTGGCGTGGGAGACGGTCCCGGTGAGGCCGACCAGCGGCGCGGTGACCCCGCCGGCCGCGAAGCCGGCCGAGCCGAACCGCAGCAGCCGGGCCCAGCGGCGCTTCCAGACCCGGTCCCTGCGGTACCACTCGATGGCCTCGACGGCCCGCTCCTCGGACCAGCGGTACAGCTCCTCCAGCCGCTCGGCGGGCTCGCCCCAGTCCCCCAGCGGGAACTGTCTGGTGCTCAGATCGGACCGGCGACGGGTGGAGGCCCGGCGCGCCACGGTCGTGGCGGGCTGGTCCTCCTCGCCGATCTCCTTGCCCCAGGCACTCTCCTCGGGCTGCATTTCCGGCTGGCTCACCTGTGGGGCTCCCTGTGGCGGGCGGACTGCTGGTCTGGCTGGTTCCGACTCTGCGCGGACCGACGTGTCACCGGCCTGACGGCCCGTGGAACGACGGACAACGCGGCGGCCACACCGCCGGTCCGGGGCGCTCCGCAGGTGCCCGGGACGGCGTCACCGACGGCTGCCGGTGGTGGTCCAACAGCACTTCTTACCGCCAAATGGCTTACCGTGTGGGCGCTTCGCCAATGATCGTTACCGGATTCGGCCAATGGATCCCGAGGTGAGAGGGTTGCGGCGGTCGGCGGGATTTCACCCGTCCGAGCGAGGGTTCGGTGACCCGCTGTCCTGACCCGGACACGGCGCGGCGATCACCGGCCCCCGGAGCTGGAGGTTCCTCCGAGGCCGTACGGGTACCGGACCCCCGCGGCTGTCTCTTCCTACGGGACCGGAGAGCGGCCGGAACCGGCCACCGACTACCCTTGCCCAGCGTGAAGGTCCTCGTCATCGGCGGCGGCGCCCGCGAACACGCCCTGTGCCGCTCTCTGTCCCAAGATCCCGCCGTGACCGAGCTGCACTGTGCCCCGGGCAACGCCGGGATCGCACAGGTGGCGACGGTCCACCCGGTCGACCAGCTGGACGGCGCGCAGGTCACCGCGCTCGCCCGCGGGCTCGGCGCCGAGCTGGTCGTGGTCGGCCCGGAGGCCCCGCTGGTCGCGGGCGTCGCCGACGCCCTGCGCGCGGCCGGCGTCGCGGTGTTCGGCCCGTCCGCCGAGGCCGCCCGGCTGGAGGGCTCCAAGGCGTTCGCCAAGGACGTGATGGCCGCCGCCGGGGTGCCCACCGCCCGCTCCTACGTCTGCACCACGCCCGCCGAGGCCGCCGAGGCGCTGGACGCCTTCGGCGCCCCGTACGTGGTCAAGGACGACGGCCTGGCCGCCGGCAAGGGCGTCGTGGTCACCTCCGACCGCGACGAGGCGCTGGCCCACGCCGCCGCCTGCGGCCAGGTGGTGATCGAGGAGTACCTGGACGGCCCCGAGGTCTCGCTGTTCGCGATCACCGACGGCACCACCGTGCTGCCGCTCCAGCCGGCCCAGGACTTCAAGCGCGCCCTGGACGGCGACCAGGGCCCCAACACCGGCGGCATGGGTGCCTACTCGCCGCTGCCCTGGGCGCCCGAGGGCCTGGTCGAGGAGGTCCTGGAGACCGTCCTGCAGCCGACCGTGGACGAGCTGCGCCGCCGCGGCACCCCGTTCTCCGGCCTGCTCTACGCGGGCCTGGCGCTGACCTCGCGCGGCACCCGGGTGATCGAGTTCAACGCCCGCTTCGGCGACCCGGAGACCCAGGTCGTGCTGGCCCGGCTGCGCACCCCGCTGGCCGGCGTCCTGCACGCCTCGGCGACCGGCACCCTGGACCAGCTGGAGCCGCTGCGCTGGGACGAGGGCGCCGCGGTCACCGTGGTGATCGCCGCCGAGGGCTACCCGGCGGCGCCGCGCACCGGCGACCCGATCGAGGGCCTGGCCGAGGCGGAGGCCGCCGACGGCACCGCCTACGTGCTGCACGCCGGGACCAGGGCGGCCGAGGACGGCCGGGTGCTGAGCGCGGGCGGCCGGGTGCTGTCGGTCACCGCGACCGGCGCCGGGCTCGCCGAGGCGCGCGAGCGGGCCTACCGGGCGGTCGAGCGGATCTCGCTGCCGGGCGGCCAGCACCGCGGCGACATCGCGCTGAAGGCCGCGCAGTAGCGGCCGCGCACCTCCCTCATCCCCCTCCGGGCCCCCGGCGAGCGATCCGCGCGCCGGGGGCCCGGGCGTTCCCGGCCCGGGCGCGACGTGCCGCGCGCACCCCGCGCAGCCCCGCGAGCGCCGCGGACAACCCCCATGGACGCAGCTCCGCCCGGCGTTTCGGGGGCCGGGCGGGCCGGAGCGGCTCGCGGCGCCGGCACACCGTTCGGCGGCCGGAATCCAGCCCATCGGGTGACAGCGGCCGCATCCGGCTGACGTAACCGGGTGCCCGGCCTTATGGTGCGCTGGACCACGGCACCACAGGTCGGGCCGCTTCCGCCCGCCGCCGGGTAGCGGCGGTCGCGCGGGGGGATGCTGGACGGCGTCCGGCCGGACCGGACACGCCCGGGCCGTCCGACACCGCCCCGGGGGGCCGTCCGGAATCCGGGCGGCGTCACCGGGACGAGTGGTACCGGGGCGATCCGGAACACCCACCCGGACACGGGCGTCGAAAATGTCAGAAGCGCCACGCAGCATGGACGACCGGGGCTCGGCCGCCGCCGTTTCCCGGTCGGAACTGATCGTTTCGAATCGGCTCAGGGCCCCTCGCCGGGCGCCCGAGGGCTCCGAAGGGGGTGCCGCACCGTATGGCCGCTGTCGACACCGCGCGCGCTCACGCCCAGGCGGTCCTGCGCATCCGGGGGCTCGCCCTGGCCGCCGCCGCACTGCCCGCCGCCGTCGCGGTGGTGCTGCTCGCCGGCCGGTTCACCGGCCGGATCGGCGCCCCCGGCTCCCCCGACGCCGTCGGCTGGGACGCCGCCCGCTGGACGGTCTGCGCGGTGGCCGCGCTCACCCTGCTGGTGGCCGCCGCGGCCGCCCGCCGGTACCGCCGCGCCGTCCCGCCGCAGACCCCGGCCGTCCCGCTCGGCCGCGCCCAGGCCCCCGAGCTGTACCGGCTGATCGACGACCTGTCCGACCGGCTGGAGGTCCCCGCGCCGTCCGCCGTGGCGCTCACCCCGGACTGCGACAGCTGGCTGGAGGACGTCCCCGCGCCCCGGCCCCGCCGCCGGGCCCGGGGCGACGGCGGGGAGCCGCCGGCGCCGGTCCTGGTGATCGGCTCGCCCTTCCTGTGGTGGATGCGGGCCGGCGAGCTGCGCGCCCTGCTCGCCCCGGTGGTGGCCGGCACCGCGCCCGCCGCCGACCCCGACATCGCCGCCGCCCGCCGCTTCCTGCGCGCCCTCGACGCCAGCCTGGACGACGGTGCGGCCCCCGCCCCGGCCGGAGCCCCCGGCGGCCCGCGCCCGCCCCGGCGCGGCCCGGCCGCGCTGACGGACCTGATCACCGACCGGATCACCCGCCGGCTGCTCGGCGCCTGCCGCGAGCACGCCGCCGAGCTGGAGCGGTCCGTCGCCGGCTGGGCCTCCGAACAGGCCCGCGGCGTCGACTACGGCCTGCGGATCGCCGCCCAGGAACAGGTCGGCCTCGCCTACGCGGGCTGGGACCGGCTGCTCACCCGGGTCGCGCTGCCCGCCTGGCGGCTCGGCCGGCACCCCGCGCACCTCAACGCGGGCGTGGCCGCCGCGCTCACCGAACTCTCCCGGCGCGACCGGCTGGCCGACGGCTACGGCAGCCGGCTCGGCGACCGCCCGGCCTGCGACCTGCTGGAGGAGCCCGGCACGGTGGACGCCGCGGTCTCCCGGCTCGCCGCCGAGCTCTTCTTCGGCGCGCCGGCCTCCGGCGGCTTCCGCGCGCTGGAGTGGGCCGACTACCCGGCCGAGGTGGTGGACGCCGGCTGGCGGGCCCGCGCCGCCGCCCTGCAGTCCGCCCTGGACCTGCTCGCCCCGCAGTCCCGCCCCGGCGCCCCGACGCTGACCCGGCTGCTGGGCCGGCTCGCCGACGGCGACGGCGAGCGGCTGGCCGCCGCGCTCGCCGCCCGGCCGGACCGCACCGCCGCTCCCGCCCCGCTGCTCGAACCGGTCCGCACCGGGCGGGACGTGCTGGTCGAGCACGTCACCGCGATGGTCTGCTGCGCCGCCGTGGACACCGCGGGCGCCGTCCCCGGGCTGGACTGGCTGGACGGCCCGGTGCTGCTGCTCGGCGGGGTCCGCCGCACCGACCTCGCCGAACCGGTCGCCCAGGCCGTGGAGCAGGGCCAGGACGGGCCGCTGCGGGCGTGGCTGGACGCCGCCGACGTCCGGCTGGAGAAGCCCGTCCGGCTCTGACCGGCACCCCCGGGAGGGGCGCGAACCCCCTTCGCGAGCGCCCCCGGCCGGACCGGCCGCCCCGGGTCTTCGCAGGCCGGAGGCCGTCCCCCCGACGGGCCGTAAGATTCCCGCCACTAGTTGCTACCGTAGGGTGACGCAGCGCCAGCACGGTGTGGTGTATTAGTCCGCACGCACATCCGGGAGGCACATGCCAGCCCGGCGGAGGTGCACCTGGGAGGGGCGCGCGTGGGGACCGAAGTCAACCGCCGCTGGGAGTCCGGGACGCACGCGCACAGCGTCTCCGACCCCTTCGGCCAGGGCCCGCTGCCCTGGCTGCGCAGCCCGGACCAGTACCTCGCCGGCACCGAGGGCGACGTCCCCTGGTACGTCTCGGTGGACGCCCCCGGGCAGCGCCCGCTCGCCGCCGGGCTGCGCGGCAAGCCCCCGGTCGGCACCCCGTTGAGCGCCAACGACGAGGAACAGCAGATCAAGGGCTTCGCCTCGGCCGGCGTGGTCCGCCCCGGCGGCTCGGTGGACCTGCGGGTCACCGTCAACCCGCCCCGCGAGTTCACCGTGGACGTCTACCGGATCGGCCACTACGCGGGCGACGGCGCCCACCACATGACCTCCAGCCCGCTGATCGCCGGCATGGTCCAGCCCGCCCCGATGGTGGCCGGCCGGACCGTCTCCTGCCACCACTGGTGGCACACCTGGCGGCTGCAGATCCCCCGGTACTGGCGGCCCGGCGCGTACGTCGCCGTGCTGACCACCGCCGACATGCTGCACCGCAGCCACATCCCCTTCACCGTCCGCGACCTCGACGACCAGGCCCGCGCCGCCGAACTGCTGCTGGTGGTCCCCGACGTCACCTGGCAGGCGTACAACCTCTTCCCCGAGGACGGCCGCAGCGGCGCCAGCCTCTACCACGCCTGGGACGGCGGCCTGCTGGTCGGCGAGAGCGAGGCGGCCGTCACCGTCTCCTTCGACCGCCCGCACGCCACCGCCGGGCTCCCGCTGCACGTCGGCCACGCCTACGACTTCATCCGCTGGGCCGAGCGCTACGGCTACGACCTCTCCTACGCCACCGCCTCCGACCTGCACGCCGGGCTGGTCGACCCCTCCCGGCACCGGGCCCTGGTCTTCCCCGGCCACGACGAGTACTGGTCCGAGCCGATGCGCCGCGCCGTCGAGGGGGCCAGGGACGGCGGCACCTCGCTGGTCTTCCTCTCCGCCAACACCATGTACTGGCGGGTCGAACTGAGCCCCGGACCGTCCGGCGAGCCCAACCGGATGCTCAACTGCCGCAAGCGCCAGAAGGTCCGTCCCGACCACCCGGCCGCCGGGGCGCCCGGCGCCGCCAGCGCGCTGTGGCGCGACGCCGGCGAGCCGGAGCAGCACCTGCTCGGCCTCCAGTACTCCAGCCGGGTCGCCACCGCCGTCCCGCTGGTCGCCCGGCACACCGCGCACTGGTTCTGGGCCGGCACCGGCCTGCACGAGGGCGACGGGCTGCCCGGACTGGTGGCCGGCGAGGCGGACCGCTACTTCCCCAAGGTCGCCCTGCCCGAGCACACCGAACGGGTGCTGCTCGCCCACTCCCCGTACCAGGACCCGGCCGGACGCACCCGCCACCAGGAGACCTCGCTCTACCGGGCGCCGAGCGGTGCCCACGTGTTCGCCGCCGGCACCTTCGCCTGGTCGCCCGCGCTGGACCGCCCCGGCCACACCGACGAGCGGATCCAGCGCGCCACCGCCAACCTGCTGGACCGCCTCTGCAAGGGCGGCTGAACGGCCCTCGGGCCGGTCCGCGCGGGTGGTCATGACAGACTCGACCCCAGTGACCTCCCCTTTCGCGCCGCACCGCCCGCGAACGACCCCTGAGGACTGAGACGACCTTGAGCGGATTTGTCACCAAGCCCGAGCCGGTCCAGGTGCCTGGCCTGGTCCACCTGCACACCGGCAAGGTGCGCGACCTGTACCGCGCCGAGTCGGGTGACCTCGTGATGGTCGCCAGCGACCGCACCTCCGCCTACGACTGGGTGCTGCCCAACGAGATCCCGGACAAGGGCCGCATCCTCACCCAGCTCTCGCTGTGGTGGTTCGAGCGGATCGCGGACATCGTGCCCAACCACGTGATCTCCACCGACGTCCCGGCCGGCGCCCCGGCCGACTGGAAGGGCCGCACCCTGGTCTGCCGCAGCCTGGACATGGTCCCGGTGGAGTGCGTGGCCCGCGGCTACCTCGCCGGCTCCGGCCTGGAGGAGTACCGCGCCTCCCGCACCGTCTGCGGGATCGCCCTGCCCGAGGGCCTGGACGACGGCTCCGAGCTGCCCGCCCCGATCTACACCCCGGCGCTCAAGGCCGAGGTCGGCGAGCACGACGAGAACGTCCCCTACGAGGAGACCGCCCGCCGGATCGGCTCCGAGCTGGCCGCCCAGCTGCGCCAGACCACCCTGGCCGTCTACTCCCGGGCCCGGGACATCGCCCGCGAGCGCGGCATCATCCTGGCCGACACCAAGTTCGAGTTCGGTCTGCTGGACGGCGAGCTGGTGATCGGCGACGAGGTGCTGACCCCGGACTCCTCGCGCTTCTGGCCGGCCGACGCCTGGGAGCCGGGCCGTCCGCAGCCGTCCTTCGACAAGCAGATCGTCCGCGACTGGCTGACCTCCCCGGCCTCCGGCTGGGACCGCCGCAGCGAGCAGCCGCCGCCGCAGCTGCCCGCCGAGGTCACCGAGCGGGTCCGCGCCAAGTACGTCGAGGCCTACGAGCGGCTGACCGGCCTCAGCTGGGCCTGAGGCCCCGGCGGAGCGCCCGCGGACCCGGCGGTCAGATCCAGCCGTGTTCGCGGGCGATCCGCACCGCCGCGTGCCGGTTCTCCGCGCCCAGCTTGGCCGCCGCCGCGGACAGGTAGTTGCGGACGGTGCCCTGGGAGAGCGCGGCCCGCTCGGCGATCTCGGCGACCGAGGTGCCGTCCGCGGCGAGTTCCAGCACGTCCGTCTCGCGCGGGGTCAGCGGACTCTCCCCGGCGGCGATCGCGTCCGCCGCCAGCTCCGGGTCCACGTACCGGCCGCCGGCCCGCACGGTCCGGATGATCCCGGCGAGGTCGGCCGCCGAGACGGTCTTCGGCAGGAAGCCCCGCACGCCCACCTCCAGGGCCCGCTTCAGGTACCCCGGGCGGCCGTGGCCGGTGACGATCATGCAGCGGCAGTCCGGCAGCAGCGCGCGCAGGCTGGTGGCCACCTCGATGCCGTCCAGGCCGGGCATCTGCAGGTCGAGCACCGCGATGTCCGGCCGGTGCGCCTGGGCCATCGCCACCGCCTCCGGGCCGGAGGCGGCCTGGGCGACCACCGCGATGTCCTCCTCCAGCGAGAGCAGCGCGGCCATCGCGCCGCGGATCAGGTGCTCGTCGTCGGCGAGCAGGACGCGGACGGGCGCGGTGTCGGTCATCGGCGGGCCTTCCGTACGGCGGTTCTCAGAGCGGGACGCTGGCGAGCAGCCGGAAGCTGCCGGGTGCGGCCTGCGGGAGGGTCAGCTCGCCGTCGTGGGCGGCGAGCCGCTCGCGCAGTCCGCGCAGGCCGGTGCCGCTGCCCTGGGAGGGCAGCGGCACGGCCGGCACCCCGTCATTCTCCAGCTCCAGCACCGCCCGGCCGTCCTCCCTGTGCAGCCGGATCGCGCAGCGGCCCGCCTCGCTGTGCCGCAGGACGTTGGTGGTGGCCTCGCGGATCACCCAGCCGAGCACCGACTGGACCTGCGCCGGCAGCCGGTCGGCGTCCTCGCCGAGGTCGATCTCGCAGGCCACGTCCGCGGCGCGGAGCACCGCGCGGGCACCGATCGCCTCCGCGTGGAGGTCCGCCGTGCGGTAGCCGCGGACCACGTCGCGGACCTCGCGCTGGGACTCCTGGGCGATCTGCTGGACCTCGGCCATCTGGTCGGCGGCCTCCGGACGCCCGCGCCGGGCCAGCTGGACGGCCAGCTCGCTCTTCAGGGCGATGGTGGTGAGGTTGCGGCCCATCACGTCGTGCAGGTCGCGGGAGAACCGCAGCCGCTCCTCGGCGACGGCCAGCCGGGACTGCGCCTCGCGGGCGGCGTCCAGCTCCCAGACCACCGACTGGAGCCAGGCGAAGCTGCGGCAGCTGCATCCGATGAAGAGCATCACCAGCCCGCTGCCGGTCAGCAGTCCGAGGCACGTCCCCGGAGTGGCGCCGGTCAGCAGCATCGCGGGGAGGACGGCCAGCAGGCCGGCGGCCCCGGCGAGGGCCGCCCGGCGCGGGGGCAGCCCGACCGCGACCGGACCGAAGGCGGAGAACAGGACGGTGGTGGTGATCGGGAGGGTGAAGACCACGGACTCCGTGGCGGAGGCCGCGCCGACCCGCGGGCCGATCAGCAGCACCGCCCAGCTGCCCGCCACCGCGACGCCGCCGGTGAGGGCGAGCCAGCGCAGGTGGTCGGTGGGCCGCTTCAGGTAGTGGTCCAGCGAGGTGCGGTAGGCCCGCAGGGTGACCAGGGTCTGGGCGAAGCCGAGCACCAGGGCGACCCGGGCGGCCGGGTGGGTGCGGTAGTCCGGGTCGGACAGGTTGATCAGCAGTCCGACCGGCAGCGGGGCGAGCGCCATCAGGTAGAGCGACCAGCGGAGGTAGAGCTCCGAGCGCTGGGGCTTGGAATAGTTCTTCCACGCGCGCACCGGATTCGCGACGCCCATCTGTCCTGCTCCCCGTTCGGTCATGATCGTGCCGCTGCCTTCCTATCAGAGGTGGAGCGGGGTGCGGACCTTAGCTTCGAAAAAGCGACGGGCCGCCCGTCCGGGCGGCCCGGGGCCGGTTCAGCGGCGCGGCTCCCAGCGGAAGTAGCGGACGGCGCCCCAGACCGCGAGGGCGAGCCAGATGGAGCCGGTGACCAGGTGCGGGGCGGCGGTGGCCCAGGTGCCGGCGAAGCCGGTCGGGGCGGCGGAGCCGTCGGTGCCGAACCAGCCGACCCGGACCAGCTGGAAGGCCGGGGTGGTGGGCAGCAGCCGGCAGATGTCGGCGAGCCGGTCGGGCATGACCTCCAGCGGGATGAACAGGCCGGAGCCGAACTGGGTGAGCAGCAGGACCGGCATGGTGGTGATGCCGGAGCTCTCCACGGTGCGGGTGAAGGCGCTGGAGACGGCGGCCAGCGCCATCAGGGTCGCGACGACCAGGGCCAGGCCGACGGCCAGCAGGACCGGGTTGGCCGGGGCGGTGAGGTCCAGCGCGGTGGCGCCGACGGCCCCGATCACGGTGCACATCACCAGGGCCAGGCCGACCGAGGGGACGGCGGTGCCGGCCAGGATCTCCAGGTCCCGGGCCTCGCCGGTGCGCAGCCGCTTGAGCACCAGCTCGCCGCGCCGGGCCACGTAGGCGGCGGTGAGGTTGTAGTAGACGACGAAGGCCAGCACCATCCCGACCGCACCGTTGACCAGCAGCGAGTCGACGTCGAGGCCGGGGTTGGTCTCGGCCTGCTGGGCGAGCACGCTCTGCAGGCCGAAGATCAGCAGGAGCGGCAGCAGCACGGCGGTGAACAGGGCGGTCCGGTTGCGCAGCAGCAGGATGCCCTCGGCCCGGCCCAGGGCGAGCAGCCGGCGGACGGTGGTGCTCTTCGGCCCGGTGGCGGTGGCGGTGGCGGTGGTCATCGGGCGAGTCCGATCAGCTTGCGGCGGGCGGGGGGAGCGGCGGGGGAGTCGGCCGGGGGCTGGTGGGCGGCCTCGGCGGCGATGGCCAGGAAGGCCTGCTCCAGCGAGGCGCTGCGGGCGTCGAGGGCGCCGAGGGCGATGCCGTGGTGGCCGGCCCAGCCGAGCAGGTCGGTCAGCGTCGCCTGGAGGTGCGGCGTGCGGACGGTGACCTTGCGGCCGTCGGCGGTGACGGTGGCACCGGCCAGTGGCGGGATCGAGGTGCCGGTGAACTCGGGGAGTTCGAAGGAGATCTGCGACGGCCGCCCGGCGATCACCTCGGCCACCGTGCCGGCGGCGACGATCCGGCCGCCGTGCATGATCGCCAGCCGGTCGGCGAGCTCCTCGGCCTCCTCCAGGTAGTGCGTGGTGAGCAGCACCGTGGTGCCCTGGGCGCGCAGCTCGCGGACCAGCCGCCAGACGGCGGCGCGGGCCTCCGGGTCGAGGCCGGTGCTCGGCTCGTCCAGGAACAGCACCTCGGGCCGGCCGAGCAGGGCCATCGCCAGGTCGAGGCGGCGGCGCTCGCCGCCGGAGAGCTGCTTGACCCGGACGTTGCGGCGGTGGCCGAGGTCGACCAGGTCCAGGGCCTCGTCCAGCGGGCGGACGTGGCTGGTGGCGCCGGCCCAGGCCCGGCCGGTCTCGGCGACGGTGAGGTCGCCGGGGAAGCCGCCCTCCTGGAGCATGATGCCGATCCGGGGGCGGACGGCGGCGCGCTCGCGGTACGGGTCGCGGCCGAGCACCCGGACCCGGCCGTGGGTCGGGGCGGCGAGGCCCTCGATCAGCTCCATGGTGGAGGTCTTGCCGGCCCCGTTGGTGCCCAGCAGGGCGAAGAGCTCACCGCGGCCGACGGTCAGGTCGACGCCGCGGACGGCGTGGTACCGGCTGCTGCCGGTGCCGTAGTGGCGGTGCAGGTCGGTGACCTCGATCACGTCGTCGCCGCGGCGGTGGGGCTGGCTCGTTTCCATGCCTCAAGCCTCCCGTCGCCGGGCGGCCGGGGGCAGTGCGCGGCCTCATGAGAACCCGGTGCGGATCCACGGGTCCGCGATGACAAATGTCATGGGGCCGGGCGGGGAAAACGCCGAAGGGCCCTCTCGACCGAGAGGACCCTTCGTACTGGAGCGGACGACGAGATTCGAACTCGCGACCCTCACCTTGGCAAGGTGATGCTCTACCAACTGAGCCACGTCCGCAGGATGGAACTATGCAATTGTGCTGTGCTCGCGCACTGCGAGCGGACGACGAGATTCGAACTCGCGACCCTCACCTTGGCAAGGTGATGCTCTACCAACTGAGCCACGTCCGCACGGTGCCTGGTGGGGCACCGGCCGCCTTCCCGGATCTCTCCGTTGCGGCGACGAGGAATACTCTACAGCATCCGAAGGGGTGGTCGTCCCGCCGCTCGGGCGCGGGCGGGACGACCGGTGCCCGCGGGCGTCAGTTCGCCTCGGCGAACGCCTCGTACACGTGCTTCGGGATCCGGCCGCGGGCCGGCAGCTCCATGCCGCGGGACTGGGCCCAGGCACGCACGGCGGCCGGGTCCGGGGTGAGGGCGGTGCGCCGGAAGGACTTCCCGGTGCGGCTCTGCCGGCGGCCGGCGGCGACGAACGGGGCGAGGGCCTCCCGCAGCTTTTCCGCGTTGTCCACGGACAAATCGATCTCGTACGACTTCCCGTCCACGCCGAAGTGGACCGTTTCCGCGGCGGCGCCGCCGTCCAGGTCGTCGGAGAGCGTGACAACTACACGCTGAGCCATGGGTGTCAATCCTCTCGGGCAATTCGGCCGACAAGGACGCGGGCGCGCCCCCGGGCCTGATGTGCACCTATCGCGCGGGCGCATACGGGCAGGCCGGACGGCCGTGCCGGATACGCAGCACTCGCCGCGGCAGGTGGCCCTATTCTGCACCCGAAGCGGGGAGAAATCGAAGAGTCCGGCTTTCTTTTCCGGATATTCACGTGTCTTCGCCGGGGTGCCGGATACCGGGGGCACTCGGCTGGCCGATCTGTCCGGAGTGCCGGTATTCGGGTGCTCTTCGGCCGTTCCCGCCGGGGCCCGCGGAATCCGGCGAAAAGGGGCGGACGGCGGGGGGTTCCGGGGGGACGGGGGCCTTGCGGCGTAAGGGTCGTGGGTCTACGCGCGTCACTACGCCCGGCCAGCAATCCTGCCCGAAACCCCCGGTAGTCTGGAGTTCCCCCGCCTCACGAAGACACCACCGGGAGTGCCAGTGGCACGCGTCGTAGTCGACGTCATGCTCAAGCCGGAGATCCTCGACCCCCAGGGACAGGCGGTGCAGCGCGCACTGCCCCGTCTCGGATTCACCGGGATCGCCGACGTCCGCCAGGGCAAGCGTTTCGAGCTGGAGCTGGAGGGCCCGGTCGACGACGCCGCGCTCGCCCGTATCCGCGAAGCCGCCGAGACCTTTCTCGCCAACACCGTGATCGAGGACTTCACGGTCCGCGTCGAGGAGGAGGGCAAGTGACCACCCGCGTCGGCGTCGTCACTTTCCCCGGCTCCCTCGACGACCGCGACGCCCAGCGCGCGGTCCGCCTCGCCGGCGCCGAACCGGTCGCGCTGTGGCACCGTGACAAGGATCTCCACCAGGTCGACGCCGTCGTCCTGCCGGGCGGATTCAGTTACGGTGACTATCTGCGCTGCGGCGCGATCTCCCGCTTCTCGCCGGTGATGGAGACCGTCATCGAGCAGGCCAGGGCGGGAATGCCGGTTCTCGGTATCTGCAACGGCTTCCAGGTGCTGTGCGAATCGCACCTGCTGCCCGGCGCCCTCACCCGCAACGACTCGCTGCACTTCATCTGCCGCGACCAGAAGCTGCGGATCGAGAACAACGGCACCGCCTGGACCCGCGATTACGCGGCCGGCCAGGAAATCGTCGTCCCGCTGAAGAACGGTGAGGGCCGCTTCGTCGCCGACGCGCACGTCCTCGACGAGCTGGAGGCCGAGGGCCGGGTGGTCGCCCGTTACCTCGACGTCAACCCCAACGGTTCGTACCGCGACATCGCCGGCATCACCAACGCCGCCGGCAATGTCGTCGGCCTGATGCCGCACCCCGAGCACGCCGTGGAGCCGCTCACCGGTCCCACCACCGAGGGCCTGGGCTTCTTCACTTCCGTCCTGAAGCAGCTGGTGAACGCCTGATGAGCCTCGACACCGTCAAGAACGCCGAGCAGACCCCGGACGCCGCCCAGCCGTGGGCCGAACTCGGCCTCAAGGAGGACGAGTACGCGCGCATCCGGGAGATTCTCGGCCGCCGCCCGACCGGCGCGGAACTCGCGATGTACTCGGTCATGTGGTCGGAGCACTGTTCGTACAAGAGCTCCAAGGTCCACCTGAAGCAGTTCGGCGAGAAGAAGCCCGAGACGGACGCGATGCTCGTCGGCATCGGCGAGAACGCCGGTGTGGTCGACGTCGGCCAGGGTTACGCGGTCACCTTCAAGGTCGAGTCGCACAACCACCCGTCGTACATCGAGCCCTACCAGGGCGCGGCCACCGGCATCGGCGGCATCGTCCGCGACATCCTGGCGATGGGCGCCCGCCCGGTCGCCGTGATGGACCCGCTGCGGTTCGGCGCGGCCGACCACCCCGACACCCGGCGCGTGCTGCCCGGGATCGTCGCGGGCATCGGCGGCTACGGCAACTGCCTGGGCCTGCCGAACATCGGCGGCGAGGTCGTCTTCGACTCCTGCTACCAGGGCAACCCGCTGGTCAACGCGCTGTGCGTGGGTGTCATGAAGCATGAGGACATCCACCTCGCGCAGGCCTCCGGCGCCGGCAACAAGGTCATCCTCTACGGTGCCCGCACCGGCGGCGACGGCATCGGCGGCGTCTCGGTGCTCGCCTCCGAGACCTTCGACGACAGCAAGCCGGCCAAGCGCCCGGCGGTCCAGGTCGGCGACCCGTTCCAGGAGAAGCTCCTCATCGAGTGCACCCTGGAGATCTTCCGCGAGAAGCTCGTCAAGGGCATCCAGGACCTCGGCGGCGCCGGGCTCTCCTGCGCCACCTCCGAGCTGGCCTCGGCCGGCTCCGGCGGCATGCGGATCGACCTCGACACCGTGCACCTGCGCGACCACACGCTCTCGCCGGAGGAGATCCTCATGAGCGAGTCGCAGGAGCGCATGTGCGCCATCGTCGAGCCGGAGAAGGTCGCCCGCTTCCTGGAGATCTGCGAGAAGTGGGACGTCATCGCCAACGTCATCGGTGAGGTCACCGACGGCGAGCGGCTGGAGATCTACTGGCACGGCGACCTCGTCGTGGACGTGCCGCCGCGCACCGTCGCCCACGAGGGCCCGACCTACCAGCGTCCGTTCGCCCGCCCGAGCTGGCAGGACGCGCTGCAGGCCGACGCCCCGACCGCCGAGCGGCTGGCCCGCCCGGCCACCGGTGAGGGCCTGAAGGCCGACCTGCTGAAGGTCGCCTCGCACCCGAACCAGGCCTCCAAGTCCTGGATCACCGACCAGTACGACCGGTACGTGCTCGGCAACACCGTGCTCTCGCACGGCGAGGACTCGGGCATGATCCGGATCGACGACGAGACCAACCTCGGCGTCTCGGTCGCCACCGACGGCAACGGCCGCTACACCAAGCTGGACCCGTACACCGGTGCCCAGCTGGCCCTCGCCGAGGCGTACCGCAACGTCGCGGCCGGCGGTGCCAAGCCGCTCGCCGTCTCGGACTGCCTCAACTTCGGCTCCCCCGAGGACCCGGACGTGATGTGGCAGTTCGCCGAGGCGACCCGCGGTCTGGCCGACGCCTGCCTGACCCTGGGCACCCCGGTGACCGGCGGAAACGTCTCGCTGTACAACCAGACCGGCGAGGTCGCCATCCACCCGACCCCGGTGGTCGCGGTGCTCGGCGTCATCGACGACGTCACCCGCCGCACCCCGGTGGCCTTCGCCGAGGAGGGGCAGCTGCTCTACCTGCTCGGCGACACCGCGGACGAGCTGGGCGGCTCGGCCTGGTCGCAGGCGGTCCACGAGCACCTGGGCGGCCTGCCGCCCAAGGTCGACCTGGAGCGCGAGCGGCTGCTCGGCGAGATCCTGATCTCCGGTTCGCGCGACGGCATGATCGACGCCGCGCACGACCTGTCCGACGGCGGCCTGGGCCAGGCCCTGGTGGAGAGCTGCCTCAAGGGCGGCCGGGGCGCGCGGATCGTCGTGCCCGAGGGCATGGACCCCTTCGTGTTCCTGTTCTCCGAGTCGGCCGGCCGCGCCGTGGTGGCCGTGCCGCGCAGCGAGGAGCTCCGGTTCAACGACATGTGCACCGCGCGGGGCCTGCCGGCCACCCGGATCGGTGTGGTCGACGGTGACAGCCTGGACGTCCAGGGTCAGTTCACCGTCTCGCTGGCGGAGCTGAAGGACGCCCACACCGGCGTCATCGAGGCCCTGCTCGGCTGATCCGCCGTCCGACGGCCCCCGGGGGCGGCCGGTTCCACTCGGAACCGGCCGCCCCCGGGCGTATGTTGGGGGCCATGCCTGCCAAGTCCCGTACGTACCGGCCCGCCGCGGTGCACGCCGCGCTGGTGGCGCAGATCGAGTCCCTGCGTGCGGCCGTCCACCGGCTGACCGCCGCCGAGCTGGAACGGCCGACCCGGCTGGGGCAGTGGCGGGTGCGGGAGCTGGTGGCCCATCTGGGCCTGCTGCTGGAGCGGCTGCCGGAGCACCTGGACGCCCCGGTGCCGCCGGGGCCGCCGATCACCCTGTCCCGGTTCACCGAGCTGACCGGGACGGTCGCCGAGGCGGTCGACACCGCGGTGACCGGGTACGCCGCGGAGGAGTTCACCGGCCCGCCCGAGCAGGTGGCCGCCCGCTTCGAGCGCTCGGCGGCCGCCGCCCTGGACGCCGTGGCGGACGCCGCCCCCGTGCGGCCGGTGGCGATGCGCTTCGGCCCGATGCCGCTCACCGAGTTCCTGGTGACCCGGCTGGTCGAGACGGTGGTGCACGCCGACGACCTGGCCGACGCGCTCGGCCCGGAGCCGTTCCCGCACGACCGGCAGGCGGTGGCCGCCGTCACCAGGATGCTCGCCGACGCCTTCGCCGAGCGGGTGCCCGGCGGCGCGGTCGAGCTGCGGGTGCCGCCGTACGCGGTGGTGCAGGCCGTCGAGGGGCCCCGGCACACCCGGGGCACCCCGCCGAACGTGGTCGAGACGGACCCGCTGACCTGGATCCGGCTGGCCACCGGGCGCACCGGCTGGGCGGCGGCGGTCGAGGCCGTGACGGTGTCCGCGAGCGGCGAGCGCAGCGATCTGCGGGCGTACCTGCCGCTGCTCGGCTGACCCGGGACGCGCCGGGGTGCTCCGGGCGCCGGCCCGGCGCCGGCCGGTTCAGGGGACCGGGGGGCCGCCGAGGTAGCCGCCGTCGGTGCCGTACGGCCAGGCGTTGGGCGCGCAGCCCTTGAGCCCGTAGATCTGCTGCATCATCGCGGGCGCGGGCTTGCCGGGGCCGGGGCAGGTCTCGTGGCCGTGGCCGATCCGGTGGCCGACCTCGTGGTTGACCACCAGGGCCCGGTACTCGTCGATCGGCCCGTCGAACTGGGGTGATCCGGTGGTCCAGCGCTTGACGTTGACCAGCACCTGGCTGCCGACGTTGCAGTTCACCTCGCCGTGGGTGTCGAGCCCGGCGGCGCCGCAGATCCGGTCCACGGTGGCGGGGGAGGCGATCTTCACGGTGAAGTCGTAGGCGCCGTCGGCGACCCGTTGGAAGCCGTTCTTCCGGTCGTTGGTCCAGCCGCGCGGGTCGGCCAGGATGCCCTGGATCTGCTGGGCGGAGGCCGCCGGGTCGATGCCGATGCCGTCCTCGACCTCGACCCGGTAGCGCCGGACCCGGCCCTTGCCGACCGGATCGGCCGAGCCCGGGGCGACGGTGAAGGTGCCGGAGCCCTTGACGGGGGCGCCCTCCGCGCCGCCCGGCTGCGGCGCGGAGGGCACCGGGGCGGCGGACGTCGGGGCGGGGGAGGCCGGGGGCGGGGCGGGAGCCGCCGGGGGCGTTGGGGGCGGCGGGGTCGCGGACGGCGTCGCGGCGGCGGGCGGCGGCGTGGTGCCGCCCGCGGGCGGGGCGACCCGGGCCCGGGCGGTCCGGTCGCCGCCGGGCAGCGCGTCGGGGCGGTTCAGCACGAAGAGCGTGCCGCCGAGGATCGCCACCGCGGTGACCAGGGCGGCGAGCATGCCGGGCCCGATCCGGCGGCGCGGCGGGCGCCGGCGGCGGGAGGCCGCCCGGGGGCGCGTCGCGGCCGTCCTCAGCCGTGCGGGGCCGGCGGCGGTGCGGGATCTGCGGGCGGGGCTGGGTGCGGGCACGCTGGGGCTCTCTTTCGACCGGTGGGGCCGCGAACCCTCGAACTGACGTGCGCTCCCCCTCGCGGGCCCACCCTGACATGGCGGAGTGGTGAATGTCCACGTACCCGGTATGCACGGAACGCACAGAAACCGCCCCCGATGCCCGTGTTCGGGCACCGGGGGCGGTGTCGGCGGGTGGTCCGGGGGTCAGCCCAGAGTGGCGGCGGCGGTCGGCGAGCTGTCGCGCAGGAACTGCGTGCAGCGCTCCGCCTCCTCCTTCTCCTCGATCGCGGCGGCGGCCCGGCCGAGCGCGTGCAGCGCCCGCAGGAAGCCGCGGTTCGGCTCGTGCTCCCACGGCACCGGGCCGTGGCCCTTCCAGCCGCTGCGCCGCAGCGCGTCCAGACCGCGGTGGTAGCCGGTGCGCGCGTAGGCGTAGGACTCCACGACGCGGCCGGCCGCGAAGGCGTCGTCGGCGAGCTGGGCCCAGGCCAGCGAGGAGGTCGGGAACTTCGCCGCGACCTCGGCCGGGGAGGCGCCGCCGGCCAGCAGCTCCAGCGGAGCGGGCTCGGCGGGCAGGTGCGTCGGGGGCGGACCCCCGAGGAGGTTCTCGTGAATGGTCATGCCCCCCAGTGAACCACCGGGGGGCACGGACCCAGGACCTCGCGCGGGGCGCGGTCCTTACTTCAGGCGGTTGCCGGCCGAGCGCAGCTGCTGGGCGGCCTCGGCCACGCGGGTGGCCATGCCGGCCTCGGCCAGCTTGCCCCAGGTGCGCGGGTCGTAGGTGTTCTTGCGGCCGACCTCGCCGTCGACCTTCAGCACGCCGTCGTAGTTCTGGAACATGTGCGCGGCGACCGGGCGGGTGAACGCGTACTGGGTGTCGGTGTCCAGGTTCATCTTCACGACGCCGTTCTCCAGCGCGGTGGCGATCTCCTCGGCGGTGGAGCCGGAGCCGCCGTGGAAGACGAAGTCGAACGGGTCGGTCTTGCCGTACTGCTTGCCGATCGCGTCCTGCAGCTCGCGCAGCAGCTCCGGCTTCAGCACGACGTTGCCCGGCTTGTACACGCCGTGCACGTTGCCGAAGGAGGCGGCCAGCAGGTAGCGGCCCTTCTCGCCCAGGCCCAGCGCCTCGGCGGTGCGGACGGCGTCGTTGACGGTGGTGTACAGCTCGTCGTTGATCTCGTGCGTGACACCGTCCTCCTCGCCGCCGGTCGGGGTGATCTCGACCTCAAGGATGATCTTGGCGGCGGCGGCCTGGGCGAGCAGCTCCTGGGCGATCGCCAGGTTGTCGCTCAGGGTCTCGGCGGAGCCGTCCCACATGTGCGACTGGAAGAGCGGGTTCTGGCCCTTGGCCACGCGCTCGGCGGAGACCGCCAGCAGCGGGCGGACGTAGCCGTCGAGCTTGTCCTTGGGGCAGTGGTCGGTGTGCAGCGCGACGGTGATGTCGTACTTGGCGGCGACGATGTGCGCGAACTCGGCGAGCGCGACGGCGCCGGTCACCATGTCCTTGTTGTGCTGGCCGCCCAGGAACTCCGCGCCGCCGGTCGAGATCTGGATGATGCCGTCACTCTCGGCCTCGGCGAAGCCGCGGAGCGCGGCGTGCAGGGTCTGCGACGAGGTCACGTTGATCGCCGGGTAGGCGAACTTGCCCGCCTTGGCCCGGTCCAGCATCTCGTTGTAGACCTCGGGAGTTGCGATGGGCATGCGAATCCGCTCCTGTCGGGTTGCGGCGTACGGACGGTGCTGTCCGACGCTGTGTACGCCTTGTGACGACTCCGGGGTACCGGGGCCGGTGCGCGGCTCTGCGGTGCGGCGGACCGGTACCAAGGTTCGAGGCAGCGGCCGCGGTGCGGCGATGAGGGTGTTCGCCACTGCGGGCCGGACGCCGGTGTCATCTTCCCAGAATGCCCACCGGCTCCACCATGCGGCCCGCCAGTCGGGACGGCGGGCGCGCGGCGCTCCCCGCAGGCGGCGGACGGCGCTCCCCGCAGGCGGCACGCGGGTGCTTCCCGGAGGCGGGGGCGGGGTGCGACGAAAGGATGAGCGCCCGCTCGCCCCCGGGGGCGAAGCCCCGGCCAGGACGGGCCCGCTATCCTGCGCCGTGTGGACTACAACCAGCTGGCCGTCAATCTGCTCGACGCCAAATCACTGATCTCGTCCCTCGGTGCCATCGGGCTGATCGCGATCATCTTCGCGGAGACCGGCCTCCTGGTCGGGTTCTTCTTCCCGGGTGACTCGCTGCTCATCATCGCGGGCGTGGCCTCCTCCAGCGCCGCCTCGTCGGTGCTCGGCGACAACGCGCGGCTGCCCATCGCGGCCCTGCTGATCGGGGCCCCGATCGCGGCGATCGCCGGCGCCCAGCTCGGGCACCAGATCGGTGTGAAGGTCGGACCGAAGATGTTCGACAAGCCGGAGTCGAAGATCTTCAGGCGCGAGTACGTGCTGAAGGCCGAGGAGTACTTCAACCGCTTCGGGCCGGGCAAGGCCGTCGTGCTCGCCCGCTTCATGCCGATCGTCCGGACCTTCCTGAACCCGGTCGCGGGCACCCTGGAGATGCCGGCCAGGACCTTCTTCCTCTGGAACGTGGTCGGCGGCGTCCTGTGGACCGAGTCGATGCTGCTGATCGGCTACTTCTTCGGCGACGCGCTCGCCCCGGTGATCGACAAGTACCTGATCCCGGCGGTGCTGCTGATCGTGCTGCTCTCGATCTCGCCGATGATCTTCGAGGTGCTGCGCGAGCGCAAGAAGAAGAAGGCCGGCGGCGCCCAGGCCGCCGAGGGCGGCGAGGCCGTCCAGGCCGGCGGTGGCCGGCACCGGCGCGACTGAGTCCGCTGCCGCGAACGGCCGGGGCCCGGAGCGTTTCACGTGAAACGCTCCGGGCCCCGGCCGTTCGCCGTGCGGGGGAGGAGGGGCGGGCTCAGAGGCCCAGGTCCTCCAGGGTGTAGGCGGTGACGTACGGCAGGCCCTCGGCCTCGACCGCGGCGGCGCCGCCGCGCTCGACGATCACCGCGACGCCGACGACCTCGGCGCCCGCCTCGCGCAGCGCCTCGACGGCGGTCAGCACCGAGCCACCGGTGGTGGAGGTGTCCTCGACGGCCAGCACCCGGCGGCCCTTGACCTCCGGGCCCTCGATCCGGCGCTGCAGGCCGTGCGCCTTGCCGGCCTTGCGGACCACGAAGGCGTCCAGCTCACGACCGCGCGCGGCGGCGGCGTGCAGCATCGCGGCGGCCACCGGGTCGGCGCCCAGGGTCAGCCCGCCGACGGCGTCGTACTCCAGGTGGGCGGTGGCGTCCAGCATCACCCGGCCGACCAGCGGAGCGGCCTGGCCGTCCAGCGTGATCCGGCGCAGGTCGACGTAGTAGTCGGCCTCCTTGCCGGAGGAAAGGGTGACCTTGCCGTGGACGACGGCCTTGTCCTTGATCTGTGCCAACAGGGCGTCGCGGTCGTTGCTCATGAGCGTCCAGTCTAGGCCCTGGGCCCGGCGCCGCCGGCTAGCGCCGCCGCAGCGCCCTGACCAGCACCACCGCGCCGCCCAGCAGGGCCACCCCGCCGCCGATCATCCACGGCACCGTGTTGCGGCCGCCGACGCCGGGCACCACGATGCCGCCGGCGTCGCCGCCCCAGCGGGAGGCCGCCCGGGCCCGGGCGCTGCGGGCCGGCAGGGCGGGCGCGTACGGGCCGCGCGGCGGGGCGTGGTCGACCTCCTCGGCCGAGCGGCCGACGATGCTGCGGCGCACCGGACCGCCGAGCACCGGCTCCTGCTCGTAGCCGAACGGCGGCTCGGCGGGCAGCTCGGCGGAGACCTCCTCCTCGGCCCCGGCGGCGGGCTCCCCGGCCGCGGCAGGCCCGTCGACGTCGTCGGCGTCCGCGTCCGGCTCCCCGAGCGGGAGGCCGAAGCGCTCGGCGTCGGCGTCGGAGAAGGCGATGAGGTCGGACAGGTCGTCGTCGAGGTCGTCGCCGGGCTCGTCCTCGCGGTCCTCCTGGCGCTCCTCCTGGCGGTCCTTCTCGCGGCCCTCCAGGAACACCACGGTGGCCTCCTCGGCCGTGTCCTCCGCGGCCGTGCCGTCCTGGCCGGTCCCGGTACCGCCCTCGGCGGCGGCCTCGTCGCCGTCCTCGCTCCGGCCCTCGGCCTCGCCCTCGCCCTCGTCCGCGCCCTCGTCCTCGGCGCCGGCCGCGTCCTCCGGGGAGGTCAGGGCGGCGGCGAAGCGGTCCAGCAACCGGCGGCCGGCCGTGGCGAGCGTCTCGTCGTCGAACTCGGTGAGCCGTCCGGTGGCGCTCAGGTCGCCGGTGAAGCGGACCACCGCGGTCCCCTCCGCGGCGCCCTCCGTGACGCTGATCCGCACCGTCGCGGTCGCCTCGCCGCTGCCGCGCGCCTCCTGGCCCTCGGCGAACGCGGTCAGCACGCCCTCGCGGCCCTCGATCAGCGAGAGCACGCCCTTGTACGTGATGGTGGAGGTGCCGAGCCGCAGCTTCAACCGCCCGCCGATCTCCTCCGCCCCGCCACTGCCGACGGCGGCGGGTTCGGTGCTCAGCCCCGGCACGGAACGCGCCAGCAGCGCCGGATCCTGCAGGGCCTGCCGGACCTGCCCGGCCGGCATCGGGACGACAACCTCATGCTCCATGCCACGGAGCCTACCGACCGAACCCCGTCGCGGGCCCGCCCCGTCCCCCACCTGTCGCCGCGTCCCCGCCGGCGTCAGTGCGGCCCGAGGAGGGTGAGGGCGGCCGGCGGGTGGAGCGGGCGCAGGGCGGTGAGGCGGGCGGCGGAGCTGCGCAGGGTGTCCGGCGTGAGGGCGCGCGGCGCCGGAGCGTCCGGGGCGAGGGTGAGCGGCGGCTGGGCGGCCGCGGCGAGCAGGAAGCTCTGGCTGCCCTCCGGCCCGGGCCGGCAGCTGGCCGTCGCGCTGCCCGCGACCGCGTACGGGACGGTCCGCAGCCCGGCGGCCCGCAGCCCCGACTCCGCCTGCCACAGGCCGCGCCGGCCGTGCTGCTCCTCGCCGCCGCGCACGGCGAGCCGCCCGCCCGGGGCGAGCAGCCGGGTGGCGAGGCCGTAGAACTCCTGGGAGTGGAAGGTCACCGGCCCGCCGTCGGAGGGGGCGGGCAGGTCGGCCAGGACGACGTCGAAGGACTCCCCGGGGGCGGGGCGCACGGTGCGCAGCCACTCCAGCGGGTCGGCCTGGGCGGTGCGCACCCGGGGGTCGTCCAGCGAGCGGCCGGAGAGCGCGGCGAGGCCGGGGTCGGTGCGGGCGAGCCGGGGGAGCGCCGGGTCGTGGTCGACGACCAGCACGGAGCGCACGCCGCGGTGCCGCAGCACCTCCCGCAGCGCCAGGCCGTCGCCGCCGCCGAGCAGCAGCACCCGGGCGTCCGGTCCGGCGGCCATCGCGGGGTGGACCAGGCCCTCGCTGCCCCGGTACTCGTCCGGTCCGCAGACCGCGAGCCGGCCGTCGAGGTAGAGCCGCAGCGGGCCCTCGGCGGGGCCGGTGAGCACGATCTCCTGGCGGAGGCCCTGGCTGACGGTGCGGACCTGCCCGCCGTACAGGGCCTGCCGGGCGGCGCGTTCGACCGCGCCGGACCAGGCGGCGGCCGCGGCGAGCAGGGCCAGGACGAGCCCGCAGCCGCCCCAGAGCAGCAGCCGCACCCGGGGGGCCGGCTCCTCGCGGAAGAGCCAGAGCACCACGGCGGCGCCGGCGACGGCGTTGACCGCGCCGGTGACCAGCGCCCCGCTGCCGGGGCCCAGCACGGGCAGGATGACGAACGGGAAGGCGAGCCCGCCGATCAGCGCGCCGACGTAGTCGGCGGCGAACAGGTCGGCGGCGGCGCGTCCGGCGTCCTCGCGGCGGATCCGCTGGATGAGGGTCATCAGCAGGGGGATCTCGGCGCCGATGAGGATGCCGATGAGGCAGGTCAGCCCGACCATCACGGCCTGGTGCCGGCCGATCCAGGCCCAGCAGGAGTACACCGCCAGGACGGACAGGCCGCCGGTGAGCGCGAGGGCGCACTCGACCAGGGCGAAGGCGGTGGCCGGCCGGCAGCTGAACCGCTTGGCGAGCAGCGAGCCGAGGCCCATCGCGAACACCATCACGGAGAGCACGACCGAGGTTTGGGTGACCGAGTCCCCGAGCAGATAGTCGCCGAGGGCCACGAGTTCCAGCTCGTAGACGAGTCCGCAGGCCGCGCAGACGAACGCGGCCAGCAGGACGGCCAGCCGGGCCAGTTCGGGATGGGCGCGCAGTCGGGAGGGGCGGCGGGCGGGCAGCGGGGTCAGGCTCCGCCCGGGCCGGGGCGGGCTGCCGTCGTCGAGGTCGAGGCTCGGCTGTGCGGGCGGCGGACCGGCCGGATGATTGATCACGAACAAACGCTAGGCGACGTGCGGGACGGACGGCTGCGCCCATTCGACGGACAGCGTGACATGGCAGGTTGACGAATCGTTCCTGCGTGCGAATGCAAGCCGGTGGCGTGGGCTATGGACGGCTCGTCCTCGGTGGCGCCGGCGGCGGGGGCGTCGTCGTCGGGGCTCATCCGGCCACCACCAGCGAGGACCGGGTGCAGACCAGCTGCCCCTCCTGCGGATAGGCGTGCCAGGTCCGCCAGAGCAGCCGGTCCGCGCCGCCCTGGGCGACCAGCGCGGTGAAGGCGCTGGGGTCGCCGGGGAAGACGCCGGCCAGGCCGCGCGGATGCCCCTCGACCAGGGCCAGCAACTCCTGTGCGCGGGCCGCGAAGTCGTGCGGCGGCAGCGCCTCGATCCGGGCGGCGAACTCGTACTCCCAGCCGTCCACCTGTTTGGCCACCCGGGCGGGCAGCGGCGTTCGCCGGCCGGGCAGGCAGGCGACGGTCTCCAGGCAGTGGCCCGGCCCGGCGGCGATCACCACCTGGTGGGAGGCGCCCAGCAGACGCAGCTGGAGGGTGCCGGGCGGGCCGGGGTGGCCGGAGCCGTCGAGTCTCAGGTCGCGGACCGCGAGGGCGGGCAGCGGTTCGCCGCCGAGACACCAGGCCAGGTCACCCGCGCGGGTGTCCGTGTAGGAGGTCTGCAAAGTGGTGAGCATGCTCGGCTCCGCGTTTCAGCTCCGTGCGCGCCCGCCGAGCAGCAGCGAGTAGGCCCAGGCAAAGGCGAGGGTGTTCGTGGCTGTGCGGTCCAGGGCGCGGCCGACCGTGGAAGGAGGGATTCCGGCTGGAGATTCAGCAGCAGAGAAGCACGAATACGCCGGGTCCGTCGGTGATTTACCCAACTTTGTCTAGCATTCACCGTTTCGAGCACATCTGCTTCCCTGCTCTGATCGACCCGGTGTGCGACTATGCACCGCGCGCGCCCCTCGCCCCGGCCCGCGCGCCGTGCGCGCCGTTCGCACGCCGCCCGCACGTCCTGTACGCCCCGTTCCCCCCGCCCCGGGCGCACGACCCCCTGCCGCCCCGTCCACGACCTGCCGCCCGGGCTGCAGCAATTGCCCGTGAGGCAGCAACAGCTCTCTCGTGAAGCCGAGTTGACGAATCGTCAGGACGTGCGAGAGGTCCCGTCGACGGAACTCACCTGGTCAGGACCAATCCGCAGCTGTAGGCGCGGCCGTGTCCGAGGCCCTGGGACAGGGTCCGCACCAGGACCTCCGGATCCGTCACCGTGAGTGAGCCGCGAACCTCCGCGCGGACGATCCGCAACCGCAGGTCTCATCTGTCGTTCGGCTCCTCGGCCGGCCACGTGGCCGCCCCGCAGAGTGGGTGGCGCCGGTCCGCCCACTCCAGCCATCCCTCCGGGGTCCTCGGGTACGTCCTCGACGCGTAGCAGACCGCCGACGAGGGCCCGATCAGTGCCGGCAGGCCTGCTGTCCTCAACCGGCCGTCCGCCGGAGCCACTGGCACGCAGCCCTCGTGGCGGGGATCCCGGTGCAGCCCCTGGCCCGCACCGGAGGCGGCCGAAGGGGAGGAGTTGGCGAGCATGCCGTTCGAGTTCCATCCGTCGTGGTGCGGCATCGGAGGAAACTCGAAGCTACCAGGAGGGCCGGGGCGGCGATGAGGGTTTGGCGTAATGCCAAAAGTCCTATGATCAAAGCAACTTGGCCGTGTCAGCGCATGGCATCCCCACCCGTGCGGGGAATGGTCCTGGCAACGATGCGGAACCTGCCGTCCGGCGACCCTCAGAGCCGGGACAGCCGTTCGACGGCCTCCTCCAGGACGGTGGTCCGCTTGCAGAAGGTGAACCGCACCAGTGGGCGGCCGGCGTCGGGGTCGTCGTAGAAGACGGCGTTGGGGATGGCGACGACTCCGCAGCGTTCCGGCAGGGAGCGGCAGAAGGCGATGCCGTCCTTCTCGCCGAGGGGGGTGATGTCGGTGGTGATGAAGTAGGTGCCCTGCGGCCGGAAAACCCGGAAGCCTGCGGTGGCGAGGCCGTCGGCGAGCAGGTCGCGCTTGTGCCGCAGGTCCGCGCGGAAGTCGTCGAAGTACGCGTCGGGCAGGTTCAGGGCCTCGGCGACGGCGTACTGGAAGGGGCCGGCGCTGACGTAGGTGAGGTACTGCTTGGCGGTGCGGACGGCGGCGACGAGTTCGGGGGCGGCGGTCACCCAGCCGACCTTCCAGCCGGTGAAGGAGAAGGTCTTGCCCGCCGAGGAGATGGTGACGGTGCGCTCGCGCATGCCGGGCAGGGTGGCGATCGGGTGGTGGGCGCCGTCGAAGACGAGGTGCTCGTAGACCTCGTCGGTGACCACCAGCAGGTCGTGCTCGACGGCGAGCGCGGCGATGGCGGTGAGCTCGTCGGGGGTCAGGACGAGGCCGGTGGGGTTGTGCGGGGTGTTGAGCAGCAGGAGGCGGGTGCGCGGGGTGATCAGTGACCGCAGCTCGTCGAGGTCGGGGCGGAAGGACGGGGCCCGCAGGGTGAGCGGGACGCGGACGGCGCCGGCCATGGCGATGCAGGCGGCGTAGGAGTCGTAGAAGGGTTCGAGGGCGATGACCTCGTCGCCGGGCTCCAGCAGGGCGAGCAGCGAGGCGGCGATGGCCTCGGTGGCGCCGGCGGTGACCAGCACCTCGGTGTCCGGGTCGAGGCCGAGGCCGTAGCGGCGCCGCTGGTGCGCGGCGATCGCGGTGCGCAGCTCGGGGATGCCGGGGCCGGGCGGGTACTGGTTGCCCCGGCCCTCGCGCAGGGCCCGGACGGCGGCCTCGCGGACCTGCTCGGGGCCGTCGGTGTCCGGGAAGCCCTGGCCGAGGTTGATCGAGCCGGTGGCCGTGGCCAGGGCGGACATCTCGGCGAAGATCGTCGTTCCCATGCCCGCCAGCCGGCGGTTCAACAGCGGCCTCGCACCCATCACGGCTCCTCACAGATCGTGGTCGGCCCCATCCTCCGACGGCCGTGGTCCGTGGACAAGCTCCGGGGTGCGGCCATTCCTCCGGCGCAGTGGAACCCGACGGTCACCGTGGACCTGCCCGCCAGTGCCGTGGGCGGGATCCACACCGGACCGCTGACCCACTCCGTTGCACGCGTGCCACCGCCACCTTCCCGAGGACTCCCGGCGTCGGCCGGTGCCTGCGCGCAGCCGCGGGGACGACGACGGCCCGCCACCGGGTGCCGGTGGCGGGCCGTACGGGAAGCCGGAGCGGGAGGCCGCGAGGCAGGAAGCGGGAGCGGGGGCCGGAACAGGAAGCCGGAACGGGCGGCCGGAGCTCCCGGGCGAACGGCGATCAACGATCAACGATCAGCAATCAGCGATCAGCGGCCAACGATCAGAGACCGGCGATCAGCTCTCGTCGGTGCCCTCGGACGGCTTGCCCTTGCCGTCCTCGCCCTCGATCTCGTCCTGCAGGCCGAGGCGCTCGACGATCCACTGCTCGAAGCCCACGGCGGCCTGGGTCCAGTTGGCGGTGGTGGTGACGAAGTAGTCCAGGTTGACGCCGGTGCCGACGATCATCTGGGCCTCGCCGATCAGGCGGACCACGCCGTCCTCGTGGGTGTGGGTGTAGACCTTGGGCCACAGGGTCTCGCGGTTCCACTCGTCGATCAGGTCGAGGATCTCGCCCTTCTTCTCCAGCGGGTACGGGCGGTCGTAGAACGCCCGGACGGCGAAGAGCTCCTTCTGCTCGCCGCGGAACATGTAGTAGACGCGGAAGCCCTCCCAGGGGGCGGTGAGGTCGCCCTCCTCGTCGACGCCGTGCTTGAGCTGCATCTGGTCGAGGAGCTGGCCCACCAGGTTCTGGTCCGGGACGATGATCGGCGGCGGGCCGGCCGGACGCCCGCCCTGGCCTCCGGGCTGGCCGCCCTGGGGCATGCCGAACGACGGGATGGACGACGGGTCGATGCTCATGGGGTCCTCTTCCTCAGTGCACATGGTGGTCGGCAATGAGAGGCCGCCCTTCCGAGTCCATCCTGCCTCATCCGGGGCCCGCCTCACAGGGGTGGCAGGCACCGGGACGGGCATGACCGGATCATGGTCCGGCCCCGGGGTCGACCGGGGCCGGACCATGATCGTCCGGTGGTGACGGGGGGCTACTTCTCCAGCGGCCCGCGGGCACGGACGGTGAGCCGGTCGCCGTCGTCCGCCCGTTCGACCAGCACGGTGTCGCCGTCGTGCACCTGGCCCGCCAGGATCGCCCTGGCCAGCTGGTCGCCGATCGCGGACTGCACCAGCCGGCGCAGCGGCCGGGCGCCGTACGCCGGGTCGTAGCCGGTGAGCGCCAGCCAGTCCCGGGCGGCCTCGGAGACGTGCAGGGTGAGCCGGCGGTCGCGCAGCCGGTCGCCCAGCCGGGCCACCTGGAGGTCGACGATCCGGGTCAGCTCGGCGGTGCCCAGCGGGTCGAAGACCACGATGTCGTCGAGCCGGTTGAGGAACTCCGGCTTGAAGGCGGTCCGCACCGACTCCAGCACGAGGTCCTTCTTCCGCTCGTCCGGGATGGCCGGGTCGACGAGGAACTGGCTGCCGAGGTTGGAGGTGAGGATCAGGATCGCGTTGCGGAAGTCCACCGTGCGGCCCTGGCCGTCGGTGAGCCGGCCGTCGTCGAGCACCTGCAGCAGGACGTCGAAGACCTCGGGGTGGGCCTTCTCCACCTCGTCCAGCAGCACCACGCTGTACGGGCGGCGGCGGACCGCCTCGGTGAGCTGGCCGCCCTCCTCGTAGCCGACGTACCCGGGCGGGGCGCCGACCAGGCGGGAGACCGAGTGCTTCTCGCCGTACTCGCTCATGTCGATGCGGACCATCGCCCGCTCGTCGTCGAAGAGGAAGTCGGCCAGCGCCTTGGCGAGTTCGGTCTTGCCGACGCCGGTCGGGCCGAGGAACAGGAACGAGCCGGTCGGGCGGTCCGGGTCGGCGATGCCCGAGCGGGTGCGCCGCACCGCGTCCGAGACGGCCTGCACGGCCTCCGCCTGGCCGATCAGGCGGCGGCCCAACTCCTCCTCCATGCGCAGGAGTTTGGCGCTCTCGCCCTCCATCAGCCGGCCGGCCGGGATGCCCGTCCAGGAGGCCACCACGTCGGCCACGTCGTCCGGGCCCACCTCCTCCTTGACCATCGAGGCGGAGGTGTCCTCGCCGGCGGCGCGCTCCTGGGCCTCGGCGAGCTCCTTCTCGGCCGCCGGGACCTCGGCGTACATCAGCTTGGACGCGCGCTCGAAGTCGCCGTCCCGCTGGGCGCGTTCGAGCGCGCCGTGCAGGTCGTCGAGCCGCTCCTTGAGCTCGCCGACCCGGTTCAGGCTCTTCTTCTCCTGCTCCCAGCGGGCCGTGAGCACGCTCAACTGCTCGTTCTTGTCGGCGAGATCGCGGCGCAGCTTGGCCAGCCGGTCGACCGAGGCCGGGTCCGACTCCTTCTCCAGGGCCAGCTCCTCCATCCGCAAGCGGTCGACGGAGCGCTGGAGTTCGTCGATCTCGACCGGGGAGGAGTCGATCTCCATCCGCAGCCGGGAGGCCGCCTCGTCGACCAGGTCGATCGCCTTGTCGGGCAGGAAGCGGGAGGTGATGTACCGGTGGGAGAGGGTGGCCGCGGCGACCAGGGCGGCGTCCGCGATCTGCACCTTGTGGTGCGCCTCGTAGCGGCCCTTGAGGCCGCGCAGGATGGCGATGGAGTCCTCGACGCTGGGCTCGCCGACCAGCACCTGCTGGAAGCGGCGCTCCAGGGCCGGGTCCTTCTCGATCCGCTCGCGGTACTCGTCCAGGGTGGTGGCGCCGACCATCCGCAGCTCGCCGCGGGCCAGCATCGGCTTGAGCATGTTGCCGGCGTCCATCGCGGAGTCGCCGCCGGCGCCCGCGCCGACCATGGTGTGCAGCTCGTCGATGAAGGTGACGACCTGGCCGTCGCTCTGCTTGATGTCGTTGAGGACGGCCTTCAGCCGCTCCTCGAACTCGCCGCGGTACTTGGCGCCGGCGACCATCGCGCCGAGGTCCAGGGCGACCAGGCGCTTGCCGCGCAGCGACTCCGGCACGTCGCCGGCCACGATCCGCTGGGCCAGGCCCTCGACCACGGCGGTCTTGCCGACGCCCGGCTCGCCGATCAGCACCGGGTTGTTCTTGGTCCGGCGGGAGAGCACCTGGACCACCCGGCGGATCTCCTGGTCCCGGCCGATCACCGGGTCGAGCTTGCCGTCGCGGGCGGCCTGGGTGAGGTCGGTGCCGTACTTCTCCAGCGCCTTGTAGGTGCCCTCCGGGTCCGGGGAGGTGACCCGGGCGCTGCCCCGGACGTCCTTGAACGCGGCGAGCAGCGCCTTCGGGGTGGCGCCCTGCTGCACCAGCAGCTCGGCGACCGCCCCGCCCTCGGCGGCGAGGCCGACCAGCAGGTGCTCGGTGGAGACGTACTGGTCGTCGAGGTCGTCGGCGCGCTTGCCGGCCTCGGTCAGCACCGCCAGGGTGTCGCGGGCCAGCTGCGGCGCGGCGACGGTGGCGCCGGAGGCGCTGGGCAGCGCGGCGGCCTGGCGGCGGGCCTCGGCGTCGATCCGGGACACGTCCGCGCCGACCGCCTCCAGCAGCGGCCTGGCGATGCCCTCGGGCTGATCCAGCAGGGCGGTCAGGATGTGCACCGGCTTGACGTCCGGGTTGCCGACGGCGCCGGCCTGCCGGATCGCGGCGGACAGGGCGTCCTGCGTCTTGGTGGTGAACTTGCTGGCGTCCACTGCTGGGGGGTCCTCCCTCGTTGTGCGTGATGTCTGCCGGGTACAGCATGCACTAAGTTGAGTCTATTCCGCTCAACCTTTGGATGAACGGTCGGGGCGGACCCGCAGCGCGGGGCGTTCGGGCGAGGCCGCGGGCTCGCGGGCCGTCCTCGGCGGCAGGGCCCGGGCCTGCGCCATCCGCGCCTGGTGGGTCCCGGCCGTGCGCCGGGTCAGCGCCAGCAGTTCCCGGGCCGGGCCGGTCGGCCGCTGCCCGGCCGGCCAGACCGCCCGCAGCGGGCGCCGCAGGTCCAGCTCCTCCGCCAGCCGCACCGCCACCAGCCGCCGGGTCGCCAGCTCCTCCACCACCGCCAGCTCGCTCAGGCAGACCGGCCCGGCCCCGGTCATCGCGGCCGCCTTCAGCGCCGTCGAGGAGGCCAGCTCCAGCCGCGGCGGCGCGGTGCCCCCGTACGGCGCCAGCGCCATCTCCAGCACCTCCCGGGTGCCCGAACCCGGTTCGCGCAGCACCAGCGGGGTCTGCGCCAGCTCCCGGCCGGACAGCGGCGCGCGGCGCCGTGCCCACGGATGGTCCGGCGCCACCACGACCACCAGCCGGTCGGCCGCCACCACCGCGCCCGCGAGCCCCGCCGGGGGCAGCGGCCCCTCGACGAAGCCGAGGCCCGCCTCCCCGGCCAGCACGTGGCCCGCGACGTCCGCCGAGTTGGCGGTGCGCAGCGTCACCGCCGTGCCGGGGCTGACCGCGTGCAGCGCCAGCAGCCAGCCCGGCATCAGGTACTCGGCGACGGTCAGGCTGGCCACCACGGTCAGCCGGGCGTCCCGGCGCTCGCGCAGCGCGTCGATCCCGGCGTCCAGCGCCTGCGCCGCCTCCACCACCTGCCGCGCCCACTCGACCACCAGCCGGCCCGCCTCGGTGGGCCGGGAGCCGCGCGGGGAGCGCTCCAGCAGTGGGACGCCGATCTGCCGCTCCATGCCCTTGATCCTGGCACTGGCGGTCGGCTGGCTCACCCCGAGTTCGGCGGCCGCCCGGCCGACGCTGCCGAGCCGGGCCACCGCGAGCAGCAGCTCCAGCGCACCGAGTTCGGGGACGCGCGGAGAGAGGGCCATAGACTCAGGCTATGCCCTCATAGAGCGGGCGGCGCTACCGCCACCGCCCGGGCCGGGCGACGGTGGGTGCCATGGCCACCCTGCTCAGCCCCGCCCCCAGTCCCCGCGCGTCCGTCCGCGTCCGCCGTCCCGACCTCGCCCAGCTCGGCCCGAACTGGTACGCGGTGGTCATGGGGACGGCCATCACGGCCAACGGCGCGGCCGTCCTGCCGGTCGGGTGGCCGGGGCTGACCGGCTTCGCCGAGCTGATGTGGGCGCTCGGGCTGGCCGGCCTGCTGGTGATCGGCGCCGCCCGGGCCGTCCACCTCACCCGGCACCGCGCGGCCGCCCGCGCCCACCTGCTGGACGACCCGGCCACCGCCGTCTTCTACGGCTGCCCGCCGATGGCGCTGCTCGCGGTGGGCCTCGGCACCCTGACCGTCGGCTCCCGGGTGATCGGCACCGGCCCGGCCGTGGCGCTCGACCTCGCGCTCTGGACGGCCGGCACGCTGTACGCGCTCGCCGTCGCGGCCGGCATCCCGTACCTGATGATCACCCGGCACGCCGTCTCCCCGCTCACCGCCAACCCGACCTGGCTGCTGCCCGTGGTCGCCCCGCTGGTCGCCTCCGCCACCGGCCCGGCGCTCGTCCCGCACCTGCCGGCCGGCGCGGCCCGGCAGACCCTGCTGTACGGGTGCGCGACGCTGTTCGGGATCGGCCTGCTGGCCACCCTGGCGCTGCTGCCGGTGGTGCTCACCGGCCTGGTGCACAGCAAGCTGCCCGCCCTGGCGCTCACCCCGACGCTCTTCCTGGTGCTCGGCCCGCTCGGCCAGTCCACCACCGCCGTCCACCAGCTGGCCGACGCCGCGGGCCCGGTCTTCCCCGGCCTGGCGCCCGCGGCGGTCGCCCTCGCCGAGCTGTTCGGGGTGGCGGTGCTGGGCGTCGCGATGCTCTGGCTGCTGCTCGCCGTCGCGGCCAACCTGCGCGCCCGGCGGGCCGGGATGGGGTTCGCGATGACCTGGTGGGCCTTCACCTTCCCGGTCGGCACCTGCGTCACCGGGGCGTCCGCGCTCGCCCGGCACACCGGCTTCCCCGGCTTCACCGGGCTCGCCGCCGCCCTGTTCGTTCTGCTGCTCGCCGGCTGGGCGCTCGCGGCGGGCGGCACGGCCGCCGCCCTGGCCGGCGGCCGGCTGCTGGCCCGCTGAGGCCGCAGGGCTCGCGGGGGCGGGTGCCGCCTTCCTGCGAACCCGCCCTGAACGGTTCGTTCATCGCTGACCAGCCGTTCACCGAGGCCGGCATCATCGACGGCAGCCTGCGCGGGCCGGAGTTCGGATCCGGCCGGCCGAGGCGCTGCGGCGCCGAGCCGCCGCTGCGGGACCGCCACCCGGTTTCCGGAACACGCAACTCCGCCGCCGACCGGACGGACGGTCGGACAATCCTCCCCCGTACCCCTCTGACCTGGGGTTTCACAGCAACCGGCAACGTACTGCGGAAGCGTGCGGCGAACCGCCGGTGCAGGTTCCTGCAATTGCGAGAACATGCAGCAGGGTGGTACTTGTTCACCGGCCGTCACGCTGTGAGGGTGGAGTCACGCCAGGTCGTCCGGGCAACCGCAGCCCGAAGCAGGCGACTTGCTCTTCATACTGGATGCGACCGGTACGTCCGCACGTACCTGCATATCGGGGGGGAGAGCGCCGGCCGGGACGCCATGTGTGGTGATGGCCCCCGTGACCGGAGCCGTCGAGGCGTTGCTGCTCCGCCTCGACGGAAGCGCTGGGACCGGCGTACACCGGCGGCCCCTGGACCCGGGTGCGACGGCACCCGGGGTCCGGGGGACCGTCGGGCGCCAGTACCTTGATCATCGCCCGCCACCGCGCGCGGCACGCTGAGCACCGACACCCAGAGCATCCGGCAGGGAGCGTTCGACGTGACGTTCGAGGCGACGGCGGACCCGAGCACCACCCGGGGCACCGCCGCCGGCGACGGGAGCGCGACCGCCGCCGGGGCGGCCAGCGAGCCCGACGAGGCCGCGCGCCGCGTCTACCTCGCGATCCTCGCCGACGGCGGCCGGGTCAGGTTCGCCGACGTCCCCGAGTCCGACCGCGAGCCCGTCCGCCAGCTGGTCTCCATCGGCCTGCTGATGACCAATCCGATGGACGCCTGCTACACCGCCGTCAGCCCCCGCTCGGTCAGCGACCGCCTCGGCGCGGAGCTGCGCAGCGAGGCCACCCGCCTGCTGGTGCGCGCCGAGAACCTGCCCGGCGCCCTGGACTCCCTCACCCGCGCCTACGACGCGATGCCCCGCCCGCCCGAGCGCTCCGGCGGCGCCGTCTACGTCGAGGGCCACATCCACATCCGGCACCGGATCTCCCAGCTGGTCTCCGACTGCCGCACCGAGGTCCTCACCGCCCAGCCCGGCCACCGCCCGCCCGACGCGCTCAAGATCGCCATCCAGCAGGACGTCAAGCTCCTCCAGCGCGGCTGCTCGCTGCGCACCCTCTACCAGCCCGTCGCGATCTCCGAACCGGCCGCCCTCGCCTACGCCGAGGAGGTCACCCGGCGCGGCTCGCTGATCCGGATCCTGGACGAGCCCTTCCAGCGGCTGATGATCTTCGACCGCTCGGTCGCGGTGATCTCCGCCAGCGACGACCACAGCACCGCCGCCTTCATCAGCGACCCGGCCGCGATCGCCTTCATCGTCAACGCCTTCGAGCGCGACTGGTCCCGGGCCGACGCCACCGACTGGTCCGCCGTGCTCAGCCAGGGGCCCGCCCACAACGCGCCCGACCGGGTCGGCCGGCTGCTCGCCCGCGGCCTGACCCAGCGCGCCGTCGCCACCCGCCTCGGCCTGAGCGAGCGCACCGTGGCCGCCCACATCTCCCGGCTGCGCGACCGCTACGGCGCCCAGACCCTCTTCCAGCTCGGCTGGCTGATGCGCGGCGGCCGTGATGACGGATGAGCCCACCGCCGCGGAGCACGGCCTCTACCTGACCGCGCTGGCCAACGGCGGCCGGCTCACCGCGTCGTGCGCCGCCGATCCGGCGGCGCTGGCGGGTCTGGTCACCCGCGGTCTGCTCGAACGCACCGCGGGCGGGTACAGCGCCGTCAGCCCGCGCACGGCCGGGGACCGGCGGGCCGCCGCGCTGCGCACCGAGGCGACCCGGCTGCTGGTCCGCGCCGAGCAGTTGCCCGGTGCCCTCGCGCCGCTGAGCGCCGCCTTCGACGCCGCCCGGCAGCCGGCCCCGCTGTCGCCCTGCGTCGAGGGCCCGGAGGCCATCCGGCACCGGCTCGCCCTGTTGGTCGCGGAGTGCCGGGAGGAGCTGCTGACGGCCCAGCCGGGGACCCGCCGGCGGGCCACCCTGGAAATGTCGGTCACCCAGGACGTCCCGCTGCTGATGACCGGGCGGCGGATCCGGACCATCTACCAGCCCGTGGTGCGCCGTCAGCCCGAGGTGATCGGGTACGCGAACGCGGTCGTTCCGCACGGCTCGCAGATCCGCCTGCTGGACGAGCCCTTCGACCGGCTGATCATCGTCGACCGGACCACGGCGGTGGTCTCCGCGCGGGCCGACCACAGCGCCGCCGCGTTCATCACCGACCGGGCCACGGTGGACGCGCTGGTCGCCACCTTCGAGCGCGACTGGTGCCGTGCCACCGTCATCGACTGGTCGGCCGCCGCCGCGCACCCGGTGGCCGTCCGGATCGGCCGCCTCCTCTCGCGCGGCTTCACCCAGCGGGCCATCGCCGCCCGGATCGGTCTGAGCGAACGCTCCGTGGCGGCCCACATCTCCCGCCTGCGCGAGCGCCACGGCGCCCGGACCCTGTTCCAGCTCGGATGGCGGATGCGGGGCTGCCGCGATGACTGAGCGGTGGTCAGCCGGTGGCCGCGCCGGTGGGCCAGTAGCCGGCCGGGCCGACGGCGGGGGGCTGCTGCCGGGGGACGGTGAACTGCTCGCCGGGGGCGGTCCAGAAGCCCTCACGCAGCGAGAGCGCCATGCCGGCCCAGTCGAGGGCGGTCTCCACGGTGTGGTGGAGGGCCTCCTGGGACCAGGTGTCGTCGAAGACCAGCGGCAGGACGGGGGCGACCTGCTCGATTGTGGCGATCAGCGGGTTGTGGGTGATGGCCTCGTCGACGAGCAGGACGATCGGCTTGCGCAGCGCCGAGGCCCAGCCCAGCTCCAGGCTGACGCCGGCGGACAGCGGCGCGCCGACGTAGGCGAAGACGAGGTCCGCGGACTGCAGCGCGCGGAAGTCCGACGGCACCCGGGGCTCGGGGGCGCGCCCGGCGACGGTCCAGGCGTCACTGTGGTGGGCGCTGTACACGGCGGCGCCGCTGCGGAGGAGGGTGGTGCGAAGCGTCGTCAGCCGCGTCCGGCTGGCGAGGGTCACCACACTGTCCGCGGGCCCGGTCAACCGCATCAGCGGCGCGGCCAGGAACACGCGTGCGCGCCGGCCCTCCTGGGCCTGTGCGGGGAGGTCGCGCAGATAGGGCTCGCTCATGACGACTCCGGGGAAGTGGTGGTCAGGCGAGCAGACATGGCACCGCTGCTCGGAGGTGCTGTTCCGTCCTGCCTGAACAATCAACGTGAGTTATTGCGACGGGCGGGTTGATCGTCCAATGAGACGGGTCTTGGCGTCCACAGCGTCGTGCTGGCATCTGACTGCCAGGCAGTCAGATGACACACCGCCGGGCCTGACCGGCGCGTACGTTGGTTGTGCTCACATCAGGAGAGCTTGTTCGGGGTGAGAGTAGACGTCGTCGACGTGCTCCTGCCAGCCCTCGCAACGCTCTGCGGGTGTCCTGGGGCGTGACACGTCGGCCCTTCATGGGTCATCATATGGTCGCATTAGTGCGACCGTCGCCCGATGAGTCGATGCTCGCAGTAAGTTGTCATGAAAGGAGTGATGTTGTGCTGAAGGCGCGCCGTATTGCTGTCTCTGCATTCCTCCTGGGCATCGCCATGCTCATTGGAGTGGGCTCGGCCACCGCTGATGACTCCCATTGGGGGGCCGACCGCCAGCAGGTTGCCATGCTCGACATGGACAGTCACTGGTAGGACTTTTGCCAGTCAAGGGGAAGGACCGATGCATCGGGCAGCATCGGTCCTTCTTGTTGCCGGGCGAGTTTCCAGCCCAGCTGGAAGAGCGTTTCGACCTCGTGCTCCTCGCGGAGTTCGGCGATGTGGCGGGCCAGTGTGCGCTCGCTCAGTCCGAGCCGGCGCGCGATCGTTCTGTGGCCGGCTCCCTGGAGCATCATCCGGATGATTTGCTGACGCATGCTCGAAACCACCTGGCGGGGGATCTCGTGCGAACCGGAGAAGGGAATGGCCCGCTCCCACTGGCTGCTGAACACGTGCACGATGTAGCTGATCACCGCCTCGTCCCGGATGAAGGCCGCGCGGTCGCGGTTCTCCTCGCCCCCGACGGTGACCACGGCCACCTTGCGGTCGAGCACGATGAGCTTGGCGAACGCCTCGTCGAGGGTCCTCACCTGGCAGCCTGCCTGGGTGATCTCCCGCACGTAGTCGACCGTCGGATTGGAATAGCGCGCACCCGGCTGGTAAATGGTCCGGATGGTGCCGCCGCGCTGCACGAATCTCATGTCCCGGTCGATGGCGATCCGCAATGCGTCGGCCGCCCGGCCGCCGCCGGGCTGCGCGGTCAGCATCTCGCGCGAGGCGTTCTCCAGCAGCGTTTCCAGGAGCTGGTTTATGGTGCCGCGGCCCTGGACGTACTCAATTGATCCGCCGGGTTCCGGTCCGGTGGTGTGCGCCTGGTATTCGAGGCTGAGTTCCTGCAGGGTCGCGTGCAGCGAAATCGACCGGCGGAGCAGATCGGCGGCCTCCATCTGGAGATTGTTCGAGGCCGATTCGGCGAGCTGCCGGGGGTCTTTCACCGCGAAGGTGCCCGGGGGGCCCACTTCCGGATTGAGGAGCCCGAGCCGCAGCAACTCCTGGAGCGGTTCGTGGTCGGATTCCGGCGACAGCGGACAGCCCTGGTCGTCCGTCAGGGGCCCGTCGTGCCGCAGGGCCTTCTGGTACAGGCTTCGGGCCTCGGGAGACAGCACCCCCTCGTGGCTGGCTCCAGACCTGTGTCCGGCACTCATCTGCGGCTCCTCGCCGTTGGCTGGACCGGGTGGACTGCGCGGACCTGGTCCGCCCTGGGCATCCTAGGCGCCGCGTGCCCCCGTGCCGACTGCTGCGTGGTGTTCGAGCCGGTTCCCCGCTTCCTGAACCTTCGCACTGGAACGATACTGCCGGTACCCGCTGTACGGCGGGTACCGGCGGTGGTGCGCGGGCGCGTGACGGTCGTCAGCGCTTGGGACGCCAGACGACGAGGGCGCTGGAGTGCGGGGTCGGGGGCTGGTAGGGGACGAGGTCGCGCCGGTAGGAGGCGTGGATGGTGGCCTCGCGCTGCTGGAGCGCGGTGGCCGCGCCCTCCAGGGAGTCGGCCAGTTCGGCGATCCGCGACTGCAGCGCGGCGACCTGGTTCTCCAGCTCGATGATCCGCTTGATGCCGGCCAGGTTGATGCCCTCGTCCTGGGAGAGCCGCTGGACCTCGCGCAGCTGCTGGATGTCGCGCGCGGAGTAGCGGCGGCCGCGTCCGGCGGTGCGGTCGGGGCTGACCAGGCCGAGCCGGTCGTACTGGCGGAGGGTCTGCGGGTGCAGGCCGGAGAGCTCGGCGGCCACCGAGATCACGTAGACCGGGGTCTCCTCGGTGAGCACGTACGGGGGCTGCGGGGCGGTCCGGCGGGTGGTGCGGCGGGCGCCGCCACCGGGAAGACCGTCGCCGAGGCCGGGGCCGATGGGTTCGTCGGGGGTCATCTGGTCGTCACGCTCCCTTCGCCGCTCGGAAGAGGGCGGCTCGCGGGTCGTCGGAGGCGGTCGCCTCGCGGTACTGCTCCAGAGCGGTCAGGGCGTCGCCGGTGACGGCCTGCGGCACCACGACCTCCACGGTGACCAGCAGGTCGCCGCGGGTGCCGTCCTTGCGGGTGGCGCCCTTGCCGCGGGCCCGCAGGGTCAGGCCGTTGGCGCTGCCCGGGGGCAGCTTGAGCTTCACCGAGGGGCCGTTCAGGGTCGGCACCTCGATGGTGCCGCCGAGGGCCGCCTCGGGGAAGGTCACCGGGACGGTCACCGTCAGGTTGTCGCCCTTGCGCCCGAACACCGCGTGCGGGTCGACGTGGACGGTGACGTACAGGTCGCCGGGCTGGCCGCCGCGCTCGCCCTGGGCGCCCTTGCCCTTGAGACGGATCCGCTGGGCGTCCTGGACGCCGGCCGGGATCCGGACCTGCATGGTGCGGGCGGAGCTGGCGCGGCCGCTGCCGTGGCAGTCGGGGCAGGGGTCGTCGACGATCATGCCGCGGCCCCGGCAGTCCCGGCAGGGCTCGGAGAGCGCGAAGGCGCCCTGGCCGCGGCTGACCGTGCCGGAGCCCACGCAGGTCGGACAGACCCGCGGGGTGGTGCCGGACTTGGCGCCGGTGCCGTTGCAGAGCCGGCAGGGGGCCTGGCTGGTCATCCGCAGCGGGACGGTGGCGCCGTCGACGGCCTCCTCGAAGGAGAGCGTCACCTCGGTCTCGACGTCGGCGCCCCGCCGCGGCTGGGCCTGCCGGGCGCCGCGGTTGAACAGGCCGCCGAAGACGTCGCCCAGCCCGCCGCCGGGGCCGCCGCCCTGGCTGCCGCTGAAGAGGTCGCCGAAGTCGAAGCTGTAGCTGCCGGTGCCGCCGGGGCCGCCCGGCCGGAAGCCGCCGTTGGCGAAGAGGCTGCGGGCCTCGTCGTACTCCTTGCGGCGCTTCTCGTCGGAGAGGACGTCGTACGCCTCGGAGATGTCCTTGAACCGCTCCTCGGCCTTGGTGTCGCCCTTGTTGGCGTCGGGGTGGAACTCGCGCGCCAGCTTGCGGTAGGTCTTCTTGATCTCCGTGGCGCTGGCGTCCTTGGGCACGCCGAGGACCTTGTAGTAGTCCTTCTCCACGTAGTCCTTGCCGCTCATGGCCGGCGCCACCTCCCGAGGTCCATCGTCACAGTGCTGTCAACGGGCCGGGCACGGTCCTCCGTGCCCGGGGACGCCGACAGCGCGCTGCGGAGCCGGCCGCCGTACTGGCCGGCGTACGACTCCGCAGCGCAAGGGTTGTCAACCGTCACCGGTGGTCAGCTGTCCGAGCCACCGTCGGCCTGGTCCTTCTTCTCCCCGCCCTTGGCGGTGTCGGCGTCCGGGCCGGACGTGGTCTGGGTGCCCGGCTGGGGCTCCGCGACCGCGACCATCGCCGGGCGGATGATCCGCTCGCCGATCCGGTAGCCGGGCTGGAGGATCTGGACACAGGTGTCCTCGGTGACGTCCGAGGAGTAGCTGTGCATCAGCGCCTCGTGCATGGTCGGGTCGAAGGGCTCGCCCTCCTTGCCGAACTGCTGCAGGCCCAGCTTGGCGACGACCGTCTCCAGCGACTCCGCGACGGACTTGAAGCCGCCCGTCACCTCGCCGTGGTCGCGGGCGCGGCCGATGTCGTCCAGCACCGGGATCAGCGACTCCAGGATGTTGGAGACGGCGATCTCGCGGACCGTCAGCCGGTCGCGCTCGACCCGCTTGCGGTAGTTCTGGTACTCGGCCTGCAGGCGCTGGAGATCGGCGGTGCGCTCGGCCACCTCGCGCTTGGCCGCGGCGACCTCGTCCGCACCGGAGCCCTCGGCCCCGGCCGCGGCGGCCTCCTCGGCCGCCTTGATCACGGCCTCCTCGGCGGCGGAGTCGTCGCCGGGCTCGGCACCCTGCGGCTTCTCCGTCATGCCGCACCGCCCTTGGGCTTCTCGTCGTCCACGATCTCGGCGTCGACGACGTCGTCGTCCTTGGCACCGGCGTCGCCGGCGTCACCGGCCGCGCCCGCACCGGCCGCACCGGCGGCGTCGGCGTTGGCGTACAGCGCCTGGCCGAGCTTCTGGGCGGTGGTGGAGACCTTCTCCGAGGCCTCGCGGATCTTCGCGATGTCCTCGCCCTTCAGGGCTTCCTTCAGCTCGCCGATGGCGGTCTCGACCTCGGTCTTGACGTCGGCCGGCAGCTTGTCGGCGTTGTCGGCGATGAACTTCTCGGTGGAGTAGACGAGCTGCTCGGCCTGGTTGCGGGTCTCCACGGCCTCGCGGCGCTTGTGGTCCTCCTCCGCGTACTGCTCGGCCTCGCGCATCATGCGCTCGATGTCGTCCTTCGGCAGCGCGGAGCCGCCGGTGACGGTCATCTTCTGCTCCTTGCCGGTGCCGAGGTCCTTCGCGCCGACGTGCATGATGCCGTTGGCGTCGATGTCGAAGGTGACCTCGATCTGGGGCAGGCCGCGCGGGGCCGGCGGCAGGCCGGTCAGCTCGAACATGCCGAGCTTCTTGTTGTACGCGGCGATCTCGCGCTCGCCCTGGTAGACCTGGATCTGCACGGACGGCTGGTTGTCCTCGGCCGTGGTGAAGATCTCCGAGCGCTTGGTCGGGATCGTGGTGTTGCGCTCGATCAGCTTGGTCATGATGCCGCCCTTGGTCTCGATGCCGAGGGACAGCGGGGTGACGTCGAGCAGCAGGACGTCCTTGACCTCGCCCTTGAGGACACCGGCCTGGAGCGAGGCGCCGATGGCGACGACCTCGTCCGGGTTGACGCCCTTGTTGGCCTCCTTGCCGCCGGTCAGCTCGCGGACGAGCTCGGCGACGGCCGGCATGCGGGTGGAGCCGCCGACGAGGACGACGTGGTCGATCTCGGAGAGCGAGATGCCGGCGTCCTTGATCACGTTGTGGAACGGGATCTTGCAGCGCTCCAGCAGGTCGGAGGTCAGCTGCTGGAACTGGGCGCGGGTGAGCTTCTCGTCCAGGTGCAGCGGGCCCTCGGCGGAGGCCGTGATGTAGGGCAGGTTGATCGAGGTCTCGGAGGACGAGGACAGCTCGATCTTCGCCTTCTCGGCGGCCTCGCGCAGACGCTGCAGGGCCATCTTGTCCTTGGACAGGTCGACGCCGTGGCCGGCCTGGAAGACCTTGACCAGGTGGTCGACGACCTTCTGGTCCCAGTCGTCGCCACCGAGGTGGTTGTCACCGTTGGTGGCCTTCACCTCGACGACCCCGTCGCCGATCTCCAGCAGCGAGACGTCGAAGGTGCCGCCACCGAGGTCGAAGACCAGGATGGTCTGGTCGTCCTTGTCCAGGCCGTAGGCCAGGGCGGCCGCGGTCGGCTCGTTGACGATGCGCAGGACGTTGAGGCCCGCGATCTCACCGGCCTCCTTGGTGGCCTGGCGCTCGGAGTCGGAGAAGTACGCCGGGACGGTGATGACGGCGTCGGTGACCGTCTCGCCCAGGTAGGACTCGGCGTCGCGCTTCAGCTTCTGCAGGATGAAGGCGCTGATCTGCTGCGGGTTGAAGTCCTTGCCGTCCAGCCCGATCTTCCAGCTGGTGCCCATGTGGCGCTTGACCGAGCGGATGGTGCGGTCGACGTTGGTGACCGCCTGGCGCTTGGCCACCTCGCCGACGAGCACCTCGCCGTTCTTCGCGAAGGCCACGACGGACGGCGTGGTCCGCGCGCCCTCGGCGTTCGTGATGACGGTGGGCTCGCCACCCTCCAGAACGCTGACGACCGAGTTCGTCGTGCCGAGGTCGATGCCGACCGCGCGTGCCATCGTAGATACCTCCACGGAAGAGTTGAGCTTTACGGACTCAAGGATGCATGACCGGCCAGGCGCCGTCAACAGGACTGAGTCCGGTCCGCTCAACTTTGCTGAGCCGTTGGCCCGGAACGGGGCGGCGCGCCGCGGCGGGAGTGCGTTCGCGTGACTGCCGCCATACCTTGAGCATCTTCAGCGGAAGTGTTGGCGAACGGTAATGTCCGGGCCGTCGGCCCTGGAAGTTACCGACGAGTACACTCCCCTTGGAGACACTGCACACCCGCAACTCGCAAGCCGCAGGAGACGGAGAGCCGATGCAGCTAGCAGCGATCGTCATCTCGCTGGTCACGTTCGTGGTCGGCACCGCGCTCGCCGCTCGTGCGGCGCTGTACATCTACCGGGTGGTGCGGACCGGCCAGCCGGACGCCACCCGCTTCGGGCAGCCCGCGCAGCGGGTGAGGACCGTGGCCGTGGAGTTCGTCGGCCACACCCGGATGAACCGCTGGGGGATCGTGGGCATCGCCCACTGGTTCGTCGCGGTCGGCTTCCTCACCCTGGGCCTGACCCTGCTGACCGCCTTCTTCCAGCTGTTCGACGCCGAGTTCGTGCTGCCGGTGCTCGGCGGCTGGCTGCCGTACGAGCTGTTCACCGAGCTGGTCGGCACCCTCACCACGCTGGGCATCGCGACGCTGATCGTCATCCGCCTGCTGAGCCTGCCCGGCCGGGCGGGCCGCAAGTCCCGCTTCGCCGGCTCGATCGCCTGGCAGGCCTTCTACGTCGAGTACACGATCCTCGGCATCGGCCTGTGCATCATGATCCTGCGCGGCCTGGAGGGCGCGCTGGAGGGCGTCGGCTCCTACGAGGCCACGTACCTGATTTCCTACCCGCTGGTGGCGGCCTTCCGCGGCCTGTCCCACGGCACCCTGGAGAACCTGGTCTACCTCTTCGCGATGCTGAAGATCTGCATCTCCTTCGCCTGGGCGATCACCATCGGCGTCAACCCCTCGATGGGCGTCGCCTGGCACCGCTTCCTGGGCTTCTTCAACATCTACTTCAAGCGCGAGGAGGACGGCTCCACCGCGCTCGGCGCACTGCGCCCGATGACCAGCGGCGGCGAGCCGATCGACTTCGAGGACCCGGCCGACGACGCCGTCTTCGGCGTCTCCCAGGTCGAGCACTTCTCCTGGAAGGGCATCCTCGACTTCTCCACCTGCACCGAGTGCGGCCGCTGCCAGTCGCAGTGCCCGGCCTGGAACACCGGCAAGCCGCTCTCCCCGAAGCTGCTGATCATGAGCCTGCGCGAGCACGCCTTCGGCAAGGCTCCCTACCTGCTCGCCGGCGGCGGCAAGGACATGGAGGGCACCGAGCGGGCCACCGCCGAGCAGCTGGGCGACGTCCCCGCGGCCGCCCTGGCCGAGGCCGAGCGCCCGCTGGTCGGCACCGCCGAGGAGAACGGCGTCATCGACCCCGACGTGCTGTGGTCCTGCACCACCTGCGGCGCCTGCGTCGAGCAGTGCCCCGTCGACATCGAGCACATCGACCACATCGTCGACATGCGCCGCTACCAGGTGATGATCGAGTCCTCGTTCCCCACCGAGGCCGGCACCATGCTCAAGAACCTGGAGAACAAGGGCAACCCCTGGGGCATGGCCACCAAGGCCCGGCTCGACTGGGTCAAGGAGCTCAAGAAGGAGACCGGCATCGAGGTGCCGGTGATCGGCGAGGACATCGAGCCCGCCGAGGTCGAGTACCTGTACTGGGTCGGCTGCGCCGGCGCCCTGGAGGACCGCGCGAAGAAGACCACCAAGGCCTTCGCCGAGCTGCTGCACACCGCCGGGGTGAGCTTCGCGATCCTCGGCAAGGAGGAGTCCTGCACCGGTGACTCCGCCCGCCGCCTGGGCAACGAGTTCCTCTTCCAGATGCTCGGCGCGCAGAACGTCGAGACCCTGAACGCGGCGCTGGAGGACGCCCCGGTCAAGCGGATCGTGGCGACCTGCCCGCACTGCTTCAACACCATCGCCAACGAGTACCCGCAGCTGGGCGGCCACTTCGAGGTCATCCACCACACCCAGCTGCTGCAGCACCTCATCGACGAGGGCAGGCTCGTGCCGGTAAACCCGGTCGAGGGCCTCATCACCTACCACGACCCCTGCTACCTGGGCCGCCACAACAAGGTCTACAGCCCGCCGCGCGAGATCATGGACAAGGTCCCGGGGCTGCGCCAGCAGGAGATGCACCGCCACAAGGAGCGCGGCTTCTGCTGCGGCGCCGGCGGCGCGCGGATGTGGATGGAGGAGCGCATCGGCAAGCGGATCAACACCGAGCGCGTCGACGAGGCGCTGTCCCTCGACCCGGACATCGTCTCCACCGCCTGCCCGTTCTGCCTGGTCATGCTCTCCGACTCGGTCAACGGCAAGAAGAACGAGGGTGCGGCGAAGGAGCACCTGAAGGTCGTCGACGTCGCCCAGCTGCTGCTCGACTCGGTCAAGGCGATCCCGCCGGCCGGGGCCGAGGAGCCGCAGACCGTCGATGCCTGAGGCGCCGTCCTGACCGGGCGGGCCGTGCGGCGGCCGGCCCGGTAGTTGTTCGACAGTTCTGCTACAACCGCCCGGCCCGGGCGGGGTGCCACCGGCGCCCGCCCGGGCCGGGCTTTTCGGCTCCGCGGGGCCGCCGCGCGGGTGGTGGAGCGCAGGTCGGGCGCCGGGGCGGCGGGGGGTCCGGGCGCCGGGAGGAAATACAGTAGGCGCCGGACCGGCCGCGAGCCGGTCGATCCGTTCCGGCCCCCGGAACGGCGTACAGCAGACCGACGGAGGTATCGGCCCGCCGGGCCGGGCCGCAGAGACCACAAGGGGAACAGCGCAGACCATGACCGAGGCGATCATGCTGGTCGGTGGTAAGGGCACGCGACTGCGTCCGCTGACCACCCACACCCCCAAGCCCATGCTGCCCGTGGCGGGCGTCCCGTTCATCGCGCACCAGCTGGCCCGCGCGGCGGCGGCCGGGGTCACCCGCGTGGTGCTCGCCACCTCCTACCTCGCCGAGGTCTTCGAGGACCACTTCCAGGACGGCACGCCCTACGGCATCGAGCTGGTCTACCTGACCGAGCGCGAGCCGCTCGGCACCGGCGGCGCCATCCGCAACGCGGCCACCGGGCTCACCTGCGGCCCCGACGAGCCGGTCCTGGTGTTCAACGGCGACATCCTCTCCGGCGTCGACATCGCCGCCCTGCGCGACGGCCACGTGGCCGCCGGGGCCGACGTCACCCTGCACCTCACCCGGGTCGAGGACCCGCGCGCCTTCGGGCTCGTCCCCACCGACGCCGACGGGCGGGTGCTGGAGTTCCTGGAGAAGCCGGAGACGCCGGAGCAGATCGTCACCGACCAGATCAACGCCGGCTGCTACGTCTTCACCCGCTCGGTCATCGACCGCATCCCGGCCGGCCGCGAGGTCTCCGTCGAGCGCGAGACCTTCCCGGAGCTGCTGGCCACCGGCGCGCTGCTGCGCGGCGTCGTCGACACCTCGTACTGGCTCGACCTCGGCACCCCGGCCGCCTTCGTGCGCGGCTCGGCCGACCTGGTGCTCGGCAAGGTCGACTCGCCGGCCGTCCCCGGCCCGACCGGTGACGCCCTGCTGCTGCCCGGCTCGACCGTGCGGCACGGCGCGGTGCTCAGCGGCGGCACCGTGGTCTCCGAGGGCGCGGTGGTCGAGGCCGGCGCGATCGTCGAGGGCAGCGTGATCCTGCCCGGCGCGGTCATCGGGCCGGACACCCTGGTCAAGGACTCGATCGTGGGCGCCTTCGCGGTCATCGGCGACCGGACCGCGCTGGACGGCGCGGTGATCGGCGACGGGGCGATCGTCGAGTCCGACAACGAGCTGCCGAACGGCGTGCGGATCGCCTGCGGCACGCTGCTGCCGGTCGGCGCCGTGCGCACCTCGGCCGGGCCGGGCGGGTGCCCGGCCGGCACCAGCGCGGCGGCGGCGGTGCACGGGCCGAAGGTCGGCGTGCGGGGTTAGGCCCTTTCTTCCGGATCCGTCGGCGGTGTCGCCGGCTCACCGGCTCACCGGCGTCGTCGGCGTCGCCGGCGTCACAGGCTCGCTGCAAAGCGGTCGCCGGACCGCCGCGGGTTCCGCCGGGCGGGTACCTTCGGAACGTGGCTGGCAATCGATACGACAGCGGTCAGGGCGCCGACCCCCGTGGCGGGTGGTCGGCGCCCCCGCAGCAGCAGGCGGCGCCCGGGGGGTACGGGCCGACGGACGGACCGGAGTACTTCACCGGCCCGCAGCAGGGGCCGCACCAGGACCCGTACGGCGGGTACGACCCGTACGGCCCGCGGACCCCGTACCCGCAGGGCCCGCACCAGGACCCGTACGCGGCCGACCACCCGGGCCACACCCGGGCCTTCCCGGTCGGCGCCGACCCGTACGCGGGCGAGCCCTCCTCCTACGGCCACGGCCAGGAGCAGCCGCCCACCGGGTACGCGGACGGGTACGGCCAGGACAACGTCGCCGTCTACCGGGCCGGCGGCCAGTCCGCGCCGCAGGTCACCGGCCCCCGGCCGACCTGGCGCGAGCTGCTGACCGGGCTGTTCCGCACCCCCACCGCGATCTTCGACCGCACCCGCGACCACCAGGTCTGGCTCCCCGCCGTCACCGTCTCCCTGCTGTACGGCGCCCTCGCCGTGCTCGGCATCGGCCTGACCCGCGACGACGTGGTCAACTCGGCCTTCACGGTCGCGCTCACCGCGATGCTCGCCGCCGCGATCGGCTTCACCCTGGCCGGCGCCATGCTCGGCGCCGTCACCTACGGCCTGGCCCGGCAGTTCGGCGGCGACGGCCCGTGGCAGTCCACGGTCGGCCTGGCCGTGCTGATCGGCTGGGTCACCGACGCGCCCCGGCTGCTGCTGGCGCTCGTCCTGCCGGCCGACAACCTGCTCGTCCAGGCCGTCGGCTGGGCCACCTGGCTGCTCTGCGGCTATCTGCTGACCCTCATGGTCCGCCGGGTGCACGACCTGCCGTGGGGCAAGGCGGCCGGCGCGGCCGCGCTGCAGCTGCTGGCCCTGCTGGTGCTGATCAAGCTGCCGACCCTGGGCTGACCGGGGGGCCTCCCGGCGGTCCGGGACGCTCGGCGACAATGGACGACGGGCCTCGCCTCGCGGGGCCCGTCGCGTTGTCCCGACCACGTCCGACCACCCTCACCCGCACGGAGCCAGGCATGTCCCTCCCCACCACCCACGTCAGCTTCCCGTCCGGGGCGGTGACCGGCGAGTCGACGGTGCTCGCGGTGCACCCGCTGGACGACGGCCGCTACGCCGTGGTCACCGGGGCGACCCCGTTCCACCCGCTCGACCACACCTGGCCCGACCAGCCCGCCGACCTCGGCACCCTCACCGTGGACGGCGTCGAGCTGGCCGTCGTCGACTGCCTCACCGGCGCGGTGGGCCCGGACGGCGGCGCGCCGCTCGTCGGCGCCGGTATCCCGGTCCGGCGCGGCGACGAGGAGTGGTCCTGGCTGGTCCTGCACGTCCTCGCGGCCGACCCGGGCGACCTCACCGGCCGGACCGCCGTCCTCACCGTCGACGCCGGGCGCCGCGCCGCGCTCAGCGCCTCGCACAGCGGCTGCCACCTGCTCGCCCTCGCCCTCAACGAGGCGCTCGCGCCGCGCTGGCGCAAGGACCCGGGCCGCGCCGACGCCCTCGGCCACCCGGACTTCGACAGCCTGGCCATGGCGAGCTCGGTGATGGACACCGAGGCCAGCACCGACACCTACCGGCTCGGCAAGTCGCTGCGCAAGAAGGGCTTCACCGCCGAGGCCACCGAGGACCTCCCGGCCCTCGCCGACGCCCTCCCCGCGCTCACCGAGGCCGTCAACCGCCGGCTGGCCGCCTGGGTCGCCGCCGACGCCCCGGTGCGCATCGACGTCCCCGGCCCCGAGCTGACCGCCCGCCGCCAGTGGCACTGCGAGCTGCCCGAGGGCGCCGCGCAGATCTTCTGCGGTGGCACCCACCTGCACCACCTGGGCGAGCTGGCCGGGCTCCGCACCGAGCTGCGGCTCTCCGCGGACGGCAGCGAGCTGGTCGCCGTCACCCGGCCCGAGCGGGCCTGACGCACCGGCGGGCGGTCGCCCCTCCCAGGGGTGACCGCCCGCGCCGTGTGCTCCTCGTCCTCCGCGCGCCGCTCAGACCTGCGTGCGGTGGAAGTTCAGGTAGGACCGGGACGGCGTCGGCCCGCGCTGCCCCTGGTACCGCGAGCCGTACCGCTCCGAGCCGTACGGGTGCTCCGACGGCGAGGAGAGCCGGAACAGGCAGAGCTGCCCGATCTTCATCCCCGGGTAGAGCTTGATCGGCAGCGTCGCGACGTTCGACAGCTCCAGCGTGACGTGCCCGCTGAAGCCCGGGTCGATGAAGCCCGCCGTGGAGTGCGTCAGCAGCCCGAGCCGGCCCAGGCTGGACTTCCCCTCCAGCCGCGAGGCGACGTCCTCCGGCAGCGTGATGACCTCGTAGGTCGACGCCAGCACGAACTCGCCCGGGTGCAGGATGAACGCCTCGTCGCCCTCCGGCTCGACCAGCCGGGTCAGGTCCGGCTGCTCCTCGGAGGGGTCGATGTGCGGGTAGCGGTGGTTCTCGAAGACCCGGAAGAAGCGGTCCAGCCGCACGTCGATGCTCGACGGCTGGATCATCGCGGGGTCGAACGGATCGATCACCACCCGGCCGTTGTCGATCTCGGTCCGGATGTCCTTGTCAGAGAGCAGCACGCTTCGAGGTTACGTGCACGACGCGGCCCCGGACGAATCGTCCGGGGCCGCCCCTGCCACTTCTCTCCTCCGTCAGCCCTCGCCGGACCCGGTCAGGCGAGGAACTCCGCGGCCTCCAGCCGCAGCGCCCGGGCCAGTTGCGGCTCGGACAGCTCCCGCACGTCGGCCAGCACCGAACTCCGCAGCCGTCCGCACTGCGGACACCTGATCAGCCGGCCGGGCCCCAGCCGGCCGGGTCCGAGGTTCTGCATCGGGAACGTGGTGGTGCTGAACAGGTGCCCCTCGGCACAACGAACGACGGCGCGCTGCTCCATCGATCCCCTTCCCATCCTTACCCCAGTACTCACCCGTACTCATCGCCCCGAACGGCGGAGCCCCCGGGACCAGCGTCACATTAGGGGATGTACCGGACATCTCACACCAAGGCTCGCCGCCCCGCCCCCACCCGCCGGAGCACTCTCACGCGGCCCACACAGTACGCCCCCGCCCCCGCCCCCCGCCCCTCCGCCGCAACCCCGGGCCACCTGTGCATCCACCGTCACGGATGGGGTACAGTGAGGGACAGATCGAGCGGTCTCTGACGGCTCATCAGGCGGGCGTAGTTTAATGGTAGAACATGAGCTTCCCAAGCTTAGAGCGCGAGTTCGATTCTCGTCGCCCGCTCCAGCAGGCAAGAGCCGCAGGTCAGATGACCTGCGGCTTTTGTGTTGCCCGGGGGCGGGTCAGGGGGTGCGGGGGAGGGTGCGGATGGGGTGGGTGGCGAGGAGGGCGGTGGCGGTGAGGAGGGCGACGGCGGCGCCGAGGAGGAGGACGTGGTCGGTGCCGAAGGCGTGGGTGGCGGGGCCGGCGAGGGCGCTGCCGAGGGGGTACATGCCGACGGAGCCGGCCACCTCGTAGGCGTGGACGCGGTTGAGGACCTCGCCGGGGACCTGGGTCTGGACGCTGGTGGCCCACATGACGCTCCAGATGCCGGTGCCGGTGCCGACCGCGATCTGGGTGGCGGCGAGCAGCCAGAGCGGCCAGCCGAGGACGATGCCGAGCGGGTAGAGGGGGTAGGCCAGCATCGCCACGGCGCCGGCGGCGAGCGGGCGGGCGGGCTTCCAGCGGATCGCCAGCAGGCCGCCGGCCACGGTGCCCGCGCCCAGGGCGCCGTTGAGCAGGCCGAAGGCGGTGGCGCCGTGGTCGGGGACGATGACGCCGGCGGCGACCGACAGCTGCGGGCCCCAGGAGAGCACGGCGAAGACCATCCAGATCACGATCACGCCCCAGAGCCAGCTGCGGGAGCGGAACTCCCGCCAGCCGACCGCCAGGTCGTGCCAGAGGCCGCCGCCGCGCGGCGGGGCGGGCACCGGGCCGAGCCGGAGGGTGAACAGGCAGGCGGCGCTGGTGCCGTAGGCGACGGCGGAGATCACCATCACCCAGGCGGTGTCCCCGAATCCGACCAGGACGCCGGCCAGTGCCGGGCCGCCGAGGCCGGTGAGCGCCTCGGAGGTGCGCAGCACGCCGTTGGCGCCCTGGACGTCGCGGGAGACCAGCGGGATGGTCGAGGCGGCGCCCGGCTGGAACATCGCGTTGGCGGTGCCGGCCACCACCAGCAGCGCGTACAGCTGCCAGAGGTGGTCGATGCCGTGCAGGAACAGCAGGGCGAGCAGGACGTGGGCGACGAGGTTGGCGAGGTCGGCGGCGATCATCATCCGGCGGGCGGTGAACCGGTCGGAGAGCACCCCGCCGAACAGCACCAGGCCGGCGAACGGGCCCACCAGGAAGGCCATCGCGTAGCCGGCGGTGTCCACGCCGTACCCGCCGCTGAGCAGGCCGGCCGAGACGGCGACGGGCAGCATCGCCCAGCTGAGCAGGCCCGCGCTGCGGGCGGTGAAGTAGCGGCGGAAGTTGCGGGACCAGATGGCGGGGAGCGGCGCTTCGCAGGGGCGGTGAGTCAGGAGGTCTTCCACGCCGACCACCGTAGGGAGGGGGACCGGCGGCGCTCCCGCAGCCGGACCGCAGGCGCGGAGGTCCCCCGGGAGCCGGACGGCTGCCGGGTGCACCCGCGCTGACCTGCGGTGGAGCGGCGGCGCCCGGCGGCCGGGCCGGGGGACCGGCAGAACCGGGGAAACTGCCGGGCCGGTCCTTCTGCCGCCGGCCGGGCGTCCGCGCCTCAGCGGGGCCGGGCGGCGCCGCCCATCGCCCGGTGCAGCCGCAGCGCCTCGCGCCAGTGGCCGAACGCCCGGCCGCGCGCGCCGAGGGCCGCCTGCGCCTGGCCGAGCGCGAGGTGACTGCGCGCCTCCCCGGGCCGGTGCCCGGTCTCGCGGTGCACGGCGAGGGCGGCGCGTCCGCTCTCCAGGGCGGGCCGCGACTCGCCCCGCCGGACCCGCACGCCGGCCAGCGCGTCGAGCGCGCAGCCTTCGAGCATCCGGAACCCGGCCTCCCGGGTGAGCGCGACGGCGTGCTCCGCGGTGTCCAGGGCGGCCCCCGGGTCGAGGTGCGCCTGGGAGGTCGCGAGTCCGACCAGGGCGGCGGCCTGCGAGAACCGGTCGTTGACCAGCTCGGCGAGGCGCAGCGCCTGCCGGTAGCTGTCGGCCGCGTCGGCCGGCTCGTGGGCGCGTTCCTGCGCGGCGCCCAGGGCGAGGAAGGCGTTGGCCTCCAGCGCCCGGTTGCGCAGGGTGCGCGCGGCGGCGAGCGCGGTGCGGGCCAGCAGCAGGCCGGTGGTGTGGTCGCCCAGGTCGGTGTACGCGCCGGAGAGGCCGTTCAGGGCGACCGTCTCGCTGTACCGGTTGCCGCTGCGCAGATGGACCGGGAGGGTTCCGCCGAGCACCCGGATGGCGTCCCCGGGGCGTCCCAGCGCCCGGTGGACGACGCCGAGGTTGGTGTGCGAGACCGCCTCGGCGCGGGCCGCGTCGTGTTCGCGGAAGTGCCGGGCCACCTGCGAGAAGTGCGCGGCGGCCTCGTGCAGCCGGCCGAGCTTCCAGCAGACCAGGCCGAGGGTGGCGATGTCCTCGTCGGAGCCCTCCCGGCGGCCGGGCCGGGTGCGCCGCAGCCGGGCGGCGGTGGCGACCTCGAAGCAGTCGCCGGTGTACATCCCGGTGGACAGGTAGCTGTGCAGGCTCTCGGCCAGCCGCCGGGCGACGGTGGTGAACCCGGCGTCGGACGCCTCCCGGACGGCGCCGGCCAGGTTCTCCCGTTCGCGCTCCAGCCATTCCGCGGCCCGGCCGTGGTCCGGGAAGGGCGGCGGTCCGGCCGGTGGCGGTCCGGCCGGGGCGGCGGGGAAGAGCAGCCGGGCCGCCGCGTCCGTGCGGTGCAGGTACCAGGCGAAGAGCCGCTCGCGGGCGGCGTGCGCCTCCGGGCCGCCGGCCAGCTCGCGGGCGTGGGAGCGCAGCAGGTCGTGCAGTCCGAACCGGCCGGCCGCCCGTTCCTGCACCAGGTGGGCGTCGGCCAGGACCGCCAGCAGCGCGGCCGCCGCGGCCGGGTCCGAGCCGGCCAGCGCGGCGGCGCCGTCCGCGGTGAGATCGGGGCCGGGCATCAGGCCGAGCAGCCGGAACATCCGCCGGGCCGCGGGCGGGAGCGCGCGGTAGGAGAGGTCGAAGGCGGCCCGCACCGTGGAGCGCCGGTCGCCCTCGACGTGCAGCCGGCCGAGCACGTCGCCGCCCGCCAGCTCGGCGCAGTAGCCGGCGATCCCGGTGCCGCGGGAGACCAGGTTGGCGCCGGCGATCCGGATGGCCAGCGGCAGTCCGCCGCAGAGCCGGACGAGGGCGCGGGCGGCCTCCTCCTCGGCCGCGACCCGGCACTCGCCGACGACGTCGCCCAGCAGCCGGCGGGATTCCTCCGGACCGAGCACGTCCAGGCCGAGCTGGCGGGCGCCGTCGCCCGCCACCAGCCCGGCGAGCCGGCTGCGGCTGGTGATCAGCACGGCGCAGTCCGGGGCGCCCGGGATGAGCGGTCTGACCTGCTCGGCGTCACGGGCGTTGTCCAGCACGACCAGCATCCGCCGGCCGGCGAGCAGGGTGCGGTAGAGCGCCGCGGCCTCGTCCTGGTCGGCGGGCAGCCGGTCGGGCGGGGTGCCCAGGGCCCGGAGGAAGCGGTCCAGGACCTCGCCCGGGCGCAGCGCCGGGAGCCGGGAGTGGCCGCGCAGGTCGACGAACAGCTGGCCGTCCGCGAAGTGTTCGCGCCGCGCGTGCGCCCAGTGCGTGGCGAGGGCGGTCTTGCCGACGCCGGGCGCGCCGACCACCGCCACCACGTGCCGGCGGTGGGGCGGATCGGGGGCGACGAGGGCGTCCAGCTCCTCCAGTTGCCGCCGCCGTCCGACGTAGCAGCCGGTGGCGGCGGGCAGTTGGGCCGGGAGCGGGAAGGGGGACGCGGGCGCGGGCTCCGGTGGGGGCGGGAGCGCGGGCGGGGCCGGGAGCGGGGCGAGCGGCAGTTGCCGGCGCAGCACCCGCAGCTGGGCGTCCTGGACCTCCGCGCCGGGGGCGATGCCCAGTTCCTCGTCGAGCCGCTCGCGCAGCCGGCCGAAGACGGCGAGCGCGGCGGCCTGCTCCCCGCAGCTCGCCAGCGCGAGGATCAGCCGGGCGTGCAGGCCCTCGTGCAGCGGCTCGGCGTCCACCAGCTCCGACAGCACCGGGACGGCCTCCGCGGAGCGGCGCAGCAGCAGCGCCGCGTCGGCGTGCGCCAGCGCCGCCCTGACCCGCCGTTCGTCGGCGGCCACCGCGGCCGGGTGCCGGCGCAGCAGGGGGTCCGCGTCCGCGAGCACCGGGCCGCGCCAGTGCCGCAGGGCCCGGGTGAGCGTCTCGTACGCGGCCCGCGGGTCCGGTGGCGCGGGGTGCCGGCTCCGCGCGCGGTCCAGCAGGTCGTCGAAGCGGCCGAGGTCGGTGAGGTCCCGGGCCGCCTCCAGCAGGTAGCCGGTGGGGGTGCGGACGACGGCCGGCGGCGGGGCGGTCCGCGGGCCGCCGGGGTCCAGCAGCCGGCGGACCTGGCTGACGTAGCCGTGGACGAGGCTCTGGTGCGAGCCGGGCGGTCCGGCCGGCCAGAGGATGTCGGTGATCTCGCGGTGGGTGGCGGGCGCGGGGTGCTTGAGCGCCAGCAGCCCGAGCAGGCGGCGCAGCATCGGGCTGGTGACGGGGACGGGCGTCCGGCCGTGCCGGAGGACGAGCGGGCCGAGGACCAGCAGCCGCGGTCCCGCGGCGCCGCGTGCCGGTTCGGTGCGGGCGGCGGCCAGCAGGTCCGTCAGTTCGGCGCCGGTCAGTTCCAGCGCCCCGGCCAGGTGCCGCAGGGTCCCCTCCCGGGGCCGGCGGACCCGGCCGTGCTCGATGTCGCGCAGCGCCCTGGTGCTGATGCCGGCCCTGGTCGCGGCCGCCTCCTGGCTGAGCCCGGCCCGGCTGCGGAACGCCTGGAGCCGCGCGCCGAACGCCTCCGGCCCGTCCGCCGCGGCCGCCGCCGTCTCCTCCGCCATGGCGTCCCCCTCGTCCGGTGATCAGTGTGGACCGGCCCGATCCGGCGGGCAAGGGACGTTCTCGGGGCGGGGGAGCGCGGAGGCGGGGAACAGGGGCGGGAACAGGGGCGGGAACAGCGGCGGAAGACAGGGAGGCGCGGAGCGAGTCCCCCCGGACCCGCCCCGCGCCGCGTCGACGCGCGGCTCTTCGCCGCTCCCCCCGATCGCCCCGGATTCCCGCCGTCCCCCCTGGCGCAGCTCTCCGGCGAGAGCGTTCCGCACAGGCCCGGCAAGCCCCCTGTGAAGTGGGGCGTCGTTGATCATTACGGTAACAAACCGTGTGGTTGGTTTGTCAATGCCCGGCCGCCGGAAACACCCACCATCGGGGACGGGGGTGCGGATGGCAGCGGGAGGCCGGGCGGGCCGGGGGAGCGGGCCGGTGGAGGCCGGTGGTCCGGGTGCGCGGCGGAGGACGGCTCGCCCCGGAAGAACGTGCGTTCGGAATCGGACGATCCGAACGGCGGGCCGGAATCAGCGGAGCAGACGGCGCTCCTTGGCCACGGCCACCGCGCCGGCCCGGGTGTCCACGCCCAGCTTGTCGTAGATCCGGCCCAGGTGGGTCTTGACCGTCGCCTCGCTGATGAACAGCGCGCGGGCGATCTCCCGGTTGCCCAGCCCCTGGGCGAGCTGCGCGAGGATGTCCGTCTCGCGCTCGGTGAGCTGCGGCGCCGGGGCCCGCATCTGCGCCATCACCCGGGAGGCGACCGGCGGCGAGAGCACCGTGCGCCCCTGCGCGGCCGAGTGCACCGCGGCGAAGAGCTCCTCCGGCCGCTCGGCCTTCAGCAGGTAGCCGGTCGCGCCGGCGCCGATCGCCCGGGTGATGTCGGCGTCGGTGTCGTACGTGGTCAGGACCAGGACGTGCGGGGCGTCCGGGGCCGCGGTGATCCGGCGGGTGGCCTCCACGCCGTCGATGCCGTCGCCGAGCTGGAGGTCCATCAGCACCACCTGCGGGGCCAGCCGGGCCGCCAGCTCGACCGCCTCCTCGCCGCTGCTCGCCTCGCCGACCACCTCGATGTCGCCGGCGCTGGCCAGCAGGGCGAGCAGTCCGGCCCGGACCACGGCGTGGTCGTCGCAGACCAGCAGCCGGACCGGGGACGGGACGGGGGCGGGGTTCATCGGACGGGCTCCAGACTCTGGGGGTCAGCGGCGGTCGGGGGCGAGGGGGACGGCCGCGGAGACCACGGTGCCCTCGCCGGGGGCGCTCTCCACGGTCAGGGTGCCGCCGAGCTGGCGCAGCCGGGCGCGCATGGCCGGCAGGCCGTGGCCGCGCCCCGAGGGGGCGGAGGAGGGCGGAGCCGCGGGGGTGAAGCCGCGGCCGTCGTCGGCGATGTCCAGCACGGCCTGGTCGCCGAGGAAGGACAGGGTGAGCGCGGCCGCCGAGGCCCCGGCGTGCTCGCGGACGTTGGCCAGCGCCCCCTGGGCGATCCGCAGCAGTGCGGACTGCGCGGCCGCCGGCAGCGGCACCGGCGCGCCGTCCAGGTGGAAGCGGACCGGCAGCCCGCTCTCGGCGGACTCCCGTTCGGCGAGCGCGCGCAGCGCCTGGTCCAGGGTGCGGCCGTCGGCGAGCTCGGCGGGCGCGAGGTCGTGGACGAAGCGGCGGGCCTCGGCGAGGTTGCGGGCGGCCACCTCGGCGGCGGTGCGGACGTGGTCCCGGGCGGTCGCCGGGTCGCCGTCCCAGGTGCGGTCGGCGGCCTGGAGCAGCATCTGCTGGCTGGACAGGCCCTGGGCGAGGGTGTCGTGGATCTCCATCGCCAGCCGTTCGCGTTCGGCGAGCGTCCCCTCCCGCCGCTCGGTGGCGGCGAGTTCGCGCCGGGTGCGGACCAGGTCGGCGATCAGCGCGCGCTGCCGTTCGGCCTGCCGCTCCATGTACAGGAAGACACCGGTGGCCAGCGCGGCGACGGCGGGCGGCAGCAGGACGAGGTTGGCGTCCTGCGGCCCCGGCAGCCGGACCTCGCCGACGACCACCAGCAGGGTGAGCGCCGCCACCAGCGGGATCGCCGCCGGCGTGGGCAGCGTCCGCAGGGCCGTGTAGACCAGCGGGACGGCGCACCAGGAGAAGCTCGGGGCGATCAGCACCAGGACCACCCAGAGCACCGTCACCACGGCCAGCGGCCAGGGGTCGCGGCGCTGCCCGGGGGCGGGCGGCCGGCGGTGGGCGAGCCAGGAGCCGACCGGCTGGACGACGGCCAGGGCGATGCTCAGGCCGAGCACCCAGGGGATGCGCGGGTTGCCCGCGTGGTGGGTGAGGAAGCGGCTGAGCGAGGTGGCGAGCAGCAGCAGGAAGGCGGAGTCGAGCAGCACGGCGAGCCGGCCGGCGTCCGGGTCGGGGGAGGCGGGGAAGGGGGCGGAAGCGGGCGGGGCGGGCCCGACGGGGGAGGGGCCGGGGTGGTGCACGGGCCGCTCCTCGCTCTGTGTCTCGCGCTCTGTCTCTCGCGTCCGGTCTCTCGTGTCCGGTCTCCGCACCGTCCCGGCTGCGGCGATCCTTCGATGGTGACCCGTCCGGTCCGCGGTCGCATCAACCGATCGGCTGACGGGTCCGTCGTCCATCATGCCCGGGTGCGGTGTCCGGACCGCCGATGCGGCGGGGCGGGCCCGGAACGGAGGATCGGATCCGTCCCCACCACCGCCATCCGACGAGGAGCCGGACCATGAAGAAGACCTCCGTTCGCACCAAGGTGCTGACCGGTACCGTCGCCGCCGCCGCACTGGCCGCCGCCACCGTCGGTGCCGTCTCGGCCAACGCCGACGCCACCGACACCCCGGCCGTCGCCGCCGCGGTCAAGACCGACGCCCAGAACAAGAACCTCGCCCAGACCACCGGTCTGACCATCGAGGCCGCCACCAAGGCCGCCCAGGCGACCCTGGACGCGGCCGCCAAGGCCGGCCAGCGCGTCTCGGTGGCGGTCGTCGACCGCGACGGCGTCACCCGGGTGCTGCTCAAGGGCGACGGCGCCGGCCCGCAGTCGCCGGAGTCGGCGGTGCGCAAGGCGTTCACGGCGGTCTCCTGGAACGCGCCCACCTCGGAGCTGGCCAAGCGCCTCGCGCAGGCCCCGAACCTGAAGGACATCCCGAACACGCTGTTCCTGGCCGGCGGCGCCCCGGTGCAGTCCAAGGGCGCGCCGGTGGCGGCCATCGGCGTCGCGGGCGCGCCCAGCGGCGACCAGGACGAGCAGTTCGCGCAGGCGGGCGTCGAGGCGCTCACCAAGTAGCCCACCGGGGGAGCGCCCCCTGAGGAGCGCTCGTCGAGGGAGCGCCCGCCGAGGAGCGCCCCCCGAGAAGCACCGGCCGCCGCCGAGCGCGCGGCCGGCCCCGCGCGCCGGGGCGGACCCCCGACCGCCCCGGCGCGCTTCCACGCGCCAGGAGGCTCCCCGTACGGGTGAAGGTCGCGCGGGTCGCCGCAGAACACGGGGTCGCCGGCCGAAAAGCCGCTGCCGCTGTCGGTGCCGCGTGGCAGGCTTCCCGCTATGACGGCGTGGACCCTCAACGACATCGAACGTGCGATCCGCTCCTCCTGGGGTGTCGACACCTGCGCGCCCGAGGACCAGGCCCACTGGCGTCCCGACAATCCCGCCCACGGCCAGTGCCGGGCGACCGCCCTGGTGGTGCACGACCTGCTCGGCGGCGAGCTGATGATGGGCGAGGTGTACACCGGCGCGGTCCGGACGGACCTGCACTGGTGGAACCGGTCCGCCGACGGCGCCGAGATCGACATGACCCGCTCGCGCTTCGGCCCGGACGAGCGGGTGGGCCCCGGCCGTCCGGTCGCCCGCCCGCAGCGCCCGGGCCGGTTGCAGGCCCAGTACCAGCTGCTGCGCCGCCGGGTCCTCGCGCAGCTGGAGGCCGGCTCGGCGGACGGGGGACGCGCCGCGGCCTGACCCGCCCCGGACGGCTCCGCAGGACGCGCCCCGACCGGCCGACGGTCGGAGAACTGACGTACAGTCGGTTGATCGTGGCCGGACGACCTTTCCGGCTGCCGGGCGACAGCGGGAGAGCGCGATGAGCGGGATGACGGTCGGCTTCGTCGGACTGGGCACGATGGGCCGGGGCATGGCCGCCAACCTGGTGAAGGCCGGGCACACCGTGCGGGTCTGGAACCGCTCGCCCGGACCGGTGGCCGCCATGGTTGCCCGGGGCGCCCTGGCCGCCGACGGACTGGCCGACGCCTTCGCGGCCGACGTGGTCGTCTCGATGCTCGCCAACGACGCCGCCGTGGAGCGGCTGCTGCTGGACCCGGCCCTGCTGGAGGCCGCCACGGCCCGGGTGCACGTCAACATGGCCACCGTCTCGGTCGCCCTGGCCGAGCGCGCCGAGGCCCTGCACGCCGAGTACGGCATCGGGTACGTCGCCGCGCCGGTGCTCGGCCGCCCGCCGGTGGCCGAGGCCGGGGAGCTCAACATCCTGGCCGCCGGGAGCGCGGAGTCGCTGGCGGCGGTCGATCCGCTGTTCGCCGCGATGGGCCGGCGCGTCTGGCACTTCGGCGAGCGTCCCGGCCAGGCCAACACCGCCAAGATCAGCACCAACTTCCTGCTGGCCTGCGCGATCGAATCGATGGCCGAGGCGTGCAGCCTGGCCGAGGCCAACGGCGTCCGGCCGACCGATCTGATCGAGATGCTCGGCGGCACGCTCTTCCCGGGGCCGGTCTACTCCGGCTACGGCTCGATGGTGGCCGAACGCCGGTACGAGCCCGCAGGGTTCAAGCTGCCGCTCGGGCTCAAGGACGTCGACCTCGCCCTGGCCGCCGGCGCGGCGACGCACGTGCCGCTGCCGTTCGGCAGCGTGCTGCGGGACGCGTTCCTGGACGCGCTGGCGCACGGGGACGGCGAGAAGGACTGGGCCGCGGTGGCGGCCGTCGCCCGGCGGCGGGCCGGGCTCCCGGAGTAGCGGGCGGGCGCGGCTCGCGGGCCCTCCCCGTCAGCGTCCCCGACGACGGCGCCGGGGTGTGCAGAGGCCCGTGCGGGGCGGTCCGCGGGACGCGCCCCGGCCGACCCGGGCCGTCCGGACGGGAGGAACAAACCCCCTGTCACGGGGCAGAGTTGGGCCAATGGGACAGCACCCGGTCCACGGCTGCCGGAAACCGGCACCCGGCTTCCGGCAGCCGTGGAGGCTTCGGTAGTCTCCGTCGGACTTTCAGCTTCGCGGGGGGATCGCGGCTCGGACGGCCGCCTGGTCCTTCCGCGCCCCCGGGCCGCGCCCGGACACTCTCGTGAGGTCTCCCTTGTCCATCTCCATACCTCGCAGTCTCGCCCTGGCCGGCGCCGCCGCGCTCGCCGCCTCGATGGTCCTGGCCGGAGCCCAGGGCGCGGTGGCCGCAGCCACCGCCGGATCGTCCCCCGCCGCCGCGCAGGCCGACAAGGCGGGCGCCCGCGCGCTCGACCTGTCCCTGGACGGGGTGCCGCGGACCTTCGTCGCCGGTGGCGACACCAAGCTGTTCAACTTCACGGTCGACAACAACACCAAGCACGACTTCGTCTACTACCCGCTGCTCAAGTTCAAGAACGAGGCGGGCAGCCTGCGCGCGCAGCACCTCAAGGTCGAGTACCAGCTGCCCGAGTCGCTGGACCGGACGCGGAGCTGGCTGCCGGCCGCGCCCGCGCCGGGCGGCGGCGACACCGACGACGACGGTGTGCTGTTCCTGCTGGCCAAGCTCATCGACAACGCGGTGCCGGACTACAAGAACTCGCTGCTCGCCCTGAACCGGGGCAGCAGCCTCACGGTCACCGTCCGGGTCTCGGCGGCCAGGAACGCGCCGCTCGGCAAGGCCGGTGTGGTCCCGGTGGTCTTCGCCTCCAGGGTGGAGGCCAACAAGCCGGTCGGCCCGGGCGAGTTCGCGGGCGAGCAGGACTGCGGCGAGCGGTTCAGGATCGTGGCCGGGGGCGGCAAGCCGAGCCCCACCGCCACGCCGTCGCCCACGAAGCCGACCACCCCGAGCGCGAGCCCGACCGGCAAGCCGACCACCTCGCCGTCGGCCAGCACGACGCCGCCGGCCACCGCCTCGCCGTCCGCGACCACGACGCCGTCCGCCACCACGACGCCGACCGGCAGCCCGAGCGCCACGGCCACGCCGAGCACCAGCATCAGCCCGTCGGCCACCACCACGCCGTCGGCCACCACCACGCCGTCGGAGACCGCCACGCCGTCCGGCACGCCGAGCGCGACCACGACGCCGTCGGGCAGCGCGTCGCCCTCCGCCACGGCGAGCAGCTCGCCGAGCGCCACGCCGACCTCCGGCGCGAGCAGCTCGCCGAGCGCCTCCACCGCCCCGGGCACCCCGGCGCCGACGCCCGGCGACACCTCGGGCGACGACGAGACCGGCGGCCGCCAGCCGATCGACTTCCCGGTGAAGCTCCCGGCCGTCGCGCCGCTGCCGATCACCCCGGAGGCCGTCGTCCAGGCGCGCGCCGACGCGGACAAGGCCCTGGCCACCACGGGTGGCGGTGACGACACCACCGGCATCGCGATCGCCGGCGGCGCCGTCCTCGCGGCCGGTGTCGGCACCCTCGTGGTGCTCCGCCGCCGCCGCGCCGCGCAGCACGGCTGAGGCCTGCACGGCCGGCCCCGCGGCGCACCGCGCCGCATCCGCCCGTGTCCCCGGTCCGCCGGGGGCACGGGCGGTTCCGTCCGGCCGCCCGGACGTGCCTAGGATGGCCGGTCAGGGGGCCGAAACGGGGCCGGAACGGGGCAGGCGAGGTACCGGGGTGCGGGGACGGGGCGCGGAGCGCTCGGCGAGGACGGAACGGCCGCGGCGCGCGGGGCGGGCCGGGTCGGACTACGGCGCCGGCGCCGGCCGGATCGCGGGTCTGCCGGTCCGCCGGCACCATGTGCTGCTGCTCGCCTGGACGGTCCTGTGGTTCCTGCTGGTCGAGCCGAGCGGCGGCTTCTCCTGGCACTACCTGCGCCAGGGCGAGGAACTGCTCTTCAGCGACCGGCCGGACGGCGGCCTCGCGCTCTACGCCCACCACCCCGAGCTGCAGATCGGCCCGGTCAGCCTGGCGGTGGCGCGGCTCTTCAGCCCGTTCCCGCCGCACACCGGTGAGCTGCTGGCCGAGGCGGCGATGTCCGGACTGGGCCTGGCGATGCTGGTCCTGGTCGGCCGCACCGCGGCCCGCCACTACCTGGGCACCGGCACCAACCACCGCCGGCTGCAGCAGCGGCTGCTGATCGCCGGCCTGGCGTTCATCCCGATGTGGGTCGAGGTGTCCGTGCGCTTCGCGCACCTGGACGACGTGCTGGCGCTGTTCTTCACCACCCTCGCCGCGCACGAGCTCAGCCGGGGCCGGGCCACCGCGGTCGGGGTGTACCTGGCGCTGGCGGTGGACGCCAAGCCGTGGGCGCTGGCGTTCGCGCCGCTGGTCCTCGCGCTGCCGCGGGCCCGGTGGCCGCGGACGCTGCTCTGGTTCGCCGCACTGGTGGCCGTCGCCTGGCTGCCGTTCTACCTGGGCGACCTGGACACCATGGCGGCCGCCAAGTTCACCATCCCCAACCAGCCCGCCTCGGCGCTGCGCTGGTTCGGCGTGACCGATCCGGCGACGCCGTGGTGGGACCGCCCGGCGCAGTTCGCCCTCGGGCTGTCCCTGGGCTGCCTGGCGGTGTGGCGCGGCCGCTGGCCGGCCGTCGTCCTGCTGGGGGCGGACGCCCGGATCCTGCTCGACCCCAGCGTCTACACGTACTACTCCGCGTCGATCCTGCTCGGCACGCTGCTCTGGGACACCGTCGGACAGCGGCGGCTGGTGCCGTGGTGGAGCTGGATCGCGCTGGCCGCCCTCTACGGCGGCACGCTGTTCCTGCCCTCCGACCCTGCACGCGGCTTCGTCCGGCTCGCCTTCGTGGTGCTCTCGGCGGGGTACGTGCTGCTCTGGCCCACGCAGCGGCGGCGCGGACGCGGCGGCGGCTCCCGGCCCGCCGCCGGGCAGTCCGCCGGGCAGCCCGCCGAGGGACGGCCGCCCGGCCGGGAGCCGGCCGCGGTCTGACGCGGACGCGGCGCGCCCGGACTTGACCCTCACGCAACGGGAGGGCGGAGGGTCGTGGTCAGCACGGAGGGAGATCCCGGATGAGCACCGGAGACGGGTACCCGGTCGGCGCGGTGGCGAAGATCGCCAAGGTGACCGTCCGCACCCTGCACCACTACGACGAGATCGGCCTGCTGTCCCCCCGGGGCCGCACGCCGGCCGGCTACCGCCGGTACGACGAGGCCGATCTCGGGCGGTTGCAGCGGATCCTGTTCTACCGCGAACTCGGGTTCTCCCTGGAACAGGTCGCGGCCGTCCTGGACGACGATTCGGTGAGTCCGAGCGAGCACCTGCGGCGTCAGCACCGGGTGCTGACCGACCGCATCGCCCATCTCCAGCGACTCGCCGCGGCCGTCGAACACGCCATGGAGGCAGAGAAGATGGGCATTCAGCTGACCCCGGAGGAGAAGTTCGAGATCTTCGGCGAGCACTACCGCGAGGAGTGGGAGACCGAGGCCGAGCAGCGCTGGGGCGACACCGCCGCCTGGGCGGAGTCCCAGCGCCGCACCGGCGGCTACGACAAGGCCGACTGGGAGCGGATCAAGGCCGAGACGGACGCGCTCAACGCCCGCCTCGCCGAGGCCTTCACCGCCGGCGAGCCCGCCGACGGCGGCCCGGCCACGGACCTCGCCGAGGAGCACCGGCAGCACATCCGCCGGAACTTCTACGACTGCACCTTCGAGATCCACCGCGGCATCGCCGGGATGTACCTCGCCGACCCGCGCTTCACGAAGGTCTACGAGGACCTCGCCCCCGGCCTCGCCCGGTGGCTGCACGACGCCATGCTCGCCAACGCGGACCGCCGCACCGGCGGACAGGCGTAGCGACGGCCGGACGGGGGCGGATCCCGGCCCGCCCCCGTCCGGGCCGGGAGCCGCCCCCGTCCGGGCCGGACGGAAGGAGGCCGATGAGTGGAATCGTTCCGGCCAGTGCGAAATTTTCTTCGAACACCCCACAACCCCGGCGGGACTTGGGCGTCTGACTGGGTGAGGGCCGATCCGGCGCGGGTCCGACCGAGCCGGTGCCGGGCCTCGCCGCACAGGCCGAGTCCGACTACCACGGGGAACCCACCATGCGCCCGTCCACCGTCCGGCGTCTCGTCGGGACCGTTCCGCTGGCGGCCGTCGTCGCCGGTGCGGCCGGCTACGCGCTGCTTCCCGCCGAGGAGGGCACGGAGTTCCGCCGGGTGCGGCCGGCCGGGGCGGCACCGGCCGGGGCGGCGTGGATGCGGTCGGCGCTGGCCGCTCCGGTGGCCGAGGCGGGCGCACCGGAGTTCGCACCGGTCGCCCTGGCCGTCCAGGCCGCGGCGCCCGTGCCGACGACGGGTCCCGGCCCCGTGCCCGGCAACTCCCCGGCCTGGCCCGAGGAGATGCCCGGCGCGGTCGCGGAGGCCGTCGACGTTTCCCTGCGCCCGCTCGCCGGCGCCTGGGAGATCCAGGCCGGCGGCAGCTACCTCGACTTCGAGGTCACCTGGACCAACACCACCCGGCAGCGCTACGACGAGGTCGTCCCGGTGGTGCGGGTGCTCCCGTACGACCACCCGGCCGCCCTGGCCGGCCCCGGCAGGACGTCCAAGGGGATGCTGGACCGCAAGGACCTCGACGAATGGCGCGAGGTGAAGCTGAACCAGCCGGGCGTGGGCAGCGGCCCCCAGCCGGGCGCGTTCGCGCTCGACCCCGGCGAGAGCCGGACGGTCCGCTACCGGCTGACCCTGTCCGCCGGCAGCCCGTCGGGCCGGCTGCCGGTCCAGGCCGAGGGCTGGATCGGCCGCAGCGCCAAGGCGGTCCGGGCCGGCGGCGCGCAGGCCCGGGTGAACGTGAAGGTGGACCAGCCGGTCCAGCTCTCGACGACCAGGCCCACCGAGGGGTCCAGGGGCCGGCAGCCCTCCGAGGTGCAGGTGGAGCTGGCCAACCTGGACGGCTACGCCCAGCACACCGTCACCCCCGCCCTGGCGGTGTCCGACCTGGGGTCCTCGAACGGCACCCACGACCTGACGCCGGCGGACCTGACCGCCGAGGTGCTGGCGGGCGGCGAGTGGCGCCGCCTCGACGGGGCCCTCGACGCGCAGGGCCGGGTCCGGCTGGACACCACCGGGCTCACCCGGGTGCTCGGGCCGGGCGAGAACGTGCTCTACCGGTTCCGGCTCAACGTGCCGGCGGGCTGGATGCCCGACCGGAGCCTCTGGACGGCCGCGGGCGCCGACGTCGACGGCCGGGCCCTGCCCGAGCGGTCGGCGGCCGTTCCCATGCTCGCCCGGTAACGGCGCGAACCGATCGAACCGGGCCGGACCGTCCACTCCGACCGGTCCGGCCACCCGAAGACGATGTCCTGACGCGCCGGCGTGGAACCGGAACGCCGTCGGGGGGAGAGCGAAGACGGATGTCCATGGCCATCGAGCCGGCCGCCCGGACCGACCGGGGGTGGGGAGCGGCCCTGCGCGGCCTGGTGACGCTGCTGTTCGGCGCCCGGGAGGCGCCGCAGGGCGGGGGCGAGGTGCTGGACATCCCGGTCGCCGCGCAGTCGGCCGGGCGGCGCCGCGCCGGGTTCCGGCTGCTGCCCGGCGGCGGCCGGACGCCCGAGGGGCGGCCGACGCTGACCGACCTCTACCTCACCCACCGGCTCAGCCTGGTCCGCCTCGCGGTGCTGCTGGTCGACCACCAGGACCAGGCGGAGGACGTCGTGCAGGAAGCCTTCGCCAAGCTCTACCAGCGGCACGGCGAGCAGCTGGACGACCTGGACAACGCGCTGGCCTACCTGCGCACCGCCGTGGTCAACGGCGCCCGGTCGGTGCTGCGCCGCCGCCGCACGGCCCGGGAGTACGTGCCGCCCCACGAGGCCGACGCACCGTCGGCGGAGGACCACGCCGTCCTCCACGACGAGCACCGCCGGGTGCTGGTGGCCCTGCAGGAGCTGTCCCCGCGCCAGCGCGAGGTGCTGGTGCTGCGCTACTGGTCCGACCTGTCGGAGTCGGAGATCGCGGAGATCCTCGCCGTGTCCCGCGGCACCGTGAAGTCCACCGCCAGCCGGGCCCTGGACGCGCTGGAGAAGAAGCTGGAGGACGCCCGATGAGCGAGGAGCGGCGCCCCACGGCCGACGGGGAGCACGGCGGCGGTCCGGTCCCGGGCGGCGAGTCCCCGGTGGAGTGCCTGCTCCGGGAGGCCATGGCGGCCCGCGTCGCCCGGATCACCACCCAGGACCTGCGTCCCGCCGATCCGCCGTCCGGCCCCCGGACGCGGCGCCGGCCCGCCTACCTGGTGGGCCTGCCGCTGATGGGGCTGGCGGCGGCGACGGTCATCGGCCTGCTCTCCGTGCCCGGTGACACCCTGGCCGACAAGGGCGACGACACCCCGGCGGCCACGATGAGCACCAGTGCCGACCCGAGCCCGGGCCCGGATCCGCTGGCCCCGGCCGAGCAGTCCGTCGACCCGCTCGGCCGCCCGGCCGGAGCGCCGGCCCCGAGCGGGCCGCCGGATCCGGGCGGCGCCTCCGCACCGGACGCCCCCGGGGCGTCCGGTGCCACCGGGGACCCCGGCGGCACCGGGGCGGGCAGGGGCCGGCCGGGCGCCGCCGGGGCCTCCCCGCCGCCGGGCGGGGCGGCGGCCGGAGCGTCCGGGGCGGGTGATCCGACCGCGGCCACCGGTGGGGTGGCGCGCCCGTCCCAGGGCATCGCGCTGAGCTTCGAGGGCCTGGAGAAGAAGGAGGCGACGGTGGGCGCCGGCCCGGTGGCCTTCTCGGTGACCTGGCACAACACCACCGAGCAGGCGTACGGGAAGGTGGCCCCCGTGGTGGCGGTCCGCTCGCTCGCCGCGGAGGGCGGCGGGGGCCGGTCGCTGCGCGGCCGCCTGCAGCGCGAGGACGAGGGCGGCTCCTGGACCGACGTGCCGCTGACCGAGGCGTCGGGCAACTACCTGGCCTCGGGCGACGAAGCGGCGTTCCCGCTGGCCCCCGGCGCCTCCCGGACGCTGCGCTACCGGCTGGACCCCTCGATCGACAGTGCGGAGGGAACCCTGCTGATCGAGGCCCTGGCCCTGACGCCGGCCACCCCGCAGCGCACCGTGGAGGCGTCGGTGCTGACCGCCCTGCGGCTGTCCGAGGCCCCCGCCGCCGCCCGGATGGCACCCGAGTTCACCGTCGCCCTCGCCAAGGACGACGGCGGGGCCGACCCGCAGCGCGCCACGTTCACGATGACCGTCCGCAATCCCGGTGCGGCGCCGCTGGCCTCGGTCCTTCCGACCGTCCTGCTGAGCGGGACGGAGGCGGCGAGCCAGATCATGGTCCAGGCCGGGTACGGCACGGACGGGCGGCGCAGCCTGCCGGTCACCCGGAACCAGGCGGGGCTGAGGGTGGTCGACACCTCCCTGCTGGAGCGGCTGGTCCGGCCGCACGAGTCGACGACCTTCTCGTTCTGGCTCAGCGTGCCGGAGGGCTGGCTCTCCGACCCCGAGAGCTTCACCGTGGTCGTGGGGGTCAGCGGGGACGGACGGGAGGCCGCACCGGTCGTGATCCACCCGTCCCTGGCGATCGCCGGCCGGTGAGAGCGGCGGGTGAGAGCGGCGGGTGAGCAGCGGCCGGCGAGAACGGCCGGGGACCGCCGGCCCCCCAGAACGCCGCCGGCGGTCCGGCCCCCACTGCTCGGGGGCCGGACCGCCGGCGGCTCGGACGGCCGCCGGCTCAGGCCAGCGAGGCCATCCACGCCTCGACGTCCTCGGCGCGGCGCGGCAGGCCGGCCGAGAGGTTCTCGTTGCCGTCGGCGGTGACCAGGATGTCGTCCTCGATCCGGACGCCGATGCCGCGGTACTCCTCCGGGACGGTCAGGTCGTCCTGCTGGAAGTACAGGCCCGGCTCGACGGTGAGCACCATGCCGGGCACCAGCAGCGCGTCGACGTGCTCCTCGGTGCGCGAGTGGGCGCAGTCGTGGACGTCCAGGCCGAGCATGTGGCCGGTGCCGTGCAGGGTCCAGCGGCGCTGCAGGCCCAGCTCCAGGACCTTCTCGACGTCGTACACCGAGGCGTCCAGCAGGCCCCAGGCGAGCAGCCGTTCGGCGAGCACCCGCTGCGAGGCGTCGTGGAAGTCGCGGAACCGGGCGCCGGGCTTCACGGCCGCGATGCCGGCCTCCTGGGCGTCGTGGACGGCGTCGTAGATCTTCCGCTGGAGCGCGTCGAAGCGGCCGTTGATCGGCAGGGTGCGGGTGACGTCGGCGGTGTAGAGGGTGCTGGTCTCCACGCCGGCGTCCAGCAGCAGCAGCTCGCCGGGGCGGACCTCGCCGTCGTTGCGCACCCAGTGCAGGGTGGTGGCGTGCGGGCCGGCGGCGCAGATCGAGCCGTAGCCGACGTCGTTGCCCTCGACCCGGGCGCGGCGCCAGAAGGTGCCCTCGATCCAGCGCTCGGAGGTGGCGACGGCCTGGCCGAGCTCGCGCACGCAGTCGGTGAAGCCCTTGACGGTGGCCTCGCAGGCGGCGCGCAGCTCGCCGATCTCCCACGCGTCCTTGACCAGCCGCAGGCCGCTCAGGAACTCCTTGAGCTCGGCGTCCCGGCCGGCGTCCAGCGCGCCGTCGAGCGCGGCCTCCAGACCGGCGTCGTAGCCGCGCACGATGCGGGTCGGCACGCCGTCCGCGGCCCGGGCGGCCAGCTCGTCGGCGGCCTTGCGGACGTCGCGCACCGGCAGCCCCAGCAGCTGTTCCTGCTCGGTGAGGCTGTGCCGGCGGCCGACCCACAGCTCGCCGTGGCCGTCCAGCCAGAACTCGCCGTTCTCGCGGTCGGAGCGGGGCAGCAGGTAGAGGTCGAAGGTGTGGCCGGCGGGGCCCGCGGGCTCGGCGACCAGCACGGCGTCCTCGGTCTGGTCGCCGGTGAGGTGCACGTACTCGCTGGCGGCGCGGAAGGCGTAGTCGCAGTCGTTGGACCGGACCTTGAGGGTGCCCGCCGGGACGACCAGGCGCTCGCCGGGGAAGGCGGCGGACAGCTTGGCGCGGCGCTCGGCGGCGTACGGGGCCTGCGGGACCGGGGTCAGGCCGCGCAGCTCGGTGTCCGCCCAGCCCGACTTCATCGAGGCGGCCAGTTCGTCGGAGACCTCGGAGTAGAGGCCGTTCTTGCGGCCCTTGAACTGCTGCGGCTCCTCGTCGCCGCCGACGGCCTCGGGGTTCTCGGCCACCGCGGGGGTGCGGTCCTCGGTCACGTACGTCGCCTCCTTGCGCGTGGTGCCGCCCGGGGCGCGTCGGATCGCGACACAGGTGGGCGGCCGTGCGTCCATGGTACGGACGCCCGGCCGCTCACCCGTTCGGGCCTTCGCCCGGCCCGTTCGAACGGGCCGGGCGGGCCCCGCTACTCGAAGCGCGCGGCGAGCAGCACCAGGTCGTCGGTGTCCGGACCGTCCCGGCGGCCGGTGGTGTCCTGCTCGGCCGCGGCCGCCACCAGGTGGGCGCAGAGCCGGTCGGGGTCGGTCCGCACGTCGCGCGGGGCGTCGGCGGCGGCCCGGCGCAGGTTGGCCTGCCCGGCGTGCAGGGTCGGGCCGAAGCGGTGGGCCAGCCCCTCGGTGTAGAGCACGAGGGTGTCGCCGCGCTCGGCGGTGAACTCGACCCCGGGCGCCTCCCAGCAGGAGAGCACGCCGAGCGGCGCGGAGAGCGAGGTCTCCACGAACTCGGCGCCGTAGCGGGTGACCAGCACCGGCGGGCAGTGGCCGGCCCCGGCCAGCGTGACCCGGCGGCCCTCCGGCTCCACCCAGGCGTAGACGGCGGTGGCGGTGCGGGCCGGCTCGGTGGTCTTCAGCAGCAGTTCGAGGTCGCCCAGGACGGACACCGGGTCCTCGCCCTCCAGCACCGCGTACGCCCGCAGCGCGGCCCGCACCCGGCCCATCGCGGCGGCGGCGCCGGGGGCGGAGCCCGGTCCGGCGCCCGGCCCGTCGCCGGAGACGGAGCCGACGGTGAGGCCGACCGTGCCGTCCGGCAGCGGGATGGCGTCGTACCAGTCGCTGCCGCAGGAGCGGTCCAGCCCGGCCGCGACCAGCCGGGCGGCCAGCCGCAGGCCGGCGGGCCGGGGGAGGCGGTCGGGCAGCAGACCGCGGCGCAGCGCCTCGGTGGTGCGCCGGACCTTCTCCGCGTCGAGCTGCTTGGCCAGCAGCGGGGCGGCCACCGCGCAGTAGCGGCGGGCCAGCTCGCGCTGGCGGCCGGTGGGGCCGGCGGGCTCGTCGTAGAACCAGAGCACGGCGGCCAGCGGGCCGTCCTCCTCGGTGGCGAGCGGCAGCCCGTAGCAGCCGCCGATGCCGAGGTGGCCGGCGAGCTCGCGCAGCCGGGCGCCGATCGCCGGGTCGCCGGCGAGGTCGTGCGAGGCCAGCTCGGCGGGCCGGTCGTGCGCGCGCAGCAGCCGGGCGAGCAGGCTCTGGTCCGGCGGAACGGTCTCCAGCGAGCCGAGGCTGGCGCGGTCCATGCCGAGGCCGACCGGCTGGCTGGGGCCGCCGCCGGGGAGCGCGGTGACCAGCAGGGCGCGGTCGGCGCCGAGCAGCGCGGCGCCGGAGGCGAGCACGGCGTCCAGGGTCGCGGACAGGCCGCGGGCGCGGGCGAGCCGCTCGGTGTGCTCGTGCAGGCTGGTGAAATCGGACAGGCGTCCGGCCAAACGGTCCTGCACTCCGGCGGCGGAGGCGTCGGGACGTTCACCGTCGGGCGCGCCGGGGGCGGACGCGGCACGGTCCGCGCCCTCGCCGGCGCCCGGCAGCTCGCCGGGCGTCAGGGCGTCCGGCCGTCCGGACCGCTCCGCGTCCGGCTCTCCGCCCGGCCGCGCGGCGGACGCGGCCGGATCGTGGAAGCCGGGCGGGTCCAGCACGGAGAGCCCGCTGGCACCGCCGGGTTCGGCGGGCTCGGAGGACGTCGACGGTGGGGGGGACTCGGTCATGCCGCCACTCCTGACGCGGTGGTGCGTGTCACGCGGATCATGCGGAACCCCCAGGTACGGCCGTTTGGAGCGAGCACGGCCAAAAGGGCGCGTTTCGCCTCGATTCGCTACTACTCGTCATTGATCGACAGCAATGCCACCACTTCTACACAGGCCATTCGGGGCATGTCCAGAGCCATGACAAGGCTGGTGGCCGCCGTCGCGCCGGGGCGGGCCCGGTCAGGGGGCGCGTTCCGTTCCGCGCGCGCCGGTCGAGTGCACCGCGGTCCGGCGGGACGGGGCGCCTCCGCCCGCCGGGCATGGAGCGGCCGGTGAGCGGGCAGAACCGGGGGGACGGCTCCGGCGGCCGTCCGGATCGTATGCCCCTGGCGCCGGCCGGCCGGGTCGGCCGGAAGCGACTCACTCGTACGGTGGAACCAACCGCGGCCGGGCGGCGTCCATCCGGTCGCATACGGGATTCTCGTTCCAAGGGCTGTTCTATTCCGCAGCCCTTTCACATCGTGCTCCACCGCGTGCTCCAGGCCCGCGCCGTTGTCCGCACCGCCGTCCGTACCGCCGCCCCGCCCGCCGCCCGGCTCCGGCCCGGCCCCCGGTCCGTTCCGACCCGGCTTCCGGCCGGATCCCTCCGTCCGGCTTCGCGGGCCGGTCCGGCGTCCCCGGACGCGCGGCGGCGGCCGGTCCGGCGGCCGCGGGGCGGAGCCAACCGAGCGGTCACGGAAAGGAACGGGTGCCAATGCGCGACAACCCACTGCGCGACGACCCGAGGAGCCGGCCGGCGGCCAGGGCGGCCCGGCTGGCCGGCGCCCTGACGGCGGCCACCGGCTACCGCTGGCCCGTCGTCCCCGGGGCCGTCCTGCTCACCGGCGGACACTGCTCCTGCGGTGACCCGGACTGCCCGGTGCCGGGCGCCCACCCGCACGACCCGCCGCTGCTCGCGGCCACCACCGACGCCCGGATGGTGCGCTGGTGGTGGGAGCGGCGCTGCCCGGACGCCCCGGTGCTGACCGCGACCGGCCGCACGGTCTGCGCGGTCAGCCTCCCCGCGGCGGCCGGCGCCCGCGCGCTCGCCTACCTGGCCGCCCTGCGGCTGCGGCTCGGGCCGGTCCTGGCGATGCCCGACCGGTACGCGATGCTGGTCGCCCCCTGGTCGCTCGACGCGCTCGGCGAGGTGCTCGTCCAACTCCCCTGGGTGCCCGGATCGTTGCGCTACCACGGGAGCGGCGGCTTCCTGCCGCTGCCGCCCGGCGGCGGGGACGGCGACCGGGTGCGCTGGGTGCTGCCGCCCCGCCAGGGGGCCGACGGCGGCGTCTGGCTGCCGCAGGTCGAGCCGCTGCTGGGCGAGTTGGTGGCGGCGGCGGTCCAGCTGGACAGCGGCCGCTCGGCGTACTGACGATCCGTCGTCCGCGTACTGATCGGGCACGGCCGACCGGCCCCGGCGTGGGGCGTTCGGAAAACAAAAGATCCGGCCGCTGGCGACGGGGGATGCACCAGCGACCGGACTCTTTAGACAGTAACAAGGATCCGCGCCCGCGCCAATTTCCAAGACGCCCTCGCAGCCCGGAAATTGCGGGTTGCGGGCGCCAATGTGACGCGTATCACGCCGATCCGCCGGGCGCGCCCCGGCGTTCCGTCCCGCCTTTAGTTCAGGGTGACCTGACGGTTCACCAGGTTGGCGCGGGCCCGCCGCTCGTCGGCGGTGAGCGGGGCCGGGTCGGCGAGCGTCGCGGCGAGCCGCTCGGCGAACTCCGCGGCCGGCTTCTCGCAGTCGGCCGCGGTCATCGCGAGCGGCAGGTCCCAGACCGGAACGGTCAGGCCGTGCGCCCGGAACGAGCCCACCAGACGGGTGTCCGGGCCGAGCGAGGACTCCTCGGCGGCGGTCAGCCGGGCCAGCGCGTCCAGCAGCTCCTCCTCCGGCACCGTCATCACCCAGCGCAGGTGGTTCTTGTCCGGGGTGCCGCACCAGTAGGCGGAGTCGACGCCGGCGAGCTTCTCGGTGGGGATCGCCGAGGCGTTGGCGCGCTCCAGCGAGGCGGCCACCTCGCCGGTGGCGGTCTCGGCGTCCTCCAGCCAGAACTCGAAGCCGGTGTGCACGGTCGGCTCGAAGGCGGCGGTGCCGTCCAGCAGGTCCTGCAGACGGCGGCCGCCCGGCACGGTCCGGCGGGCCGGCACCGGGGTGCCCGGGGCGGTGGCCAGCGCCAGCTCCAGGGCGTCCGCGAGGTCGCGGCTCAGGTCGCCGGAGGACGACTGGGTCTGCAGGCCGAGCAGGATCGAGCCGTCCTGGCGCCGCAGCGCGGGCCACGCCAGCGGCAGCACGGTGGCCAGGGTGACCGACGGCACCTCGCCCTCGGCGGTCCCGGCCACCCCGGCGGCCAGCGTCAGCGGCACGGTCGCGGCGGGCACCAGCTCGCGCAGCGCGACCCAGTCCGCCTCGCCCGGCAGGCCCTCGAACGGGCGGTGCACCAGCTCCTGGACGGCGTGCGAGGCCTCGCGGCCGTGGCAGGCCTTGTAGCGGCGGCCCGAGCCGCAGGGGCAGTTCTCACGGGCCCCGACCACGGGGATCTCGCCCGTGGCGGCGGGGGTGGACTGGCTGCGCTGCGGCGCCTTCTTGGCGGCCTTCTTGCCCATGGTGCGGCTCTCCCGGGAACGGTGGTGTGGTGCTCCCGTCAGCCTACTGACGTTCCCCGGGCGCGTGGGCGTGCGCCGGGGCGCGGACGGGCCCGCCGTGCCCGCTGCCCGGGCGCCGCGCCCTCCGGCCGCTCAGACCCCGGCGTGCCCGCCGTCATGGCCGTGGTGCCCGCCGCCGTGGCCGGGGTGCCCGCCCTCGTGGTGCCCGCCGCCGGGGTGCCCGCCGTCGCGGTGTCCGCCGCCGGTGCGCCGGGCGTGCCGGGCCCGGGCCGGCAGGGCCGCCCAGACGGTCACCTCGCCGGGGGCGTCGCGCACGCCCCAGTCGCTGGCCAGCTGGTCCACGATGCTCAGCCCGCGGCCGCCGTGCGAGGTCAGCGAGGGGCTGGACGGTGACGGCCGGGTCTGCGCCCCGCCGTCGGTGACCTCCAGGGTGAGCACGCCGTCGGCGTGCATCTGCCAGCGGACCAGGACACCGCCGGCGTCCTCGCCGGCGTCGCCCGGTGCGGCGGGCGGCCCGCCCGTCCGGCCGCTCTGCGACGGTCCGCCGACCAGCAGCGGCTGGACGGCCCCGGCGCGGGCGCCCCGGCCGAGCGCGGGCATCGGCCCGAGTGGCCGGGCGTAACGACAGGCGTTGCTCAATAGTTCGGAAAGGATCAGAACGGCATCATCAATGACCGGTTCCGGTATCTCGCGGTCTCCCAGATCTCGACGCAGTCGGCGCCGCGCGACCCCGACACTCGCTGGGCCGTGCGGCACTGCCATGGTCGATGAAGTCGGCACTTCACGCGCCACCATCAACGCCACCCCCGGACCTCCTTCAGCGTATGCCGAGGGATGGATGCCCCTTGGCAATACGTCGGAAACGACCGCGCGGCGATCCCGCGCGGACATTTCCGGCCCGTCCACCGTCGGTGCGCGACAGGTGATTCGGTGCTCACCCTCCGTCGTGAAACTGTATGAATTGCGGCAGAAATCGTCGCCGAAAGGTTTGAGTCCCTACCAAGACGATCAACGGCCGGCGGTGGTTGAACGGTTCACCACGTACCGGCCCCGTGCGCCGGGTCGGCCCGGGTCAGCGGCCGAGCTGGGCCAGCACCTCCGCCGGGCGGTTGGTGATGATCGCCGACACCCCGAGCTCCAGGCAGAGCTCGACGTCGGCCGGCTCGTCGACGGTCCACACGTGCACCTGGTGGCCCAGCTCGCGCAGCCTGGTCACCAGCCCCGGCCTGGCCCGCACCAGCTCGATGCCCGGCCCCGCGATCCGCGCCCCGCCCGGCAGCGGCGCGCCCGGGCGCAGCCGCCCGCGCAGCACCAGGCCGCGCTCGAACAGGAACACCCGCGGGTACTGCGGCGCGGCCGCCGCCACCCGGGCCAGCGCGACGGAGGAGAAGCTCATGATCCGGGCGTTGACGCCGTGCTCCCGGGCGGCCGTCCCGCCGCCGTGCGCGCCGCCGCGTTCCGTTCCGCCGCCCGCCGCGCCGCCGTGCGCGCCGCCGATCCCGAACCGGTCCAGCATCCGCAGCAGCTCGGACTCCACCCGGCCGCGGAACCGCACCGGGTGCTTGGTCTCGATCGCGAGGTCCACCGGGCGCCCGCAGTCCACGACCAGCTCCAGCAGGCTCTCCAGCCGCAGCACCCCGCGCAGCTCCGGGTCCTCGCTCGGCCGGCCGGTCTTCCAGGCGCCGAAGTCGTGCGCCTCCAGCTCCGCCAGCGTCATCGCGGAGACCGTGCCCCGGCCGTCCGAGACCCGTCCGATCCGCCGGTCGTGCACGCAGACCAGGTGTCCGTCGGCGGTCACCCGCACGTCGCACTCCAGGGCGTCCGCCCCCTCGCCGAGCGCCCGGCGGTAGGCGACGAGGGTGTGCTCGGGCAGGGCGAACGAGGAACCGCGGTGGGCGATCACCTGGACGGGCGGGGCGGTGCGGGTCGTCGTGGGCGAGACATCGGGGCTGGTCACGCCCTCCACGATAGGCCGCGGACATGACGAGGAGGCGAAGACGGCCCCAACCCGGGGGGCCGTCTTCGCCTCCGTGCCGGTGGCCCGGCGGGCGTCAGCGCGCGGCGTCCCGGCCCCGGGTGAGCGGGGTGAGCGCCCAGGTGGCCAGGGCCGGCACCAGGAAGCCGAACAGCGAGGCCGAGGTCCACTCCTGCGGCGTGAAGTGCAGCGCCTCCTGCGCGGAGGTCCAGAGGTCCGTCCACCAGCCGGCCACCGCGGTCGGCGCGATCAGCTGGTACGTGGCGAAGCCCAGCGCCCACGGCAGCAGCATCAGCCAGCGGGACGGCGCGTCGGCGGAGAGGTCCCAGCCGCGCCGCCCGGCGCCGAGGAAGTAGTCCACCGCCAGCACCGCGAACATCGGGACGAAGACCGAGCCGATCAGCCCCAGGAAGGCGTAGTAGGAGTCGGTGAACTCGGTGATCTGCAGCGCGAGCACGGTGATCAGCACGCCGGTGCCGCCGGTCAGCACCCGGCGGTCGGCCTTCGGCAGCAGGTTGTGGACCGACATCGCGGTCGAGTACACGTTGGCGAAGGACTGGTCGGTCTCGCGCAGCACCAGCACCAGCAGGAACAGCCAGCCGGCCCAGACGCCCAGGAAGGAGTCGAAGATCCGCTCCGGGTCCCCGTCCGCCTGCAGCAGCGCCATCAGCCCGAGCACGTAGCACCAGACCTGCGCCACCGTGTAGCCGGAGAAGCTGCCCCAGAACGCCGAGCGCGGGGTGCGCGAGTGCCGGGTGTAGTCGGCGGCGAGCGGCACGAAGGAGATCGACACCGCGATCATCGCGTCCGTCGCCGGCAGGAAGCCGTGCCAGTTGCCCGCGCCCGGGTCCGGGACGCCGTTGCGGCCGAGCTGGACGGTGAAGTACACCATCGCGACGGCCACCGCGGCCGCGACGAAGCGGCGCAGCACCGCGATCGCGCCGAGCGGCCAGATGGTCAGCGCGGTGGTCAGCGCGCCGGCCAGCACGACGAAGGCCCAGCGGTAGCCCTCGGCACCGGTGACGGTCTGGGCGCCGAGCGCGATCGTCAGCAGCTCGTAGACGCCCCAGCCGATGCACTGGACGATGTTGAGCACCGTCGGCACGTAGGACAGCCGGGTGCCGAACAGGCCGCGCAGGTTCGCCATGGCCGGCGCGCCGGTGCGGGCGCCGATCAGCGCGGCCACGCCGAGCATCGCGGTGCCGACCACGGTGCCGGCCACGATCGCGGTGACGGCGGCGGCCAGCGACAGCTCGCTGCCCTTGGCACCGAGCACGGTCGCGGCGGTGGTGAAGCCGATCAGCGAGACGCCGAGGTTCATCCAGAGCGCGAAGTGGTCGCGGAAGCCCAGGGTGCGGGGCGGTTCGGTGTCCAGCACCAGCGGCGCCTCGGCCCGGGCCGGGGGCTCCAGGACGGCGGTGGCCGCCGCGGCGGCGGAACCGGGGGCGGTGCCCGCGGCGTCCTGCGAGGAGGGGACGCCCGGCGACGAGGGCGCGCCCGAGGACGAGGATGGCGAAGCAGGCGGCATGGCCGATGTCTCCCTACGCCGGCATTACCCGGACAGGTTCCGGCGGTCTGCGCCCCCTCGACGGCCGTCCACGGGGTCCGTGGCGTACGGTCGACCGGCGCACTCTCAGCCTGGTGTGGGTCCAAGCTCCCGCGTGTCAGTTCGGAGCGACAGGCTAGTCGGCGCGGGGGAGAACGCCAAGGCCGGCGGGTTCGGGTGCGGCGCTGCGCGGGCCGTCGGGACCGGCTAAGGATTCTTATGAGTTCTTCAGAAGGGTCCTTACGGCAATCGAATCGGGTGTGCGAAAAACTATGGTTGTTGGTCCTGTCAGCTATGGAGGTCGTCCGTGAGCACCGAGCGCGAGGTTGGGTCCACCGGGCCGCAGGGGGAGCAGCCCTCCGTCGGCCAGGGGCCGGTGGGTTCCGCTTCTGACGGTCCGGCGCAGCAGCCTGCGGCCGGTCCCGCCCCCGCAACGACGCCCGCGGCCGACCAGCCGTCCCAGCCGGCCGAGGGGGGCTCCGGCGGGTTCACGCCCACGCTGGCGTTCGGCAAGCTGTCCGCCCCGGAGCCGGCCGGCGCCCCCGAGCCCGCCCCGGCCGCCGACGCCGGCTACCTCGACGCCCCGCCGCCGGTCCTGCCGCCCGCCGCGCCCGCGGCCCCGGCCGCGCCGGCCGCCGCCCCGTACGGCGGCAACCCGTACGCCACCCCGGCCCCGGGCACCCCGGTGCCCCCGGCGCTCGCCGCGCACGACCCGTACGCCGCCCCGGGCGCCCCGCAGGGCCAGGACGCGACCGGCCGGCACCACCACCCGTTCGGCGCCGGCCAGCCGCTCGGCGGCTGGGGCGCCCCGCACGACGTCACCCCGGGCGCGCCCGGTGCGCCCGGCGGTCCCGGCGGCCCGCTCGGCTACCCGGGCGAGTACCCCGGCGCGCCCGCCCCCGGCGGCCCGCGCAAGAAGCGCGGCGGCCTGATCGCCCTGGTCGCGGCCGTCGCCCTGGTGGCCGGCGTGGCCGGCGGCGCGGTCGGCGTGGCCGTCGCGGACCGCGACGGTTCCACCGTCAGCGCCAGGAACGACCGCAGCTCCACCACGGTCCAGGCCAACAACACCCAGAAGAACGAGCCCGCCCCGGGCTCGGTCGCCGGCATCGCCCAGAAGGCGCTGCCCAGCGTCGTCACCATCAAGGCCCAGGGCAACGGCGAGTCCGGCACCGGCACCGGCTTCGTCTTCGACACGGAGGGCCACATCCTCACCAACAACCACGTGGTCGCCCCGGCCTCCGCGGGCGGCAAACTGACCGTCAAGTTCGCCGACGGCTCCTCCTACAACGCCTCCGTGCTCGGCCGCGCCGAGGGCTATGACGTGGCCGTCATCAAGCTCGACAGCCCGCCCAAGGACAAGCTGACGCCGCTTCCGCTGGCCGACTCCGACAAGGTCAACGTCGGCGACTCCACCATCGCCATCGGTGCCCCGTACGGCCTGGAGTCCACCGTCACCACCGGCATCATCAGCGCCAAGGACCGCCCGGTCGCCTCCGGCGACGAGACCGGCGCGCAGGCCTCCTACATGAACGCGCTGCAGACCGACGCCTCGATCAACCCCGGCAACTCGGGCGGCCCGCTGCTGGACTCCGGCGGCGGCGTGATCGGCATCAACTCGGCGATCCAGTCCAACACCTCCAGCAACGGCCGGGCCGGCTCCATCGGCCTGGGCTTCGCGATCCCGATCAACCAGGCCAAGTGGGTGGCCGACACCCTGATCAAGACCGGCAAGCCGGTCTACGCCAAGCTCGACGTCCTGCGCAACGACGACTACAAGGGCGACGGCGCGCAGATCCAGACCCGCGACGTCCAGGGCCAGCCGGCCGTCACCCCCGGCGGCGCCGCCGACCAGGCGGGCCTCAAGCCCGGCGACGTCATCACCAAGCTCGGCGGCAGCCCGATCGAGAACGGCCCCGCCCTGGTCAGCAAGATCTGGACGCACAAGCCCGGCGAGACCGTCGACGTCGAGTACACCCGCAACGGCCAGACCGCCACCACCAAGGTCACCCTCGGCACCCGCGTCGGGGACAACTGACCCCGGCCCGCCCGGGAAACCCTGTGCACCGAACCCCGCCGGACCCGTTAGGCTGACCTCCGCCTGGAGAGCTGCCCGAGCGGCCTAAGGGAACAGTCTTGAAAACTGTCGTGCGGTGACCCCGTACCGTGGGTTCGAATCCCACGCTCTCCGCCGGTAGGAGAAGAACCACCTGCTCAAGGCGGGTGCCGACCCGAGGTCGGCACCCGCCTTCGTGCGTTCTGCCGGGTTCACCTGAACGGGGGGTTTGGGGGTGGGGCGTCCTCGTGCGGGGGTGCGGGGTCCGTTCACCGGGGCGTAGGGGGCGAACTGCCCTGGGCCCGGCAAGGAGAGACGGATGGCCTGGTACCCCGGTGCGGAGAAGATGGAGCTCCAACCCGAGTCGGACGAGCAGCCGGCGATCACGCCGACGCAGGTGATCTTCCACAGTGTGGCGGCGCCGTGGACGCCGCGGCGGATGTACGAGTACTGGCGGGACTCCACCAACCTGGAGTCGCACTTCGGGGTCGGTTACGACGGCAGCGTGGGGCAGTTCATCGGGACCGAGACCCGGGCCGACGCCAACATGCGGGCCAACCGCCGGGCCGACGGCACCGGCGCGGTGAGTGTGGAGTCGGCCAGCGACGACCAGAGCACCGATCCCTGGACGGATCCCCAGGTCGACGCGCTCGTCACGCTCGGGGTGTGGCTGCACCGGCGGCACGGCATCCCGCTGCGGATCTGCCCGGAGTGGGACGCACCGGGCTTCGGCGTGCACCGGATGTTCCCCGAGTGGTCGGACGGCGGGACGGCCTGCCCGGGCAACGCCCGCGCCCGGCAGTTCCGCGAGGTGGTGATGCCCGGCATCGTCGCGGTGGCCGGCGGCGCCCCGCTGCCCCCGCCGGGCGGCGGGTCCGGTCCCGCCCGGTACCGGGTGACCATCAACGGGCTGGAGTACGGCTACGGCGCGCACGGGCCGCAGGTCGAGGAGGTGGGCCGGGCGCTCGTCCAGCAGGGCTTCGGCCGGCACTACCAGTCCGGTCCCGACCAGGACTGGCGGGACGCCGACACCCTCAACTACCAGGACTTCCAGCACAGTCTGGGGTACTCGGGAACGGACGCCGACGGAGTGCCGGGCGAGGGGTCGCTGCGCCGGCTGCTGGGCCGGCTGCCCTCGCCGCAGCGGGTCTCGCTCGCCCACGTGGTCGCGGCGGCGCGCACCGACCCGGGGGCCGAGCAGGGCCACCAGACGTACGGCGGCGAGGTGCGGATCGTCGAACAGGCCCTGGCGGACGAGGGGTTCCTGGAGCAGCGCTGGGTGGACGGCTCGCTCGGCACCCGCACCGTGCAGGCCTACGCCGCCTTCCAGCGCAGCCTCGGCTACTCGGGCGAGGACGCCAACGGCATCCCCGGCCAGCGCAGCCTCCAGGTGCTGGGGCGGCGCAGGGGGTTCGACGTGACGGACTGAGCGGGCCCTCCGGGAGCGGAGGGACGGGCGTCGGCCCCGGTGCTTGACCGTGACACCGTGTGAGGGTCTGCACTGGAGGGACCATGTTGAACATCGGGGACTTCGCCAAACACGGCCGGGTGTCGGTCCGCATGCTGCGCCACTACGACGCCATCGGGCTGCTCCGGCCGGCCCGGGTCGACCCGGTCAGCGGCTACCGCTGCTACGAGGCGGCCCAGCTGGCCCGGCTCAACCGGGTCATCGCCCTCAAGGAGCTCGGCTTCACGCTGCACCAGGTGCGGGCCGTCCTGGACGAGGAGGTGGACACGGCCGAGCTGCGCGGGATGCTGCGGCTGCGGCGGGCCGAGCTCGCCGCGGCGATGGCGGCGGACGCCGAACGGCTGGCCCGGGTCGAGGCGAGGCTCCGGACGATCGAGAGCGAGGGGACCATGTCCACCCAGGACGTCGTGGTGAAGCGGGTGCCGCCGGTGCGGGCGGCCGAGCTGACGGGGGTCGCGGCGAGCTACGAGCCGCAGGACATCGGGCCGGTGATCGGCCCGCTGTTCGAGGAGCTCTGCGGCCGGCTGGCGGCGGCCGGCCTCGCGCACACCGGGCCGTCCGTCGCCCGGTACGAGGACACCGGGGACGGGGACGGCTCGGTGCTGGTCCGGGTCGCGGTGCCGGTCTCCGCCGCGGCCGGCCCGGCCGGGGAGCGCGGCTTCGTGGTGGTCGACCTGCCGGCCGTCGAGGAGGCGGCGACCGTGGTGCACCGCGGCCCGATGGACGGCTCGCTGGGTGCGGTCCAGGCGCTGGCGCGGTTCATCGAGGAGAACGGCTACCGCTCGACGGGCTACGCCCGGGAGGTGTACCTGGCCTGCCCGCAGGAGCCGGCGGACTGGGTGACGGAACTCCAGGAGCCGGTGGCGCGGGCGTAACCGCACGGGCTGCCCGGAGCAGTGCGGGGCCCCGGCGCCGCCGGGACCCCCGCGACGCCTCGCCCGGGCCGCGCGGGGCCAGGCGTACTTGCCGGGCGGGCGGGCGGCGGGCAGAGTGCGAGAGCCGGGCGGCGTCGGTCGGACCCGCGCCCGGGCGGTGCGAGCGGAGGCGGCGATGAGTGACCTGACGGACCGGCTGGCACAGGGCCTCCCGCCCGGCGCCCTGGCGGTGGACCCGGACGTGACGGCCGCCTACCGGCACGACATGGCGGGCTTCTGCCCGGCCGGCACGCCCGCGGTGGTGGTCTTCCCGGAGACGGTCGAGCAGGTGCAGCACGTCCTGCGGACCGCCTGCGAGCTGCGCGTGCCGGTGGTCCCGCAGGGCGCCCGGACCGGACTGTCCGGCGCGGCCAACGCCGTCGACGGCTGCATCGTGCTGTCGATGGTGAGGATGAACCGGATCCTGGAGCTCGACCCGGTGAACCGGATCGCGGTGGTCGAGCCGGGCGTGGTCAACGCCGAGCTGTCCCGGGCCGCGGCCGCCGCCGGGCTCTCCTACCCGCCCGACCCGTCGAGCTGGGAGTCCTGCACGATCGGCGGCAACATCGGCACCGGCGCGGGCGGGCTGTGCTGCGTCAAGTACGGGGTGACGAGCGAGTACGTGCTCGGCCTCGACGTGGTGCTGGCCGACGGGCGGCTGCTGTCCACCGGCCGCCGGACGGCCAAGGGCGTCGCCGGCTACGACCTGACCCGGCTGCTGGTGGGCTCCGAGGGCACCCTCGGCGTGGTGGTCCGCGCGGTGGTGGCGCTGCGGCCGGCCCCCGCGCCGCAGCTGGCGCTGGCGGCGGAGTTCCCGGGCGCGGGAGCGGCGGGCGCGGCGGTCTGCGAGGTGATGGCGCGCGGCTTCACGCCCTCGCTGATGGAGCTGATGGACGCGGTGAGCGTGCGCGCGGTCAACGCGCTGGGGCGGATGGGGCTGCCGGAGTCCACCCGGGCGCTGCTGCTGGTCGCCTTCGACGGTCCGGACCGGGTGGCCGAGCTGGCCGCGGTCGGGGAGCTGTGCCGGGCGGCCGGGGCCACGGAGGTGGTGCCCGCCGAGACCCGGGCCGAGTCCGAGCTGCTGCTGGAGGCGCGCCGGCTGGCGCTGCCCGCGATGGAGCGGCTGGGCACCACGATGATCGACGACGTGGCGGTGCCGCGCTCGCGGCTGGCCGAGATGCTGGACGGCGTCGCGGCGATCGCCGAGCGGCACGCGCTGACCATCGGGGTGGTGAGCCACGCGGGCGACGGCAACACCCACCCGATCGTCGTCTTCGACGCGGCGGACGCCGAGCAGTCCGCGCGGGCACAGCGCTCCTTCGACGAGATCATGGCGCTGGGGCTGGAGCTGGGCGGCACGATCACCGGTGAGCACGGGGTGGGGCTGCTCAAGCGGGAGTGGCTGGCGCGGGAGCTCGGGCCGGTGGCGATGGACCTGCAGCGGCAGCTGAAGGCGGTCTTCGACCCGCTCGGCATCCTCAATCCCGGGAAGGCGCTCTGACCCGTCCGGGCCGGAGAGGCCGGAGAGGCCGAAGGAGGGGCGGGAGGAGGGGCGGGAGGAGGGGCGGGAGGGGCCGGAGGGGGTCGGAGAAGCCGGAGCGGCGCCCGGTGTGGCGCTCTGCTGATTTTCGGACCGTCACAGAATGAGGGGAACGCCCGGCACGGGAGGGTGACCGCACCGAAAGGGGGCGTGTTCGGCCTCGGCGCACGCCGTGGTGGTGCGCCGGGTTGTCCGGGTGATTTCTCCACGCCGCTCCGGGCGCACCGGTCCGTGACCGGTCGACCCCCTTGCGCCGCAGGTGGGAGGGGGTGCGACGGTCCCGCTCTCCGGGTCGTGGACGGTTATGCGCCGGGCCGCCGGATATCACGCTAAAGGGCGAAAAGGCCGCCGGGAGGTGGTGCTTTGTCGATTTGTTGCGGAAGTCTGTCTCCCGACGTCGCAGACCGCGGGTGTTCGTTTGGTCGGCGAACTCCCGCACATCTTGCACGATTACCGTTTCTTGGAGGCGCTTCTTGGAGGCTCTGATGGCTCGCATCCGAACCCGCGGGGCGGCCGGCCTACTGCTGGCGGCCCCGCTCGCGGCCGGCCTGCTGATCGCCGGTGCCGGCTCGGCCGCCGCCGCCGAAGACGACGGCACGCTCGTGTCGAACGCCGGCACGGGCAACGTCTTCGGGTCGGTCGACGGCAACCACCTCTCCACCCAGCAGACGGCCACCGGCGCCGGTGCCTCGAACCAGGCCGACACCCTCGGGGTGAAGGACAACGCGGGCACCGTCCAGGCCGGCCAGTTCAACAAGAACGACACCATCGTCCTCGCGCCGGTCTTCTCCTGAGCACGGCCCGGGGGCCGTCGACGGCGGGGGCGCCGTCGGAGGGCCGCCGGGGCAGGCCGGAAGACCGGAGGACCGCGAGACCGAACGGATCGCACCGCGCATCACGCAACCGGGCAGCGGAAAGGGTCACCGCGCACCGGCCCCGTGGGCGGCACCGCACGTCGGTGCCGCCCACGGGCGCGTCCGGGGCCGGAGGAGGTCCAGTCCAGGGCCCGCGCCCGGCGCCGTCACCGTACGGCGGTACGGTTGCGCTCCGACAGCGCACCCCCGCGCCCGGCCCGCCCAGCGGCGCCCGGCCCGCCGCGGGGCTGCGGCCGCGGCAACCGGAAGGAAGGGCGCGATGGCAGCGGAGGAGGAGGGCCTGACCGGCCCCGGCGAGACCAGGCCCGCACCGGGCCCCGGGCCCGGCGGGGAGCCGGCCGCGGCCGCGCCCCGGTCCGTGCCCGAGCTGATGCTCGGCCGTCCGCCGATGGCCCGCCCGTTGCCGACCTTCGACACCGGGGCGGCCCCGGCCGAGCCCGGCCCGCTCTTCGTGGACTGGCTCGCCACCGCCCTGCAGGCGGGGGTGCTGGATCCCCAGGTGTTCACCCTCTCCACGGTCGACGCCGACGGCACGCCGGACGCCCGGGTGCTGGTGCTGCGCGACGTGGACGCCGCCGGCACCGGCTGGGTGTTCTCGACCGCCGCGGACAGCCCCAAGGGCCGTCAGCTCGCCGACCACCCGGCCGCCGCGCTCACCGTCTACTGGCCGCAGCTCGGCCGCCAGGTGCGGGTGCGCGGCACCGTCGAGCGGGCCGCCGACCAGGTGGCGGCGGCCGAGTTCGCCACCCGCTCCCCGGCCGCCCGGATCGGCGCGCTGGTCGGGCGGCAGAGCGAGCCGCTGGCCTCGCCCGCCGAGTACGAGGAGGCGGTGGCGGTGGCCCGCCGCCGGCTGGAGGCCACCCCGGACGCGGTCGCCGCCGGGCACGCCGTCTACACGCTCTGGGCCAACGAGGTGGAGTTCTGGCAGGGCGACGCGGAACGCCACCACGTCCGGCTGCGCTACACCCGGACCGGTCCGGTCCGCACCCCGGAGTGGTCGCGCACCCTGCTCTGGCCGTGACCCGACGGGGGCGCGCATCACCGGGATGCGCGCCCCCGGTTCACCCCGCCGCGGTGCCTCAGCGCCGCCCGGTCAGCGTGGCCCCGACGCTCGCCGCCACCACGCAGCCGATGCCCGCCAGCTGTGCGGCGCCCAGCAGCTGGCCCAGCACCACCAGGCCGACCAGCGCGCTGACCGCCGGCTCCAGGCTGACCAGCACGCTGAACACCCGCTGCGGCATCCGCCGCAGCGCCGTCATCTCCAGCGCGTACGGGATCACCGGCAGCAGCAGCGACACCCCGGCCACCGCGAGCAGCAGCATCAGCGGCGAGGCGCCCGGCTCGGTCAGCCCGTCCCAGGCCTGGCCCAGCCCGAACGGCGCCACCGTCAGCGCGCCGACCGTCATCGACACCGCCAGCCCCTGGAAGCCCTGGAACGCCGCCCCGACCTTGTCGGTGAACAGGATGTACGCGGCGTAGCAGGCGGCCGCCCCGAAGGCGTACAGCAGGCCGACCGGGTCGAGCCCGCCGCCCTCCCCGCCCTCGCCGAGCAGGGTCAGCAGCGCCACACCGCCGGCCGCGAGCAGCGCCCAGAGCAGGTGGCTGGCGCGGCGGGCGAAGACCAGGGCCACCGCGAGCGGGCCGAGGAACTCGATGGTGGCGGCGGTGCCCATCGGCAGCCGGTCGATCGCCCCGGCGAACAGCAGGGTCATCCCGGCCGAGGCCATGCCGAGCAGGGCGGCGGCGGCCAGGTCGCGCGGCCGGCGCCCGCGCAGGTCCGGCCGGGTGACGGCGAGCAGGATGACCGCCGCGAAGCCCAGCCGCAGGAAGGTGGTGCCGCTCACCCCGAGCGGTCCGAAGAGCGGCTTGGAGAACGCGATCCCGGTCTGCACCAGGAACATCGCCGTGACACAGAGAAGCGGCGCCGGAATCCGTTCCGGGCGCCGCAGGAGGCCGGTGAACCGTCGGCCGGTGGTCCGGCCGGGGCCCGCGTCCGGTGGCAGCCCCTGCCCGGGCGCCCCGCCTCGTCGCCAGCTGCCCCGCTCGCCGGCGGGCTCGCCCTTGGGGGCGGGCGGCATGGCAAGCGCCTCGGCGACGGCGGCGGCCGGCGTCGGGGCGGAGGTTTCGCTGGGATGGGAGGTGGGCATGGGGCGAGTTTGCCGTAAGGAGCCACTGGGCAGCAAGCTCGTTACAAGAATCGGGACGGATCCGGACGGGTGCGTCCGAAAGGGTGAGTTTCCCCGGCGCGCCCGGCGCGGCGTCCGCCGTCGCCCGACAGCCCGTCAGTATCAAGGCGGAGTGCGCCATCTCCGCTCCGCAGCCCTCACCGCCGCCTCGCTCGTCCTCCTGCTGGCCGTCGGCGGCCCGCGCGCGAGCGCCGCCGCCGCCGGTCCGGCAGCCGCCGCCCCCCGCATCCGGGCGGCCGTCCTGCCCGACCGGCTCGGGCCGCCCACCGCCCGCCCGCGCGACCACTACACCGGCGCGGCCTTCGACGCCTGCACCGCGCCCCCGCTGGAGACCCTGCGGGCCTGGCGCGACGCCTCGCCCTACGGGGCGCTCGGCATCTACACCAGCGGCCGCCAGCGCGGCTGCGCCCAGCCGAGGCTCACCGCCGACTGGGTGCGGCAGGCCCGGGCGATGGGCTGGCGGTTCCTGCCCGTCCACGTCGGCCTCCAGGCGCCGTGCAGCGAGCTGAAGCGCAAGCCGGAGCGGATCGACCCGGCGCGCGCCGCCCGGCAGGGGCGCCAGGAGGCGGCCGAGGCGGTCGCCGGCCTGCGGGCGGTCGGGTTCGGCCCGGGCAGCCCGGTCTTCGTGGACATCGAGGCCTACCCGCTGCGCGACCCGGCCTGCGGGCAGGCCGTCGTCGACTTCGCCGTCGGCTGGACCCAGGCGCTGCACGCGGCCGGGTACCGCTCCGGCTTCTACTCCAGCCTCGACTCCGGCATCGCCGACCTCGCCGCGGCGGCCCGGGCCGGGAGCTCGCCGCTGCCCGACGTCCTCTGGTACGCCCGCTGGGACGACCGCGCCGACACCACCGGGGGCGGGCCGCTCACCCCGGACCTCTGGAGCCGGCACCGGCGCGTCCACCAGTACCGCGGCAACGTCGAGGAGACCTACGGCGGCGCGACGCTCACCGTCGACCGCAACCAGGTCGACGCCCCGCTGGCCCGCTGACGGCCGCCGGCCGGGCGGCGGCCCGTCACTCGCGCAGCGCGAGCCCCAGCCAGCCCCGGCCCTGGCAGTAGCGGCAGGTCTCCGGGACGTACCCGGTGCCGGTGCGCCCCGCCCGCAGGCCCAGCCGTGCCTGGGTGCGCACCCCGCCGGAACAACACGGGCACGGCATCCGGAACCCGGTCAGACCCTGCCCCACCCGCCGTTCACCGCGTCCGTCGCCCATGCGCCCAGTATCCCGGCCGCCGCCGCGGGCGTCCGGGCGCCCCCGTCCGGCCGGGGAGAACGTGGCCCGACCGTGGCCGGGCCGTGATCGGCACAACGCGGTCGGGATGCTGACATCCGGGACACGGCGCGGCAGAATCGGGCCCTACTGCCCGTATTACCGCCGAGTAGCCGACGTCCGGCCAGGCCGGGGCAGGAGCCGCAGTGCCGCCCAGGTCGAGGAGGACCCGTGTTCAGCACGATGCAGGACGTACCGCTCACCGTCGCCCGGATCCTTGAGCACGGGTCCACGATCCACGGCCGTTCGACCGTCACCACCTGGGACGGCACCGGCCCGGTGGTCCGGACGTACGCGGAGGTCGGCGCCCGTGCCGCCCAGCTCGCCTGGGCCCTGCGGGACGAGCTCGGGGTGACGGCCGACGACCGGGTCGCCACCCTGATGTGGAACAACGCCGAGCACCTGGAGGCCTACCTCGCGGTGCCCGCGATGGGCGCGGTGCTGCACACCCTCAACCTGCGGCTCCCGGCCCACCAGCTGTCCTTCATCGTCGACCACGCCGCCGACCGCGTGATCATCGTCAACGGCACCGTGCTCCCGCTGCTGGCGGCGGTCCTCCCCGAACTCGCGCCGACCCTCAAGCACATCGTGGTCAGCGGCCCCGGCGACCGGTCGGTGCTGGCCGGCTTCGCGGGCGGCGTGCACGACTACGAGGAACTGATCGCGGACCGGCCCACCGCCTACCCCTGGCAGTCCGACATCGACGAGCGCCAGGCCGCCGTGCTCTGCTACACCTCCGGCACCACCGGGGACCCGAAGGGCGTGCTCTACAGCCACCGCTCGGTGTACCTGCACTGCCTCCAGGTCAACACCGGCGACAACTTCGCCTTCACCCCGCGCGACACCGCGCTGCCGGTCGTGCCGATGTTCCACGTCAACGCCTGGGGCATCCCGCACGCCGCCTTCATGTCCGGCGCCAACCTGCTGATGCCGGACCGCTTCCTCCAGCCCCGGCCGATGGCCGAGATGATCGCCACCGTGCGGCCCACCGTCAGCGCGGCCGTGCCGACCATCTGGAGCGGCCTGCTGGACGAGCTGGACGCCGGCGACTACGACACCTCAAGCCTGCGCATGGTGGTGATCGGCGGATCGGCCTGTCCGCCGTCGCTGATGAAGGACTTCGACGAGCGCCACGGCATCCGGGTCATCCACGCCTGGGGCATGACCGAGACCTCGCCGCTCGGCTCCTTCGCCCAGCCCCCGGGCGGCCTGAGCCCCGAGGAGGAGTGGCCGTACCGGTTCACCCAGGGCATCTTCCCGGCCTCCGTCGAGGCCCGGCTGATCGGCCCCGGCGGCGAGCGGATGCCGCACGACGGGGTGTCGGCGGGCGAGCTGGAGGTGCGCGGCCCGTGGATCGCCGGGGCGTACTACGGGGGCGCGGGCCAGGATCCGCTGCGCCCGGAGGACAAGTTCTCCGAGGACGGCTGGCTGCGCACCGGCGACGTCGGCACGATCACCCCGGACGGCTACCTGACCCTCACCGACCGGGCCAAGGACGTCATCAAGTCCGGCGGCGAGTGGATCTCCTCGGTGGACCTGGAGAACCACCTGATGGCCCACCCGGAGGTCGCCGAGGCCGCCGTGGTGGCCGTCCCGGACGAGAAGTGGGGCGAGCGGCCGCTGGCCACCGTCGTGCTGCGGCCGGGTGCCACCGCCGGGCTGCCGGAGCTGCGGGCGTTCCTGGCCGGGCGGATCGCCTCCTGGCAGCTGCCGGAGCGCTGGGCGATCGTCGAGTCGGTGCCGAAGACCTCGGTCGGCAAGTTCGACAAGAAGGTGATCCGCGCCGACTACGCCGCGCAGAAGCTGGACGTCACCCGCCTCGGCAAGGAGTAGGAGCGGGACGGCGAGGGCCGGCCACCCCGGGAGAGGGCGGCCGGCCCTCGGCGCGTGCGGGGGTCAGCCGGCGGCGGCGACGCCCGCCTCGCCCATGGCGCCGATCCGCCCGAGCAGGTCGACGATCCGGGACTGCACGTCGTCGCTGGTCGAGCGCTCGGCGAGGAAGAGCACCGTCTCGCCGGTGCGCAGCCGCGGCAGTTCGCGCGGGTCGAGGTCCACCGAGGTGTAGACGACCAGCGGGGTGCGGTGCAGCCGGTCGTTGGCGCGCAGCCAGTCCAGCAGGCCGACCCGGCGGCGGCGGATCTGCAGCAGGTCCATCACCACCAGGTTGGGCTGCACGCTGCTGGCCCGGGCGACGGCGTCGTTCTCGTCCACCGCGTGCTCGACGTGCATGCCGCGCCGTTCCAGGCTGCCGATCATCGCGGCGGCGATGTCCGGGTCGCCCTCGACCAGCAGGACGCGCGGGGCGTGGTTCTCGCCGTCGCGCGGGGCGAGGGCGCGCAGCAGGACGGCCGGGTCGGCGCCGTACGCGGCGTCCCGGGTGGCCTGCCCGAGGCCGGCGGTGACCAGCACCGGGACCCGGCTGTTCAGCGCCGCCGTGCGCAGCGACTGCAGCGCGGTGCGGGTGATCGGGCCGGTCAGCGGGTCGACGAAGAGCGCGGCGGGGAAGCCGGCGACCTGCGCGTCCACCTCCTCGCGGGAGCGGACGATCACCGGGCGGTAGCCGCGCTCCTGGAGCGCCTGACGGGTCGCCGGGTCGGGCTCGGGCCAGACCAGCAGCCGGCGCGGACCGCCGTCGGGGGCCGGGGCGGGCACCGCGCCGTGCTCGCCGGTGTCGGCGCGGCCGCCCGGCAGGGCGATCGGGGTGCCGGCCTGCGGGGCACCGGGAGCCGCCGGTGCGGGGGCGCCGGACGCGGCGGGCAGCTCGGCCATCGGGCGCGGCCCCGGACGGGCGTCGGCGGCGGGCGGCAGCGGCGTCACCGGCACCACCGCGCCGGCCGGGCCGGTCGCACCGAGCGGACGCGGCGGGGCCAGCTCGCCCAGCCCGCTGCCGACCGGCTGCGGGCCGCCCTCGCGCTGCTCGCCGCCGGGGGTGGCGGGGGCGGCGGGGGAGCCGCCCGGAGCGGGCGGCGCCGGGGCGGCCGCGGGCAGCGCGGGCAGCGCCGAGCCGCCCGCCGCCCCGCCCTCGGGCGCGGACGGGCCGCCGGCCTCGCCGCCCGGGCCGGGCGGGACGGCCAGCCGGCGCCGCCGGCCGGTCGGCGTGGGCGCGGCGGGCTCGGGCGGAGCGGGCGCCGGACCGGCCGGCAGGGCGTGCTCCAGCCCCGGGTAGACGGGGGTCTCGGGGACGCCGGGCAGGGCGAACCCGCCGGAGGAGTCCTCGGTACCGGGCAGCGCGCGGCGGCGCCGCGACGGCCGGTGCTCGGGGTCGCCGCCGTCCTGGCCGGCCGGTCCGTCCGGGGCGGAGTCGCCGCTGCCGGGGCCGAGGGCGATCGGACCGCGCGCGCCGCCGGACCGGGGCTCGCCGGTGCCGCCGCTCTCGCCGGGGCGCTCGTCCGGGCGCCCGCCGTCGACCGGCACGGCGTAGGCGGTGCCGGAGCGGCCGTCGTCCTTGCCCCAGGGGTCGTTCTGCGGGCCGCTCGGGCCGCCCAGGCCCTGGCGTCCGTACGCGGGGTCGTTGCCGGTGCCGTTCCACTGCTCGGGGACGGCCCGTTCGATCCGGGCGGGGGCGTTGGGCCACTGGTCGGCGGGGACGTCCGGGGCGGTGCCGCCCGCGGGGGCGGGCGCCGCGGTGTCGCGGCCCGGCTGCTCGGGGGCGGCGGGCGGCAGCTCGACGGCCGGCCGGCCACGGCGTCCGCGCCGCTGCTCGGTGGCCGGTGCCTCGCCCGGCGCACCGCCGGCCGCCGACGGGCCGGCCGGGGCCTCGGCGCCGCGGGCGTCGGCGGAAGCCTCGGGCGCGCCCTCCGGGGAGTCCTCCGCCGGACCGCCGGCGGGTCCGCCCGGTGCGGAGCCCTCGGCGGGGGCCGGCTCCCCGTCCCCGGCGGCGCTCGGCAGCTGCGGGATGCCCGGCAGGTCCGGCAGGACGGCGCTGTCGCTCTCCTTCGGCCGGTCCGACCGGCCCTCGGCGGCGGCGCGCTCGGCGGCGGCCTTGGCGGCGGCCGGGTCCAGCGGCAGTTCGACGACGTAGGTGGTGCCGGCCCGGCCCGGCAGCTCGTGCGGCTGGAGCACCCCGCCGTGGCGCTCGACCACCGCCCGGGCTATCGGCAGGTGGACGGGGCTGCCGCCGCGTCCGGGGCCGCGGATCTCCACCCGGGCGACCTCGCCGCGCTGGGCGGCGGCGAGCACCACGGCCGGCACGTCGCCGCCGGCCGGCGGCAGGGCGGGCGTGCCGGGGGCGGCGAGCCCGGGGGAGGGCAGTTCGGGGGCGGCGTCGTCCAGCGCGAGGCCGATGCCGCTGACGTCGGCGACCAGGTGGGCCAGCGCCTGGGCGAGCCGCTGCTCGTCGGCGATCACCTCGACGGCGGCGGCGTGCACGGAGAACCGCACCCGGCCGGCGCCGACCAGCTCGCCCGCCTGCTCGACGGCCCGGCGGACCACCGTGTCCAGCGCGACGGGCACCCGCTCGGCGGCCTTCCGCCCGCTCCTGCCGTCCGTGCCCTTGCCGTCCGCACCCTTGCCGTCGGTGCCGGCCCCGGCGCTCTCGCCGGCCTCGCACCGCTGGTGGGCCAGCACGCCCTCGATCAGCTTGCCGTACCGGCGGCACTCGTCGGCCAACCGGCGCAGCGTCCAGTTGGCCTCCGGCCAGAGCTGCCCGGCCGGGTCGGCGGCGAGCGCGTCGATCCGCCGGTGGAGCGCGGTCAGCGCGCCGCCCAGCTCGCTCTCCAGGACGGCGGTGAGGTGCTCGTTGCGGGCGACCAGCGCCAGCTCGCGGCTGCGGTCGGTGAAGGTCATCACGGCGCCGACCAGCTGGTCGCCGTCCCGGACCGGGGCGGTGGTGAGGTCGACGGTGACCGGACGGCCGTCCTTGCGCCACAGCACGGTGCCGCGCACCCGGTGCTTGCGCCCGGAGGTCAGGGTGTCCAGCAGCGCGGACTCCTCCAGCGCCAGCGGGGTGCCGTCGGCCCGGGAGTGCTGGATCAGCGGGTGGAGCTCCCGGCCGCCCAGTTCGCTGGCCCGGTACTCCAGGATGTGTGCGGCGGCCGGGTTGACCAGCACGCAGCGGCCTTCGAGGTCGACGCCGAGGACGCCCTCGGCGGCGGCCCGCAGGATCATCTCGGTCTGCTTGTGCTGGCGTCGCAGCTCCGCCTCGACGCCGAGCCGGCCGGTCAGGTCGCGGACCAGCAGCAGGAGCAGGTCGGAGGAGCGGGAGCCCTCGCGGTAGGGGTCGTAGGGCGCGGGGGGCGCGTAGCCGGAGCCGGTGGCGGACCCGTCGTCGTCGAAGTCGTTGCCGGAGACCTCGACCGGGAAGGTGGTGCCGTCGGTGCGCCGGGCGGTCATCCGCACCGGGCGGTCGAGCGCGTCGTCCTCACGGGCGGCGGGCCGCATCGAGCCGGGGATCCGACTGGGGTCGAACTCCGGGAGCAGGTCGAGGACGCCCATGCCGACCAGCGAGGTGCCGGGTGCCTGCAGCGCCTGGACGGCCGCGTTGTTGGCATCGACGACCGTGCCGTTGCTGTTCACCAGCAGCAGCGCGTCGGGCAGGGCGTCGAGTATGGCGGCGAGGCGAGCAGCGCCTCGGATCGGCCTGCTGCTCACGTCGACAGGTCTCCTCGGCTCAGGGCAGCTCTCTCCGGAGAGGGCAGTATCTCATTCTTCTTTGCGGCGGGGACGACCCGCCTAGTAACGTGGTCGGCGGTTGGTGCCGGGCCCCCGGGTTGTGGCATCATCACAGGCACAGGGAACGAGTCCGCGCACGCGGGCTTGCTCCGTGTGGAGGAGGCTTCGCCTAGTCCGGTCTATGGCGCCGCACTGCTAATGCGGTTTCGGGGTTATTCCTGATCGAGGGTTCAAATCCCTCAGCCTCCGCCAGCCGGGAGCCCCGCCGACGATCTCGTCGGCGGGGCTCTTCGCATGTCGGGGGAGGTCCGGGGAGGTCCCGGCGGAGGCCGGGGGAGGGCCCGGGCGGTGGCCGGCCGCGGGGCGTCCGGGGTGCCCGGATCAATCGATTTCGCCCCGCGCCGCAGGTCATGTAATGTTGTCCCCGCACCGCCCCGGTGGAAACGTTCACCAGGGCGAGCGCTCATAGCTCAACGGATAGAGCACTTGACTACGGATCAAGAGGTTGCAGGTTCGAATCCTGCTGAGCGCACCAAACCCCGCAAGACCGGGTCCGCCCGGCACTTGCGCTCATAGCTCAACGGATAGAGCACTTGACTACGGATCAAGAGGTTGCAGGTTCGAATCCTGCTGAGCGCACCATCGAGGAACCCCCGGCCATCGGCCGGGGGTTCCTGCGTTTCCGGGACCACCGGCCGGGCCCGGCCATGGGGGAGCGGGTCCGGAGCGGGGAGAGCCCACCGGTGAACGGCCGGATACCGGATACCGGACGCCGGTGCGTGGCCGGGGCGCGGCCGGGGCGCCGGGATTCCTCGCGATACCCCGCGATACCCCGCCTAATGGATGAAATGCAGTCCTTTCGGGTACATCCCGTCCTGCCGGTCGGAGGGCCGCCAATCGGGTGTCATGCGGCCAGGAGTGCAAGTGTCGCGGTATGACCGGCCCAGGATCGTGATTCCGTTTTGTCTGATCTTGTGTTCTGCCTGCCCGGCCGTCCAGGCCGCCCGGCAGCCGATGCGAAGGAGAGCCGGATGAGCCGACAGTTCCCGGCTGCGGCCCGGACCGCCGCCGTCCTGGCGGCCGGGCTGCTGATCGGCTGGAACCCGCCGCCCGCGGCCGCCCGGCAGGGTCCCGGGGCGGCCGTCATCGGCGGTTCCGGGGAGTCGGCCGGCCGTTCCGGAAGCGATCGTTCCGCCGTTCTGCCCTCGGACGCCCTGCGGTCCGGGGGCATTGCGGCGGCTTTCCGGAGTGCCGGGGAAAGCCCGCGGCCGGACGGTTCCGGGCGGGCCGCCGGAACGCTCCGGGCGGAATTCCCCGGGGCGCCGCGCAATCCCCGGCTGGAGACCGCCGGAATCGCCGCCGTCGCCGTTTCCGCGCCCGCCGCCGGGAATGACCCGGCCGCCGCCCCGGCCGAAGGCGCCGGCAGCGCACCGAAGGGCTACGGCACCGCCACCCACCGGCTCTCCGACCTCCGTCTGGGCGGTGATGCCGCCGCCGGTGCCCCGGACGGCGGCCCGGTCCTCGGCTATCCCGAGGAGGCGGTGGCCGGCCACGACTACCGGCTCACCGTGCCGGTCGCGGTCGGCGGCGCGCCCGCCACCGTGGCCGGCTGGATCGACTTCGACCGCAACGGCCGCTTCGACCCGGCCGAGCGGGTGCAGGCCGAGGTCGCCGCCGGCGCGCGCAGCACCACTCTGGAGTGGACCGTCCCCGGCGCGGCCTCCTCCGGCGAGACCTGGGCCCGGCTGCGGATCGGGCGTGACCCCGCCCAGGTGGTGCCGGCCGAGGGCCACGCCGACTCCGGGCAGGTCCTGGACCGGCGGATCCGGCTGACCGTCGGGGGTGCCCGCCCGGAGATCTCCCGGCCCGCCGACGGCGCCACCCTCGCCGAGACCCGCCCCGTGATCTCCGGCGGCCGGGCGACGGCCGGCGCCGCCGTCGAGGTCCGCGAGGGCGACACCGTGCTCTGCCGCTCCCGGGCCGACCGGGGCGGCGCGTGGTCCTGCCGCCCGGACGCGGCGCTGGCCGAGGGCCCGCACACCCTCACCCCCGTGCCGACGGCCGACGGCGGGGCGGCGCGCGCAGGTGAACCGGTGCGGATCACCGTGCGGACCGCGGCGCCGGGCACACCCGTGCTGACCTTGCCCGCCTTCACCAACGACCCCGGCGTCCGGCTGACCGGTACCGGCGAGCCGGGCGGCATCGTCGTCGTCACCGACCTGCCGTCCGACGGGCAGCGGACCGATCTGTGCAGCACGTCCGTCCGGGCCGACGGCAGCTGGTCCTGCCTGCCGGTGGAGAACCTGGGGGAGGGGCGGCACCAGATCACCCCGGCCGCCGCCGACCTCGCGGGGAACCGGACCGCCGGACAGCCGGCCGAGCTGGTGGTCGACACCGCGCCGCCGGACCGCCCGGTGCTGACCGCGCCGGCCGCCGGGGAGACCGTCCGGGCCGCCCGGCCCCGGCTGGCGGGCAGGGCCGAGCCCGGTGCGCGGGTGCTCGTCACGGCGGGGCCGCGCGGTGGCCGGGAGAGCGAGCGGATCGTCGCCTGCGGCACCACGGCGGCCGTCGACGGCAGCTGGACGTGCACCGCCAACCGGGATCTGGCGGGCGGGGAGCAGTGGCTGGTCGTCACGGTGACCGACCGGGCGGGGAACGGGACGGCGGCGGAGCCGGTGGCGGTCCGGGTCGAGGTGCCGCTGGGCGCGGTGGCTCCGGCTCCGGCTCCGGTGCCGACGCCGGTCCCCGTGCCCTCCGGGCCCCCCGCCGCGACGCCGTCGCCGTCGGTCACGCCCCCCGGGGCGGCGACGCCCACGGCCACGCCCACGCCCACGGCCACGCGGGTGCCGACGGTGGCCGCCACGGCGGCCTCGGCGGCCTCGGCGGCGGCCCCGGCGGCCGTCTCCCCAGTGGCGCCGAAGCCCTCGTCCCCCGCCCCGGTTCACCCGGCCCCGTCCGCTGCCGCGCCGACTGCACCCGTCCCGACTGCACCCGTCCCGTCCGTTCCCGTCCCGTCCGTCCCGGTGGCGCCGTCCCCGTCCGTTCCCGTGCCCGGGCCCGCCGTGCTGCCGGTCCCCGCCCCGGCCGGGCTGCTGCCGGTCGCCGTGCCCAAGGCCGCCCCGGCGGTGACCGGGCCGCCGACGGCGCGCCCGACCCCGACCCCGACCCCGCCCCCGACCCCGACCCCGCCCCTGACCCCGACCCCGCCCCTGACCCCGGCTCCGCCCCTGACCCCGGCTCCGCCCCTGACCCCGGCTCCGCCCCCGACCGCGGCCCGGAGCGCGTCTCCCTCGGCCTCGACGCCCCCGAGTCCGGGCCCGCGCCCCACCCCGGCCCCGGCCGCCGCTTCCTCCGTCACCCCGGCCCCCGTCACCCCGCCCTCGGCCGGCCCGGCCGCCGCCCCCGACCGCGCCCAGGCCGACCGGGCGCCGGCCGCGCCGCCGCCGGGCGGCCCGCGCCAGGCGGCCCGCACCGCGGCCGCCGCAGTCCCCGCAGCCGCCCCAGGCGCCGCCGCGGCCGTCCGGTCCGCCGGCCCGGCCGACGCGGAGGAGCCGTCCTCGCCGGCGGCCGCCGGCCGGCACCGGTCGGACGGCTGGCGCGGCGTGCTCGCCGGGGTCCTGCTCCTGCTCACCGGCGCCGGACTGGTCACCCGTCGGGTGGTCACCCGGGGATCCGGCCCCCGGCGGCGCTGAACCGCCCCACCTGTCCGCTCATGTGCCTGCGCGTCAGGCAGGGCTTCGGATGATTCGTCAGTAAATGTCGACACGCACTGGTTCAAATGTCGCATTTGATGACGTATGAACTTAGCCTGGGCTCTGGCACTGCCCGTCAGATCCGGGCCGCCCGTTGCGCGACACACTGAACCTGAGGATCCGTGCATGGACGTCACCCGCGATTCTTCGCAGCGACCCGACCACCTGCCCAAGGCGTTTCCCCCGGCACTGCCGGAACGTTCCGCCACGGGCTCCAGCCCGCTGGCCGGAGCGGCGAGGACGCCCGGGCCCGCCCGGCCGGCCGGCAGCGGCCCGGCCACGACCCCCATCGCGGTGGTCCCGGGACCCGCCGTCGGCACGCCCGCCGACCTGCGTGATCCGCTGGAGACGACCGACCCGCCGGCGCCGGTGACCGCGATGCTCCCGGTGACGGAGGAACCCGAGAGCGCCCCGGTCGGGGCGGCCGCCGCCGCCACCTCGCGCCGGCCCCCGCGCGCCGACCAGGCGCTGCGCGAGCGGCCCGCCGCCTCCCTGCCCGGCTGGGTCGCCCTGCTCGGGCTGCTGCTCGGCACCGCCGCCGTCCTGCTGGTGCTGGTGCGCGACGGCGTCGTCCCGTACTGGGACGCGCTGCCCGACCTGCGCACCGACGCCGCCCGGGCCAGCGGCCAGGCCGAGGTGACCGCCCGTTCGGTGGCCGCGGTGGCCGTCGCCGGGCTGCTCGTCGTCGTCTCGCTCGCTGGCCTGCTGGCCAACGCCGGCGGCGAGACCCGGGTGCTCACCCGCTGGGGCCGCTACCGGGGCACCGTGCGCCGCACCGGCCTGGTCTGGGTCAATCCGCTGCTGCGCCGCCGCCGGGCGGACGTCCGGCTGCGGCACTGGCGCAGCGAGCCGGTCAAGGTGGTCGACCGCACCGGGACGCCGATCGTCGTCCGGCTGCTGATCGTCTGGCGGGTCAAGGACACCGCCCGCGCCATGCTGGCGATCGAGGACCACGAGAGCTACCTGCGCGAGCAGGTCCAGGCGGTGCTCACCCGGACCGCCTCCACACTGCCGTGCGACAGCAACGCGGCGCCCGGGCCCGCGCTGCGCGACGGCCAGTGGTTCGCCGACGAGCTGACCCGGGCGCTGGCCGCCGAGGTCGCGCCGGCCGGTCTGGAGGTCTACTCGGCGCAGCCGCTGGCCCTGGACTACGCGCCGGAGGTGGCCGAGTCGATGCGCCGCCGCCGGCTGGCCGACCTGGACGCGGGCCTGCGCACGGTGCTGGTGGACGACGCGGTGGAGGCGGCGGCGCTCGCCGTGCGCCGGCTGGAGCGCGCGACCGCGCACGAGCTGGACGAGGCCGCCCGCAGCGCGCTGATGGAGCAGTTGCTGGTCGCCTTCGTCGCCCCGGCCGGAGTGGCCGCCTCGGTACCGCCCCCGGCCAACCGGGCCGGGCGGAAGGAAGGACGACCGGCATGAGGATAGCCACCGGCACGCACGCCGCCGCGGCGGGCGCGGACGCGGACGACGCGGCGCTGATCGGTTTCGAGGAGAGCCTCGGCAGCATCCCGGCGATCACCGGGTGTGCCTGCCCGAACTGTGCGGCCCGGCCGCGCACCGCCCGCGTCGCGGCGGAGCCGTCCGGTGGGGGCCGAATACACCGGGCGGTGCGAAGTACCTGCCTGGCCACCACCGTGCTGGCCGGCGCCGGGGTGGTCGGACTGACCGCCGGCGCCGGGGCCGCGCACGCCGCGCCGGGCAAGCAGGGCTGGGACGGCTCCAAGTACTGGTTCAAGAACGCCCGGGGCGAGTGGCGCTACACCAGCCACTACAGCGTCTACACCAAGGCGGTGGGCGGCGGCTCCGGCTCCTCCTCCGGGCAGTCGGTCTCCAACGGCCCGGCCTCCGACGGGATGGCGCAGGGCTGGGACGGCTCGAAGTACTGGTTCAAGAACAGCGCCGGCGAGTGGCGGTACACCAGCCACTACGACGTCTACCTGAGCCGCACCGGCCAGTCCGGTGGCGGGGCGTCCTCCTCGTCCTCGGCCGGCTCCGCCCGGCCCGCCGCGGACCCGGCACCGTCCGCCGGCCGGCTGGAGTCGGCGATCGAGTACGCGCTCGCCCAGCAGGGCAAGCCGTACGTGTGGGGCGGCAACGGCCCCTCCGGCTACGACTGCTCGGGGCTGGTGCAGCAGGCCTACCGGCGGGCGGGCATCGACCTGCCGCGGGTGGCCGACGACCAGTACGCGGCGACCACCTCGATCACCGCGGGGCAGCTGCGCCGCGGCGACCTGCTGTTCTGGTCGGACAGCGGCCGGGCCTCGGGCATCCACCACGTGGGGATCTACCTGGGCGGCAACACCTTCGTCGAGGCCCCGCGGCCGGGCAAGACGGTCCGGGTCTCCACGATCAGCAGCGGCTTCTACCCGACGCACTTCGGCCGGCCCTAGCCGATGGACGCGCGAGGGGCGTGCCGTCCGGGCTGCGGACGGCACGCCCCTTCCGTGCGGCCGGCGGTCAGGCGGAGGCTGCGTCCAGCAGGGCGGTCTGCGCCGGGGTGAGCTCCAGTGCGGCGGCGGCCAGCAGCGGCGGGAGCTGGGCGACGGTGCGGGCGCTGGCGATCGGGGCGACGACCGTCGGCCGGGCGGCGAGCCAGGCCAGGGCGACGGTGGCGGGCTCGACGCCGTGCTCGGCGGCCACGGTGTCGAGCGCCTCCAGCACCTTGGGGCCGCGCGGGTCGTCCAGGTAGCGGCCGGCCCCCTCGGCGCGGGCGCTGGCCACCTCGGCGCCCAGGCGGTACTTGCCGGTGAGGAAGCCGGAGGCCAGCGCGTAGTACGGCACGGTGGCGAGGCCGTGTTCGGCGACCACGTCGGCCAGCGGGCCCTCGAAGGTGCCGCGGGAGACCAGGTTGTAGTGCGGCTGGACGGCGGTGTACGCCGTCAGGCCCTCGCGGCCGGCGAAGGCGAGCGCCTCGGCGAGCCGGTCGGCGCCGATGTTGGAGGCGGCGACGGCGCGCACCTTGCCCTCGCGCACCAGCGCGTCCAGGGCGGTGACGAACTCCTCCACCGGAGTGTCGTCGTCCTGGTGGGTGTAGTAGAGGTCGATGTGGTCGACGCCGAGGCGGCGCAGCGAACCCTCGGCGGAGGCCTTGATGGTGGCCGCGCCCAGCCCGCGGGCCTCGGGGTGCAGGCCGACCTTGGTGGCGACGACGACGGAGTCGCGGTTGCCGCGGCTGCGCAGCCACTTCCCGATGATGGTCTCGGACTCGCCGCCGGTGTTGCCCGGGACCCAGCAGGAGTAGACGTCGGCGGTGTCGACGAAGTTGCCGCCGGCGGCGGCGTAGGCGTCGAGGACGGCGAAGGACTCGGCCTCGTCGGCGGTCCAGCCGAAGACGTTGCCGCCGAGGGAGAGCGGGAACACCGAGAGCTCGGAGTCGCCGAGCTGCACGTAACGGGGGGCGTCGCTGGGGGATTCGGTCATGGTCCGAGTCAACCCGATGGGCCGGGCCGGCATTCCGGGAACGAGGCGGACTTCACATGCCCGTCGCACATCCGTAGGGCGGAGACCGGGTGTCGGGGCGGTCCGCGGATTCGTTAGAGTCCCTGCCATGGCTGACAACGAGTACGACCCCGCCGGCAGCACCCAGATGTTCCGGGCCTTCGTCGAGGAGACCCCGGCACCGCAGGCGCCGGGCTCCGTCAACACCTACGGCAACAGCGGCGGTGGCAGCCGCACGGGCGTGATCGCGCTGATCGCCGTCGTCGCGCTCGCCGTGCTGGGCGCCGTCGTCTGGCTGGCCGTCAAGTAGTCCGGTCGGTGGAAGGCCTGGCGGTCCGGCAGCCGTCGGGGGCCGGGCCCTGCCTCCTCAGCAGGGCTTCCGCCAGGCGTCCAGTTCGAGTTTCTTCTGCATCGAGCTGAAGCCCAGGGCTTTGGTGCGGGTGCAGAACTTCTCGGTGCCCAGCTTGTACTCGACGTGGAACACCGCCTTGCCCGCCTGGATGAAGGGGGAGAGGCGGCCGCACTCGTCGTACTGCGCGCACTCCTCGTTCACGGCGAAGTCGAAGTCGTCCAGCAGTGCCGGGACCTGCTCCAGGTCGTTCTTCAGGCCGATCGCCAGACCGCGTTCGTGGGCGAGTGCGGCGAGCATGCGGTTGTAGCGGAGCTGGTCGTCCGCGGTCAGCGGGAAGCCGCTGTTCTGGTTGTAGGCCTCGATGGTGTCGGGTTCGACGGCGTCGAAGCCCTTCTGCTTGCACATGTCGAAGCGAGCCGCCATCAGCGGTTTCAGCTGGTCGATCCGGCGGATGTCGAACCACTTCTCGCCCTTCCAGCCGTTGCCCGAGCCCTGGAGGGCCTGGGCGAAGGCGGCGGAGTCGGGGCGGAAGTCCTCCCAGGAACCGGCGTTGACGTAGCAGATCACCTTGCGGCCCTTGGCGTGCAGGGCGGCGACCACGGAGGCGTCGGTCTCGAAGCCGTCGATGTCGTAGACGGGGACGTCGACGGACTGGTCGACGCCGCCGCCGAGTTGCCACTGCCAGGCGAGGCCGGGGGCGGGCTGCCAGCGGGCGCCGGCGGTGCTGGCCGTACCGGGGGTGCCCGGAGTGCCGGGCGTACCGGGGGCGTTGGGCGTTCCCGGGGTGACCGGGGTGACCGGGGCGGCGGGGATCGAGGGGGTGCCGGGCGCGGTCGACGGGCGGCCGGGCGCGGTCGGCGAGCCCGGGGCCGTGGGCGAGCCCGGGGCGTCCGGGGTGACCGGCGTACCCGGGGTGCCGGGGGTGTCAGGGGTACCGGGGGTGGCCGGCGCACCCGGGACGGGGGCGGCGGTGGCCGCCGGGGGCGGGGCCGGGGTGGCGTCGGCCGAGGTGTCGTCCTCGTCCTCCGAGCCGGAGCTGCTGCACGCCGTCGCCAGCAGTGCGGTGGCGGTGGCCAGGGCGAGGGCGGCCCACACGGGCCGGGTACGGCGGGTCATGGGGCACGGACTCCGGATCGGATCGGACGGCGGCGCGGACGGGTGCGCGGACGGGTGCGCGGACGGGCGTTCGGACGGTGGATCAGAGGGGTTCGGCCAACGGAAGGTTGCCGGTCAGCCGGTGCGGCAGGGTGCTCCAGGGGTTCTCCCCGGCGCCCGGCACCGCGCAGCCGACCCCGGCCCGCCGGGCGGCGATCAACGCGGCCGCCTCTCCGGCCCGTTCGGCGGGAACGTCGTAGACCAGGTGGCAGAACCGGGCGGCGGCGTGCCGTCCGGTCCACAGCGGCAGGGCCAGCGCCTGGTAGGCCGCCCAGTCGCCCTCGAAGGTGACCAGCAGATCGGCCAGGCCGACCTCGGCGTACCCGGGGTCCGGGTGGTCGCCGTGGCCGAACACCACGGTGGCGCAGCCGGCGGCCCGGGCCGCGGTGGCCAGGCGCCGGTAGTGCGGCAGGGCGCCGGGTGCGGCCGACACCTGGTCGAGGTAGACGCCGGAGATGCCGTGGCGCTGACGGTAGGTCAGGATGTCGTTGACCACGGCGGCGTGCGGCCGCCGTCCGTAGTCGGTGTCGGCGTAGCCGAGCAGCGGAAGGCCGGCCGTGCGGAGCTGCTCGGCGGCCTCGGCGAAGACGTGGTCGGGCTCGCCCGGCCCGTCGGCGAGGTTGAGCACCACGGCGGCGATGAGCCCCGGGTCGGCGGCGGCGACCGCCTGCCAGGCCGCCGGGTCCACCGCGGGGTGGACGTAGAGCGGCACCAGCAGGCGGCCGTCGGGGTGCGGGCCCCCGGTCATGCGGTGACCAGCGGTGCGGTGGAGGCCCAGAGGTCGCGCAGCGTCTCCTCGAACCCGGTCTGCGGGCGCCAGCCGAGTGCCCGGGCGGCGGCCGACACGTCGGCCTGCTGCCAGGAGACGGCCGCGGAGCGCTCGGAGCCGGCGCCGCTCTCGTCGATCCGGCCGGTGAAGGCGGCCGCCGCGACCAGGCCGTCGGCGATCGCCCGCACCGGCCTGGCCTGCCCGGAGGCGAGGTTGAGCACCCGGGGCAGCGGGCCCCGCGCGGTGACGGCGAGCGCCACCGCGCGGGCGACGTCCCGGGCGTCGACGAAGTCGCGGTGGGCCGAGAGGTCCCCGACCCGCACCACCGCGTCGGCGCCCCCGGGCGCGGCCCGGCGCAGCTCGGCGGCGAGCCGGCCGGGCAGCGAGCCGGCCGGGGCGCCGGGGCCGACCGGGTTGAACACCCGCAGCACCACGGCGTCCAGCGGCGAGCCGGCCACCGCGAGGGAGCCGGCCAGCTTGGTGGCGCCGTAGACGCCGACCGGGCGGGCGTCGGCGTCCTCGGCGAGCGAACTGCCGGGGGCGCAGACGCCGTACTCGCCGGCCGAGCCGATGTGCACCAGCCGGGCCGTCGGGGCGCCGCGGCCGAGCGCCTCGCAGAGCACGGCCGGGCCGCGGGCGTTGACCTCGGCGAGGGTGACGGCGCTGCCCGAGACGGCGCCGGCGAGATTGACCACCGCGTCCGGGGCGAGCGCGGCCAGCTCCTCGCCGAGCGGGCCCGCCTGGGCGGTGGCCAGGTCGAGCCGCAGGTCGTGGTCGGGCCGCCGCCCGGCGGTCAGCACGGTGGCACCGGGCAGGGCCCGCAGGGCGGTCGCGGCGTGCCGGCCGAGGAAGCCGTCGGCGCCGAGCAGGAGGATCCTCACGCGGCCCGCCCGTCGTTCCCCGGACCGGCCGGGACGGCGGCCGCGGCAGCCGTCGGCTGCCCGTCGGCGGCCTCGGGGGCGGTGCGGGCCGCGGGGATCGGCAGCCCCTGGCCGGTCGGCACGGCGTACAGGCCCTCGCCGGGGGTGGCGGGCGCGGGGCCGGCCGGCTCGTCAGGGAGCAGCAGCGAGCGGTTGAGCCCGAACTCGGCGTTGGCCCGGTCGTAGTCGTCCGGGCGGCCGATGTCCAGCCAGTAGCCGTCGAACTCGTAGGCGGCCGGCGGCGTCCCGGCGGCCAGCAGGTCGAGCACCAGCTCGTCGAAGCCCAGCGGCAGGCCCGGGGTGTAGCGGGCGAGCGCGGCGCGGGAGACGCCGTAGACGCCCATCGAGACGCGGTAGTCGATGCTCGGCTTCTCCTGGAAGCCGGTGATGGACCCGGCCTCGGTGGTCAGCACGCCGAAGTCGATCTTCACCTGGCGGGCGTAGGTCGCGATGGTGAGCGGGGCGCGGGATGCCTCGTGGTGCTGGAGCACCCCGGCGAAGTCCAGGTCGGTGAGGACGTCGCCGTTCATCACCAGGAAGTTCTCCGGCAGCCGGTCCTGCAAGGTGAGCAGCGGGCCGAGGGTGCCGAGCGGGCTGTCCTCGACCGCGTAGCCGACCCGCAGCCCCCACTGGGAGCCGTTGCCGACGTAGGCGCGGATGATGTGGCCGAGGTGGCCGATGGCCAGGGTGACGGTCTGGAAGCCCGCGGCGGCGAGCTGGCGCATCACGATCTCCAGGATCGCGTGCTGGTCGCCGATCGGGACGAGAGGCTTGGGAAGCGCGGTGGTGTACGGGCGCAGGCGTACGCCCTTGCCGCCGGCCAGAATCACTGCGTGCATGGTGGTTCCCCCACGGAAGTCGTTCGACACGGGGCCTTCGGGTGCCGGGAGCGGACGGAAGGCGGAGTCGGATCAGACGTTGTAGATGTCGGTCTTGTAGCGGGCCAGGTTGGCCGGGTCGCGGAAGAACGCGATGGTCTGCTCCAGGCCCTCCTCCAGCGAGTGCGCCGGGGCCCAGCCGGTGGCGGTGCGCAGCCGGGTGGCGTCCGCGACCAGGCGCATGACCTCGGAGTTGGCCGGGCGGATGCGCTGCTCGTCCTCCCGGACGGTGACGTCGACGCCCATCAGCTTGCCGACCAGGGTGACCAGGTCGCCGACCGAGATCTCGCCGCCGGTGCCGGCGTTGAAGGTCCGGCCGACCACGGTCTGCGCGGGGGCGGTGCCGACCGTGCGGAAGGCCAGCGCGGTGTCCTTGACGAACATGAAGTCGCGGGTCGGGCGCAGGTCGCCGAGGGTGATCGTGGTCTCGCCGGCGGCGAGCTGGGCGATCACGGTGGGGATGACGGCGCGCATCGACTGGCGCGGGCCGTAGGTGTTGAACGGGCGCAGGGTGACGACCGGGGTCCCGAAGCTGGCGTGGTAGCTGTCGGCCAGCCGGTCCCCGCCGGCCTTGGAGGCGGCGTACGGGGACTGGGTGTTGATCGGGTGGTCCTCGGTGATCGGCACGGTCTGCGCGGTGCCGTAGGTCTCGCTGGTCGAGGTGTGCACCAGGCGGGGGATCTCCAGGTGGCGCACGGCCTCCAGGACGTTCAGGGTGCCGGTGACGTTGGTGTCCACGTAGGAGTGCGGGGCCCGGTAGGAGTACGGGATCGCGATCAGGGCGGCGAGGTGGTAGACCGCCTCGGTGCCCTTGACCAGTCCGTTGACCGAGCCGGGGTCGCGGACGTCGCCGAGGACGATCTCGACGGAGTCCAGCACCTCCTTCGGGAGGGTCTCCAGCCAGCCGAACGACGAGAACGAGTTGTACTGGACCATCGCGCGGACCTGGTGGCCGTCGGCCACCAGGGTCTCGACGAGGTGGGAGCCGATGAAGCCCTCGGCTCCGGTGACGGCGACGCTGCTCATGGTGAATCGCTTCCTGTGTCTTCTGGGACTCGGTGTACGGGCCCGGCCGGGTGGTACGACGCTGTGGTGCCGGCCGGGCCGGTACGGGTGGTGCGGTTCCGTCGGTACTGGCTCCGTGCCGCGCTGTTCAGCGGTGCAGCCGTTCGGCTGCAGCTGGTCGGCGGCGCCGGGGTCAGCGGTGCTTGGTGGTGCGGCCGAGCACGGGCCCGGCGGTGGCGGTGAGGACGGCGGCCGCGGCCCCGCAGCCGGCCAGCTGCAGGAGGGTCGGGTCCGCACCGGTCAGCAGTCCGGCGCACTCGGCGCCCGCGGCTGCCAGACAGATGAGGGCGGTGCTCCAGCTGAGCCCGAAGGCGTTCAGCAGCAGCGCCAGCCAGAGCGAGCCGCCGAGCAGCAGCAGCGCGCCGAGCTCCGGGACGCCCAGCGCGGGGGCGCCGGGCCAGAGCACGGTGGCGGCGGCGTCGAGGGCGGCCACGGTGGTGAGGTAGATGAACAGGCAGCCGAGCAGCACGCCGCCGGTGCGGCGGGCGAACTCGCCCGGGGTGTGGCTGGTGCGCAGCGCGGCCACCGCCATCGCCCGGTAGCGGAAGAGCAGCCACTCGGCGAGGCCGAGGCTCAGCGTCAGGGCGATCATGGCCGGCCCGGTCGGGCTGGCCGAGGCGCCCTCGGCGCTGCCGGTGCGCACCGCCTGGTGGACGGTGACGCCCAGTCCGGCGATCAGGGTCAGGGTGCCGACCGCGAGCCCGAACAGCAGGTGCGGGACCTCCTTGTACAGCGGCAGCCGCAGCGGGACGGGCTCCGCCTCGGCGCTGCGGCAGCGCAGCAGCTCCCGGGCGGCGAGCCCGACGGCCAGGCCGAGCGAGGCGAGCAGCACCGCGGTGCGGACCGCCTGCGGCACGTCGACGGCGAGCACCACGCCCGCGCCGACCGAGGACGGCGCCAGCGCCAGCAGCAGGAACCTCTCCCGGCCCAGCACCAGCAGCACGGTGGCCGCCGCCAGGTAGGCGGACTGCCCGGCGGCGAAGCAGAGCGCGCCCAGCGGTCCGCCGACCACGTACCCGGCGGTGGCCGCGGTCAGCGCGCCGAGCGGCGCCCCGGTCGCCAGGCAGGCCGCGGCCGACCGGCGCCGGCCGCGGCCGAGCCAGGCGTACGCGCGGTGGGCCAGGGCCTGGTTCCACGACCAGCTGACCAGGGTCGCGACGGACAGCGCGAGCATGCCCGAGGGCAGGCCGAAGCGCAGCCGGTCGGCGGCGAACAGGTTGGCGCCCAGCAGGTAGCCGAGGCCGGGCAGGGCGAAGACCAGGCCGCGCACGACGCACCGCCGGGGGTCGGCCCGCCAGGGGTTGGCGAACTCGGCGCTCGGCCCGGGGTAGCGGCGCTCGACCCGTTCGAACAGCTCCTCGGCGACGGTGAACGCGTCGGGCCGGCCGTACAGCAGGCCCGCCTGTTCGTCGGAGAGGCCGTCGGACTCCAGGAAGGCCGCGATCTCGTAGGGGTGGACGGCGTCGGCGCAGATGTCCCGCAGCCGCTCGGCGAGCTCGTCCAGCGGGTCGGGGGAGAGGTCGAGCTGGTCCGTCTGCGGCCCGGGCCGCTGCGCGGGCAGGGCCGGGCGCCGCCGCTTCAGCGGCAGGACCCGCAGCTGGACGGTCTCGTCGGCCTCGTTCGGAACGAGGCGCAGGGGGCCGCTCATGCGCCCACCTCGCTGCGCTCGCTCATGCGCCCACCTCGCTGCGCTCGGCGGCCGCTTCGCGGAACGCGCACCTTGATTCGCTCGCTGCGCTCGCTCATGCCGTCACCTCACTGCGCTCCTGCTCGGCGGCCGGCTGTTCCCAGGCCCGGTCCGGCGGTCCGTCGGTCACGGCGACCACGCCCTCGGGCAGCCAGCGGGAGGTGCCCAGCAACTCGGTGTAGATGCCGCGGAAGCCGTCGATGTTCTGGCGGAGCGTGAACTGCTCGATCACCCGCAGCCGGGCCTGCTCGCCCAGCCGGGCCCGGCGCTCCGGGTCGCGCAGCAGCTCGACCGCCGCCGCGGCCATCGGCTCGGGCTCGCGCGGCGGGACGACCAGGCCGGTGTCGCCGACCGCCTCGCGCACGCCGCCGACGTCGGTCGAGACGGTGGCGCGCCCGCAGGACATCGCCTCGATCAGGGTGAACGGGAAGCCCTCGCTGATCGAGGAGAGCATCACCACGTTCCCGGCCGCGTAGGCGTCGGTGATGTCCGCGACCCGGCCCTCGAAGACCACCGCGTCGGCCGTGCCGAGCTCGGCGGCCAGCGCCTCGCACCTCTCCCGGTAGGCCTCGCCGCCCTTGGGGGTGCCGCCGAACAGCCGCAGCCGGGCGTCGGGTATCTCGCGCCGCACGAGCGCGAACGCGCGGATCAGCGTCTCCAGGTCCTTGATCGGGTCGACCCGGCCGGCCCAGCTGAGCGTCGGGGTCTCCGGCTCCGGCCCGGCGGGCGGGAAGGCCGCCGGGTCGACGCCGTTGTAGACGGTGCGGATGTGCGTGGAGGGGGTGCCGCCGCGCTCCTCCCAGCGCCGGTTGTACCGGTTGCCGGGGGTGACCAGCGCGGCCCGTCGGTAGCTCTCCTCGGCGAGCATCCGGTAGAAGCCGAGCAGCAGCGCCTTGACCGGCCAGCGGTAGGGGCCGGTGCGGTAGCCGAGGTAGCGCTCGCGCAGGTAGATGCCGTGCTCGGTGAGGAGAAACGGTACGCCGAACTGCTGGGCGGATATCAGCCCCGGGAGCGTGGCCAGCCCGCCGCTCGCGGCGTGCGCCACGCCGTCGCGCGGCGGCTCGACCGCGAGCGGGCGCAGCGCGTGCTCCAGCAGGTCGGTGGCGTTCAGCGCGTCGTGCATGGTCGGCCGGGAGACGGCCGTGGAGAGGTAGTCCCTGGTCCAGACGTGCTGGAGGGTGCGCAGGGCGCGCTCGCTGCGCAGCGCCGGGCTGAGCAGCCCGCGCCGGGCGAGGTCGGCGAAGCCGTAGAGCTCGGTGCCGAAGTGCGTGGTGTAGACCGGGTCCAGGAGGGAGTGCAGGAACCGTTCGTAGGCGTTGAGGAAGCGGCGCATCTCCTTGCCGCGCGGTGCCTTCGCCTCCGAGGCCGGGCCCCAGAGCGGGGCGGTGGTCACCGACCGCACATTGGCCGGCAGCTCCCAGGCCAGTGGTTCGTGGCCGGTTCCCGTGACGGCGATGACGTCGAAGTCGACGTCGGGCATGCCTTGCACGAGCTGGTCGCACCAGACACTGACCCCGCCGTGCTGGTGCGGGTACGTCCCCTCGGTGAGCAGGGTGACGCGCATCTCTGGTCCCCCCTCCTGTTCTTGCCTCAAGCTCCCGGCCGGGCAGGCCGGGTGGTGCCGGTGGCGGCCGCGGTACCGCGGCCGCCACCGGGTTCACCTGTCTAGCGGTGGCCGGCGGACGGGCCGGCGGTCTTCCTGGCGGGCTCGGCCTTCCCCCCGGAGGCCTTGCCGTGCTGCTGCGGGACGCTGCCGTGACCGGCCGCCTTCCCGCCGGTGCCGCTCGTCGTACCAGCAGTGGTACCAGCAGCGACGTTCTTGCCCGCCACCGGGGCCCCGCTGCCGGGGACCAGGGTCGGCGCCTCGGTGCGGTCGGTGTCGCCCGGGCCGGCCGGGACGGCGTCCGCGGTGCCCTGCGGGACGACCTTGGTGTCGGCCGGGGCCGGGGCCGGGACGGACTTGGCCGCGAGGCTCGGGCTGGCGCCGGCCGGGGCGGCCGGGGTGCCCGTCGCGGGCAGCGTCAGCTGGACGCCGCTCTGCAGCTGGCCGGGCTTCACCCAGCCGGAGAGCGAGCCCGCGTAGGCGGTGCCGAAGGCGGCGGTGCCGATCGCGAGCTGCTGCACGGTGCCGGCCGGCATGGTGGCCTGGACCTGGACGCCGGCCGGGGCGTTCACCCGGACGGTGTCACCGGTGCGGTAGGCGGTGACCTGGCCGGAGGCGAGGGCCGCGTTCCAGGCCGCCCGCCGCTGGAACTCCTGGCCGATCTCCTTCTGCGGGAGGTTCACGACCGGGGCGTTGTCGGCGTGCAGCGAGCGGTAGGTGGAGAGGATCCTCTCCAGCACCGGGTAGACGATCCGGTCCTCGGACAGGTTCGACTGGTGGATGAAGTGCGGCCGCGGGTCGTTGCTCAGCACGTGGCCGAGGTCGATCCGGGCCTCCAGCGGCACGATGTACGACTGGTAGCCGGTGTTGACGTCCAGCGGGGCCGGCAGGCAGGTGGAGTTGGCCGACTCGCAGGCGCCGCTGCCGCCGTTGGCCGCGCTGGTGTAGATCCAGTTGTACTCGTCGGTCTCCTCCTGCGCCGTGGCGGCGTTGTAGAAGACGTTCATCGGGTACCGCGGCACGGTCAGCGCGTTGCCGACGGCCCGCTGGGCGGGCTCGCGGGAGGCGTCGCTGGCGGTCCACTTGACGCCGTTGGCGGCCAGCGAGGGCGCCAGGTACGGGTTGTCGCTGGTCTCCTGGGGCGCGGTCAGCAGGCCGGAGTGCTCGCCGGTGACCAGTTCGGTCCGGTCCAGCTGCAGGCCCCGGGCGGCGGCCCAGTCCAGGTTGTTCTTGATCTGGGAGGTGATGGTGGCCTGGTCGACCCAGACGGTGCTGCCCGAGGGGGTCTTGGTGCACTTCCACGGCACCACCGAGACGTCCTGGAGGCAGCCCAGGTACGGGTGGGTGTAGGTGTGGTTGATCCACCGGTAGCTGCTCTGGTCGGCGATCATCCGGTCGACCACCGGGTCGGTGGTGGTCTCGTGGTCGGCCTTCCAGTCCTCGCTGCCGCCGCCGTTGAACACCATGTCCATGGTGAAGCCGTGGTCGAGCTGCCACTGCTTGGCGTACTGCGCGTCGGCGACCGTCATCCGGATCGGGTTGGCGGTCTCCGGGGTCCCGGGCGGGCAGGTGACGTCGCCGGGGGTGCACTTGAGCACCGTGTCCCAGCGGTCGTCGGCGAGGAAGACGTCGTCGACGTGGGCCGCGAAGTAGTTGCGGTCGTAGCCCAGGTGGACCCCCTGGGTGATCCAGTCGACTATGCCGCGGGCCAGCAGGCGGTACTGCTGCTGGTACTGGTTGTAGACGAAGGTGACGACCAGTTCCTTGCGGCCGGCGTGCTCGTACTCGCCGACCAGCGAGCCCTTGGCGGTGCTGCCCGGGATGGGCACCTCCACCAGCGGGGTGAAGCCGGAACCGGCGGGCAGGGTGGTCAGCGGGGTGGCGAGGTAGCCGTAGCTCTCCGAGACGGCCGGGTCGTTGTCCTCGAACGGGACGCTGCCCTTGAGGTAGCCGAACGGCCCGCTCAGGCCGGCCGTCGTGACCTCGCCCTGGAAGCCGTCCAGGGTACCCATGTACCCGGGGTTGACCGCCCAGTTCAGGCCGACGTCGGGACGGGCGTAGGTGTACGCGTCCACCTGGCGGACGCCGAACGCGGCCTCGTACGCGGCGATCGCGGTCATCTCGGCGGAGCCGGCCGCGAACGGGTTGTCGTTCGGCAGCACGATGCCCTGGTACTTGCCGCGCGGCTGCCCGTTCAGCGTGTCGCTGAGGAAGGCCGCGTCGATCACCGGGCGGTTGGCGTCGTTGAGGTCGACCAGCTTGTACGGCGTGCCCTGGCTCTTGAGCTCGGCGGCGATCGCGGCCGTGGCCGGCCCGCCGTCGCTGATCACCAGGACCGTGAGGTCGATCCGGGGCGTGGTGGTGGCGTGCGCGAGGGACGACTGCAGGCCTCCGGCCAGCAGGACGGCGGCCGCGCAGGCGGCGACTCTTCGGGTCGCTCGACCCATGTTGACTTTCCTCCCCTGGGCAGGGCGCTCCGCTGCCGGCGTCCACCTGCCCTGTAGCTGTTCACGGGCACCAGGCTGCCCGGCGCCCATCCTGGTGGAAGTTCCCGGGCAGGAGGGACCGAATGGGCAGGAGTGCAGCGAATCTGTTACCAACGTTCATGGTCGTTGCCATGAGGGCGCTGATTGTGGCCGAAACCGCAGCGGCTGCGCAAATAATGAATTAAAAATGAAAACCGGGAACCTAGCGTTACCGCTGCTCACCCATCGTGTGATCCGGGAGGCGGCCGGACCCTACACTGGCGGCGATGCCCGGGACACCCTTGCACATCCGGCTGTTTCGGTGGGCAGGTTCATGCAATATCGCTCAGGGTTGTGCAACGTCACCGTCCGAATATCCAATGGAGGCCCCGAGTGACCGAGCAGCAGATCGAAATCGCCGCAATTCCGGCGGCCCGCAGTCTGGGCCTGCTCGGCGCCGTGAATGCCCGGGACCTGGGCGGCTACCGGACCGCCGAGGGCCTGGTGCTCCGGGCCGGCGTCGCCCTGCGCAGCGACGGCCTCAGCCGGCTGACCGACGAGGACCTCGGCCGGCTGGCCGGACTGGGGCTGCGGCGGATCGTCGACCTGCGCAGTCCGGACGAGGTCCGCGAGGCGGGTGCGGACCGGATCGCCGAGGGCATGTCCGTCCATCAGCTGCCGGTCTTCGCGGCGGACTTCGACATCTACGCGACGCTGCGCGAGGCGCTGGCCGACCGCGATCCGCACAAGCAGCGCGCCCTGCTCGGCGGCGGACGCGCCGACGCCATGATGACCGGCCTCTACCGGTGGTTCGTCACCGACCGGATCGCGCGCGAACGGTTCGCCGACGTGCTTCGTCTCCTGGCCGATCCGGCCGGCGCGCCGCTGCTGTTCCACTGCTCGGCCGGAAAGGACCGCACCGGCTGGACGGCGGCCGTGCTGCTGACCGCGCTCGGTGTGGAGCGGGAGACGGTGGTCGCGGACTACCTGCTCACCAACGAGCGTTCCGCCGTCGTCGTGGAGGCCGTCCTGGAGGGCTTCCGGACCCGCGGTCTGATGCACGAGCCCGAGCTGCTGCTGCCGGTCTTCCGGGCCGAACGCCGCTACCTGGAGGCGGCCTTCGAGGAGGTCGAGGCCGGCTGGCCGGACTTCGGCGCGTTCTGGGCCGACGGCCTCGGCCTGGACGAGGCCGTGCTGACGGGACTGCGGACCAACCTGCTGGCGCCCTGAGGCGGCGGCGGGGCCCCGACGGGCCCCGCCCTGCCCCGTGCCGGCGCCGGTGCTCAGGCCTCGGCGGTCAGGCCCTCGCGCAGCTGGGTGAGGGTCTTGGTCAGCAGCCGCGAGACGTGCATCTGCGAGATGCCGATCTCCTCGCCGATCTGCGACTGGGTCAGATTGCCGAAGAAGCGCAGCATGATGATCCGCCGCTCGCGCGGCGGCAGCTTGGCCAGCAGCGGCTTCAGCGACTCCCGGTACTCCACGCCCTCCAGCGCGAGGTCCTCGTAGCCGAGCCGCTCGGCCAGCGGGCCCTCGCCGTCCTCCTCGCTCGGGCTGGAGTCCAGCGAGCTTGCGGTGTACGCGTTGCCGACCGCCAGGCCCTCGACCACGTCCTCCTCGCTGACGCCGAGGCAGGCGGCCAGCTCGGCCACGGTGGGGGAGCGGTCGAGGCGCTGGGAGAGCTCGTCGCCCGCCTTGGTGAGCGCCAGCCGCAGCTCCTGGAGCCGCCGGGGCACCCGCACCGACCAGCTGGTGTCCCGGAAGAAGCGCTTGATCTCGCCGACCACCGTCGGCATCGCGAAGGTCGGGAACTCGACCCCGCGCTCCGGGTCGAACCGGTCGATCGCCTTGATCAGGCCGATCGTGCCGACCTGGACGATGTCCTCCATCGGCTCGTTGCGGCTGCGGAAGCGCGCCGAGGCGTAGCGCACCAGCGGCAGGTTGAGCTCGATCAGGGTGTCGCGCACATAGGTGTGCTCGGCGCTGCCCGGTGCGAGGGCGCCCAGCCGTCCGAAGAGGGAGCGGGAGAGCGTGCGGGTGTCGAGCCCCGCGTCCGGCGCGGCCGCGACGCGCTGGAGCGGGATCTCCGCGGCGCCGGCCGGTGCAGCGTGGATCTCCGCAGTGCCCACCTCTGAGGACATGCGCCCACCCCCTCGTGACTGACGGTCCAACGGGCGCCGTCCCCGGAACGTTCCCGCGCCCGTGCCGGCCCCCCTCGAACCCTGCATACCGGCTCACGGTCCCCGGCAAACCCGAGCGTCGCAAGATGTCACGCGGCGGTGACGTGCCGCTATCGTGCCGTCACGGCGCAGCGTGGTCAGTCCTCCCAGGAGTTCCCGGTCCGCAGCCGGGTGAGGATCCGCGACAGCAGCCGCGAGACGTGCATCTGGGACATCCCCAGCTCGGTGCTGATCTGCGACTGCGTCAGGTTGGCGAAGAACCGCAGCATGACGATCCGGCGCTCCCGCTCGGGCAGTTGCACCAGCAGGTGGCGGACCATGTCCCGGTGCTCGACCTCGGCCAGCGCGGAGTCCTCGTAGCCGAGCCGGTCGAGCAGCGCCAGCCCGCCCTCGTGCTCCTGGGCGGCCTCCAGCGAGGCGGCGTTGTACGCCCGCCCGGCGTCCAGGCAGGCCCGGACGTCCTCCTCGGGGATGCGCAGGCTGGCGGCGATCTCCGGCACCTTGGGGGCCCGGCCGTGCGCCACGGTCAGCTCCTCCATGGCACCGCTGACCTGCACCCAGAGCTCCTGGAGCCGGCGCGGGACGTGCATGGTGCGGACGTTGTCGCGGAAGTAGCGCTTGATCTCGCCGAGGATGGTCGGCAGCGCGTAGGTGGGGAACTGCACCCCCCGCTCGGGGTCGAACCGGTCGATGGCGTTGATCAGGCCGATGGTGCCGACCTGGACGACGTCCTCCATCGGCTCGCTGCGGCTGCGGAAGCGGGTGGCGGCGTAGCGGACGAGGGGGATGTTGATCTCGATCAGCGCGGCCCGGACCCGCTCGCGCTCGGGGGCGTCCGGGGGCAGCTCGGCGAGCCGCTCGAAGAGCACCCGGGTGAGGGTGCGGACGTCGACGGCGGGGCGGCCGCCGGGACCGCGCAGGCCGTCCGGGCGGAGCTCGCCGGCCGGGCTGATCACGGCGGCCAGCACCTCGTCGTCCGGTGCGCTCCCTGGTGTCCGCACGGACACGTCACCCCTCCCAAAGTCGACAACGGTGGGACCTGCGGACCGGGTGTCGCGTCTGGTTCAGCACCTCGCCATGTCCGGCAAAACCGGTCATAGCATCACAAGGCGGGCACGCGTCGGGCAAGTACCACGTGGAGGTGTGTTGGTGCGCCGTCCGGCCCCCGCCGGTCGCGGCAGCGGTGCGGGGGCGGTGCGGGGGTGGTGCGCGGGCGGGCCGTCCGGGGGACGCGCCCGGACCGGCCGGGTGCGTCGGGGGCGGCCCGCCGGGCTCAGACCTCGATGTCGGCGATCACCCAGGTGGCGAACTCGCGCCACTGCGCGGCCGCGGCCTGGTGGGCCGGGTGGGTGAGGTACGCCTGGAGGGCCTCGCGGTCCTCGACCAGGCTGTTGATGGCGAAGTCGTGGGCGATGTCGCGGTCGGTGGTGTTCCAGCCGCACTCCCACTCGCGCAGCTCGGGGACGACCGGGCCGAGCTCGGCGAAGGCCTTGGCGCCGGCGAGCGCGCGCTCGTCGTCCTTGCTGACGCCTTCGTTGAGCTTGAACAGGACCAGGTGGCGGATCACGGTGCCGCTCCTCGCGGACGGGGTCGGGTGTCGGGCCCACCGTAGCCGGTGGGGTCCGGGCTACTTCACCAGGCCGGTCATGAAGGTGCCGACCGCCTTGGCGGCGTTCGAGATGCCTTCGAACCCCAACTGGACCAGCTCGGCCGCGCGGGCGGGCGAGGTGATGATCGTGTAGAGCACGAAGATGAGCAGCAGGACCATTCCGATCTTCTTCGCCTGCGCCATCCGGTGACCTTCCTCCCTGCCGTGGGCCGTCGTCGCCCGGTCCCCGAGCGGCCCGGTGCAACGGGCAGCTTATCCACCCGGACGGCCTATCAGGTGTGCGACGCGTTCACCTGCCGGGACGAAGGTCCCCGCGAGTGGGGCCTTTCTCCGGGTGCCCGGTCCGGCGGAGCGCGGCAGGATGGTTGATGTACCGAGGATCTGGCAGGAATCCCCGGTACGTGGATCCGGAGCTCCCCGCTGTGGGACCGGGCGCCGCGGCTTCCCCCCGACGCGGCCCCGGTTGTGGGACTCCGCCGGGGGAGCGGTCAGTCCCCCCGAACCGCTCCCCCTCTTCCAGGCTCCGTACTCGACAGGCGTTGGTGGTCATCGGCCGACGGGTACGGAGCCCTTTCCGCGTCCGAGGGTACGCGGGAACGCCGAAGGGCCCGTCCGGTTCACCGGACGGGCCCTTCGGGCTTGCTGGCGGTAGCGGTGGGATTCGAACCCACGGTGGAGTTGCCCCCACACACGCTTTCGAGGCGTGCTCCTTTGGCCGCTCGGACACGCTACCGAGGGGAACTCTACCGGACGGGTGGCGCGGGAACGAAATCCGTATCCGGCCGGGGTCCCGGCGGTGGTTCAGCGGTGGGTGTCGAAGAAGGCGCGGAGCTGCTCCCCGCACTCGTCGGCGAGGACGCCCCAGATCACCTCGGGCCGGTGGTTGAGCCGACGGTCGCGCATCACGTCGAAGAGCGAGCCGGCCGCGCCGGCCTTCTCGTCGAGGGCGCCGTAGACCACCCGGTCGATCCGGGAGAGCACGATCGCGCCCGCGCACATGGTGCAGGGCTCCAGCGTGACGACCAGCGTGCACCCGCTCAGCCGCCACTCGCCCAGCTTCTCCGCCGCCGCGCGGATGGCGACCACCTCGGCGTGCGCGGTCGGGTCGCCGACGGCCTCGCGTTCGTTGTGGCCGCGGCCGAGGATCTCGCCGTCCGGGCCGAGGACGAGCGCCCCGACCGGGACGTCACCGGTGGCCGGCGCCAGGGCGGCCTCGGCGACGGCGAGGCGCATCGGCGCCGCCCAGCGGTCGCGGACCGGGTCGGGGCGGACGGGGGCGGGCAGCGGCGGGATCGGGCGGACGGACTGCATGGCATCCAGTGTCGGGCATGACGGGGGTGCGGCCGTCCGGACGACGGACACGGGGCGTTACCGGACGGCCTCCAGGACCTCGCCGCAGCCGAGCGCCTCGGCGATCTCCTCCAGGGCGTCGCCGGGCACCGCGCCCTCGCCGCTGAGGGCGATCAGCTCGTCGGCGGCGAGGCCGAACTCGGTCAGCAGGTGGGCGTCGCCGAGCGGGCCGACCGGGACGCCGCCCTGGCCCTCGCCGTCCTCGTCCACCTCCTGCTCCTCGGCCTCCGCGCCGTCCTCCAGCTCGGCGACCAGGTTGTCGAGGTCGCCGAACTCGCTCTCGCCGGCCTGGTCGACCAGCTCGTCGGTGAGGACGGAGCCGTAGGAGCTGCGGGCGGCGGCGGCGCCGTCCGACACGAAGATCCGCGGATCCTCCTCGCCGTCCACCCGGACGATGGCGAACCAGGCGTCCTCCTGTTCGATGAAGACCAGGACGCTGTCGTCGTCCTGGGCCGCCTCGCGGGCCAGGTCGGCCAGGTCGGCGAGGGTTTCGACGTCGTCGAGCTCCGTCTCGCTCACATCCCACCCGTCCTCGGTGCGAGCAAGCACTGCAGCGAAGTACGCCACCAGGGACACTCCCAAGTCTCGGTCTCGGCTGTCGGCGCTCGCGGGCGGCGCGGAACTGGCCGCCCCCGCGCCAGAGCGGTCCGCTGGTCGGACCGTCCCATCGGAATCGTGACAGAAAGCACGGCTCTGCGGGGGGTGTTCTGCAGCGCGTCTTTGCAGGTCGTGTCGGAAGGGTTGGCCGCCGGACGGTGTCACGGGGGCCGCGCGGCAGAGGGTCTGTGGAGAAGCCGTGGAGGGCCGGTCAGATGCGGAAGGTTCGCATCCGCATCGCTTCGCGCAGCCGGCGCTCCTTGGTCCGGCGGGGCTGCACCCGCTCGCGGAGTTCGCGGGCCTCGGTGAGCTCGCGCAGGAAGACGGCGCGGCGCCTGCGGCGCTCCGCCTCGGTCTCCGGGCGGTCCGGGGGCGGACCGGAGCGCCCGCCCGACGGGGCCGGGGCCCCGTCCGCCGAGCCGTCCCCGGAGTTCGGGTTGCTCGTCATAGGACCTGACTTTCCCAGATCGGCCGGGTTGATACCACAGGAGGACGATCCGTCCGGACATTCTCACCACGTCACGGCGCGTCACGACGGAACCGGCAGCCGCCCGGGTCGGACCGCGGCCCGGCCTGGCACGGCGTGTCGTACGGGCGTCCGGACCCGGGCTAACCTCGATGCATGCGGATCCACGTCGTCGACCACCCCCTGGTCGCCCACAAGCTCTCCACCCTGCGCGACGAGCGCACCGACTCGCCGACCTTCCGTCGCCTGACCGACGAGCTGGTGACCCTCCTCGCGTACGAGGCCACCCGGGACGTCCGCACCGACGAGGTGGAGATCACCACCCCGGTGGCCGTGACCACCGGCACCCGGCTGTCCTACCCGCGTCCGCTGGTGGTGCCGATCCTGCGGGCCGGCCTCGGCATGCTGGACGGCATGACCCGGCTGCTGCCGACCGCCGAGGTCGGCTTCCTGGGCATGGTGCGCAACGAGGAGACCCTGGAGGCCTCCACCTACGCCACCCGGATGCCCGACGACCTCTCCGGCCGCCAGGTCTACGTGCTCGACCCGATGCTGGCCACTGGCGGCACGCTGGTCGCGGCGATCCGGATGCTGATCGAGCGCGGCGCCACCGACGTCACCGCCGTGGTGCTGCTGGCCGCGCCCGAGGGCGTCGCGGTGATGGAGCGCGAGCTGGCCGGCCTGCCGGTGACCGTGGTCACCGCGGCCGTCGACGAGCGGCTGAACGAGAACGGCTACATCGTCCCGGGCCTCGGCGACGCGGGCGACCGGCTGTACGGCACGGCGGGCTGAGCGGCCCTCGCGGGCCCGGTCCTCGCCGGCCCGGTCCTCGCGGGCCCCGTCCGTCCGGACGACGAGAAGCCCCCCGGCGCGCTGCCGGGGGGCTTCGTCGTGCGGGTGCGGGGGAGGGTCAGCAGCTGCCGGTGGTGCTCGGGGCCGGGACCGGCTTGGTGGCCAGGGCCAGCGCGGCGGCGGCCTGGGCCTCGTCGAGCAGCGCGTTGTAGCTGTCGCCGATGACGAAGTCCACGGTGGTGTCGGTGCGGGCGTCGGCGGTGCTGGTCGCGCCCGCGATCACCGAGCCGACCAGGGTGGACGCCCCGGCGCCGGCCGGGCCGGCGATCACCTGGGCGGTGCCGGGCACCTTCTTGTCCAGTTCGGCCGGGGCGTTGCCGACCTTGCCGATGGTGAAGCCGCGCTTCTTCAGCTCCTCGGCGGTCCGGGCGGCGAGGCCGGCCTTGGCGGTGGCGTTGTAGACGTTCACGGTGACCGCCGCCGGCTGCGGGACGGCCTTCGGGTCGATCGGCGCGGTGGCGGAGCCCGGAGCGGTCGGCGTCGCCTCCGGGGCCGGGGCGGCCAGCGGCTTGCCCGACGGGGTGGCACAGGCCTCGGCGGCGGCGTTCTTGCCCTTGCCGCTGAAGATGTCCCAGAGCTGGACGCCGCCGAGCCCGATCAGGGCCAGCGCGAGCACCACGCCGACCAGCGCGAACACCCTGCGGCTCTTCTTCGGCGGGCGGCCCAGCCGTGGATAGGAGTTGCCGGTGATCCGGTACTGCTTCCCCTTCAGGCCTTGGGGAGTCAACATGCTCACGGTTTGTCTCCCCCTCGTGCCGGGGCGGGGATCGGGTGACGGTGGGCCGGGCGCGGTGCCGCGCGAAGCGGTGTCACGCGAACGCGGTCGCGGCCGTAGTCAGCAGATTAGTGCCGTACAGCGGTGAAGGTACTAAACGATCATCATCGGGAGTACGCCGGTACCCGAATGGCGGCACCGCGACCGCACCCGGGTACGAACGGACCGCTCCCCGGAAGCAGCCGGGGAGCGGTCCGAACGCGTGCGGGGCCGGCCGGGCGGCCCCCGGGTTCATTCCATTTCGAGGACACGGGCGTGCAGCACCTGGCGCTGCTGGAGCGCGGCGCGGACCGCCCGGTGCAGTCCGTCCTCCAGGTACAGGTCACCGTGCCACTTCACGACGTGCGCGAAGAGGTCCCCGTAGAAGGTGGAGTCCTCCGCCAGGAGGGTTTCCAGATCCAGTTGTCCCTTGGTGGTCACCAGCTGGTCGAGTCGCACCGGGCGCGGGGCGACGTCCGCCCACTGGCGGGTGCTGGTACGGCCGTGATCCGGGTACGGCCGCCCATTGCCGATGCGCTTGAAGATCACACGGAAAGCCTACCGTTTGGGCGGCGGGTGGCGCAGCAGCCGCGGCGCCGCCACGCGCACGGGTACGGGCTGCGGGCGGGGGATTGCGGCTGTTTCATGGGAAATGTCGTGTAGGTCCCGCGCGGTTGGAGGGTCGTCCGATGTCCGCAGCTGTTCCGTCCGCCGTCCGGGAGATCGCCGACGGGTACGCCTTCACCGGCCCGGCGCTGGATCTCGGCGCGGTGCTGCTGGACGGCACCGCGTACGCCGGCGCCCCGGTGCGGGTGCCGCTCGGGGTGCTCAACCGGCACGGGCTGGTGGCCGGGGCCACCGGCACCGGCAAGACCAAGACCCTCCAGCTGATCGCCGAACAGCTCTCCGCCCAGGGCGTGCCGGTGTTCCTCGCCGACATCAAGGGCGACGTCTCCGGGGTGGCCGCCCCCGGCGAGCCGGGCGGGCGGACCGCGGCCCGGGCCGCCGAGGTCGGCCAGGACTGGCAGGCCCGGGGCTGCCCCGCCGAGTTCTACGCGCTCGGCGGCCAGGGCAGCGGCATCCCGCTGCGGGCGACGGTGACCAGCTTCGGGCCGCTGCTGCTCGCCAAGGTGCTGGACCTGAACGAGACCCAGGAGTCCTCGCTCGGCCTGGTCTTCCACTACGCCGACCGGCAGGGCCTGGAGCTGTACGACCTCAAGGACCTCACGGCGGTCATCACCTTCCTCACCTCCCCCGAGGGGAAGGCGGAGCTGAAGGGCATCGGCGGGCTCTCCGCCGCCACCGCCGGGGTGATCCTGCGCTCGCTCACCCTGCTGGAGAACGAGGGCGCCGGGGCGTTCTTCGGCGAACCGGAGTTCGACACCGCCGAGCTGCTGCGGCGGGCGGAGGACGGCCGGGGCGTGGTCTCGGTGCTGGAGCTGCCCGCCGTGCAGGACCGGCCGCGGCTCTTCTCGACCTTCCTGATGTGGCTGCTCGCCGACCTCTACCAGGAGCTGCCCGAGGTGGGGGACCTCGACCGGCCGAAGCTGGTCTTCTTCTTCGACGAGGCCCATCTGCTGTTCAAGGGCGCCTCCAAGGCCTTCCTGGAGGCGATCACCCAGACCGTGCGGCTGATCCGCTCCAAGGGCGTGGGGATCTTCTTCGTCACCCAGACGCCGAAGGACGTGCCGGGGGACGTGCTGGCGCAGCTGGGCAACCGGGTGCAGCACGCGCTGCGGGCGTTCACCCCGGACGACGCCAAGGCGCTCAAGGCGACCGTCTCGACCTTCCCGAAGTCGCCCGTGTACGACCTGGGGGAGGTGCTGACCTCGCTGGGGACGGGCGAGGCGGTGGTCACGGTGCTCTCCGAGAAGGGCGCGCCGACGCCGGTCGCGGCGACCAGACTCCGGGCGCCGCAGTCGCTGATGGGGCCGCTCGACCCGGCGGTGCTGCGGGCGGCGGTGGATGGCTCGGCGCTGACGGGGAAGTACCGGGACGCGGTCGACCGGGAGTCGGCGTACGAGAAGCTGGCGGCGCGGGCGGCCCGGCCGGAGGCGGAGCCGGTGCCGGTGCCGGTGCCCGCGGAGGATCGGGAGCCGCAGGCGCGGCGCGAGTCGGAGGAACGGCGGGAGCCCGAGGGGCGGCGGGAGAAGGAGGGCGCCGGGCTGCTCGGGTCGCTGCTGGCCAACCCGGCGCTGAAGTCCTTCGCCCGCTCCGCCGGGACGCAGCTCGGGAGGGAGATCTCCCGGAGCCTGTTCGGGACGTCCCGGCGGCGCAGGTGAGGGGCGGCCGGCGGCCGGGACCCGGAGTCAGAGGCTGTCGCTGAGCCAGACCCGGCCGGCCGAGATCGGGCGCTCGGCGACGGTGCGCGGCACCGTGGTGTTCAGGCTCCAGCGGTAGCCCGCGAACAGCTTGGTGTCGGCGTCCGCGTAGAACACCATGTGGCCGTAGCCGACGCCGTCGTGCTCCTTCCAGGTGGAGGAGCCGGCGGTGCCCGGGACCTCCTCGATCCGGGTGTCCGGGAACGCCCGGTAGAGGTCGGTGGCGGTGCCGCCGAGCGCCGGGTTGCCGTGCGGGTCGCTGGTGCAGTCGATGACCTCGAAGACGTACGGGACGACCGGACGGCCGATCTTGGCGTCCACCGCGGGCTCGGACCAGGTGCCCTTGCGCTCGCGGATCATGACGATGTGTCCGGTGTACGGCTTGGTGTTGTCCTCGCCCGGGTAGTAGTCGAGGGCCACCAGGTCACCGGGGCGCAGGTTCACCGGCTTGGTGACGCGGGTGAAGTGCGGGAGCGAGGCCGTGTCCAGGAAGGCCTGCTGGTACTTCTCCGCGGTCGGGTAGGGGTTGGGGTTGGCCGGGTCCTTGATGAAGTACTGCTGGAAGTACTCCCGGGTCGCCCAGCCGTAGCTGTAGTCGCCCCAGGGCATCGGGGTGCCGGCCGGCACGGTGGGCGCGGTCCCGTAGGCGCGCTGGAGCGCCAGGGTCAGGAACGAGGAGCACTGGGAGAGGTTGGAGAACTCCTCCGGGTGGCCGGCGGTGCCCCAGCGGACGCTGGTCGGGACGTCGTCGAACACGCCGGCCCGCTTGTAGCGGTTGGCGAGGTGGCTCCAGGGGCGCAGGCGCAGGTTGTCGACCAGGGCCTCGGCCTCGATCTGGTGCGGCAGCTTGAGGGCGTACGGGCTGGGCGCCGGGACGGTGGCGGCGGACGCCTCGCCGGCGCCGGCGACGGTGGCCAGGGCGGCGGCACCGGCGGTGCCGGCGGCTCCGGCGAGCAGGCCGCGGCGGGTGATCCGTGGTGTGGACATTGGAGTGCTCCCCCTCGTCGGATGATCACGACTGAGGGGGAGCTTAGGGTCCGGACATTGGCATGGTCAGGACCATTTCGCGCAGCTGATCGATCGAATCCGGCCATTCGGCGAGCGGGTCCGGTCGGGGCCGGTCCGGCCCGGTCGGGCGGGGGTGGTGGTCAGATGCCCAGGTCGTCGAGTTCCTTGAGCAGCGCGGTGCCCGGGCCGGCCGGGTTCGCGGCGCTCTCCGGGGCGTTCCGCGCGGTCCGGCCGCCCCCGTCGCGTCGACTGCCCCGGTCGCGCAGCAGCCAGGCGCCGGCCAGGCCGCCGATCAGCCCGCCCAGGTGGCCCAGCCAGCTGACGCCCTGCGCGCTCGGCAGCACGCCCAGCAGCAGGTAGGAGTACAGCGCGGCGACGACCACGCCGATCACCGTGTCCACCAGGTTGCGGTCGAAGATCCCGCGCAGCACCACGTAGCCGAAGTAGCCGTAGACGATCCCGCTGGCCCCCGCCGTGACGACGTCGGGCCGTTCGAAGAGCCAGACCGTCAGCCCGCTGGAGACCACGATCAGGACCGTCGCCAGCAGGAACCGCTTCATTCCCCGGTACGCGGCCAGGAAGCCGAAGGCGAACAGCGGCCAGGAGTTGGCCTCGATGTGGTCCCAACCGAAGTGCAGCAGCGGCATGGTGAGCATGTCCGGCAGCTCGTCCAGCCGCCCGGAGTTCATCCCGTACTCGTAGGAGAGCCGGTAGTCGTCGAGCCAGTTCGCCACCTGGACGGCCCAGATGACGGCCAGTGCGCCGAGCATCGTGATCAGCGCGGCGCGGGAGTCTCGGAGCAGACGGGCGAATCGCGGGGACATAACCCGACTGTAGGGCCGGGCAAGCCGGTTGGTCACCCCACTAAGGTGAATCCTGTCCGACGGCCCGCACCCGGGCCCGGGCAGCCCGTTCCCCCCGTGCCGAGAGGTGACCCTCCATGAGTGTGCGTCCGCCGCTGCCGTACGAGTTCCTGCCGCAGGTGCCGTCCTTCCCGCTGACCAGCGAGGACATCACCGACGGCGGGACGCTGGCCGAGGAGTTCCGCCACGGCGGGGGCAACGTCTCGCCGCAGCTGGCCTGGTCGGGGCTGCCCGAGGGCACCCGCTCGGTCGCCGTCACCTGCTACGACCCGGACGCCCCGACCGGCTCCGGGTGGTGGCACTGGCTCGCCCTCAACCTGCCCGCCGACACCACCGGCCTGCCGCGCGGCGCCGGTGCCTCCGACGCCGACCTGCCGGGCGAGCGCTCCTTCCACGGCCGCAACGACTTCCCGACCAACAAGTACGACGGCGCCGCCCCGCCGCCCGGCCCGGCCCACCGTTACGTCTTCGCCGTCCACGCCCTCGACGTGGACGCCCTGGACGTCACCGCCGAGACCCCGCCGGCCCAGGTCGGCTTCAACCTCACCTTCCACACCCTGGCCCGGGCCCTGATCACCGCCGAGTACGGCGTCTGACGCGCGGGCCGATCGCTCCGGCCGCCGCCGGGACCGCCCAGGTCCGGCGGCCGTCGGAGCAGGGGCAGGAGCAGGGGCAGGAGCCGGAGCCGGAGCAGGACGCACGGGCCGGCCGTCAGCCGGCGCGCCCGGCCGGGTCCGCGGCGCGGGTGGCGCGGGCGGCGAGGTCGCGCAGGCGGGTGCGCATCTCCGGCGGTGAGTGGACCTCGAAGTCGCAGCCGAGCATCAGGAGCCGCACGGCCAGCCAGTCGGGGGCGTCGGTGTGCGAGCGGAAGCGGCAGGTGTGCTCGTCGACCGGCTCGACCTCGTCGGCGTCGCCGTGGCCGCCCAGGCGGTGGCGGACCTCGTCGGCGGGCAGGTGGAGGGTGGCGTCCAGGGTCGGGGTGGGGGACTGCCGCCGGAGCTTGCCCGCCACGTACGCGGCGGCGTCCTCGGCGGGGAGCGGGCGCGGGGTGAAGCGGGCACCGGTGGCGAAGGGCTCGCTGATCCGGTCCACCCGGAACAGCCGCCAGTCGTCCCGGTCGAGGTCGAAGCCGACCAGGTACCAGCGGCGGCCGGCCGAGACCAGGCGTTCCGGTTCGACCTGGCGCCGGGTCTGGGCGCCGTCGCCGGCCCGGTAGCCGAAGCGCAGCCGCTCGCGGTTGGCGACCGCGTTGGCCAGCACGGTGAGGTCCTCCGGGTCGACGGTCGGGCCGTCCCCGCCGAGCAGCGGGAGGGTGGCCCGGTCCAGGGTGGCGACCCGGTGGCGCAGCCGGGCGGGCAGCACCTGGAGCAGTTTGCCGAGGGCGCGCACCGAGGCCTCCTCGATGCCGACCACGGCGTGCCCGGCCGCCGCTCGCAGGCCGACCGCGATGGCCACGGCCTCCTCGTCGTCGAGCAGCAGCGGTGGCATCGCGGTGCCCGCGACCAGCCGGTAGCCGCCGACCGGCCCCATGGTGGCCTCGACCGGGTAACCGAGGTCGCGCAGTCGGTCGATGTCGCGGCGGATGGTGCGCGGGCTGACCCGGAGCCGTTCGGCGAGCTCGCTGCCGGGCCACTCGCGCGGGGTCTGGAGGAGGGAGAGCAGGCTGAGGAGTCGTGCCGGGGTGTCGGTCATGGGATCCAGGGTGTCGGAAGTCGCGGTCAGGACCTGACCTACTCACCTCCTAGTTTCGTCGACGTGCTGACGAGGAACGGCGACGAGGAGTGTGTGGTGGGCAAGGTTTCGGATCCGGTGGCGGACGGGGCGCCCGGGGCGGTGGCCGCCGGGGCGGTGTCGGACCGGCGGAGGTGGATCGCGCTGGCGATCGTGATGACGGCCTCCTTCATGGACCTGGTGGACGTCACGATCGTGAACATCGCGATCCCGAGCATCCAGGAGTCCACGGGGGCGTCGTTCTCCGCCGTGCAGTGGGTGACCGGCGGCTATGCGCTGGCCTTCGCGATCGGTCTGATCACCGGTGGCCGCTTGGGTGACATCCACGGCCGCAAGCGGCTGTTCCTGATCGGCATGGCGGGCTTCACGCTCGCGTCGGCGCTGTGCGGTTTCGCCGGCGGCTCCGAGATGCTGGTCGCGATGCGGATCCTCCAGGGCGGGACGGCCGCGCTGATGGTGCCGCAGGTGCTGTCGATCGTGCACGCGACCTTCCCGGCGGAGGAGCGCGGCAAGGTGTTCGGCCTGTTCGGCGCGGTGGTCGGGCTCGGCGCGGTCAGCGGCCCGCTGATCGGCGCACTGCTGACGGAGTGGGACGTGTTCGGCCTCGGCTGGCGCCCGATCTTCCTGATCAACCTGCCGGTCGGCATCGCCGGCCTGCTGCTCGGCCGGGTCTTCATCAACGAGTCGAAGGCCGAGCGCGCCCTCAAGCTCGACCTGCCCGGCGTGGTGCTGGCCAGTGCCGCGCTGCTGATGCTGATCTACCCGCTGACCCACGGCCGGGAGGCCGGCTGGCCGCTCTGGGGTCACCTGATGATGGTGGGCAGCCTGCCGGTGTTCGCGCTGTTCGTCGCGTACGAGCGGGTCAAGACGCGGCGGGACGGCTCGCCGCTGGTCGAGCTCTCGCTGTTCCGGGTGAAGTCCTTCGCGGCGGGCATCGGCGTCCAGCTGACCTTCGGCGTGGTCACCGGGATCTTCTTCCTGGTCTGGACCCTCTACATGCAGCTGGGCCTCGGCTGGAGTCCGCTGAAGGCCGGCACGACCGGCATCCCGTTCTCGCTCGCCTGCTCGACGGCGGCCGGCGTCTCCGTGCAGCAGCTCGTCCCCCGGTTCGGGCGCAAGGTGCTCCAGGCGGGCGCGCTGGTGATGGCGCTGGGCGTGCTCGTCTACATCGGCGAGGCGCACCGGTACGGCACCGGCATCGCGCCCTGGCAGATGGCGCTGCCCCTGGTGGTGATGGGCGCCGGGATGGGCCTGATCGTCGCGCCGATCACGGACGCGGTGCTGGCGGAGGTGCCGCGGGAGCACGCCGGTTCGGCGTCCGGGCTGATCAACACGGTGAACCAGGTGGGCCTGGCGCTCGGCCTGGGCCTGGTGTCGGTGGCCTTCTTCGGCGCGGTGCCGGACGGGGCGGTGGCCGGCGAGCCGTTCACCGGCGCGTTCCAGCACGCGATGTGGTGGGTGCTCGGGGTGCTGGTGGTGGTGTTCCTGCTGATGTTCGCGCTGCCCGGGCGGCGGAGGGCCGGCGGAGCCGCTCCCGCCGCCGCCGAGGACACCGAGCGGGAGCCGGTCCTGGTGTAGACGCGCCCCGGCACCCGGCGGCGTCGGGCCCCGGTCGCGCGGCATGCGCGGCCGGGGCCCTCGTGGCGCACACCGGGAGGGCCGTGAACCGCACGCCGGTGGACTCCTCGGCGCTGCGCTCGGTCGGGTACGACGCGGCGCGGCGCGTCCTTGAGCTGGAGCTCACGGCCGGGGGCCGGTACGCGTGCCTGGCCGTGCCGGGGCGGCGGGTGCACCGGGAACTGATGGCCGCCGAGAGCCGCGGGCGGTACTTCGTCCGGGAGATCCGCGACCGGTACGACTGGCGGCGGCTGCGGTGAGCCCGTCCGTCAGGCGGAGCGGCGCGTCGTCCGGCGGCGCAGTGCGACGGTGGTGGCGCCACCGGCGAGGACCAGCACCGCGGCCACGGCGGCGAGCGCCGCGGTGTCGTCGTTCGTACCGGTCCGGGCGAGGGCCCCGGTGTCGTTGGCCTTCATGGTGTCCTTGATCCAGTTCGCGTAGGCGGGGGCGCTGGTGTAGAGACCGGGCCCTTCCGAACAAGGCACGTTCAGGGCGCCGGGGCCCGATGTGACGCCGACCAGCTCCCACTGCTCGTCGCGGCCCTTCTGGAGCTGCGGGCCCCCGGAGTCCCCGGAGCAGGCCATCGCCTTCGGCTTGGTGGTGATCGTGCACAGCCGGCTCGGGCCCGCGAAACCGGGCGCGCACTCGGACTCCGCGCCGAGGCGGGTGTCCAGCTCCTTGAGCCGGTTCGGGAACGCGAACTCGCCGTCGACCTCGGTGCCGAAGCCCAGCAGGCGCGTGGCGGTGCCCGGCCGCCCCGCCTCCTGCGCGATCCTGACGGGCTGCTCGGTGACGGGCCGGTCGAGGCGGACCAGGGCGAGGTCGTCCTGGTTGGCGGCCGCGTTCTCGCCGTTCACGTAGCCGGGGTGGACGAAGGTCCGGTCGATCTTCCGGACGGTGCCCCCGGCCTTCCGCTGGTCGCTGCCGATCCGGACGGTGCCCTCCAGTTCGAGACCCTCCCCGGTGACGCAGTGCGCGGCCGTCAGGACCCACTGACGGTCGATCAGGGAGGCGCCGCAGTTGCCGTCCACCAGGCCGTAGGCGGGGGCCGACTCCGCGATCGTCGCCATGAACGGATAGCTCGCGGTGGCGTCCCCGCCGTTGACGATCGCCCCGGCGCTGCCGGCCATGAGCGTGGCGCCGGCGGCGGCGGTGAGGGCACCGAGGGCGACGGCGCGGGCGGTACGGCGACGGGAGGACTTCAGGCTGAACACGGGGAGAGTTCCTTTTTGCCGGGAAATTTCGGATGTGTTCAGCCTGGTCGTCGGAGTCCCCCCGGGCCACGGTGGTACCACGTGGAACCGGGGGCCCGGCAGCAGGTGCCCGGACGGTGGGGATATCCCCCCTGGTGGGGCGGGGTCTCAGACCCGGGCCTTGGCCTTCGCCTGCGCCTCCTTCGCCGCCTTCTCCTCCTTGGCGGCGCGCTTCACCTCCTGCTTGGTGGCGCGCACCTTCTCCAGCGACTCGGGCCCGGTGATGTCCGCGACCGAGCGGAACGCCCCCTCCTCGCCGTACACCCCCGCCGCCTCCCGCCAGCCCTCCGGCCGCACGCCGTACTGCTTGCCGAGCAGCGCGAGGAAGATCTGCGACTTCTGCTTCCCGAACCCCGGAAGCGCATTGAGCCGGCTGAGCAGCTCGCGCCCGGTCGCGACCTCCTTCCAGAGCGCGCCGGCGTCGCCGTCGTACTGCGCCACCAGGAACTGGCAGAGCTGCTGCACCCGCTTCGCCATCGCCGCCGGATACCGGTGCACGGCCGGTTTCTCGCACAACAGCGCGACGAACTCCTCGGGGTTGTACGTGGCGATCTCGTGCGCGTCGAGGTCCTCGTGCCCCAGCCGCTGGGCGATCGTGAGCGGCCCGGTGAACGCCCACTCCATCGGCACCTGCTGGTCCAGCAGCATCCCGACGAGCGCGGCGAGCGGGCTCCGCCCGAGCAGCTCGTCGGCCTCGGGCTGCTGCGCGAGCCGCACGGTGACGTTCATGGGACGACCTCCTCGGAGCGTGGACTCGGGTCGCGCCCAGTCTGCTGGACGGGCGAGGAGGGGGTCGCGTCAACACGCCATGACCTGGTGATTCCTTGAAACCAAGGGGTGGTTCGTCGTCGGAGGGTGCGAGCGCCCGGTGCCGCCTACTCCAGACCGAGCGTCATGTGCGGGTAGCCGAGGCGGATCCGCCCGCCGAGCTCGACGCCGAGCCCCGCGATGAACGCCTCCAGCCGGGCGGTGGCCTGCTCGACGCCGTCGGCGTCGCCCTTGAACTCGAACTCGACGAACTCGCCGAGGCCCGCCACGCTGTCGAAGGCGACGGCGATCCCGTCGACGTGCCACTCCTCGCGCGTCTTGTCGACGACGGTCAGCTCCGTGAAGTCGAGCGAAGCCAGCAGCCGCCGCACGGCCTCGGCGTCGCCGACGCTGCTCTCGTACTCGTCGCAGTGCGTCTTGACCGGCGACGCGACCGGATGGAACCGCTTGAAGTTGACCGACGCCACCCCGTCCTCCACCCGCACCCGCAGCCACTCGGAGACGACGTCGTTGTCGAGGAAGTCCCGGTGCGGCGCGTTGTAGTACGTGTCCACCTGCCGCACCGGACTCCCGGGCGCGGCACCGAGGTTGGTGAGGAGGTTCTTCAACTCCTGCACGGGGCTGAGGAGTCGGAACTTCTGCTCGACCTCGATGTACTTCACGGCGGCTGATCCCCTTGTCGGTCGTCGAAGGTGGGACGAGAGTCGGTGCCGTTCGCGGACCCTACCAACCCGTCGGCGGGGGCGGGCCGAGGATGGGTGGGGTGGGGCCGATCAGTCGCACGGGTGAGCTAATCGGGAGGGGGGAGTTGGGCAGGTGTTCGAGGGAACTGGGCGATCTCATATGACTGTTCCGGTTCTCCGGCTGAGATCGTTGAAGTCGGGTAAAGCTGATTCGGCCTCGTCGACGCGTCCAGAAAGGCCCGCCCGGTGTCCCAGCCGTTCGAACTGCCGTCCTTCTACGTGCCGCACCCGGCGCGGCTCAATCCGCATCTCGACGAGGCGCGGGAGCATTCCGCCGTGTGGGCCCGGGAGATGGGCATGCTGGAGGGGTCGGGGGTCTGGACCAGGGCGGACCTGGACGCCCACGACTACGGGCTGCTCTGCGCGTACACCCATCCGGACGCGTCCGCGGAGGCGTTGTCGCTGGTCACCGACTGGTACGTCTGGGTGTTCTTCTTCGACGACCACTTCCTGGAGGTCTTCAAGCGGAGCAACGACCGGGAGGGCGGGAAGGCGTACCTGGACCGGTTGCCGCTGTTCATGCCGGCCGACCCGGGGGCGGAGGTGCCCGAGCCGGTCAATCCGGTCGAGGCCGGGCTCGCCGATCTGTGGCGGCGCACCGTGCCGTCGATGGGGGAGGACTGGCGGGTCCGGTTCGCGGAGAGCACCCGGAACCTGCTCAACGAGTCGCTCTGGGAGCTGGCCAACATCAACGCGGGGCGGATCGCCAACCCCGTGGAGTACATCGAGATGCGCCGCAAGGTGGGCGGGGCGCCGTGGTCGGCCGGGCTGATCGAGTACGCGGCGGGGGCGGAGGTGCCGGCGGAGGTGTCGGGGGCGCGGCCGCTGCGGGTGCTGATGGACGCCTTCTCGGACGGCGTCCACCTGCGCAACGACCTGTTCTCGTACCAGCGCGAGGTCGAGGACGAGGGCGAACTCAGCAACGGTGTCCTGGTGCTGGAGACGTTCCTGGACTGCACGACCCAGGAGGCGGCGGAGGCCGTCAACGACCTGCTGACCTCCCGCCTCCAGCAGTTCGAGAACACCGTCCTCACCGAACTGCCGCAGCTGTTCGCGGACACCGGGCTGGATCCGGCGGGATGCGCCCGGGTGCTGGCCTACGTCAAGGGCCTGCAGGACTGGCAGGCCGGCGGGCACGAGTGGCACCTGCGCTCCAGCCGGTACATGAACGACGGCGGGGCGGCGGCCTCGGCGGGTCCGGCCGGTCCGGCGGGCGCGGCGGGGGCGGCAGGGGCCGCCACCTGGTGGGACCCGTTCGCGATCGGCGGGGTGGGGACCTCGGCGCTGGACGTGCTGAAGCCGGGCGGGGCGCTGGACGATCTGGCCGGTGAGCTGGGCTCGTTGAGCCGGTCGGGGCCGGTGACGAAGGGCTGGGCGCCGACGGTCGGGCAGTCGCCGCTGGCCGGGCTGCTGGGGGCGCTGAAGGCGGGCGCGGCGGGTACGGGCGCGTCGCTGGAGTCGCCGGGGACGGGCCCGGTCGGGGGTTCGCGCGGGGACGTCGACCCCGGGGTGCGGCGGGCGCGGTCGCACGCGCACGTGCCGTTCCAGGCCGTCGGCCCGTCGCGACTGCCGGAGTTCCGGCTGCCGTTCACCGTCGACCCGAGCCCCTACCTGGAGTCCTCGCGGCTGCACACGCTCGCCTGGGCGGACCGGATCGGCCTGCTGGAGATCCGGCCGGAGGACCCCACCGCGGGTCTGTGGACCGCCGGGAGCATGGCCGACTACGACCTCGCGCTCTGCGCGGCCGGCATCCACCCGGACGCCTCCGCCGACCAACTCGACCTCACCACGGACTGGTTGGCCTGGGGAACGTACGCGGACGACTACTTCCCGGTGGCGTTCGGCCGGACCGGCGACCTGGCCGGCGCCAAGGCGGCACACGCCCGGTTCCTCCTGCTCATGCCGGTCGACGGCGAGCCGGCCGCGGAGCCGTTCACCGCGCTGGAGCGCGGGCTGGCGGACCTCTGGGAGCGGACCGCCGGGCCGATGACCGCCGAAGCGCGCGGGAAGCTCCGCGAGGCCGTCGGGACGATGACGCTGAGCTGGATCTGGGAGCTCAACAACCAGGCCCAGAACAGGATCCCGGACCCGGTCGACTACCTGGAGATGCGCCGCTCCACCTTCGGTTCCGACCTCACCATGAGCCTGTCCCGGCTGGCGCACGGGAACGTGGTGCCGCCGGAGGTCTACGCCAGCGGGCCGATGCGCTCGCTGGAGAACGCGGTCGCCGACTACGCCTGCCTGATGAACGACCTGTTCTCGTACCAGAAGGAGATCGAGTTCGAGGGCGAGGTGCACAACGCCGCCCTGGTGGTGCAGAACTTCTTCAGCTGCGACTACCCGGCGGCGGTGCGGATCGTCGACGACCTCATGCACGCGCGGCTCGACCAGTTCCGGCACGTGGTGGCCGAGGAGCTCCCGGCGCTGTTCGCGGACTTCGCGCTGGACGGACCGGCCCGGGCGGTGCTCGCCGGGTACGTCAGGGAGCTGGAGAACTGGCTCGCCGGGATACTGGCCTGGCACCGCGGCTGCCGGCGGTACCGGGAGGAGGACCTGCTGCGGCACTTCGGGCGGGAGGCGGCCGAGGCACCGGGGACCCTCGCACAGGAGGCGGTCGAACCGGGCGGCGGGGTGGCCGCTGCCCTGCTGGTGCGGCCGACCGGGCTGGGGACCTCGGCGGCCACGGTGGCGGGCGCCCTCGGCCGGGCGGCGGTCGGGTAGCGGCGGGCCGACGGGTGTGCGGCGGTCCGCCGGGGGTTCCGGCCCCGACGGGCCGCCGCCTTTGCGCGCGCGGACGGGTGGAGGACTGGCTAGGGTGACGAATCGGGACAAACGTCACACGAGAGGGCTTCGTCATGGCTGCGCTACCCGAGGGAACGCCCTGCTGGGCCGACGCGATGTTCGCCGACCTGGAGGGCGCCAAGGCCTTCTACGGCGATGTGCTCGGCTGGACCTTCGGTGAGTCCTCCACCGAGTACGGCAACTACACGCAGGCCTACTCCGACGGCAAGGCGGTCGCCGCGATCGTCCCGCCGATGCCGAACCAGGACGGCGAGGTGACCTCCGCCTGGTGCCTCTACCTCGCCTCGCCCGACGCCGCCACCACCGCCGAGAGGATCCGCGGCAACGGCGGCGAGGTGCTGATGGGCCCGATGACGGTCGGCGAGTTCGGCTCGATGGTGATCGCCAAGGACCCGGCGGGCGTCGTCTTCGGCGTCTGGCAGGCCGGCACCCACGAGGGCTTCGAGAAGCAGGGCGCACCCGGCGCGTACACCTGGGCCGAGGTGATCACCCGCGACGGGGCCGCCGCGGACGGCTTCTTCCCCGCCGTGTTCCCGTACACGGTGAAGCGGATGGATTCCGAGCAGGTCGACTACAAGATCTACGACGTCCGGGAGCAGCCGGTGCTGGGCCGGATGCAGGCCGGCCCCGACGACCTGCCGCCCGAGGCGCCGAACTACCTCAGCGTGTACTTCGCGGTGGACGACTGCGACGCGACCGTCGCCAGGATCACCGAGCGTGGCGGCAAGCTGTACGCCGGTCCGATGGACAGCCCGTTCGGCCGGTTCGCGGCCGTCGGCGACCCGCAGGGGGCCGCGTTCGGCGTGATCGACCTCGGGAGGACGGCGGGGGACCTGCCGGTGACGGTGGCGGAGTGACCTCCGCCGGCACCGCCCTCCACGGGGAGCGGGCGGACCTGCTGCGGACGTTGGACAGGCACCGGGGCTTCCTGCGGTACACCGTCCGCGACCTCACCGACGAGCAGGCCGCCCGGCGCACCACGGTCAGCGAGCTGTGCCTCGGCGGGCTGATCAAGCACGTCAGCGGGACGGAGGCGCGCTGGATGCGGTTCGCCGTCGACGGCGCGGCGGCGATGGAGGCCGAGCCGGTGGACTGGGAAGGGCAGTTCCGGATGACCGGGGACGAGACCCTGGCCGGGCTGCTCGCCGGCTACGAGCGGGTGGCCGCCGAGACGGACGCGTTGGTGGCGGGCCTGCCGGACCTCGACCTGGTGCACGCGCTGCCGGTGGCGCCGTGGTTCGAGCCGGGGGCCGCCTGGTCGGTGCGGCGGGTGCTGCTGCACGTCATCGCGGAGACGGCGCAGCACGCGGGCCACGCCGACATCATCCGGGAGGCGCTGGACGGGGCGAAGACGATGGGCTGAGCGGGCGGGGGCGCGCGGTGGGGGCTCGACGGCGCAGCGGCGCAGCGGCTCAAGGGCTCAAGGGCTCAGAGCGCGACGCCGAGCAGGTCCTGCAGCGCGCTCGCGCCGTCCGGGGTCACCCGCAGGGCGCGGCCGGAGCCGATCCGTTCGACCCAGGCGCGGTCCAGCGCCGTCCGGCAGAGCGCCGCCCCGAACGCGCCGCCCAGGTGGCTGCGCCGCTCGGTCCAGTCCAGGCAGGTGCGGACCACCGGGCGGCCGCCGGAGCGTCCGGCCCGGGGAGGCAGCTCCACGCCCAGTTCGGCCAGCCAGGACCGGCCGCGCCCGGTGAGCGCCGGGCCGTCCTCGTCCGCCACCAGGCCGCGGGCGATCACGGCGTCGCGCACGGCCACGCCGAGGCGCCCGGCCAGGTGGTCGTAGCAGGTGCGGGCGCGGGCCTCGGCGCTGGTGCGGGTGGCCTCGCGCAGCGAACCGGGGGCGGTGGGGGACGGCGGCCGGTCGGCCGGTCCGGCCGGGACCGGGAAGGACGCCAGGTCCTCGATCAGGGTGGCGACCTCGGGGCCGGCCAGCCGGACGTACCGGTGACGGCCCTGGCGCTCCTCGGCCAGCAGGCCGCCGGCGATCAGCCGGGACAGGTGCTCGCTCGCCGTGGACGGCGCCACGCGGGCGTGCCGGGCCAGCTCGCCGGCGGTCCAGGCGCGGCCGTCGAGCAGGGCCATGCAGAACGCGGCGCGGGTCGGGTCGGCGAGCAGACCGGCGAGGTGGGCGAGGGTCATGCGTCCATGGTGCCGCGGAAACGGTTCGGCGGGGGCCGAAACGTTCCGGTCCTAGCGTGGGGCGCATGGCCGATCCCACCGCTTCCACCGCCCCGCACGCGCCCCGCCCGCACGCGCACTCCCCGCACGCGCCCCGCCCGCACGAGCACCCCCCGCTCGGCCCCTTGCTCGACACCCCGTTCGCCGCCCTGCACCGCCGTCCCGGCGAGCCGCTGCTGCTGCCCAACGCCTGGGACCACGCCTCCGCCGCCGTCCTCGCCGAGCAGGGCTTCGCCGCCATCGGCACCACCAGCCTCGGGGTCGCGGCGGCGGCCGGACTGCCCGACGGCGCGGCGGCGACCCGCGACGAGACGCTGCGGCTGGCCGACCGCCTCGGCCGCTCCGGGCGGTATCTGCTCTCCGTCGACGTGGAGCACGGCTTCAGCGACGACCCGGACGAAGTCGCCGCTTTCGCCGTCGAGTTGGCGGAGGCCGGAGTCGCCGGCATCAACCTGGAGGACGGCCGCCCGGACGGCACGCTCAGCCCGGCCGCCGTGCATGCCGACAAGATCGCCGCGATCAAGGCCGCCGCTCCGGCCCTGTTCGTCAACGCCCGCACCGACACCCACTGGCTGGCCCTGCCCGACCCCGCCGAGGAGACCGACCGCCGCCTCGCGGCCTACCGACGGGCGGGCGCCGACGGCCTGTTCGTCCCCGGCCTCACCGACCGGGCCGCGATCGAGCGGCTCTGCGGCTCCCTCGCCCTCCCGCTGAACATCCTCTACACCCCGGCCGGCCCCACCCTCCCCGAGCTCGCGGCCCTGGGGGTCGCCCGGGTCAGCCTCGGCTCCTACCTCTACCGCACCGCCCTCGCCGCGGCCGTCTCCACCGCGCTCGCCGTCCGCGCCGGCGCTCCCGGCCCCGCCGCACCGGTCGACGCCCCCGGCTACGCCACCGTCCAGGCCCTGTACGCCGACGGGCGCTAGGCGGGCGGATCCCGGGAAAGCGGATCCCGGGAAAGCGGATCCCGGGCCGCCGTCACCCGGTCAGATAACGGCGGCCCGGGATCTGCTCGAAGATCAGGTTGGTGCGGGTCTGCGCCACCGCGGGATGGGTGGTGAGGTGGTCCACGACGAAGTCGCGCAGCTCCTCCGGGCCGGCCACGCCGACGTGCAGCAGGTAGTCGTCGGACCCGGCCATGTGGAACACCGCCAGGACGCCCGGCAGATCGGGGGCGGTGCTCCGGAAGCTCTCGATCCGCTCACGGGTGTGCGCCCGGAGCCGGACCGAGATCATCGCCTGCAGGGGCAGCCCGATCGCGGCGGGGTCTATCTCCGTCCGGAAGGCGCGGACGATGCCGCGCTCGCGCAGCGTGCGCACCCGCGCCAGACAGGTCGAGGGGGCGATGCCCACGGCCTCGGCGAGCGCGTTGTTGGGCGTGCGGGCGTTCTCGGCGAGCACGCGCAGGATCGCGCGGTCGGTGTCGTCGATGGGCGCCCGGTGGGCCTGCGGAAAATTCGGCACGCCGCTCAGCGTCCCCGACCGCGCCGCAGATCCGCAAGACAGGCGCGGCCGATTCCGAATCTTCTGCGGAAGGCTTTCGCCCGGGCAGTGAAAAGTTCCATCCTGACGGGCGAGCGGCCACGGCCGCCCCGCCGCCGTCCAGCCCCCGCCCGCCCTCAGCGAACCCGGAGCGCCGCACCCATGAGCCCCACCACCGCCCCCGCCGGCGCCCCGGTCCACATCGACGCGGCGCCGGAGAGCGGGGACTTCGCGATACCCGCCGAGGGGCTCACCGACGGCGAGCGGCTGCGCGCCCTCGACCGGATCGACGGGTACCTGACGCGCAAGCGCCGGCACCTGGTCGGCTACCAGGCCACCCAGGAGCTCGCGGGCAGCGCCCTCGACCTCGCCCGCTTCATGCTCAGCAACATCAACAACCTCGGCGACCCGTTCCAGAGCGGCGGCTACAAGCCGAACACCAAGGTCGTCGAGCGCGCCGTGCTCGACTACTACGCGCGCCTCTGGCACGCCGGGCGCCCGTACGACCCGGCCGATCCCGGGTCGTACTGGGGCTACATGCTGTCCATGGGCTCGACCGAGGGCAACATGTACGCCCTCTGGAACGCCCGCGACTACCTGACCCGCCCCGGCGCCCCCCGCCCGGTGGCGTTCTACTCGGAGGACACCCACTACTCCTTCGCCAAGGCCGTCCGGGTGCTGGGCGTCGACACCTTCCACGCGGTCGGCACGGCGGACTACCCGGGCGAGTGCCCGCTCGGCGGCGACTGGCCCGCCGAGGTGCCCTCGCTGCCCGGTCCGTCCGGCACCTCCTGGGACGGGCCCGGCGCCGTCGACGTGGACGCGCTGGCGGTGCTGGTGGAGTTCTTCGCGGCGAAGGGCCACCCGGTCTTCGTCAACTTCAACCTCGGGAGCACGTTCAAGGGCGCCCACGACGACGTCCGCGGCGCGTGCGAGCGGCTGCTGCCGGTCTTCGAGCGGCACGGCCTGCTGCCGGGCGCGGGCGCGCGCGACGGCGGGCGCCGGGGCTTCTGGATCCACGTCGACGGTGCGCTCGGCGCCGGGTACGCGCCGTTCCTGCGGATGGCCGCCGAGGACCCGTCGGCGTACGGCTGGGCGCCGGAACCCGGCGCCGGCGCACCGGAGTTCGACTTCGGCCTCACCCTGCCGAGCCGGACCGCCGGCGAGGTCGACATGGTCGCGTCGATCGCGATGAGCGGCCACAAGTGGGCCGGTGTGCCGTGGCCCTGCGGCGTCTTCATGACGAAGACCAAGTACCAGCTCGAACCGCCGACCCGGCCCGAGTACATCGGCGCCCCCGACAGCACCTTCGCCGGCTCCCGCAACGGCTTCTCGCCGCTGGTGCTCTGGGACCACCTCTCCCGGCACTCCTACCGCGACCAGGTCGACCGGATCCGCCGTTCCCAGGAGCTGGCCGCCCACCTGGAGCGCCGGCTCCACGAGCTGGAGGCGGAGACCGGCGCCGAGCTCTGGCCGGCCCGCACCCCCGGCGCGATCACCGTGCGGTTCCGCAAGCCCAGCGCCGGCCTGGTCGCCAAATGGTCGCTGTCCTGCGAGAACGTCCTGACCATCCCCGGAGACCCGACGAGCCTGCGCGGCTACGTGCACGTCTTCCTGATGCCCTCGGTGGACCGCGCGAAGCTGGACGCCCTGCTCGCCGACCTCGCCCGGGACCCGGTCATCCTCTCCGCCCCCGGCACCGCCGCCGCCCCCGCCGCCGTCTGACCCGCGGCACCCCGCCGCGCCGGTGCGCCGGCGCACCGGCGCGGCGGCGCACCGGGGGTCGGCCGGGGATTATTCGGTGGCACCGGCGCCGGCGGCGTTGTTACGCTCGCCGCTCCGTCTGTCCGTCACTGCTACGGCCCCGTGCCTCCGAGAGGGTGTCTTGATGTCCTGGACCGCGCCGAGTGCGCCTCGCCACACCGCCTGACGAACGTCGTCGAGGCCGCTCGGCCTGCTCTTGCTGTCATCGTTGACCTCCAGCAAGGAGCACCCCGGGTGTCCAGCACCACCAACACACGCAACACCCTGAAGACCGCCACCTTCGCCTGCGCCTGGTGCGGCCTGACCGTGTCCACGTTCGCCGGTGACGGCGCGCGGCGCAACCACTGCCCGTCCTGCCTGCACTCGCAGCACGTCCTCGACCACGTCGAGGGCGGTCCGAGCGCGTGCCACGGGCGGATGTCGCCGATCGCCATCGCCGTGCTGCGCACCGGCGACTGGATGGTCGTCCACCGCTGCGTGCGCTGCGACGAGTTGACGTCCAACCCGGTCTGCCGGGACGACAACCAGCTCATCCTGATGCGCATCGCCGTCCGGCCGCTGGCCCAACCGCCGTTCCCGCTCGAAGCGTTCGGCTCCCTCTGAACCGCCGCAGGAAAGGGAGACCGACCGTGCCACGACAGCGGAACAGCGGCGACGGCCGCCGCCGGCAGCGCCCCAAGGACGTCCTGCACGCCAGGGACGGGCACCGGGCGAACGACTTCCGGTGCGTCGGCTGCCGGCTGGACGTCCCGGTGGACGCCCCCGGCACCGTCCACCGCAACCACTGCCCGAACTGCCTGACCAGCCTCCACGTCGACCGTCGCGTCCCCGGTGACCGCGCCGCCGGCTGCCGGGGCCGGATGGAGCCGCTGGGCATGTCCGCGCGCCCGGACGGCGAGTGGATGATCGTCCACCAGTGCCTGTCCTGCGGCGAGCTGAGCACCAACCGGATCGCCGGCGACGACAACCCGCTGCCGCTGCTCCGGCTCGCGCTCCGGCCGTTGCGGGACGCGGACTTCGCCCGCCGCACGCTGTTCAGCCTGTGACCCCGCCGGTCTGGTCACCGCCCCCCGCACGGGCGGTGACCAGACCGGACTCGTAGGCCGCGATGACCGCCTGCGCGCGGTCGCGCACGTCGAGCTTGCCGAACAGGCTGGTGATGTGGTTCTTCACCGTGGACTGGCTGATGTCCATGGCCCGGGCGATGCCGGGATTGTCGAGGCCGGTGGCCATCAGCCGCCACACCTCCACCTCGCGCGGCGTGAGCTCCCCCGGGGCAACGGCGGGCGGCGACGGGGCACCGAGCGGCGCCCGGACGTAGGTGGAGATCAGCCGGGTGAGCAGGCGCGGGGCGACCACCGCCTCCCCGGTGTGGACGGTGCGGATCGCCGCCGCCAGGTCCTCCGGCGAGACGTCCTTGGGCAGGAACCCGTGCGCGCCGGCCCGCAGCGCGGCCACCACGTACTCGTCCATGTCGAAGGTGCTGAGCGCCAGGACCCGGCACGCCGGCAGGGTGCGGGCCAGCTCCTCGGTCGCGGCGACCCCGTCCAGGACGGGCATCCGGATGTCCATCACCACGACGTCGGGGCGCAGCCGGTGGGCGAGCGCGACGGCCTGCTCCCCGTCCTCGGCCTCACCGACCACGTCGAAGGCCGGGTCCGGCGAGAGGATCAGCGACAGACCGCGCCGCACCAGCGGCTGGTCGTCCACGATGAGCACCCGGATCCCGGGCTCGGCGGCCGTCACCGGACCGCCGCCTCTCCGTGCTGGACCGCCGCCTCGGACGTCTCCTCCGCCGCCAGTGGCAGTTCCGCCAGCACGGTGAAGCCGCCGTCCGGCCGGGGCCCGGCCTCCAGGGTGCCGCCGTGCAGGGCGACCCGCTCGCGCATGCCGATCAGGCCGTAGCCGCCCCGGCCCGGACCGTGGTCGGGGCCCCGGGGCGGGGCGCCCCCGCCGTCGTCGCGCACCTCGACGGTGATCCCGTCCGTGCGGTACGCCAGCAGGACGCGGGCGCGGGCCGGCCCCGCGTACTTGCGGGCGTTGGTGAGCCCCTCCTGGACGATCCGGAACACCGTCAGCCCGAGCGTCGGCGGCAGGGGCCGCGGGGAGCCGTGCACCTCGAAGTCGGTCGGCAGCCCGGCCCGGCGGGAGTCCTCGACCAGCCGGCCGAGGTCGTCCGCCCCGGGCTGGGGCGAGGCCGGGACGGCGTCCGGCACGTCGTCGGCCCGCAGGACGTTCAGCAGCTGGCGCATCTCGCGCAGCGCCAGTCGCCCGGAGGACTCCAGGGTGACCAGCGCGTCCCGGACCACCTCCGGGTTGCCGAGGTTGGCGCGGGCGCCGCCGGCCATCAGCTGCATGGTCGTGATGTGGTGAGCCACGATGTCGTGCAACTCCCGGGCGATGCGGCGGCGTTCCTCGGCCACCGCGCGGTCGGCCAGCAGCTTGCGGTTGGCGTTCACCTCGCGCTGCCAGCGGGCGACGGCGAGGCCGGTGCCGGTCACCAGGCCGGCGGAGCAGACGCCGGCGATGAACCCCTCCCAGGTGGGCGTGCGCAGGCCGCTCTGGCTCAGCATCGCCGTCAGCGCCGTGGCGGCGGCGGCGGCGGTGGCGACCGGCCAGGTGCGGTACCGGGCGGCCGCGTACAGCGCGACCGTCAGGACGGCGCCGAAGCGGATGCCCATCGGGCTCGCCAGGTCGATCACGGCCTGGATCGGCAGGACGGCGGCGAGCGCCAGGACCGGGTGCCGGCGCCGGGCGAGCAGGGGCACGCCCGACAGCGCGAGGAGCACGAAGACCGGTACGCCGACGGCGGGGGCGGCCTGCTCGTCCACCTCGCTGACGAGCAGGTGGGCGAGGAGGTCCAGGGTGCCGGTGACGACGGCGATCAGCGCGTCGGCCTGGGTCCACGGCAGACCGTCGGCGAGCTTCCGCGGCTTCTGCGCTTTCTGCGCTTTCTGCGCTTTCTGTGCCTTCTGCGCCTTCTGCAGCTTCTGCGGCTTCTCGGCCTTCCGGGGTTTCTCCGCCTTCTGCGGTTGCTCCGACCGGGGCTGCTCGGATGTCCGGGGGTCCGGCGTGTGCCGCGGCACCTCGTCCACGGGCGCCCCCGGGCGCTGACGCCCGTCCATTCCGTCCCTCGTCCTCCCGGCCGACCAGCCCTGATGACCTCATTCTGGCATCCGGCCGGCCGGCCCCGGATGGTCCCTCCGGCCGAGGACGGGCGGCCGGACCAGGAGCACGGTCCCGGTTCCGGGCCGGCGGGGGACCGGGGGCCCCGGTGCGGATCGTCCGCTGCCCGGACGCCCGGCACCCCTCTCACCTGATGGTCTGGAAGCAGGCCGGGAACCCCCGGCGCCAAGGCCGACGTTCGCGTCCATCAGCCGGAGGGCACCGTGATCCGCGCACTGACCGGATTCTCCACCAGGAACGCGTGGAAGGTCATCGTCCTATGGGTGGTGCTGGGGCTCGGGCTGACCGCGCTGGGCCCGCTGCTGCTCAACCGGGTCACGCAGTCCCAGACCGGGGACTTCCTGCCGAAGAGCTACGACTCGGCCGCCGCCCTGCGGATCGCCGAGGAGCAGTTCGGGGTGAAGCCCGACGCCACCACGATCACCGTGCTCGTCGCCCGGAGCGACGGCAAGGCGCTCACCGAGGGCGACCAGCGGCGGATCGAGGCCGGAGCGGCGGAACTCGGCAAGCGCCGGGTCGTCATGCCCAGGGTGAAGGACGAGCCGGCCTTCCTCAAGCCCGACCGCTCGCAGACCCCCCGGGTGGCCCCGGCGATGACGGCGCCCGACCGGAGCTTCGAACTGCTCTCCGTCGAACTGACCGGCAACGCCGTGGACGAGGGCGTCCAGGAGGTCTACCGGACCTTCCGGGACTCCGCCCGGGCGACGTTCGCCGACGCCGGGATGCGCACCGGGTTCACCGGCGGCCTGGCCGAGGCCACCGACAGCGCGGACGACAACCGGACCGCCGCGCTCATCGGCAGCAGCCTCGTCATCGTGCTGATCGTCCTGCTCAACGTGCTGGTGTTCCGCAGCGTGCTCGCGGCCGTGCTGCCGCTGCTCGCGGTCGCCATGATCGGCGGCGTCGCCGGCGGAGCGGTGGCCGGCGCGGCGGCGCTCACCGGCCTGCGGCTGGACTCCTCCACCCCGAGCCTGATCTCCGTGGTCCTGCTCGGCATCGGCGTCGACTACCTGCTGTTCCTGCTCTTCCGGTTCCGCGAGCACCTGCGCGCCCGGCCCGACCAGCCCGCCCGCGAGGCGGCCGCCGAGGTCTCCGCCCGGGTGGGCACCGCGATCACCTCCGCCGCGCTGACCATCGTCGCCGCCTTCGCCACCCTGGGCGTGGCGACCTTCGGACAGTTCCGCTCGCTCGGCCCGGCGATCGCCGTCGCCGTCCTGGTGATGCTGCTGGGCAGCCTCACCCTGATGCCGGCCCTGCTCGCCGCCTGCGGCCGCAAGATGTTCTGGCCCTCCCGCAGCCTGGACCGGGAACCGGGCGTCGGCACGGCCGCCCGCTACGGCGCCTTCGTCGCCCGGCGCCCGCTGGTCCTGCTGCTCGCCTCCGTCGCGCTGCTCGGCGCCCTCGCCGCCGGGATGACCGGGGTCCGGATGGACTACGGCCAGGGCGGCGGCTCGAAGACGGCGGCCGCGGCCACCGCCGCGGAGATCTCCCGCGCCCTGCCGGCGGGCGTGTCCGACCCGACCACCGTCTACGTCACCGCGCAGGGCGGCGGCACCCTGGACCCGGCCCGGCTCGACGGCCTCTCCCGCGCCCTCGCGAAGGTCGAGGGCGTCGGCCAGGTGGGCGGCACCGTCCTGAACGGGGACCGCCGCGCCGCCCGGATCGACCTCTTCCTCACCGCCGACCCGCAGAGCGCCCGCGCCCGCGAGCTGGCCTCCGGACCCGTCCGCGCCGCCGTCGCCGCCCACACCCCCGCCGGGACCAGCGCCCACGTCGGCGGCACGGCGGCGGTCTTCGCCGACGTCTCCGCCGCCGTCGACCACGACCTGACGATCGTCTTCCCGGTCGCCGCCGCCCTGATCGCCCTGATCCTGCTGCTCCTGCTGCGCAGCCTGCTCGCCCCGGTGGTGCTGATGCTCGCCGTCGGGCTCGGCTTCGCCGCCACCCTGGGCGCCGCCACCCTGCTGTTCCAGCACGTGCTGGACGAGCCCGGCGTCAACTTCACCCTTCCCCTGGTGCTGTTCCTGTTCGTGGTGGCCCTGGGCACCGACTACAACATCCTCATCACCGACCGGATCCGCGAGGAGATGCACCACCCCGGCCCGGCCCGCGCCGCGGTCGCCCGCGCCGTCCGCCACACCGCACCCGCCGTCGCCACCGCGGGCCTGGTCCTGGCCGGCTCCTTCGCGACCCTCGCCACCACCCCCGGCAGCGCCCAGATCGCCTTCGCCCTGACGCTCGGCATCCTGCTCTCCGCCGTCGTCCTCTCCCTCGGCCTGGTCCCCGCCCTGGCGACCCTCCTCGGCCGCTCCCTCTGGTGGCCGCTCCGCCCCACCCCGGCCTCCGCCCCGGCCCCCACGCCCGCCCCCACCCACTACGCCCCCACCCCCTGACCGGGCGCCCGCCTGCCCCGGGCGCCCACGGAGGCCCGGCCCCCACCCCGAGGGGCCGGGCCTCCGGCCTCGGCACGTCTCACCGCTCCCCGTGGAGCGCGGTGCCCAGGCCGCGTGCGTCGACGAGGTAGAGGCTGTCGATGATGTCGAGGCACCGGGCCCGAGTCGCAGGGTCCCCCTGGCGGTACAGGCGCAGTACCGTCTCGACCAGGTACCTCTCGACCAGAGAGCTTCCACGTCGCCCTTTACCGCTGCCGGCCGCGGCTACGGCCGCGAGTGCTTGGCAGGCCTTGAGCGCCCAGGAGGGGAGCCGAAGGGGCGACCGGGAGAGCGACAGGGCCAGGGTCTCGGGATGCTCGCCGAAAGCCGGGCTGGCGAGGAACGAATCGACGAGTCCGTCCGAGACCTCCGCCGACAACGAGGCCACTGCTCTCATCGAGCGTGCCGCTGCCTGGCGGATCGCCGCATCGTCGTCATGGAACAGCTCTCGGAGCAGCGGTGCACCGCCGCCCGGATCACCCGCGGCTGCCTCGGCGGCTCCCCGGCGAGCGGCGGATGTCAGCGCGGAGGCCTCTCCGGGCAAGGGGGCAATCAGCCGCCCCCCTATCGCGAGGACGGACCAGACCGCCCCGGCGTGGGCAGCCGCTCCTTCAGGGCCTTCGAGGCCCCGGACCAACTCCGGCGCGAAGCGCTCGGTGTCGTGGAAGAGGGAACAGGTGAGCAGTTCTTGAGTGGTCCGTGCATCGTGGATGTCGACCGGAGCTCCGGCGAAGAGACGTGCCGCGAGATCCAGCGCTTCCGTCGGAGCAGTAGGCAGCAGTGCGGTGACGGCGTCCGCCGCGCACACCCGAACGGCCGTGACCGGGTCCTGGACGAGTCGGTCCAGCAACGGGAACAGATCTCCCACGGGGGCGTTCGGTGTCCTGAGGAGCGCGCCGACGGCCAGGGCGGCCTCGCCCCGGGTGGAGTTCATTCCCGCTGTCAGGAGATCCCCGCTGTAGTAGTACTGCCCTTGGGATGCCTCGGTCCGCGCCGATTCGGTGGCGGGATCAGCGTCCTCGACGCAGTCGTTCAGCAGGGGGATCGTCGCGGGATGAGCCACGGCGTCCTGTGCCGTGGCGAGGACCGCTGAGCAGACGGTGCGGCCCACCTGCTCTCCGACGACCTGCCGGGCGTGGACACAGAGCTGCAACAGCGAGTCGATCGCCACCTTTCCGGTGACCGCATGGATCAGCGCGGCGAAGGCGGGAGGCGGAACGGTCTCGTCGAACCTGTGGCCCAGCCGGACGAACCGCTCCGGTCGGCGACGAGCCGCGGACTCCAGCAGCGAGGACAACTCGGTGGCTCCGCCCCGTGGCCGGTCCCCGCTCCAGTCGACGCCTTCCTCCGTGTATTTCTGCAGCGCGGTCAGCCATTGGCCATCCGTCATGTGCTCGCCGGCGGACGAGGCGACCGGAGGGCCGACCACGTCGGCCTCCATCGGACGTGGTTCACGCAGAACGTTTCGGCCGAACTTGCGTTCCAGTTCTCCGAGACGTTTTGCGGCCTCAGGAGTTCGGCGACGCTCGTCGACGGCGTCGAGGAGTACGTACTGGGCGCGCCCGAAGAGCCCCCGGCGCCCGGTGGTCCTTTCGGAATCCGGATAGTGACGGAGGAGAGTCCGGAGCAGCTGGGTCAGGGTCTCGTCCGAGCAGCTTCGGGTCGCTGAGGCGATGAGTTCGCGCGAAGCCCAGAAAGGACTGTCCAGCCAGCCGAGACGGAGGCGTTCGGGCGCCGCGGTGAGCCACACCAGGGCCTCGTCCGGCCGGTTCCACCGGGCGTAGGCCCGGCAGGCGAGGAAATTCAGGGCCCACCCCTCACCCGCCGCCAGGACTCCCATCACCTCCGCGACGGCGGAGGGCTCCCGTTCGGCCAGCGTCCGCAGCGCGTCGTGCGCCGCCGCGTACAGGGCGTCGCTGATGTCGGGTTCGAACGGGGAGGGTGGATGCGTCCAGCGGGACTGCGGAACGGCTGCCTCCGGGTCGGCGGCGTGGTTCGACTCCACCACGGCGACGACGAAGGGCAGCACGTGGTCGAGGGTGGCTCCGGGTACCGCCGCCGCTGTCTCGACGACGAGGGGGCCCGCTCGGGATCCGCCGGGCGTAGGCACGTGACCGGAGTCGAACGGGTCGCTCCAACCGGCGGCGGCGGTCCGACAGAGCGCCCGGGCGAGGAAGGACCCCAGCACGCGGATCGCGGATGCCGCGTCCTGCTGGGCCAACTGTTCGAACAAATCCCAGAAGGCTGCACCGGTGGCGGACCGCCAATCGGTGTTGTCGTCGAAGTCCCCTCGTTCGATGAGCCGGTGGACCAGATGGGCGGAGAACGGTGTCGGCCACTTGCCGAGCCACTCGCGGATCCGCTGTCGCCACGGCTCGTCGGCGTCCGCGTACGGTTCCAGGAGTTCCAGTACCCGCTCGGGGCGCTCCTCCGTGCACCACTCCAGCTGCCGGAAGACCAGCGGGAGCGTGCGAGAGTCGGCGAGCCACTGTTCCCATCGCCCAGTATCGGCAGCATCGAACCACGCGGGCCGGGAGAGCAGGTCCCGCAGCCGCTCCGCGGTGACTCCCTCGCCCCACGCGAGCGGGTCCAGGACTGCCCAGTCCTCGCTCGTGGCGTCGAGGTCCTCCAGCACCGCGAGGGCGACGAAATGCAGATGCGGCCGCACCAGCCCGGAGGCCAGCAGACGGACCACCGTGCGACGGAACTCGGCACGGTCCGTATTGCGCAGGTGCTCCAGCACCTGCCGGGTCTGGGCACGGCGGAACAGTGCCTGGCCGCTCGCGGCGAGGAAGTCGTGGAGGTCGTGACCGGACCGGACGAAGGAGCGGGCGAAGAGGTAGTCGAAGTACGTCTCGTGGAAGAACCCGATGCGGTCGCCGTCCGCTCGGAAGAGGACCCCGGCCGAGACGAGTGCGGCCAGATCGGCTCGGGCGAACCGGTCCAGGAGGGCGTGGGGCACGGTGAGGGTCTCGCGCCGGCTCATCTCGTCGACCAGCTGACCGGTGATGTCAGGCCAGACGTCGGCGGGGAGCGACCGCTCGATCCCGCGGCGCGTCTCCTCGGTGTACTGGGCGTAGAGCTCTTGGAGACTCCGGTACGGCGCCGTCCGCGCGCTCGGCGAGAGCTTGCCGAAGACCGCGAGGTGCAGCGGGGTGCGCAGGAGTTGCAGGGTGTCCCTGCCCAGTGCCCGCCAGCAGGTGCCGTCCGCTTCGAGGACGGTGCGCACGGCCTCGTCGTCGAGGGGGCCAAGCGGGAAGCGTTCCACCGTCCTCTCCTGCCTGACCAGGCTCGTCAGGCGGGGATCCTTCTCGACATCGATGCTCCTGGCCACCAGGACGATCTTGACGTTCGACGAGTCGGCCAGGGTCTCCAGCATCTCGTCCACCGCCTCGAAGGCGTCGGGCATGCGCCCGCTGTAGCTGCTCGCGGCGTCGAGCTGGTCCACGACGAGCAGCGCCGGAGCACCACTCGCCATCCGGGCGATCACCGTGGCAGGTGAGCCGGGGAGGCTCAGCCGCCGTCCCACGGCCTCGGCGGTCCGGTCCTCCGCTGCCATCTCGTCCATGCGGAAGGGCAGTACGGGCCACCCGTGGTCCTCAGCCAGGGCGACGACCTCGCCCACCACCGTCGACTTCCCCATACCCGCAGAGCCCTCGCACACGATGGTCGTCGGTGCGTCCTCGGCGACCAGCCGCCCGAACAGTTGCCGTGCATAGGGACTGGCGGCCAGCCCGAACGTCGGTCGTGCACGATCGGTGCGCCGCAGGAACCGCCGTTTGACCGAGTGCACCGCTCGTCGGTCTGACTCGGGGGTGCCCGGGTGGGGCGAGCCGCCAGTCGAAGAGACAGTGAGGTTCTCGATGTTGCCCACGATCACGTTGCCGCCGGGGGACAGCATGATGTCCTGATTCGCGGCGGGGACGGGGCTGCCGGCCACCCCGGTGCCATGTCGTCCTGCGGAGTGGTCGCGCACGAGACGCTGCAGACGCGATGCCGCCCCGTCGCGTTCCTCCGGGGCGAGCCGCTCCAGCAGGTCGATGAAGCGGTTCTGCCAGGCCACGGTGCAACGGGGGACGACGGCCCAGTCCTCCGAGCCGCCGACCGTCCGCAGTTCTGCCGCGGTCGCCGCCAGGCGGGCCCGCTCCGACCGTTCGTCCTGCCCGCCCTCCCGGGCGAGCCAGGAAGCCACTTGCGGGAGGAACGACGGCCAGTGAGCGGTGCCTGCCGCTTTTACGACGGCGGTACCGGCCTCGGTCGCGATGGCGAAATAGGTTTCCGACAACACGCTTTCCCCCTGGTCGGTCGCGGCCCACGATAGCCGGTCCGGTCCGCCCGCGCAGGGAATCCGCCGTTATCCGCCGTCCGCCGCGTTCCCGTCCTCGCCGAAGAGCTTCGAAAGGGGGCATTTCTCCTGGTCAGGGGCTATATCCACGATGCCCGCGCCGGCGGCCGGGAAGAAGGAAACGGGAAACACCTATTTTTTCTGCGGGTCGCCGCCGCGCGGTGTCAGAGTGGGCGACAGGTCGATCGTGGGAAGTTCGACGGCCCATCGGACCACTGCTGGACAAAGGACGGAATTCTGCATGTCTTTGATCTTCGTGAACTACCGGACCGGGGACGAGGAGGTGATCGCCACGCTCGTGGACCGGGGGCTGTCGCGGGTGTTCGGCACCGGGAACGTGTTCCGGGCGAACAAGTCGATCGGACCGGGGACGTGCTTTCCCCAGGAACTCCTCACGGCCGTCCGGCGCAGCAAGGTACTGCTGGCCGTGATCGGTCCCCGCTGGCTGGAGGCGGAGGGTGCGGCTGGGCGGAGTTTCCTGGAGGACGCGGAGGACTGGACCCGGCGGGAGATCGCGGAAGCGCTCGACACCGGCGCCGTGGTCATCCCCCTGTTGGTCGGTGGGGCGAAGCGGCTTCGGCACGAGGACCTCCCTGCGCAGATCGAGGGCCTCGCCGACTGCCGGCCTCGTCGGCTCGACCACCGGAACGTGGACGCCGATCTCGGGAAGCTGTCCGACGACCTCGTGGAACTGCTGCCCGAACTCGGCGTGGCGGCACGGGACAGCGAGTACCGGTCGGTCCTGGCCTTGCCGGAGGCGCCGCCGCACCGGACCGGGAGCGCCAAGGTGATCCAGCACCTGCAGTACGGGGGGATCGGGAGGATCGCTGGCGACTTCTCCGGAACCTTCATCAATGAATCCCACAGGCCCGTCCACACGGGCAGTGGTCACCTCTACCAGTCGGGTGACGAGCGGGCATGACCGGGGATGACCGGATTCGGGTGTCATCGACGTCGGATGCCTTCACGGGTGTCTGCCGGCGCGTCGAGGCGTACTGTGCCGGCACGGTGTTGCCGTGCGGGCCGGCGACACCGTGCGAGGCCGGCGGGCCCGCTTCATGGGAGGACCTTCGGGCCCGCACCCGCGACGGAACCACCGACAGCCCCGAGCGGATCGCGGTGTGGCGTCATGTCGCACGCCACGTCCGCGAGGAGTCGTGCACCGGCGGCGAACGGATCTGGACGCTGGCCGCCGTCGGGCTGCTTGTGCCTCGGCTGCACGGCGCGGCGTACGCGATCGCCCGCCGGACGGGAGCCGAGCGGGCCGACGTCGGTTCCGCGTTGCTGCTGGGAGTGCTGGAGGGCGCACGGACCGTCCCGGAGGCATCGGCGGGCATCGAGCAGCACCTGATGGACGCGGCGTTCGCCGCCGGGTGGCGGACCGGTCGACGCGGCTCCAGGGAGACCCCGGCGGGGGAGCGGGACGCGGCACGGGACGAGGCGCAGCCCTCGTTCGTGCTCCGGACGCCCGGCGTTGTCTCCGTCGGTGCGATGTCCGGCAGACTGCTCCAACGGGCTCAGGGCGAACGCCTGGGGGCGCTGGCCCATCGCCTGGGTCTTCTTCCGCACGTGCGCGAGGTCCGCAGGGCCGGTCGGTCCCGGCACGGCGGACCGCTCGGCGGTGACCACCGCACGCGGGGCGAGCAGCCCGCCCTGTTCGAGCTGCGCCGGACAGGAGGGTTCAACCATGACGCGCCGTCATGACGAGTTCGTGCCGTTCTCGGTGGTCTTCGGTCTTCCGACGGAAGTCGGTCTGAGGGTCGCCGCGAAGGCGCTGGGCCTGAGTCCGACCACCGCGTACCGACGGATCCGCCGCGGCGACTTCCCCTGCGCGCTGCGCAAGGCCGGCCGGACGTACGTCGTACGGATGCCGGACTTGATGCGCGCACTCGGCATCCAGGACGTGCGGGTCCACCATGACGACATCGAAGCAGGAGCCCGGTTTTCGGCCGGGATGACCGACGACTGACGCCGAAGCCGGCGAAGGCCCGGGCCGCGGGGTGCGGCTCGGGCCTTCATGGAACGGAGGGCGTGAGATTCGAGATCGTGAGGGTCTGCCCCCCGGCGCGCTCACTCCCGGGTTCGGCCGGGGCGCCCGCGCCGGTGCTCAGCCGCCGCCGTAGGTGGCCTGGGTGACGGCGAAGACGTTGCGGCCGCCCGTGGTCTCCTGCAGCGACCACAGCAGGTCGGGGTTGGTGGTGTCCTCCCAGTAGGAGAGGCTCTCGCCGCCGCCCACCCAGGCGAAGGTGGACGGGCCCGCGGTCGGGGTCCAGTAGTAGAGCTTCTTCTGCCCGGAGGAGTTGAACCACCACCGGCCGTTGTGGGACGCCGTGCCGTTGAGGTTGTACCAGGGCAGCTGGAGCGCCTGGGCGGCGGTCGTCGTCGCGGCGAACGTCGTCGCCCCCGGGGCGAAGGGGAAGCGGACGGCCCGCGGCGGGCGGTTGGGGTAGCCGGTGCAGCCGGACTGGCAGGTGTACTCCGCCATCACGATCGACTTGCTGACCCGGTCCAGGGAGATCGACGACCACACCAGATTGGTGCCGGAGGTCGTCCGCGAGGTGACGGTGCCGATCTGGGGCAGGACGTAGGCGTAGTTGTGCGCGTAGTAGGCGCCGTCGGGCTGGCGGCCGATCTGGTCCGCGGTGCCGCCGGAGTCGGTGTTGAGGATCTTGCGCATGTCGAAGACGCGCATGCCGCGCCCGGTGTCGGCGACGTAGAGGTAGTCGCCGTACCAGGAGACACCGCCGGCGTGGATCGGGATGTCCTTGAAGTCCGGTGCCGCCGCCGTGCCGGTCGGCTCCACCAGGAGGATCTTCCGGTAGGTGTTGGGATAGGTGGCGTCCCAGTCGACCAGGGTGATCCGGCTGCGCTGCTGGGCGCCGTCGCAGCCGTCCTTGGTGTACCAGCTCACCAGCACGAGCTGATGACCGTCGTAGTTGCCGCTGTCCGCCGTCCCCACGGCGTCCCGGCTCGTCGTGATGCCCTGCGGGAAGCTCTGGCAGTCGGAGTTGTCGCCGTCGTCGAAGCGGAACCCGGTGGACAGGCCGGCGACGGAGAACGAGGCGGGGAGCGCCTGCCGGTCGTGGTTCGCGTGTTCCATCACCGTGTGCACGGCCGAGGTCCCCAGCGTGGTGACGAGGGCCGAGTCGAGCGCGTCGAACTGGTGGTAGTCCGCCGTGAGCGTGTACTCGGACGCGTTCAGGGCCGTCGGCGCCACAGCGGCCGCGGCCGGCGGCGCACCGACGAGCGCGCCGGTGACCAGCAGACCGGCGGCGAGCACCGCGCGTGCCGCTGTTCTGACATGACTGATCATCAAGGGGGCCTTTCCGCGCGAATGGATCAACAGCCGCTCACGCTAGGGCCGTTTTGAGCATGTCCGCAACATCTTTCGAGGGGCCGGCTACTTGCTTCCCGGTGTCCACTTCATGCCGAGCCGGTACGCCCGGGAGATCACGTCCTGGATGCCGGGACCGTCCTGCGGGGTGAACCAGCGCACCTCGCGCCCGACCACGAGCTCGCCCTTCTGCCGTTTGATCAGGGCGATGGCGCACGCGTGGGCGTGCGGCGGGCAGTCGTCGAGGCGCACCTCGAACCGGTCGCCGCGGTCGGAGGTGAGGGTCACCACCGCGTCGAGGCCGCGGAAGTCCCCGGCGCCCTCGTAGATGTAGACGAAGAGCAGCAGTTTCGAGAACGCGGCCTGGTGGTCCAGGTCGATCACGAGGTTCTCGCCCGCCGCCCGCGCGCCGGTCCGGTCGTCCGCGTCCAGCGCGACGTACGGGAAGCGGCCCGTCGCGCCGAACGCGTTCCCCAGCGCCTGGACCACGGTCTTGCTGCCGTCGGTGAACCGGATCATGCAGCCGAGGTCGAGGTCCACGTCCTTGACCGCCCCGGCCCGCAGCACGGCCCGCACCTTGCCGAACACGCCCCGGGCCTGCTGCACCTCCCGCTGCGCGGCGGCCCGGGGCGAGGTCCAGTTGAGATTGACCCGGATGAGACCGGACGTCACGCCGTGCTTGTCCAGGGAGACGGTGGGGGACGCTTTCGTGAGGACTACCGTGCCGGAGGCCATGGGGCGGCACCCTTCGGGGAGAGCGGGCAGGACGGGGTGTGGTGGACATCAAAGCCCCGGCCCGTGCCGGCGGGGCGGACGTTCGCCGATTCGTGACTGCTCCGTCACCGGATCGCCGACGACGGGCCCGGATCTCCGGATCGAGCAGGAATCGAGAAGCACGGCCCACGGGCCGCGTCTAGCCTGCGAGGCATGGAGATCACCATTCACACGACCGTCCTCCCGCACGACGACCCGGACGCGTCGCTCGCCTTCTACCGCGACGTCCTCGGCTTCGAGGTCCGCAGCGATGTGGGGCAGGGCCGGATGCGCTGGATCACGGTCGGCCCGCCCGGGCAGCCCGGCACGTCGATCCTTCTGGCGCCGCCCGCCGCCGATCCCGGCATCACCGAGGACGAGCGGCGCATGATCACCGAGATGATGGCCAAGGGCACGTACGGCTGGATCCTGCTGGCCACCCCGGACCTCGACGCCACGTTCGAGAAGGTGCAGGCCGGCGACACGGAGGTCGTCCAGGAGCCGACCGAGCAGCCGTACGGCGTCCGTGACTGCGCCTTCCGCGACCCCGCGGGCAACCTGGTCCGCATCCAGGAGGACAGGGGGAGGGGCGCCCGTGTGTCCGTCTGAATGGCGGCGCGCACGGATCCAGGCACAGCGCCTGGACGATCTCGCGCGGCTGCGCCGGGTCCGCGACCGGATCGACCGGGAGTACGCGCAGCCGCTGAACGTCGAGGCGCTCGCCCGCGAGGTGCACATGTCCGCCGGACACCTGAGCCGGCAGTTCCGGGCGGCCTACGGCGACTCGCCGTACGCGTATCTGATGACGCGTCGCATCGAGCGGGCGGCGGCCCTGCTGCGGCGGGGCGACCTCAGCGTCACCGAGGTCTGCTTCTCGGTGGGCTGCGCGTCGCTGGGCACGTTCACCACCCGCTTCACCGAACTGGTCGGCATGTCGCCCGGGGCCTTCCGGCGCCAGGCGGCCGAGGCGGCGGCGCTCACGGTGGAGGGGATGCCGGCGTGTGTCGCGAAGCAGGTCACGAGACCGGTCAGGAATCGAGAAGTCCCGGCCACCGGCCGGCCCCTAGCGTGATCGTCACGCACCGCACACGTCCGACAGATGCAGATGGAGAGACGACATGAAGGCGCACGTGAGTTCGATCCTGCTGGGTGTCCGCGACCTGGAGGCCGCCAAGCGCTTCTACACCGAGGGGCTCGGCTGGCAGATCCGGAACGACTACGGCATCTCGGTGTTCTTCGAGTCGGACGGCGCCTCGCCCGTCGGCTTCTACGGCCGCGAGGGCCTCGCCGACCTGGTGGGCACGAGCGCGGAGGGCAGCGGCTTCAGCGGCCTGGTCCTCACCTACGTCGTCCGCAGCGAGACGCGGGTCGACGAGGTGATGGCGGAGGCCGCGAAGGCGGGCGCCACGATCCTCAAGCCCGCCGGCGCCCTGCCGTGGGGCGGGTACGGCGGCACCTTCGCCGACCCGGACGGCTACGTCTGGAGCCTCGGCTACAGCGCCCAGGGGGCCGACCAGCCCTACGCGGAATAGGAACAGCGGAGCCCGCCGAGCAGGCCGGGAGACGCCGAAGGCCCCGATCGCGCTGCGGTCGGGGCCTTCGTGCTGGTTCACATCCGCCCTGACCCGCGCCGGAGCGTGGACGGGCGCGTGGTCTGAACCCCGGCGGACTCCAGCGAACGAGATCAGAAGGTACGCATGGGCCGGTCTATCCGGCGGCCTCGACGCCGAGGTCGGCGAGCAGGCTGCGGATCCGGGCCTCGATCTGGTCGCGGATCGGCCGGACCGCGTCGACGCCCCGGCCGGCCGGGTCCGCCAGCTTCCAGTCCAGGTAGGTCTTGCCGGGGAAGAACGGGCAGGCGTCTCCGCAGCCCATGGTGATCACCACGTCGGAGGCTTGGACGGCCTCGACGGTCAGGACCTTGGGGATCTCGGCGGAGATGTCGATCCCGACCTCGGCCAAGGCCTCGACAACGGCCGGGTTCACGGTCTCGGCCGGGGCGGAGCCGGCCGAGCGGACCTGGACCCGGTCGCCTCCGAGGCGGGTGAGGAAGGCGGCGGCCATCTGGGAACGGCCGGCGTTGTGCACGCAGACGAACAACACCGAGGGCTTGGACTCAGGCACGGGCGGACCCTTCGGGAGCGGCGGCCGGACGGTCAACGGCGGGCTGGGGGAAGAATCGGCGGGCGGCGAGGGCCACGTGGACGAGGCCGATCAGGACCGGCACCTCGATCAGCGGGCCGACGACCCCGGCGAGGGCCTGGCCGCTGGCGGCACCGAAGGTGGCGATGGCGACGGCGATGGCCAGTTCGAAGTTGTTGCCCGCGGCGGTGAACGCAAGGGTGGTGGCGCGCGGGTGGTCCAGGCCCACCGCGCGGCCCAGCGCCAGCGATCCGGCCCACATCACGGCGAAGTAGGCCAGCAGCGGCAGGGCGATCCGGGCGGCGTCCAGGGGCTGCGCGGTGATGGCACGGCCCTGGAGGGCGAACAGGGTGACGATGGTGAACAGCAGCCCGTACAGGGCGAAGGGGCCGATGCGTGGCAGCAGCACGCCCTCGTACCAGGTCCGACCGCGGGCCTTCTCGCCGAAGCGGCGGGTGAGGTAGCCGGCGGCGAGCGGGATGCCGAGGAAGACCAGCACGCTGTGGGCGATCTCCCACGCCGACACGTCGAGGGCGGTCTGCTCCAGGCCGAGCCAGCCGGGCAGGACGGACAGGTAGAACCAGCCGAGCGCACCGAAGGCGATCACCTGGAACACGGAGTTGAGGGCGACGAGCACGGCGGCGGCCTCGCGGTCACCGCAGGCGAGGTCGTTCCAGATGATCACCATGGCGATGCAGCGGGCGAGGCCGACGATGATCAGCCCGGTGCGGTACTCGGGCAGGTCGGGCAGCAGCAGCCAGGCGAGCGCGAACATCAGCGCCGGGCCGACCAGCCAGTTCAGCACCAGGGAAGGCACCAGCAGGCGGCGGTCGCGGGTGACGGTGTCGAGGCGGTCGTAGCGGACCTTGGCGAGCACCGGGTACATCATCACCAACAGGCCGAGCGCGATCGGCAGCGAGACGCCGGTGACGGTCACCTTCGCCAGAGTGTCGCCCAGGCCCGGGACCAGGCGGCCCAGTCCGATGCCGAGCGCCATCGCGATCAGGATCCACACCGCGAGGTAGCGGTCGGTGAACGACAGTCGGCCGGTCACCGGGATGTCCGCCCGGACGGTGGTGTTCACGAGGCGGTCCCGGCGGGGGCGGGCGAGTCCGCGGGGCGGGTGAGGATGCCGGCGAGGCGGTCGGTGGTTTCGGGGACCAGCCGGTAGTACACCCAGGTGCCCCGGCGCTCGGAGTCGATCAGCCCGGCCTGTCGCAGCAGCTTCAGGTGGTGGGAGATCGTCGGCTGGGACAGGTCGAACTGCGGAGTCAGGTCACAGACGCACACCTCGCCCCCTTGGCCGGAGGCGATCATCGACAGCAGCCGCAACCGCACCGGGTCACCCAATGCCTTGAACAGCGGCGCGAGTTCGGCGGCCTGGGCCTCGTCCAGCGGGGCGCTGAGCAGGCCGGGGCAGCAACCGTCCCCGCCGTCGTCCTGGCCGAGCACCCGAAGTTCCTGATTCGACATGCTTCTATATTGACGAATATCGATCCGGCGCGCAAGGTTGCATCGACAGACATCGATCCAGCCTGTGGGAGGCAGCCATGTCCCGTGTCCAGCTCGCCCTGCGCGTCGCCGACCTCGAAGGCTCCATCGCCTTCTATTCCAAGCTCTTCGGCACCGAGCCCGCCAAGCGCCGCCCCGGCTACGCGAACTTCGCCATCACCGAGCCCCCGCTCAAGCTCGTCCTCATCGAGGGCGAGCCCGGAGTCGAGACCCGCCTGGACCACCTCGGCGTCGAGGTGGAGAGCGCGGAGCAGGTCGCGGCTGCCACCACCCGCCTCAAGGGCGCCGGCCTCGCGACCTTCGAGGAGAACGACACCTCCTGCTGCTACGCGCTCCAGGACAAGGTCTGGGCCACTGCCCCCGGCAAGGAGCCCTGGGAGGTCTACGTCGTCAAGGCCGACGCCGACACCCTCGGCAAGAGCGCGGCCGGTGCGCCGAATGCCTGCTGCACGTCCGACGCGCAGCTTCTCGAACCCGCCCATGGCCCGGCGGGGGTTCAAACCGCCACGGACTGCGCCTGCGGGAGCTGATCCGCGCAGCGTCTCGGACCGGGCGGAGGGGGGGTCCGCGTTCGAACGAGGCCGGCAAGGCCGGGGTGGCGGGCGAGGGCCCGCCACCCCGGCCCGGAATCCCGACCGGGGCCAGAACCGGGACCAGGACACGAAGAAGGCACCAGCACCTTGAGAACCAGCCGTGCCCAGGGTCAACGACCTCGTCGCCGCTGCCTCCCGCCTGCTCCCGGTCCACGCGGTACGTCTCTCGGTGTCAGGAACCGGTGAGGTGCTTCACGGTGCTCACCGCGTTCTGGAACTGCGGCTCGCCGGTGTAGGTGGCGCGCCAGAAGCCCGCCCCGGTGCTGGGCACGGTCGCGACGAAGCCGTAACCCGTGCCGTCCCATGATGCGTTGGGGACCGTGGTGACGGTGGTCCAGTCGTCCGTGCCGTTCTCCGAGAACTGGATGTTCACTGGAATCGTGCTTGGGGTGAGGTTGCCGGAGAAGACCATGTCGCCCTGGAGCGTGACGTTCGCGGCGTCAGCCCGCGTCGCGGTGAAGGAGCGGAAGGAGGCCGGCGCCACCACCATGATGGAGCTGCTCGCCTGGGCGTCGGTCAGGTACGGGTCGTCGCTGGACCAGCCCACGCTGAGCGTGGTGTTGCTCCAGAGCGGCTGGGTCGCCGGGAAGACCGCGGAGCCGTCGCCGTCCGTGGTCCGCTGGACGAAGCCCCCGAAGGAGTTCGAGCCGAGGGTCTTGCCGGCCAGCGGCTCCCAGCCGTCGGGCGAGTCCCACAGCAGCCTGGCGCTGGTCGAGTCCACCGTTCCCTTGAACGGGACGACGCTGGTGCTCGGGTTCACGTCGATCCTGGTGGCTGTCCTCTTCCAGCCGATCTGGAAGTCCCGCGAGCTCGACTGGTTGTAGAAGACGTGGGTCGGGTCGTAGTTGAAGGACGCCTGGATGTCGGTCGCGTTCAGGTCGGTGAACGGGAGCGTCGCAGAGAAGCTGCCGTCCGCGGCAGTCGTCACGGTCGCGTTCTGGAAGTAGGACTCGACCTGCACGGACAGTCCGCCCATCGGCGTGATGGCGCCGGTGCTCGGCCACTGGCCCATCAGGTGACCGCTGATGGTGACGCTGCGGTGGAAGTAGTCCACCGTGCTGCGGTCGATCGTGGCGTCGTCCAGGTTGGTCTGCACCGCGTAGTAGAAGTAGCCGGAGCCGGTGGTGGAGAGGGTGTCGCCGCCCACGTCGGTGGCCGACACGTCGATCCGGTAGCTGCCCAGGTCGGGGAGCTGAATGCGGCTTGCGGTGCCCCAGGTTCCGTTGTCGGCGGTGCCGGAGGTCAGGTCGAAGTCCGTGACCGTGGCCACCGTCTGGTGGGTGGCCACTGAGTACAGGCTGACCTTGATGTCCTTGATGGCCGTCGGCGCGGTCAGTGAAAGGACCAGCTTTCCGTTGTTGGTCCAGTCGTTGTGGGCCGCCACGACGGTGATGCCGGTGGCCGCCTGCGCAGCCGTCCCCCCGGCCAGCGAGAGCCCCCCGGTGACGAGCGCGGCGGTGAGAGCCGCCAGGGCGCGGCGAGAAGTCATGGTCCCCCCTCTGGTGTTGCGCTGCTGTCGAGCAGCGGACCGTCGGAAGCTATCAACGGCCGCACCGCTGCTCAACACACTTTCATCACCTGATGCCACCGACCGGCGCAACGAAGGCGGAGGGTACGAGGTGCGAGACCATCCGGGGGCGGGCGGAACGGCTCTGGCCCGGTTCGGCTTCCCCGCTGAACAGCGACGACGGGGCCAGCCGGACCGAGGCAGGCTTCGGTCCGAACCCGAGGCCCAGTGCGACAACGCACGCAGCCGCGCCCTGTGGTGGGCGGGACAGGGTGAAGACCTGCGCGCGTGGCCGTGTCTGAACCTCGTTGACGGGCCATCGGGCATGGGGCATGGGACACGAGCAGCCTACGAAGCCCGTTCCATCGACCGGGCGAAACGCCGGTATATGCGTAAATGTACCAACCTTTTACAAATCAGTGGTTTGCTGCCGTCCAGAAGTGTGGCTTTGTCAGATGGTGCTACCGCTGCGGACCTGACGTTCAGTCGCTGTGTGTAGCGGCCTGAGGGGAGTTCCGGAAATGATGCATGTGAGACGGTGGATGCGGCCCCCCACGCATGGGTCCGGAGGAGGGCCGGTCCGGTCGGCGTGGCTCCTTGCCGGGGAGGGCGGGCTCCGCCCGTGGACGGGAGACGGCGGAGACCTGGGCCGGCGTACGGTCCGCTCCGCTCCTGGAACGCCCGGTCGGAACGTGACTCCTGCCCGGCGCGCGTACGGCCGCCGCGGGATATCGCGCCAGACGTCCGGGGGGTACTGAATGACCGCCATGATGCGACGCTCGGGGAGACACCGGGCACGGCGGTTCCGGTCGGGAGCGGTGGTCGGCTCGCTGGCCCTGGTGGCGTCGACGCTCGGCCTCGCGGTCACCGCGCTGAATCCGGCGCCGGCGCAGGCCGCCGTGCCGACGGTCACGTGTACGACGAATCCGAACATCTTCAACACCGGGTACAACGCGGCCACCGGCGGCGTCCTCGCCGACGGCTCGAAGGACGCGCACTGGCAGGTCGCCGGGCCCTTCCCGGCAACGGCTCTGGTCTCCCCGCCGCCCGCGGGTGCCGCGTTCGCCCCGGCGAATGTGGCCAACCTGGTGCCGGGGTGGTGGGCTTCCAGCCCCTACCAGAACGCGCAATGGGTCTCACAGCAGACGAAGGCCAACCCGGATCAAGGCGTCGCCAACGGTGACTGGTACTACCGCTACCAGTTCGACCTCTCCTCGGCCGTCAGTCCCTCCGCGTTCGCGCTGTCGATGAACTTCCTCGCCGACAACGCCGTGGCCGAGGTGTACGTCAACGGTGTCGCGCAGTCCAAGAAGACGACCGGGCTGCCGCAGACCCCGTTGACCGGTCCGCCGCCTGCCGGGCAGAAGACCGGCACCTACTACTACCAGGGCTTCACCACGGCGAACGCCGCGCAGACGACCCTGAAGAACAACTGGAAGACCGGTCTGAACACGATTGACGTGCAGATCAAGTCCGGTGAGGGAGCAGAGGGTTTCGACGCGCAGGTTCGGCCGAGCACGCTGTGCCCGCCCCCTGCGGTGTCGCTGAAGAAGACCGCGACGGTGACCCCGGCCGGCAACCAGACGCAGGCCAAGGTCGGTGACAAGATCGCCTACTCGTTCGCGGTCACCAACACCGGGACGACGCCGCTCGTGTCGGTCGCGGTCAACGATCCGGCCCTCGGTACCGTGACCTGCCCGAAGCCGGCGGCACCGGGTCTGGCTCCGGGTGCCTCGGTGACGTGCACGTCCACAGCGGTCCACACTGTCACACAAGCGGACGTGGACGCCGGTTCGGTGCGGAACACCGCGACCGCGACCGGGAGCAACGGCGTCGCGACCAGCCCGCCCGCCACCGCCACCGCGACCGTGCCGACCCAGGCGCAGGCACCAGCGCTGACGATCAAGAAGTCCGCCACTGCCAGCCAGCCGGACAAGCTGGTCCTCGGTGAGACGATCGACTACAGCTTCGTGGTCAAGAACACCGGCAACGTCACGCTGAAGAACGTGAAGGTCAACGAGACCACGTTCACCGGCACCGGCACCGCGCCGGTCGTCACCTGTCCCACTGCCCAGGCCGCCTCCCTGGCCCCGGGCGTGTCGATGACCTGCACCGCCTCCTACACGGTGACGCAGGCGGATGTGGACGCGGGCACGGTCAAGAACATCGCGACCGCGACCGGTACCCCGCCGTCGGGCCCGCCGCCGGTCTCGCCGCCGTCCGAGGTGATCGTCCCGGGGCCGTCGGCCCCCTCGCTGACTGTGGTCAAGTCCTCCTCCGCTGACAAGCTGGTGGCCGGCGAGAAGGTCACCTACAGCTTCCAGGTCACGAACACCGGCAATGTCTCGCTGAAGGACGTGAAGGTCAACGAGGGCGCGTTCACCGGTAGTGGCACGCTCGACCCGGTCGTCTGCCCGAGCGGCGCCGCTTCGCTCGCTCCGGGTGCCTCCGTCACCTGCACCGCTGGCTACACGGTGACGCAGGCGGATGTGGACGCGGGCTCGGTCAAGAACAGCGCCACCTCCACCGGCACGCCGCCGACCGGTCCGCCGCCGGTGTCGCCGCCGTCCGAGGTGACGATCACCGAGCCGCCGGCTCCGGCGATGACGGTGGTCAAGTCCGGCCAGAGCAGTCAGCCCGACAAGCTGGTCCTCGGCGAGACGGTCACCTACAGCTTCGCCGTCAAGAACACCGGTAACGTCACGCTGAAGGACGTGAAGGTCACCGAGGGTCCGTTCACCGGTAGCGGCACGATGTCGCCCGTCACCTGCCCGAGCGCCGAGGCGGCTTCGCTGGCGCCGGGTGCGACGGTGACCTGCACCGCCACCTACACGGTGACGCAGGCGGATGTGGATGCGGGCTCGATCAAGAACAGCGCCACCTCCACCGGTACGCCGCCGACCGGGCCGCCGCCGGTGTCGCCGCCGTCCGAGGTGATCATCCCGGCGCCCGACGACCCGAAGCTGACGGTCGTCAAGTCGGCCTCGACCGGCAACCTCGTCGCCGGTGAGCAGATCACCTACAGCTTCGAGGTGAAGAACACCGGCAACGTCACCCTGAAGGACGTCAAGGTCACCGAGGGCGCATTCACCGGCAGCGGCACGCTCTCCCCGGTCACCTGCCCGAGCGCCGAGGCGGCCACGCTCGCCCCGGGCGCCACCGTCACCTGCACCGCCACGTACACGGTCACGCAGGCGGATGTGGACGCCGGTTCGGTGAAGAACAGCGCGACCGCGACCGGCACTCCGCCGTCCGGCCCGCCGCCGGTCTCCCCGCCCAGCGAGGTGACCATCACCGAGCCGCCGGCTCCCGCGCTGGAGATGGCCAAGTCCTCCTCCACCGACAAGCTGATCGTCGGCGAGAAGATCACGTACAGCTTCCAGGTCACCAACACCGGCAACGTCACCGTCAAGGACGTCAAGGTCACCGACGGCCCGTTCACCGGTAGCGGCACGCTCGACCCGGTGGTCTGCCCGGCGGAGGCCGCCTCGCTCGCGCCCGGCGCCACCGTCACCTGCACCGCCGGCTACACCGTCACGCAGGCGGACGTGGACGCGGGTTCGGTGAAGAACAGCGCGACCGCGACCGGCACTCCGCCGTCCGGCCCGCCGCCGGTCTCCCCGCCCAGCGAGGTGACCATCACCGAGCCGCCGGCTCCCGCGCTGACGGTGGCCAAGTCCGCCACCAGCAGCCGGCCGGACACGCTGGTCCTCGGCGAGGCGGTCACCTACAGCTTCGTCGTCAAGAACACCGGCAATGTGACCCTCAAGGACGTCAAGGTCACCGAGGGCCCGTTCACCGGCACCGGCACGATGTCCCCGGTCACCTGCCCCACCGCTCAGGCGGCTTCGCTGGCGCCGGGCGCGGAGATGACCTGCACCGCCACCTACACCGTCACCCAGGCGGACGTGGACGCGGGTTCGGTCAAGAACAGCGCCACTGCGACCGGCACTCCGCCGTCCGGCCCGCCGCCGGTCTCCCCGCCCAGCGAGGTGACCATCCCGGCTCCCTCCGACCCGAAGCTGACCGTGGTCAAGACCGCGACCAGCAGCCGGCCCGACAAGCTGATCGTCGGCGAGAAGGTGGCCTACAGCTTCGCCGTCACCAACACCGGCAATGTCACGCTCAAGGACGTCAAGGTCACCGAGGGCCAGTTCACCGGTACCGGCACGATGTCGCCGATCACCTGCCCGAGCGGGGCGGCCTCGCTCGCGCCCGGCGCCACCGTCACCTGCACCGCCACGTACACGGTCACGCAGGCCGATGTGGACACGGGATTCGTCAGGAACGACGCGACCGCGACCGGCACCCCGCCGACCGGCACTCCGCCCGTCTCCCCGCCGTCCGAGGCGATCGTCCCCGCGCCGAACGAGCCGGCGCTGACCGTGGTGAAGACCGCGACCAGCAGCCGGCCCGACAAGCTGATCGTCGGAGAGACGGTCACCTACTCGTTCGCGGTGAAGAACACCGGCAACGTCACGCTCAAGGACGTGAAGGTCACCGAGGGCGCGTTCACCGGCACCGGTCAGCTCTCCCCGGTCACCTGCCCGATTGCCGAGGCCGCTTCGCTGGCCCCGGGCGCGTCGATGACCTGCACCGCCACCTACACCGTCACCCAGGCGGACGTGGATGCGGGCTCGATCAAGAACAGCGCCACCTCCACCGGTACGCCGCCGACCGGTCCGCCGCCGGTGTCGCCGCCGTCCGAGGTGATCGTCCCGGCGCCCAACGACCCGAAGCTGACGGTCGTCAAGTCGGCCTCGACCGGCAACCTCGTCGCCGGTGAGCAGATCACCTACTCGTTCGCGGTGAAGAACACCGGCAACGTCACCCTCAAGGACGTCAAGGTCACCGAGGGCGCGTTCACCGGCAGCGGCACGCTGTCGCCCGTCGCCTGTCCCAGCGGCGCCGCTTCGCTCGCCCCGGGCGCGACGGTCACCTGCACCGCCACCTACACCGTCACCCAGGCGGATGTGGACGCGGGTTCGGTCAAGAACAGCGCGACCGCCACCGGCACCCCGCCGTCCGGCCCGCCGCCGGTCTCCCCGCCGTCCGAGGTCACGGTGACCACGCAGGACCAGCCCGGCCTGTCCGTGGTGAAGTCCGCCTCGACCGGCACGCTCGTCGCGGGTGAGGAGATCACCTACAAGTTCGAGGTCAAGAACACCGGCAACGTCACGCTCAAGGACGTGAAGGTCACCGAGGGCACGTTCACCGGCAGCGGCACGCTGTCGCCGGTCACCTGCCCCAGCGGCGCCGCCTCGCTCGCCCCGGGTGCCGTCGTCACCTGCACCGCCACCTACACGGTGACGCAGGCCGACGTGGACGCCGGTTCGGTGAAGAACACGGCCACCGGTACCGGTACGCCGCCCCGCGGCGAGCCGCCGGTGTCCCCGCCGACCGAGACGACCATCACCACGAACGACCGGCCCGGCCTGGTGGTGGTCAAGACCGGCCACAGCAGCAAGCCTGACCAGCTCGTCGTCGGCGAGACCATCCGGTACGACTTCACGGTCACCAACACCGGCAACGTCACGCTGAAGGACGTGAAGGTCACCGAAGGCACGTTCACCGGCACCGGCACGCTGTCCCCGGTCACCTGCCCGACTGCCGAGGCCGCCTCCCTGGCCCCGGGCGCGTCGATGACCTGCACCGCCACCTACACCGTCACCCAGGCGGACGTGGACGCCGGTTCGGTGAAGAACACCGCAACCAGCACCGGCACCCCGCCGCGCGGCGAGCCGCCGGTCTCCCCGCCGTCCGAGACGATCGTCCCGGCGCCGGAGAAACCCGCGCTCACGGTCGTGAAGACCTCCTCCACCGGCGCCCTGGTCGCCGGTGAGCAGGTCACCTACGCGTTCGCCGTCACCAACACCGGCAACGTCACCCTCAAGGACGTCAAGATCAAGGAGGGCCAGTTCACCGGCAGCGGCACGCTGTCCCCGGTCACCTGCCCGAGCGGCGCCGCTTCGCTGGCGCCCGGCGCCACCGTGCTGTGCACCGCCACCTACACGGTCACCCAGGCCGACGTGGACGCGGGCTCGGTCAAGAACAGCGCGACCGCCACCGGCACCCCGCCCAAGGGCCAGCCGCCCGTGTCGCCGCCGTCCGAGACGACCATCACCACGAACGACCGGCCCGGCCTGTCCGTGGTCAAGTCCGCCACCAGCGGCACGGAGGACAAGCTGGTCGCCGGCGAGAAGATCACCTACAGCTTCGCCGTCCGCAACACCGGCAACGTCACCCTCAAGGACATCAAGATCACCGAGGGCCCGTTCACCGGCCACGGCAAGCTCGACCCGATCACCTGCCCCAAGGAGGCGACGAACCTCGCGCCCGGCACCACCGTCACCTGCACCGCCACCTACACGGTGACGCAGGCCGACGTGGACGCGGGATCGATCAAGAACGCCGCGACCGCGACCGGCACCCCGCCGCGCGGTGAGCCGCCGGTCTCCCCGCCCTCCGAGGTGGAACTGCCGCAGGCACCCAAGCCCGCGCTGACCGTGGTCAAGTCCGCCCAGACCGAGAAGCCCGGCAAGCTGGTCGCCGGCGAGAAGGTCACCTACAAGTTCGCCGTCACCAACACCGGCAACGTCACCCTCAAGGACGTCAAGGTCACCGAAGGCGAGTTCACCGGCACCGGCAAGCTCACCCCCGTCACCTGCCCCAAGGAGGCCGCTCCGCTCGCGCCCGGCGCCACCGTCACCTGCACCGCCACCTACACGGTGACGCAGGCCGACGTCGACGCCGGCACCATCCGCAACACCGCCACCGCCACCGGCACCCCGCCCACGGGCGAACCGCCGGTCTCCCCGCCCTCCGGGATCACCGTCCCGTCCAACGGACAGGGCGTGCTCGGCCTCACCAAGACCGCCGACGTCACCGACGTCAACGGCAACGGCAAGACCGACACCGGCGACCGCATCGACTGGAAGCTGACCGTCGCCAACCAGGGCACCGCCACCGTCACCGGCATCAAGGTCGACGACCCCACCGCCGGCGAGGTGACCTGCCCCAGGACCAGCCTCGCCCCGGGCGAGACGATGGTGTGCACCACCGAGCCGCACACCATCACCACCGAGGACGCCCAGCGCGGCAAGGTCGTCAACACCGCCACCGCCACCGGCACCGGAGCCACCTCCCCCGAGGCCACCGCCACGGTCAAGGTCGAACCCGGACCCGTCGCGCCCGGCCAGCCCGGCAAGCCCGCCGAGCCCGGACCGACCGGCATCCTCGCCCGCACCGGCACCGCCGTCCTCACCGCAGCCGGCATCGCCACCGCACTGCTGGCCATCGGAGCCCTCGCCCTCACCCTCAGCAGGCGCCGCCGCAACAGCTGAGACAGGCGAACCTGAGGAGGGGTGCCCGTGGCAGCCGGCCACGGCCACCCCTCCCAAGGAACAGGACGACCACGATGCCCGGACCGCTCAGCGGTCCGGGCATCGTTTGTCCGCTGAGCGGTCTGCCACAGCGCTGCTCTCCACGAGCAGTTGCGGCGGCTCCTGGACGAGCCCATGCTCCACTGCGTCGGCAGGAGGATCGGCGCGGCTCTGTGGGGGCGACGGACGTGGGACGGGCGCCGCCCGATCGTGCAGGGGAACGGTGTGACGTTGGCGCGGATCGTCAGCCGTTGGTGTTGATCTCGTTCACGATCCACTCGCCGAGTTCCTCGGTCATCGTGGTGTGACCCTCGTTGCGGCTGGCGCACTTGAAGGCGTCGAGCTCCCCGGCACCCACCTCGATCGGCGCGTAGAGCGCCTCCGACCGATCAACCTCGGACTCACCCGCACCACAGGCGCGGTTGCGCAGGTTCGACCGGCCGCTCGCGCCAACTGGGACCACACGACGACGAAGGCCCGGACCGCAGTGCGGTCCGGGCCTTCGTCTGCCCTGGCGGGCGGAGGCGGAGGATACGAGATTCGAACTCGTGAGGGGTTGCCCCCAACACGCTTTCCAAGCGTGCGCCCTAGGCCTCTAGGCGAATCCTCCGAGGGAGAGCTTAGTACATGTTTTGGGGTGGTCGCGACCACGTATCTCGCAGGTGGGGGGAGGGGGTGGCCTGCGGATGCGGGGGTGGGGGTGGTGGTGGAGGGGTGGGGCCGGGATCCGGTACTGTGGGGGGCAGCCCCTCGTGTGGCGTCATCTCTCTGAACCCCCCCAGGGCCGGAAGGCAGCAAGGGTAGGAGGGCTCTGGCGGGTGCACGAGGGGTCTTCGCGTTTCCGGGGCGGGGCTGGGGGAGGCCGCGTTTGTCGGTCCGTCCCGATATCGTCGGTGGTGTGTCCCTAGCCCTGTACCGCCGCTACCGCCCCGAGACCTTCGCGGAGGTCATCGGGCAGGAGCACGTGACCGCTCCGCTCCAGCAGGCCCTGCGCAACAACAGGGTCAACCACGCCTACCTGTTCAGCGGCCCGCGCGGCTGCGGCAAGACGACGAGCGCGCGCATCCTGGCCCGCTGCCTGAACTGCGAGCAGGGGCCGACGCCGACGCCGTGCGGCGAGTGCCAGTCGTGCCGGGACCTCGCCACGGGCGGGCCCGGGTCGATCGACGTGATCGAGATCGACGCGGCCTCGCACGGTGGTGTGGACGACGCGCGCGAGCTGCGGGAGCGGGCGTTCTTCGCGCCGGTGCACAGCCGGTACAAGATCTTCATCCTGGACGAGGCGCACATGGTGACCTCGGCCGGCTTCAACGCGCTGCTGAAGGTGGTGGAGGAGCCGCCGGAGCACCTCAAGTTCATCTTCGCGACCACGGAGCCGGAGAAGGTGATCGGGACGATCCGGTCCCGGACGCACCACTACCCGTTCCGGCTGGTGCCGCCCGGCACGCTGCGCGACTACCTGGCGGAGGTGTGCGGCCGGGAGGGGATCCAGGTCGAGGACTCGGTGTTCCCGCTGGTGGTGCGGGCGGGGGCCGGGTCGGTGCGTGACTCGATGTCGGTGATGGACCAGCTGCTGGCCGGCGCGGGCGAGGGCGGCGTCACGTACCAGATGGCCACCGCGCTGCTCGGGTACACGGACTCGGCGCTGCTGGACGAGGTGGTGGACGCGTTCGCCGCGCACGACGGGGCGACGGTGTTCCAGGTGATCGACCGGGTGGTCGAGGGCGGGCACGACCCGCGGCGGTTCGTCACGGACCTGCTGGAGCGGCTGCGCGACCTGGTGATCCTCGCCACAGTGCCGGACGCGGGGGAGAAGGGGCTGATCGACGCCCCGGCGGACCGGGTCGCGGTGATGCAGGCGCAGGCGGACGCCTTCGGGGCGGCCGAGCTGAGCCGGGCGGCGGACCTCGTCAACACCGGGCTGACGGAGATGCGTGGCAACGCGGCGCCCCGGCTGCAGCTGGAGCTGATCTGCGCCCGGGTGATGCTGCCGGGCGCGTACAGCGACGAGCTGTCGTTGCAGGCGCGGTTGGACAAGCTGGAGCGCAGGGCCGCAGCCGGTGGGATGGCCGGCGGAGTGGTCGGGGGGATGGCGGCGGTGGCTCCGGCCGTCGCGCCGCCGGTGGTGATGCCGGAGGCGGTGCCGCCTACACCTCAGCCGGTGCCTCAGCCGGTCGCTCAGGTGCAGCCGGCCCCTGCCCCTGCGCCCGCGCAGCCGGCCGGGCCGGCGCCCGGGGCCTGGCCGATCAAGCGGAGCTTCCCGCCCGCCGGGGAGGCGCCCGCGCCCGCGCCCGCCCCGGCGGCCGCGCCGACGCCGGCCCCCGCGCCGGCCCCCGCTCCTGCTCCCGCCCCCGCGCAGGCGCCCGGCGGGCAGCCGTCGGCGGCGGCGCAGCAGGGTGCGGCGCAGGTGCGGCAGCTGTGGCCGCAGATCCTGGAGGCGGTGAAGAACCGTCGTCGCTTCACCTGGATCCTGCTCAGCCAGAACGGCCAAGTGGCCGGGTTCGACGGCAGCGTGCTCCAGGTCTCGTTCATCAACGCGGGTGCCCGCGACAGCTTCGTCAGCAGCAACAGCGACGACGTGCTGCGGTCCGCCCTCGCGGACGCCCTGGGCGTCGACTGGCGGATCGAGTGCATCGTCGACCCGTCGGGCGGGGCGGGCGGCGGCCCCACCGGCGGACTCGGCGCCGGACCCGCCGGACCCGCCGGACCCGGCGCGGGCGGGGGCGGTTGGGGCGCTCCGCCGGCGCGTCCCGTGGCGTCCGCGCCCCCGATGCAGCCCGCCGCTCCGGCGCCCGCGCCCGTGGCGGCGCCCGCGCCGCAGCCGCAGGCTGCGCCGGCCGCACCGATGCCCCCGCCGGTCCAGGCCCCGCCCCCGGCGGCCCCGGCGCGTCCCGTGCAGGCGGTGGCCCCGGAGGACGACATCCCGGAGGAGGACGACCCCGATCTCAACGAGGAGGTGTTCTCCGGCCAGGAGCTGATCATCCGCGAGCTGGGGGCCACGGTGCTGGAGGAGATCCGGCACGGTGGGAACTGACCGGCACGTACGCTCGTCGAGGACGTACGCACAGACCGAACGCAAGGAGTGAGCCGTGTTTCCCGGTGGTGGCCAGCCCAACATGCAGGCGCTGCTCAAGCAGGCCCAGAAGATGCAGCAGGACATCGCCCAGGCCCAGCAGGAGCTGGCGGAGGCGAAGGTGACCGGTTCGGCGGGCGGCGGTCTCGTCGAGGCGACGGTGACCGGTGCCGGGGAGCTGGTGGCGCTGACCATCGCCCCGGCCGCCGTGGACCCGGAGGACACCGAGACCCTGGCGGACCTGGTGCTGGCGGCCGTCCGCGACGCCAACCAGGCCGCGCAGAAGATGCAGGCCGAGCGGATGGGCCCGCTGACCCAGGGCCTGGGCGGCGGCGGCATCCCCGGTCTGCCGTTCTGAGGGCGGCGGGCGGTCCGGGATGCCGGGCCGTGACGGTCCGGAGTTCAGGCGATGGACCTGTGTGATTTATGCGGGAGTCGGGCGTCGGGCGGTGTGCCCGGCGTCCGATTCGTTGGATGATGGCACCGGAGCACCCCGTGCGGGTGCCACCGGTCCAACCCGAGGGAAGGCGCGACGTTGTACGAGGGCGTGGTTCAGGACCTGATCGACGAACTGGGCAGGCTGCCCGGCGTCGGGCCCAAGAGCGCGCAGCGGATCGCCTTCCACGTCCTGCAGGCCGACCCGGTCGACGTCCGCCGGCTGGCGCACGCGCTGCTGGAGGTCAAGGACAAGGTGCGGTTCTGCGCCGTCTGCGGCAACGTCGCGGAGGCCGAGCAGTGCCGGGTCTGTCTCGACCCGCGCCGTGACCTCGCGGTCGTCTGCGTCGTCGAGGAGCCCAAGGACGTCGTCGCCATCGAGCGCACCCGGGAGTTCCGCGGCCGCTACCACGTACTGGGCGGCGCGATCAGCCCGATCGAGGGCGTCGGCCCGGACGACCTGCGGATCCGGGAGCTGCTGGCGCGGCTCGCCGACGGCACGGTCACCGAGCTGATCCTGGCCACCGACCCCAATCTGGAGGGGGAGGCGACCGCCACCTACCTGGCCCGGCTCTGCAAGCCGATGGGCCTGAAGGTGACCCGTCTGGCGAGCGGCCTGCCCGTCGGCGGGGATCTGGAGTACGCGGACGAGGTCACGCTCGGCCGTGCCTTCGAAGGGAGACGACTGCTCGATGTCTGACCGGACGATCAACCAGCAGCCCCACACGCCCCACCAGGCCGGACCGGAGCAGGACCGGCGCACCACCCAGGACGCCCCGCACACCCCGCACACGCACGGTCACGGCTCGGAGCCGGACGACTTCGCGGTGCAGATCGCGGACTCGGTGGAGAGCTTCGTGCTCTCGGTCACCGAGGTCGCCAAGGGCGACGAACCCGGCAGCGCCGTCTCGCTCCTCCTGCTGGAGGTCTCGCAGCTGCTGCTGGCCGGCGGCCGGCTGGGCGCCATCGAGGACGTCGTCCCCGAGGACCGCTTCGAGCCCGACGCCGGGCCGGAGCCGGACGGCGAGCAGCTGCGCGAGCGGCTGGCCGAACTGCTCGCGCCGATCGACGTCTACCACGAGGTCTTCGACCCGTACGGGCCGCCGGAGAAGCCGAACGCCTTCCGGATCTCGGACGACCTGGCCGGGGTGGTGGGCGAGCTGCAGCACGGGCTCACCCACTACCGCGAGGGCCGGGTCAGCGAGGCGCTCTGGTGGTGGCAGTTCTCGTACCTGTCCAACTGGGGCACCACCTGCACGGCCGTCCTGCGGGCGCTGCAGTCGCTGATCGCGCACGTCCGGCTGGACAGCCCGATCGGGGCGGCGCCGGACGGGGCGGACACCGACAACGACGGGCTCACCGACGAGCAGCTGGAGCAGCAGGCCGGTGACCTGATGGCGGCGGAACTCGGTCTGGGGCGGTAGGGCGGCCGCACCCCGGGGCACCCCTGGGCACTTCCGCGCGCCCCTGGGCCCTCCCGGGCATCCGGGCCGAAAGTGTGACGGACGACTCACCCTCCCCGCCGGAGCGGAAAACCCCGGGGCGTCCGTCCGTTCGTCCGCCGATTCTCCGGGGCGACGGCGGCCCGCCAGCAGACCTGCCGGTGGAGCCGCCCGCACCCCCGCTCACCTGCCGAAACGTGTGTCTCATCATATGGAAAGCGGAGGTCGGGGCACCCCCGCTCGGTAGACTGGCGCCGACCGCTGCCCCCGCCACCCGGGGGTGCGGGGGCCGATCGCCCCCGAAGACGACACAAGTCGAGGAGCGCACGTGGGCCTTGTCGTGCAGAAGTACGGCGGCTCATCCGTTGCGGATGCCGAGGGCATCAAGCGCGTGGCCCGTCGAATCGTTGATGCCAAGAAGGCCGGCCATGAGGTCGTCGTCGTGGTGTCCGCGATGGGCGACACGACGGACGAGCTCATCGAACTCGCGGAGCAGGTGTCACCTCTCCCCGCCGGCCGCGAGTTCGACATGCTGCTGACCGCTGGAGAGCGCATCTCCATGGCGCTGCTGGCCATGGCGATCAAATCCCTGGGCCACGAGGCGCAGTCCTTCACCGGCAGCCAGGCCGGCGTCATCACCGACTCCGTCCACAACAAGGCGCGCATCATCGACGTGACGCCGGGCCGCATCCGCACCGCCCTCGACGAGGGCAACATCGCGATCGTGGCCGGCTTCCAGGGCGTCTCGCAGTCGAGCAAGGACATCACCACGCTCGGCCGCGGCGGCTCGGACACCACGGCCGTCGCCCTCGCCGCCGCCCTCAAGGCGGAGGTCTGCGAGATCTACACCGACGTGGACGGCGTCTTCACCGCCGACCCGCGCGTGGTGAAGAAGGCCCGCAAGATCGACTGGATCGCCTACGAGGACATGCTGGAGCTGGCCTCGTCCGGGTCCAAGGTGCTGCTCGACCGCTGTGTGGAGTACGCGCGCCGCTACAACATCCCGATTCACGTACGCTCGTCCTTCTCGGGCCTCCCCGGGACGATCGTCAGCAACGACAACCCGAACCAGCCCGAAGGGGGCGAGATGGAGCAGGCCATCATCTCCGGAGTCGCCCATGACACGTCCGAGGCGAAGGTCACGGTCGTCGGCGTCCCCGACAAGCCCGGCGAGGCGGCGCGCATCTTCCGTGCCATCGCCGATGCCGAGATCAACATCGACATGGTCGTGCAGAACGTCTCGGCGGCCTCGACCGGCCTGACCGACATCTCCTTCACCCTGCCGAAGACCGAGGGCCAGAAGGCCATCGACGCGCTCGACCGGGTCCGCGAGGGCATCGGCTACGAGTCGCTGCGCTACGACGACGCGATCGGCAAGATCTCGCTGGTCGGCGCGGGCATGCGCTCCAACCCGGGCGTCACCGCGACCTTCTTCGAGGCGCTCTCCGCGGCCGGGGTCAACATCGAGCTGATCTCCACCTCGGAGATCCGCATCTCGGTGGTCACCCGCGCCGAGGACGTCAACGCGGCCGTCCAGGCCGTCCACAGCGCCTTCGGGCTGGACAGCGAGACGGACGAGGCCGTCGTCTACGGAGGCACCGGGCGATGACCCGGCGGCCGAACCTCGCCGTCGTCGGCGCCACCGGCGCGGTCGGCGAGGTGCTCCTCGGCCTGCTCTCCCTCCGCCAGGACATCTGGGGCGAGATCCGTCTCGTCGCCTCCCCGCGCTCGGCCGGCCGCAAGGCGGTCGTGCGCGGGGAGACCACTGAGGTGCTCCCGCTCGACGAGGCGGTCTTCGACGGGATCGACGTCGCGCTCTTCGACGTCCCCGAGGAGGTCTCCGCCCGCTGGGCACCGATCGCGGCCGCCAAGGGCGTCGTGGTGGTGGACGGCTCCGGCGCGTTCCGGCTGGACGACGCCGTCCCGCTGGTGGTGCCCGAGGTCAACGCGGCGGCTGCCCGGATGCGCTCGCGCGGCATCGTCGCCAGCCCCGACTCCACCACCCTGACCATGATCGCGGCGATCGGCGCGCTGCACGCCGAGTACGGGCTGGAGTCCCTGGTCGTCGCCTCCTACCAGGCCGCCTCCGGGCTCGGCCGGGCCGGTACGGACACGCTGCGCACCCAGCTCGCCCGGGTGGCCGGCACCGAGGTCGGCGAGCAGACCGGCGACCTGCGCGCGGTGATCGACGACCACGGGCCCTTCGCCGCACCGCTGGCGCTCAACGCGGTGCCCTGGGCCGGGGTGCTCACCGACGGCGGCTGGTCGTCCGAGGAACGCACGGTGCGCGACGAGTCCCGCAAGATCCTCGGCCTGCCCCGGCTCAAGGTCTCCGCCACCTGCGTGCGGATCCCGGTGGTGCGCACCCACGCGCTCGCCGTGCACGCGGTGTTCGAGCGCGAGGTCACCCAGGAGCACGCCCGGGAGCTGCTGGCCCAGGCCCCCGGGGTGGTGCTGTACGACGACCCGGCGGAGGGCGAGTTCCCCACGCCGAACGACGTGGTGGGGACGGACCCGGTGTGGGTGGGGCGGCTGCGGCGGGCGCTGGACGACCCGACCGCGCTGGACCTCTTCCTCTGCGGGGACAACCTGCGCCGCGGGGCGGCCCTGAACGCGCTGCAGATCGCGGAACTGGTGGCCGCCGAGGGCCTGGGCGCGGCGGCGGCCGACGACGCGTCCTAGCGGCGGCTCCCGGCGGCTCCCGGCGGCTCGGCGGCTCCGGGCCGGTTCTCCCCGGCTGCTCCCGGCCGCTCAGGGCGCCCCCGGTGGTTCCCGGCGGCCCCGGGCGGCGCCTCACCGGCCCCGCCCTGCGCGGGATGTTCGCCGACTGTGCGAGGAATCCCCGCCGAATCCCCTGGAGGGCCGTTCCGTCCATGCGGAAGAATGTCCGCCGGGCCGGGCAACCATGACAGGGGATCGAGTGTCCAACGGGCGTGGCGAACGTGATGGTGGGGGCAGGGACGGGAATCCCGGCGACAGCCGCGGTGACCTTCCCGGCGCGTGTCCAGTGGCCTGCGGACAGGCCGGAAAATAGCCAGATGACGGCAGTCGCACCCGGCGCCGCGGACTCCGGCGCCGGTACCGCCGGTACCGCCGCCGGGACCAGCGAGGACCTGCTCACCGAGACCTACCAGGCGCACTACCGGTCCCTGCTGAGGCTGGCCGCGCTGCTCCTCGACGACCTGTCGAGCTGCGAGGACGTCGTCCAGGAGGCCTTCATACGCGTGCACGCGGCCCGGCGCCGGGTGCGCGAACCGGAGAAGACGCTGGCCTACCTCCGGCAGACCGTGGTCAACCTGTCCCGCTCGACCCTGCGGCGCAGGATCCTCGGGCTGCGGCTGCTGCAGAAGCCGATGCCTGACATGGCCAGTGCAGAGGAAGGTGCCTACGATGCGCTGGAGCGCGACCAGTTGAAGGTCGCGCTGCGGGGCCTGCAACGCCGTCAGCGGGAGGTACTGGTGCTGCGCTACTTCGTGGACATGACGGAGGCGCAGGTCGCGGAGACCCTGGGCATCTCGCTCGGTTCGGTCAAGGCGTACGGCTCACGAGGGCTCGCCGCACTGCGGGTCCAGATGGAGGCCGGGCATGGCTGAGAACGATCTTCCGCTCGGCGGAGGTGTGCCGCTCGGCGGGGAGGGCCCCGGTGACCACGAGGAGCGGCTGGTCCGGGAGCTGATGCAGCGGGCCGTGGCCGAGGTGCAGCCCGCGCCCGGCAGCCTGCAGCACATCCGGCGGGCGGTGCCGCGCCGCCGGGCCGTCCGGCGCGGGGCCTGGACCGGCGCCGCCGCGGTGGCGGCCGCCACCGCCCTGCTGCTGCCCGCCCTGCACACCGCGGACCACCTCGGCCTGTCCGGCGGCCCCGGCTCGCCCGGCGCCGCGAGCGGCGGCGCCTCCCCGACCGTCACGGGAACCGCCCCCGGCGGCGCCACCGGCACGCCCGAGCGGCCGCCCGCCGCCGGCACCGGATCGCCGGCCGCACCGGGCAGCCCGTCCGGCCCGGCCGACGGCGCAGCGAGCGCCGGGCCGAGCACCACCCGCCCCGCGCCCGGTACCTTCGCGCCCTCCACCCCGGCCACCGGTGGCGGGAGCGACGCCCCGGTGCCCGCCCTGTGCACGCGCTCCGACCTGGGGCAGGGCGCCACCCAGCTCGGCGCCGCGGACTCCGGCGGGCGGATCTACGGCGCCTTCACCGTGACCAACGTCTCCGGGCGCAGCTGCCGGCTCGGCGGCCCCGGCTCGGTGACCGTCACCGGCGCGGCGGAGACCGGCCGGGTCCGGATCGCCTTCCACACCGCCGGCGACCCGGCGACCGGCCTGCCCGCGCCCGGGCCCTCGTCCGGTCCCGCGACGGGGAAGGACGCGGGGAGCGACGGCCTCGTCCTCGCGCCCAGGGCCGGGTACCGGGTGGACTTCGCCTGGTTCCCGGATCCGGCCGGCTGCCCCGTCCCCGGCGGGACGGCCTCGCCGAGCGCGTCGACGGGCACCGGACAGCCGGGCACGGGCACGTCCGGCGGCGGCGGTGCGACGGGCGGCGGCACGACCGGTCCCGGCACCGGGACCGCGAGCGGCGGACCGGGCTCGGTGCCGGGTACGGGTGGGTCCGGATCCGGCGGCGGGTCCGGTTCCGGAGGGTCCGGCGGCGGTTCCGGATCCGGTTCCGGATCGGGCGGCGGCGCCGGCAGCGGTTCCGGTGGTCAGACAGGCGGCTCGGGGGCGGGCGGCACCGGGACGGCCGGGGGCGCGGTCGGTCCGGGGAGCACGGGCAGCGGCGCGGTCGGTCCCGGCACCGAGAGCGCCGAACCGGGAACGTCGGCGGGCGGCACCAGCGGGGTGCCCGCGGCGGTTCCGGCGGCGGTTCCGGCGGCCTTCCGCACCGGGGAGCCGACCGCGCAGCCGCGGCCGACCACGACGGGCGTGCCCTCCGGGGCGCCGAGCCCGTCGGCCACTCCGTCGCCCGGCGCGAGCAAGCCCTCGACGAGCGTCACCCTGGCGCACACCCCGGCCCCGGGCAACCCGGTCGCCGCGACCGCGGTCCTGCCCGGCGCCTGCGCGGGCACGGTCTACCGGACGCTCCCGCAGCTCATCGCGGCCGACGCCCCGGCCGCCGACCCGAGCGCCTCCCCGTCGGCGGGGTGAGGCGGGGCCGGACGGCCGGAAGCGGGCCGCCGGGAGCAGGACGGCCGGGAGCGGGCGGCCGCAAGCGGGACGTCGGAGCGGGACGTCGGGAGTGGGAAGTCGGCGGGTCCGACTTCCTGCTCCGGTGCGGGCGCACGGGGGCCCTGGGGACGGGCCGGGTGTGAGGAGTGGTTACCGTGGGGGGTGTGTACCGGTTCCTCCTCACCCCGCGCTGGCTGAGCGGCACCGCGCTGGCCGTGGCGGCCGTCGCGGTGTGCGTCTGGCTCGGCTCCTGGCAGCTCGGCCGGTTCGAGGACCGGGTCTCCTCGCATCAGGAGATCAGCCGGGCGGCGGCCGACGGCGGAGCGCCCAGGCCGCTCGGCGAACTGCTCGCCGCCGACCGCCCGCAGGTCACCACCGACACCGTCGGCCGTGCCGTGACGGTCACCGGCACCTTCGACGAGGAGCACCAACTGCTCGTCCCCAACCGGGTGTTGGACGGCAAGCAGGGCTACTACGTGCTCACTCCGCTGCGCACCGCCGACGGCCGGACCGCCGCCGTCGTCCGCGGCTGGGCCGCCGGGGCGCCCCCGGCCGGACCGGCCGCCACGGCCCCCGCCCCGGCCGGGGAAGTGACCGTGACCGGCCGTCTCCAGGCCGGCGAGAACAGCGGCAGCGGCGGCGCCGTGGCCGGCGGCCTCCCGGAGGGGCAGCTCGGCACGATCAACCGGGCCGCGCTCGTCAACAAGCTCGCACTCGACGGCTGGTACGACGGCTGGGTCTCCGCCGACTCCGCGGCGGACGGCCTCACCCCCGTGCCGACCGTGCAGCCGCAGGGCGGCGACGGCCTCTCGCTGCGCGCGTTCCAGAACCTCGGTTACACGCTGGAGTGGTTCGTCTTCGGCGGCTTCGTGGTGTTCATGTGGTTCCGCCTGCTGCGCCGCGAGGCGGAGGCGGAGCAGGACCGGGCCCTCGGACTGGACCCGGTCCTGGACTGACGCCGTACCGCCGACCTGCTGATCATGGGGTCAGCGGGTCAGCGGGTCATCGGGTGGGCTTGACCGGCGGAACGGCCGGCTTCGCCGGGACCGCCGGGGTGGACGGCACGGCGGCCGACGGCGCACCGGGCGACGGCGGGACCGTCGACGCCGGGTCGTCGCACCTACGACCGCTGTTGTTGCCGTTGCCGTTGCCGTTGCCGTTGCCGCTGCCGCTGCCGTTGTCGTCGTCCGAGTCGTAGTGGTCGGCGTGGTGCCGGGTCGTGCGGCCGCCCTTGGACCCCTTCGACCCCTTCGACCCGCTGGACCCTCCGGACCCTCCGGACCCCTTCGAGCCCGACTTGGCCAGCACCACCACGCCGCCGTCCTCCCCGGCCCCCGCCGCCACCGCGGTGCGGAACGCCGCCTTCACCACGGTGGAGGACGCCGTGGGCGAGGGCGCCCACGGCGTCGGCGAGGCGGAGGGCGAGGAGGACGGCGAGGACGGCGGCGGACAGGCCGCGGTGCTCCCGCCGCCACCCCCGTCGTCCTGACCCGAGCAGCCGGTGAGCGCCAGCACCCCGGCCACCCCCGCCGCCACGATCGTCAGCAGACGTCTCACCCCGTACCCCCCGCTCTCCCGCGTCCCCTACTTCTCCGTGTCCGCCTGATTCTCGCCGACCGCCGCACCGCCGAGGTGCCGGCGGACGAAGTCGATCTCCAGCCGCAGCTGCTTGATCCGCTCGTCCACCACCAGCGACCCGTGTCCGGCGTCGTAGCGGTACACCTCGTGCGTCTTGCCGAGCTGCTCCAGCCGCTCGACGTAGTTGTCGATCTGCTTGATCGGGCAGCGCGGGTCGTTCACCCCGGCGCTGATGTACACCGGCACCCGCACCCGCTCGACGTACGTCAGCGGCGAGGACGCCCTCCAGCGCTCGGGTACCTCCTCCGGCGTGCCGCCGAAGAGGGTGCGGTCGATCGACTTCAGCGCCTCCATCTCGTCCTCGTACGCCGTCAGGTAGTCCGCGACCGGCACGGCGGCGACGCCGAGGCTCCACAGCTCCGGCTGCGTCCCGAGCCCGAGGAGGGTGAGGTAGCCGCCCCAGGAGCCGCCGGACAGCACCAGCCGCTCCGGGTCGGCCAGCCCGCTCGTCACCGCCCACTCCCGGACGGCGGCGATGTCCTCCAGCTCGATCAGCCCGACCCGCTCGCGCAGCGCGTCCGTCCAGGCGCGGCCGTAGCCGGTGGAGCCGCGGTAGTTGACCCGGACGACCGCGAAGCCGTGGTCCAGCCAGGCGGCCGGTCCGGCGGCGAAGGAGTCGCTGTCGTGGTGGGTCGGGCCGCCGTGGACCTCGAACACGGTCGGGAACGGCCCGTCGCCCGCCCCGGCCGGCCGCTGGACCAGCGCGTGCACCCGCCCGCCGGGCCCCTCCACCCAGACGTCCTCGACCGGCACCGAGCCGGGCGGGACGGCGCCGGGCGCGCGCAGCACCACGGTGCCGGCGGTGGAGCGCACGGCGGAAGGCTCGGCGGCCGAGGACCAGAGGAACTCCACGGTGCCGTCCGGCCGCGGGGTGGCGCCGCCGACGGTGCCGCGCGGGGTGTCCAGGCGGGTGAGCACGCCCTCGTCCAGGGAGTACGAGAAGAGCTCGCTGCGCGCCTCGTACTCGTGCTCGATCAGCAGCGCGCGGGCGCCCGGCCGCCACTGGGCGGAGAGGTCGCCGGGCAGCTCGCGGCCCTGCTCGTCGCGGAGCGCCAGCGCCGTCTCGACGCCGGTCGCGACGTCCCAGATCACCGGCTCCCAGCGGCCGGTGCGCTGGTGGGCGACCAGCAGCCGGGTGTCGCCGTCGACCGGTGCGAAGCCCAGGCAGGCCACCCCGCGCGGCTCGTCGCGGCCGGTGACCTCGTCCAGCTCGGCCACGGTGGAGACGGCGGTGGCATCGGCGCCGTCGGCGGGCAGCCGCAGGACGCGGATGGCGCCATGCATGGCATCGCCGTGCTCGGTGTGGTCGATGGCCAGCAGGGTGCCGTCGTGGCTGAGGTCGCCGACGCCGCCGTACTCGGCGTGCCGGTAGATCTCCACGGCCTCGGCCGCTCCGGGGCGGCGCAGGTGCAGGGTGGTGCCGCCGTCGTCGGTGGAGCGGCCGACCACCACGGTGCCGTCCCGGCCCAGCGCGAGCCCCGCCTCGTAGGACGGGGCGAGGCCGGGGACGGCCTCCTCGTCGGGGCCCTCGGCGCCCTCGGGGCGGCCCGCGAAGGGCTGGCGGCGCCAGATGCCGAACTCGTCGCCGTCGTTGTCGTCGAACCACCAGATCCACTCGCCGTCGGGGGACAGCTCGGCGTCGGTGGTGCCGTTGGGGCGGTCGGTGACCCGCCGGTGGGTGTCGGTGGCGCGGTCCCAGGCGTAGACCTCGTAGGTGCCGCTGGCGTTGGACACGTACAGCGCCCGCTCGGGGGCGTCCTCCGCCCAGTCCGGCAGGGAGACCCGTGCCGCCCTGAACCGCTGCTCCCACGCCGGTACCGCGCTCTTCTCCTCGCTCATCCACCCATCCAACCCGATCGGGGGGAGGAAACGGAACGGGAGGGCGGAAGGGAAGCGGGCCGACCGTGGCGCGCTCCCCCTCCGACGCCGCCGCGCGGGCTCACCCCGTCCGGCGGGGCAGCAGCCGGACCAGGCCCGCCAGCAGCAGCTCCAGCGCCGCCAGCGCCGCCAGGCTGTGCCCGAACGCCTCGGCCGGGTCGTCGGCGGCGTAGTGGACGATGCCGATCAGCGCGACCCCGAGCGCACCGGCCACCTGCTGGACGGTGGACACCACGCCCGCCGCCGAGCCGGCCAGCCGCGGTTCGACGCCCGCCAGCACCACGGACGTCACCGGGGCCACCACCAGGCCCATGCCGAGCCCGTCCACGAACAGGCCGGGCGCCAGCCACCAGACGCTGCCGCCCGGGTCGCTCGTGTGCACCGCGAGGCCGAGCAGGCCCAGCCCCGCCGCCATCAGCAGGGCGCCGAGCGTGATCGTCCGCCGGCCCAGCCGGGCGAGGACGTGGTGCGCGGTGGTGGAGGTCACCAGGTAGCCGAGGCCGATCGCGGTGAAGACCAGGCCCGCGCCGAGCGCGTCCAGGCCGCGACCCGGCTGCAGGTAGAGGGCGAGCACCAGGAAGAACGACGCCTGGCCGAGCCAGAAGGCCAGCTGGGCGAGCATGCCCGCGGTGAAGGCGCGGTCGGCGAACAGCCGGGTGTCGACCAGCGGCGAGCGGCCCGCCCGGCTGCCGCGGTGCTGGTGGACGGCGAAGAGCGCCAGCAGCACCGCCGATCCGCCCAGGCAGAGCCGGCTCCACAGCGGCCATCCGGCCTCGGGGCCCTGGATCAGCGGCAGCACCAGCCCCGTCAGCGCGAGGGTGATCAGCACGACGCCCACCGGGTCCAGGCCCGGCCGGTGCGGGGCGCGCGACTCGGGCAGGCAGCGCCGCACCAGGGCCAGGGCAGCCAGGCCGACCGGCAGGTTGACCAGGAAGCAACTGCGCCAGTCCAGGCCGAACAGGTCGGCGCGGATCAGCAGCCCGCCGATCAGCTGCCCGAAGACCGCGCCCAACCCCATGGTCAGCCCGTACATCGAGAAGGCCCGGGCCTGCGCCGCGCCGCTGTACGCCGTCCGCAGGATCGCCAGCACCTGCGGGCCCATCAGCGCCGCGGCCAGCCCCTGGGCGATCCGGGCGCCGACCAGCGCGCCCGCCGTCGGGGCCAGTCCGCAGGCGGCCGAGGCCAGGGTGAACAGGGCCAGGCCCAGCCCGAACGTCCGCCGCCGGCCGTAGCGGTCGCCGAGCCGGCCGGCGGTGACCAGGCCAGCGGCGAGGGCGAGGGCGAAGCCGGCGACCACCCACTGGACGGCGGCCGGTCCGGCTCCCAGGCCGGTCTGGAGGGAGGGGATGGCGACGTTGACGACGAAGACGTCGAGGGCGGTCATGAAGGTCGCGGTCAGGAGCACCGGCAGCAGGCCGCGCGGGGCGGCGCCGGGGGAGGGGGCGGTGGCGCCCGGGCGGCTGATCAGGCTGGTGGACAACGCTTCAACTCCTGCGGGGCGTCGGGGCGGGGCGGGCGGTGGGGTCGCCCGCCCCGGTGGCCGGTCGGGGCGCGGTCGGCTCAGGCGCCGGGGACGCGGTCGAGGAAGCCGTACACCGAGGCGATGCGCCCCGCCGCGTCGGCGACCAGCACGTCGAAGCCGACGACCAGCGGCTCCTCGCCGGCCGGGCCGAGGTTCCACGTGAAACGGGCGATGTCGTGGTGGGCGTCGACCGGGCCGAGGGTGAAGACGAGCCCGGGGAACTGCGCCTGCGCGGCGCCGATCAGGGCGTCGACGCCCTCGCGGCCGGTGACGGCGGCCAGCGGGTCGGTGTAGCTGCCGTCCTCGGCCCAGGTCTCGTCGACCAGCTTCCGGCGGGCGGCCGGGTCGGTCTCGTTCCAGGCGGCGAGGTAGCGGGCGGCGAGCTGCTCGATGTCGGTCGGCCGGGTGGCGGTCATCGTCTTCTCCTTTGTCCGGTGGGGCGGTTGGCGGGCCGTTCCCGCTGTTCGAAAAGGTACGGACGGCGGGCGGCGGGCGAATCCGTCACGGATGGGTAGGGCGTACGTACGTCGCCGCCAGTAGGGTCGGGGCCAACGGGAGGGGGCCGCGGTGCTGTACGGGCGGGAACGGGAGCGGGCCGCCGTCGACGCGCTGCTCGACGGGGCGCGGGACGGCCGCAGCGGGGCGCTGGTGCTGCGCGGTGAGCCGGGGATCGGCAAGACGGCGGTGCTGGAGTACGCGGTGGCGGCGGCCGGGGACGGCATCCGGGTGATCAGGGCCACCGGGGTCGAGTACGAGGCCGAACTCCCCTTCGCGGGCCTGAGCCTGCTGCTGGCGCCCGGCCTCGACCGGCTGGAGGCCCTGCCCGCGCCGCAACGGCGCTCGCTGGAGGGCGCGTTCGGCCTCGGCGAGCCGGCCGGCGGCGCGAACCGGCTGCTCGCCGGGCTGGCCACCCTCGGGCTGCTCGCCGAACTCGCCGACGAGCAGCCGCTGCTGTGTGTCGTGGACGACGCCCAGTGGTGGGACCGGCCTTCGCTGGACGCGCTGCTGATCGCCGCCCGACGGCTCCAGGCGGAGGGCGTCGTGCTGCTGCTCGCCGCCCGCGACGACGGGGGCGAGGTGCTGCCGCTCGCCGGGCTGCCCGAGCTGCGGCTGACCGGCCTCGCCGACGCGGACGCCGCCCGGCTGCTCGCCGACCGTGCGGGCGGGGCGCCGGCCGAACCGGTCCGCCGGCGGCTGCTCGCCGAGGCGGCCGGGAACCCCCTGGCGCTGGTGGAACTGCCCTTGACCGTCGAGGACGTCGGATCGGGCGGGCTGGCGCTCACCAGCCGCCTGAGGATCGCCTTCCACGGTCAGGTCACCGGCCTGCCGCCGGACACCCAGACCCTGCTGCTGGTCGCCGCCGCCGAGGAGAACGGCGAACTGGACGTCGTCCTCGCGGCGGCCGCCGCCCTCGGGGCGGGCGCCGAGGCACTGGCGCCCGCCGAACGGGCCGGCCTGGTCACCGTCGGCGCCGACCGCCGGCTCGTCTTCCGGCACCCGCTGCTGCGCGCCGCCGTCCTCCAACGGGCACCGCTGCAACAGCGGTTGGCCATTCACCGGGCGCTCGGCGAGGCCCTGGAGGACGGCGACCGGCGCACCTGGCACCTCGCGCTCGCCGCGACCGCACCGGACGCCGACCTCGCCGACGCACTGGAGCGCACCGCCCGGCGGGCCGAGGCGCGCGGCGCCCACGGCGGCGCGGCCGCCGCGTACGAGCGTGCCGCCGGGCTCACCCCGGACCGCGACGGCGCCACCCGCCGTCTGGTGCTCGCCGCCGAAGCGGCCACCGAGGAAGGAAAGCTGGCGCAGGCGGAGGCGCTGGCGGACCGGGCCGGGGCGCGTACCGACAGCGTCTTCGCGCACGCCCTGCTGGACCAGGTCCGGGCGGTCGCCCACTTCTGGCGCGGCGCCTACCCGGCCGCGTACCGGCTGCTGCTGGACGCCGCCGCCACCGACATCGAGCCCGCGCACGCCGCCCGGATGCTGCTCCAGGCCTTTCACGCCGCCTGGTACGCCGGCGAGGAGCCGGTGGCCACCGTGCTCGACCGGCTGGCCGCCCTCCCGCTCGGTCCGGACGAACCGCTCGCCCCGCTGGCCCGGCACCTGCCGGCCGCCGTGCTGCCCGCGCTGGGGCGGTCGGCCGCTCCGCTGCCGGACGTGCGGGTCACGGTGGAGGCGGCGCGCAAGGCGGGGGCGGAGAGCCCGGTCGACCTCGTGCAGCTGTGTGGTGCGGCGCTCGTCCTCGGGCGGGACCACGAGACGCTGGAGCTGGCGGCGGAGCTGGTCGCGGAGGCGCGGGCCAAGGGGACGGTGGGGGTGCTGCCGACGCTCCAGTTCTTCCTCGCCGAGGCGGAGTTGTTCCATGGACGGCACCGCGACGCCGAGGTGACGGCGGCGGAGGGGCATGCGCTCGCCCGGGACACCGGGCAGCACCAGTGGACCAGCCAACTCGCGGCCCTGCTGGCCTGCTTGGCGGCGCTGAGCGGGTCGGACGAGCGGTGCGCGGAGCTGGCGGCGGAGGCGCTCGCCTCCGGCTCGTCCGCCCCCGCCGCCGGCGAGCCGTGGGCGCGGTGGGCGCTCGCGCTGCTGGACCTGGGGCGGGGACGGGTGGCGGCCGCCGCCGACCGGCTGCACACGCTCACCGCGGGGCCGTACCGGCACCACGTGGGCGCGACCCGGGCGGTGCCCGACCTCGTCGAGGCGGCCGTCCGGCTGGGTGAGCCGCAGCGGGCGGCGGAGGCGTACGAGCGCTTCGCGCGCTGGGCGGGCGCGGCGGGGACGCCGTGGGCGGAGGCGCTGCGGCTGCGCTGCCAGGCGCTGCTGGGGCCGGACGAACTGGCCGGGTCCGCGTACCTGGCGGCGCTGGAACGGCACGAGGGCACGCACCGCCCGTTCGAGCGGGCGCGGACGGCGCTGCTCTACGGGGAGTGGCTGAGGCGCGAGCGCCGGCGGACGGATGCCCGGCCCCACCTGAGCGCGGCGCTGGAGACCTTCGAGCGGCTGGGCGCGGGGCCGTGGGCGGACCGGGCGCGGGGGGAGCTGACCGCCACCGGCACCGCCGCGCCGACCGCTCCTGCGGGCGTGCTGACGGCGCTCACCCCGCAGGAACTGCAGATCGCCCGGCTGGCGGCCCAGGGACTCACCAACCGGGACATCGCGGCGCAGCTCTTCCTGAGCCCGAGGACGGTGGGCCACCACCTGTACAAGGCCTACCCGAAGCTGGGGATCGCCTCGCGCGCGGAGCTCGTGGCGCTGTTCTGAGCGGGCCGTCGTCCGCGGTCCTCCGGGCCCGCGCCCGGCGCGGGACGGTGACCGGCTAGCTTGTCGTCTCATGCGATCGGTTGACTGGGGCGAGGTGCGGGACCGGGTGACCGCCCTCCACGCGCGGCGGGGAGCGGGCGGCCGTCTTCCGGACGCGCTGAGCGAGGCACACGTGCGCGGGGCGGAGGAGCAGTTCGGAGTGACGTTCCCCGACGACTACCGCCAGTACCTGCTCCGGGTCAGCGCCGGCGGGGGCCGGCTGCGGACGCTGCGGTTCGACGGGTCGCGCTGGGACTGGGACGGTGCGCTTCCCCGTGACCACGCGAGGATGCATGTCGACTTCCCCGATCACGACGCCGCGGCCGCGGCGAGCGAAGCGGTCTGGGAGCGCCTGCCGCAGCCGGAGAGCTACGCCTCGGACGCCGCCTACCAGGCCGATCTCCTCGTGTGGCGGGCGGCTGCGGATGCGTCCGAGGAGGACCGGGTCACCGGGGTCATCGGCCTCACCGACGACGGCTGCAACTTCCGGACGCTCCTGGTGGTCAGCGGTCCGATGCGCGGGGCCATGTGGTTCGACGAACGCTCGACGACCGAATGCCTCAGCCCGCTCCTGAACGCCGACGGCGGGGCCGTCACCTTCGCGGAGTGGTACCTGGACTGGCTCGCCCGCGAGGAGGCGCTCACCCGCGAACAGTACGCCGCCACCCGCGCGAACTGGGACGCGAGCGCCCGTCGGCCCACCTGGTTCCGCTGGGACGCCTCCTAGCACCGGCACCGGGCCGCCACCGGCCGCCGGGCCGTCGCCCGTTCCCGGGACGGTCCCTGCCGCCCCGGGGTGTGCTGCTTTCGGTTCGGGCTATTCGGCGGGGGTGCCGCGGAGGAGGAAGGGGAGGTGGATGCCGCGGGTGAGGGCGGTGAGGGCGTGGGTGGTGCGGCGGTGCTGGTCGGGGGTCATGGCGCCGGGGAGTTGGTGGGGGTGGAGCCAGTGGACGGCGGTGATGGTGGCGGGGGGTCGGTGGCGGGCGACGATGTCTTCCTGGGTGGGGGTGAGGTGGCCGCCCCAGTAGACGAAGTTGATGCCTTCGGGGAGGCGTTGGGCGGGGACGTAGTCGGTGGCGAGGATGTGGCGCAGGGGGAGGGCGAGGCCGGTTTCGGTTTCGGTGTGGCGGCGGGCGGCGTGGTGGGGGAGTTCGTTGGCTTCGGCGCTGCCGCCGGGGAGTTGGAGGCCGGTTTTGTAGGCGGTTGCGACGAGGAGGATCGCGCCGTCGTGGTTGAGGACGAGGGCCTGGTGGCCGAGGCGTCGGCGGGGTGGGTGGGTGAGGAGGGTGGGGAGGGTGTGCGGCATGCGGGGGTGCTCCTGTTCGGGCGAGAGCCAGGGGAGGCAGGCGGGCAGTCCGGCGGAGATGCCGGCGGTGAGGATCAGCCCGGCTATGAGGAGTTGCGGTGCGAGTGGCCCGTGGTGGATGGGCCAGCAGGCGGTGGTGGCGGTGAGGGTGGAGAGGGTGGCGACGCCGAGGACGGCGGCGAGCAGCCTCATGCCACGTCGGCGGTGCGCGGCCGGCTGGGGTGCTGGACGGTGATGAAGCGGGGCGAGGCCAGGGCCTGGACGTGTTCGGGCTTGGTGGTCCACTCGCAGCCGCCGGCGAGGGGCCGGAGGTAGGCGAGCCCGGCGAGGGTGTCCATGTAGACGGCCTCGACGGGATCGCCGGTGAAGTCCCGGTGTCCGAGGTCCCGGACGACCTCGCCGACGTGGGGCTGGTAGGTGGGGGTCGAGTTCTTTCGCGACATTACGGTCGCTCCCTTCCGTAGTCGGTTCACTACCCGGGGCGACTCACTGTGGCGTACAGTCGGAGCGGTCTTCAACGTGTCAGGCGTGCTCGAAGAGTTAGGGCGCTGGTTCGTGAACAAGGTCGAGCTGGACCCGGACTCATCTCCCGCAGCGGCGTTCGGCGCTTTTCTTCGCACGTCACGCGAGGCCCGGGGATGGACCCAGGACGAAGTGGCGGGGGCGACGGGCTATTCGGCAACGCACATCTCGGCGGTGGAAACTGGTCGGCGTCCGCCAACTGCGCGCCTAGCATTGAAACTTGACCTTGCCTTTGGAGCAGATGGCGTGTTCAAGCGGCGGGCCGGCGACGTGAAGTACTCGGCGTTGCTGGAGGGATTTCCGGAGTACGTGACCCACGAGCGGCGTGCGGTCGAACTTCGGCTCTTCGATCTCGGCATCGTGCCGGGACTGCTCCAGACCAAGGACTACGCAGCGGCCATCGCCGCCGGGGCGGTTCGCCGGGGGAACATCACGCCGGAGCAGGCCGACGAGCGAGTAAAGGTCCTGGCCCGTCGGCAGGCCCATCTGCGCCGTGAACCCTTGCCGCCGCTGGTCCACGTGGTGATGGACGAGAGCTGCATCCGCCGGCCGGTCGGAGGCCCGGCGGTCATGGATGCGCAGTTGGAGCACCTGGTGGCCTTCGCCGAGCTGCCGAACACGGTGCTCCAAGTCGCCCCGTACGCCATAGGCGAGGACCGCTCGTTCGACCTGCCGGTGAACGTGCTGACGCTTCCCAACCGCACTCTGATGTCCTACGCGGAATCTGCACAACAGGGGCATCTGGAGCGGGACAGCGACGCGGTGCTGCCGGTGCTGACGGCCTACTATCAGCTCCAGGCCCTTGCGCTCTCCCAGGCTGAATCCGTGGCCTTGATCCGCCAGTTAAGGAAGGAACTCCCGTGACCGCCGATCCTCAGTGGTTCAGGTCCTCGTACAGCAGCAACGGCGGCAATTGCGTCGAGGTCGCACGGAATCTCCTCGCCGAGGGTGTCGTGCCCGTCCGCGACTCCAAGGACCCCCAGGGTGCGGTGCTGGTCTTCCCGTCCTCCGAGTTCGCCGCGTTCGTCGCTGCTGTCCAGGCCGGCGAGTTCGGCACCATCTGAGCCCATCTTGCGCCGATGGGCCTCGACTGGGCAGTCGGTCGAGGCCCACCGGCGTCCCCCGCCGGAATTGCTGTCCTCTGCCAGTTAAGGAAGGAACTCCCGTGACCGCCGATCCTCAGTGGTTCAAGTCCTCGTACAGCAGCAACGGCGGCGACTGCGTCGAGGTCGCACGGAATCTCCTCGCCGAGGGTGTCGTGCCCGTCCGCGACTCCAAGGACCCCCAGGGTGCTGTGCTGGTCTTCCCGTCCTCCGAGTTCGGCGCGTTCGTCGCTGCTGTCCAGGCTGGCGAGTTCGGCACCATCTGAGCCCATCTTGCACCCCCGCCGGCCGACCGACCGGCGGCGGCCTCACCGTGCGGTCGGGCCGGGTGGGCGGAGCTGGAGTAGGAAGTCGGATCGGTCGACTTCCTGCTCCAGCGGCGTCAGCGGACGGCCGGGGTCGCCGGCGGATCCGGACGACGATCGGGTGGGGTTCGGCGAGGGGGAGAGGGCCTCACGGGGGTCGAGGCCCTGTCCGGGTCCGGGTCCGGGGCCGGCGGAGCGGCACCGCTGGACGGTCATTCGGCCGCTGCGGCCCCGGTCTCGGTCCCGGCTCCGGCGGCGATGGCGTCCAGGCGGGCGTACTGCTCGCCGGTCAGCTCGACGGCCAGTGCGCCGAGGTTCTCGACCAGGTGCTCCTCGGACGTGGTGCCCGGGATCGCCAGGATGTTGGGCGAGCGGTGCAGCAGCCAGGCGAGCGCGGTCTGCGCCGGGCTGGCGCCGATCTCGCGGGCGACCTCGGTGACCGGGCTGTCCTCGCCCGCGTGGCCGCCGATGGCGATCGGGAAGAACGGCATGAAGGCGATGCCGCGCTCGGCGGTGAAGTCGACCACCTCGTCGTGCCGACGGGTGGCCAGGTTGTACCAGTTCTGCACGGTGGCGATCGGAGCGATCTCCAGCGCCTGCTCCAACTCCCCGACGGTGACCTCGGAGAGGCCGATGTGCCGGACCTTGCCCTCGTCCTGCAACTGCTTCAGCGCGCCGATCTGGTCGGCCAGCGGCACCCCGGGGTCGATGCGGTGCAGCTGGAGCAGGTCGATCCGCCCGACCCGCAGCCGGCGCAGGCTCAGTTCGGCCTGCTGGCGGAGGTAGGCGGGGTGGCCGACCGGGACCCACTCGGACGGGCTCGGGCGGGTCATGCCCACCTTGGTGGCGACCACGACGTCCGGGGCGTACGGGTGCAGCGCCTCGGCGATCAGCTCCTCGCTGCCGCCGAGGGCGTAGGAGTCGGCGGTGTCGATGAGCTGGACGCCGTTCTCCACGGCGGCGCGCAGCAGGCTCAGCGCGGCGGAGCGCGGGGTGGGCGGGTGCCAGACCACGGCCTCGGCGGGCTTGACGTCCGGGGTGTCGGCGAGGCGCATGGTGCCGAGGCCGATCCGTCGGACCGTCAGGTCGCCGCCTAAGGCGAAGGTCTGACGCCCGATCTGGCGAATGATCTCGGTTCTCGTTCTGCTGGTCACGGTACGATCTCCCATTCGTGTGAGATTCAAGCGGAGGCGCGGGGTGGTGGCGGATGCGGATCGGTGAGCTGGCGGCCCTGACCGGGGTCAGCGTCCGCCTGCTGCGGTACTACGAGGAGCAGGGCCTGCTGGTGGCCCACCGTCCGGAGGGCGGGCACCGCCGGTACGGCGAGGACGCGCCGGCCGTGGTCCGCCACATCCGGGCTCTGCTCGGGGCGGGGCTCTCCACCAGCGCCATCCGGGACGTGCTGCCCTGCGTGGGCGGCGACGGCTCGGTGGCTCCCTGCATGCTGGAGGTTCTGGAGCAGCGGCTCGACCTGCTCGACCAGCGGTTGCTGACGCTCGGGGCGAGCCGGGCCGCGCTGGCGGGGATCGTCGCGGCGGCCCGCCGGGAGGCCGGGGCGGCCGGGCCGGACGAGCCGGTGCCGGCCTGAGGCGGCGGCCCGACCGGGAGGCGTGGGCGGATCCGCGGGGCGGTGGGGCGAGCGTCATGCGCGGGTTTCGGCCCTCGCGGGAATGCCTCCCGCCGCGGCGTCGGCCGCGCGGAGGGGGTGGGGAAGATCGGCGGTCCGGTCCGGTCCGCAGCCGGTCGGCCGGGGCTCTACCGGGCCGGTGTCCGGGCGCCGGGGCCCGGGCCCGGGGCGGACGGCGGAGGACGTGGTGCAGCCGCCGGACCGCCCCCGGGCGTCGGGCGTCCGGGGGCGGTGGCCGAGGGAGCTCCGGCCGGCCGGACGAGGCGGAGGACCGCTCGTCCGGAACGGCCGGGAGGCTGCGCGCACGCGTGCGCCGGCCTGGGGAGCATCGACCGGGGCGGGGATCTCTCTCAAGGCGAACGGACGTCCTCGGGGAGTCGTCGGGCTGTTGTCAGGCGGAGTTCCGGAGGCGTTCCCGGGCGATCTCCGCCGCGCGTCCGGGCAGGCCGTGTCCGGACAGGTCTCGGTCGCGCAGGCCATGGTCGCGCAGGCCATCGTCGCGCAGGCCGAGTCCGGGCAGCTCGCGGCCGAGGGAGTACGCGGCCGCCACCAGCGTCATGTGGTGGTGCCAGCCGGTGAAGGAGCGGCCGGAGAAGTCCAGCAGGCCGAAGTCCGATCCGAGCCGGTCCACGGTGCGCCGGGTGGCCGCGCCCGCGTCCAGCAGTGCGAGCACGGCCGGGGCGTCCTCGGCCAGGTTGGTGAGCCAGTACCGCCGAGGACCCCCGGAGCCGCCGCCGTGCGCCCAGAGCCGGTTCACCGGCGCGCCGTGCGGCCCGGTCACGCCGGTGGTGCCGGTCGAGCCGGCGGTGCCGGTCGTGGTGGGCGGGGCGGGCAGCAGGACGGGTGTGCCGCGCAGGACGGGCTGCGGGGCGCCGGGCGTCCGCGGCCGGCGGTGCGGGAAGAACTCCTCGGCCGTCAGGGTGCCGGGCCGGCCGCGCCCGGGGCCGCCGGTGGTCATCTGCAGCACCGGCCGGAAGACCTGGCCGGCGCGGACCTCCAGCAGGTACGGGACGTTGCGCCGGGCGAGCGCGCCGGCCAGCCGCAGCGGCTCGTCCGCCACGCCGAGATCGGCGACCAGTGGTGCGACCGGGAGGAGGCCGGCGAGCCGGTCGACCATCCCGAGCAGCAGCTCGCCGGGCGACTGCGGTGCGAGGCCGTCGGGGATCCGGACCCGGGCGCGCCGTTGCGGGTCGTCCGTCCAGTGCGGGTCGAGCACCAGCGACCAGTCCACCGGCACGGCATCCCGGTCGGTGGCGACGAACAGGCCCGGCGCGGCCTGGCACTTGACGGTGCGTCCGGTCTCCAGGTCGAACCGTCGGTGCACGCCCACCACCTGGTCGCCGCGCTTGGGGATGACCGCGAGGGTGGCCGTCCACGCGCGGACCGGCCGCTCGCCGGCGGCGAGGCGGGCCAGCACCCGGCGGGCCGGGCGCCAGTCCCAGGGGCTGCCGTTGATGAACTGCTGGAGCGAGAGCGAGGCGGTGGTCGCCGTCGGCCCGGCCGCCAGGCTCGCGGCCATGTTCGACAGCGACTTGCGGCCGGGGGCCGTGAGCAGTCCGTGCAGGTAGGCGCGGGCCCAGCGGCGCTGGTCCACCCGGGTCAGGTGGGCGAAGACCTGCTCGGCGAACCGGGAGAGCGTCGCTTCGCCGGCCGGTGGCAGGGTGTGCGCGTCCATCTGAGCTCCCCGAGGTGTGTGGTGCCATGAGATGCCGTTCCCCAAAGAATAGCGAACGATCGCTTTGTTTTTGAGCCCCTTGCGGGCCGTGCATCGGTTTTGGCAAGTCCCGGCGCCTGGCGGCCAAGAGCGTGAAGCACCCGGCGAGGAAGGCGGGTTGACCGGGGCGGGGCGGTGGACGCGCTGGTCAGCGGTGTGCGCCCGAGGCGGGCGGGCCGGCTGCCGCGCGGTGCCAGAGCCGTCCCAGCCGCTGCCGGACGTCCGCCCGGGCCGCCGGGTCGCCGCCGCCCAGGGGGACGATTCCACGCCGCAGCGCCTCCGAGCCGACCACCAGGCAGTGGGCCAGGGCCTCCAGGTCCGCGCTGTCGAGGCCGGGGTCACCGGCGTCGGCGCCTTCGGCCGCGGGCGCGGCGGTCCGTTCGCGGGCCAGCCGGTCGCGCAGGTCGGGGCTCCAGTCCGCGTGCCAGTTGCCGGGCGACTCCGGCTGCTCCCAGGTCAGCCGGGCCGCCGCCCGCACGCTCGGCTCCTCGTCCAGCAGGCGGGTCAGCGTGTCGATCAGCTCGACGACGCCCGCCGCGGGCCGGCCGTCCGCGCCGGAGGCCCGGGCGACCGCCGTCCGGGTGAGTGCGGCCGCGTGCGCGCGGACCGCGTCCGCCAGCGCGGCCTTGGAGGGGAAGTGGAAGGTGAGCGCCCCCATGGTGACCCCGGCGGTCTGGCTGATCCGGGCCAGCGAGGTGCCCGCGTAGCCGTGCCGGTCGAACTCCGTGGCGGCGGCGTTCAGCAGCGTCCGGTGGGTGTGCTGGGCGCGTTCCTGCTTCATCGCGCACCGCCGGTCCGGTCGGCGGGCCCTCGCCGCGCGTGGGCGTCCGTGCCGCCGGCCGCTCCCGGGCGACAGGGCCGGAGGGCTCCGCGGTGCCGCGCCGTCAGGGCTGTCCGGGGGTGAGGGGGGACGAACCACATGGCCGCCGAGGCTCCTTCGCGCAGTCGGGGCGCCGGCGCGTGCCGGCGCGGTGACACGCCGACGCTACGCCCCGGCCTGCCGCACATGCGCGGTATCGCCCGGATCCTCCGGCAGCTTTGGCACTTCCTTTGCAAATGCCCGCAAAGGCACGGAGGTTGGGCCATTCAGGACGTTCACGACCGGTCCCCGCCGGACGCCTCGAAGGACGCTCCGACGGAGGCCCCGCCGGACGCCCCGAAGGAGGCCCCGCCGGACGCCCCGGCGAGGTGCGACCGGTACCAGGGCGCGGCCTCGGCGAGCCGGTGCAGCGGGCCAGGCCCGGGGTCGGTGCCGGTCAGCCGCCAGATCTCCTCGCTGCGGTACCAGTGGTGACGGGCCAGCAGTTCGAACTGCCGCTCGCTGTGCACCCCGGGCACCCGGCCGAGTTCGGCGGTGCAGCGCTCCCACGGCCAGTTCGCGTCGGGCACCGCCGGAAGCACCCCGTGGTCGGCGAGCGCCGCCAACAGCTCGGCGGTGGTGACGGGTCGGGGGTGCCCGGCGTGGTGCACCCCGTGCACCCCAGCCGGGACGGCTGCCTGGTCCGGTGCGACGGCGAGGTCCGCGATCAGCCGGGCCAGGTCCGTCACCGCGACCAGCGAGAGCAGCGCCCCGCCGCCGTCCCAGCGGGCCGGCACCCGGCGGAGCAGGTCCGCCAGGCAGGGCACCACCCAGCGGTCGCCCGCGCCGAGCACCAGCGGTGCGCGCAGCACCACCGCCCCGGCCTCCAGGGCGGCCCCTTCACCGGTCAGCCGGGTGCGGCTGGCCGCCGAGACGGGCGCGGGCGCCACCTCGTCCACGCCGATACCGCGGTGCGGACCGGCCCCGTACACCGCGGCCGTAGAGAGGTGGACGATCCGGCCGACCCCGGCCCGTCCGGCCTCGGCCAGCAGCGCCCGGGTGCCGTGCACATTGACGGCGGCGCACTCCTCCTCGGGGCCGCTCACCACCGAGGCGAGGTGGATCAGCACCTCGGCGCCCTCGGCCGCGCCGCGCAGCGTCGCCGGGTCGGCGAGGTCCGCCGCGACCGGAACGGTGCCGGCCGGCGCGGACGAGCGGGTGAGCGCCCGGACCTCGCCGACCCCGGGCAGCGCGCGCAGTGCGGCCAGGACGGCGGAGCCGATGAAGCCCCCCGCCCCGGTCAGCAGGACGACGGGCCCCTCGGCGCCCGCCCGCCCGCCGCCCCGTCCCCGGCCGGGCCCTCGCCCGTTCTCCCGCTCGTTCCCCCGTGTCGCCCTCCGTGCCCCGGTCATGCCGGCTGCTTCCCGTGCTCCAGGAGGGACGCGCGCAGCTCGGCGACCACCGGCGCGGGCGCGATGCCGGGCAGGAGGAACCACCACAGCTGGACGATCCGCTCCGGCAGGTCGGCGCGCCCGGTGCGCAGGTGGGACATGACCTGCGAGCCGGTGTACGCCGCGACCAGGACCTGCGCGAGCTCCTCGATCACGACGTCGTTGAGCAGTTCACCGGCCTGCCGGGCGGCCTCCAGCTCGGCGCGGAACTGTTCGGCCCACATCTCGTACGGGGTGAAGTCGCGCAGTCCGAGCTGCCCCTGCTCGACGGCGAGGGTGACGCCGGCGCGCAGCAGCACGTTCTCCCGCAGTTCGTCGGCCAGGTAGAGGGTGATCCGCACGAGCTGGCGCAGACCCGTCGGCTGCCCCGGCAGGTCCAGGTCGGAGGCCTGCTCGTCCATGACCGCCTTGGCGAGATCCTCCTTGGACTTGAAGTGGAAGTACATCGCCCCCTGGGTCGTCCCGGCCAGGTTGATGATTTTGCTGACGCTGGACCCGCTGTAGCCGTACTCGTCGAAGATCTGCGCGGCGGCCTTCAGGATGGTCTCGCGGGTGCGTACGGCTCTCTCCTGCATGGCTCTCGCCACGAGTAGCTCCAAACTCCTCGACAAACAAAAAGAACGACCTCTATGTTATTGGTCCGGGGCGCCCGGCGTACACACCGGAGCACCGATCTTTCGCCAGCCTGTGGCCACTCTGGGGGAGTGCATCCATGTTTCGCACAGTCCACAGCACCATCCTGACCAACGACGCCGACGCGATCGGGCCCGTCGAGGGGGAGGCCGCGGGCGCGGCCGCCACCACGGCGGTCACCGGTACGGCCGCCGTGCCGGTCACGGTGCCGGTCGCCGTACCCAAGGAGTACGTGCACAAGCGGGCGGCCGAGGAGGTGCTGCTGACCGGCTGGGAGCAACGCGCCGAGGACTCCTACCGGATCACCGCGCGGTGGCCGCGCGACCACCGTGCCTACGGCGTCCGCGACGGTCACCACGACCCGATGCTACTGGTGGAGACGATCCGTCAGACGTTCCCGCTGCTCTCGCACGTGGCGTTCGACGTCCCGATCGGCCACCAGCTGATCTGGGACCACTTCGGCTACGCGCTGATCCCGGACGGCCTGCGGGCCGACGCGGGCGACCCGGACTCGCAGCAGAGCGGCACCGTCCCGCCGCAGCGCGTCGCCGGGGACCCCGCCGCCCGCGCCCGGCAGGCCGGCGAGGGGCACGACGAGGTGCAGGTCGACGCCGTCTGCCAGGACGTGGTCCGCCGCGGCAACCGGGTGGCCGCGCTGACGCTCGCCTACGTGGTCAGCCGGGACGGCGTGCCGATCGCCACCGCGCAGAGCCGCTTCACCGTCCAGACCCCGGCCGTCTACCGCCGCCTGCGCGCCGACAAGGGCGACGCCGCCGAGATGATGGCCCGCGCCGTCCCGCTGCCCGCCCCGATCCAGGCCGCCCGGGCCGGCCGCGCCCTGCCGCACGAGGTGGCGCTCTCCGCCGGCGACCGCGCCCGGCGCTGGCAGCTGCGGGTGGACACCCGCCACCCGGTCCACTTCGACCACCCGGTCGACCACGTGCCCGGCTCGCTGCTGCTGGACGCCGCCCGGCAGGCCGCGCAGGCGCTGCACCACCGGACGCCGGTGATGGCCGTCGCCATGGAGTGCGACTTCGGCCGCTACGTCGAGCTGGACGAGTCCTGTCTGGTCGAGGTGACCCCGCTGCCGCGCGACCCCGCCCGCCGGGACCGCGTCGGGGTGATCCTCCAGCAGGGCGCGGGCGACCCGTCCTGTTCGATCATCGTCACCGTGGCGCCGCTCACCACGGACTGACGGTGCGGGTGGGGGAGTGCCGTCCCCGCACCCGCGCGGGCCCGCCGGTCCTTCCCGTCGGCGGGCCCGTCCTCCCCTCGTTCACGCCTGCCGGGCCGTCCTCCGGGCGAGCAGCAGCCCCGCCGCCGCGCACGCGAGCGCCGGCAGCAGCAGCGCCGCCCCCGCCCGGCCCGGGGAGCCCGCGAAGGCCCCCAGCACCGCCACCCCGAGCGTGGCCCCCACCTGCCGGCCGGCGTTCAGCAGCCCGCCGGCCGTGCCCGCCGCCCCCTCCGGCGCCGTCGACACCACCGCCGTCACCAGGGCCGGCAGCGCGAACGACACCCCGGACCCCGCGCCCAGCAGCCCCACCGCCAGCAGTGGGTACGGCGCCCCGGCCGCCACCGAGGCCGCGGTCACCAGGCACCCGCCCGCCAGCAGCGCCAACCCGCCCACGGCGGGCCGCCACGGTCCGGTCCGGGCGACGATCCGCCCGGTCAGCAGCGGGTTGAACCCCGGCGGCAGGGTCATCGGCAGGAACGCCGCCCCGGCCGCCACCGGGGACAGCCCCCACCCGTCCCGCAGCAGCAGCGGCAGCAGGAACAACAGCCCCAGCAGGGCGAAGTTCGCCGCCGCCCCGGCCAGCAGCACCCGCCGCATCCCGGGTGCCCGCACCACGTCCGCCCGCAACACCGGGGCGCGGCTGCGCCGTTCACGCCGGACGAAGACCGCTCCGGCGAACAGCGCCGCCCCGCCCGACCAGCCGGCCCGCGCCCACGCCCCCGCGCCGGCCCCGATCAGCGCGTCGGTGGCCGCCGCCAGCGTCGCGCAGGCCGCGAGCTGCGTCCACCAGTCGACCGGCGGCCCGCCGCCCGGGCAGCGCACCACCCGGCCCGCGGTGAGTGCCAGCACCAGCGCGGTCAGCGGCACATTCGCCCAGAACACCGCCCGCCAGCCGCCCAGGCCGACCAGCACCCCGCCCGCCACCGGCCCGAAGGCCATCGCGCAGCCGCTGACGGCCGCCCACACCGCGACCGCCCGGGCCCGCTCGGCCGCGTCCGGGTGGAGCCGGGCGATCATCGCCATGCTCGCCGGCACCGCGGCCGCCGCCGCGATCCCCAGCAACGCCCGCAGCGCCACCAGGGCCGGCAGGCCCGGCGCGAGCGCGCTGAGCAGCGAACCCGCGCCGAACGCCGCGATCCCCCAGCGGAACGCGCGGTGCGCGCCGTACCGGTCGGCGATCGCGCCGCCGGACAGCAGCACCGCCCCGAACGCCACGCTGTACCCGGTCACCACCCACTGCAGCCCGGCCGTCGAACTCCCCAGCGAAGCCGCGAGATCGGGCTCGGCCACCGACAGCACGGTGGTGTCCAGCAGCACCGCGAAGTACCCCATCGCGATCCCGGCGAGCGCGCGGCCCCGTCCCTCGTGTCCCTTCGGCATGCCGCCCACCCTGCGGCCCCGGCCGCCCCGCGCTCCACCGCCCGCCCCGGACCCCGCGTTCGGGCAACCCGAACGCGGCGGGCCGTACCCTGGACTCCCGCGTCGGACACCAGGGGGACGGACCGCGCATGGAACTCAGACAGCTCCGCACCTTCGAGGCGGTCGTCGTCCACCGCACCGTCACCGACGCGGCCGTCGCGCTGGGCCTCGCGCCCTCCTCCGTCTCCGAGCAACTGCGCACCCTGGAACGCTCGCTGGGCACCGCGCTGTTCGAGCGCTCACCGCGCGGCATGACGCCGACCCGGGCCGGCCACCGTCTGCTGCCCTGGGCCCGCCGCCTGCTGGACCAGGCCGAGCAGGCCCGCCGCGAGGTCGCCGGCACCCGCCCGGTGCTGCGGCTCGGCGCCCTGGAGACGGTCGCCGCCACCCACGCGCCCCGGATCCTCGCCCGGCTCGCCGAACGGCACCCGGACCTCGACGTCGCCCTGCACACCGACGCGGCCCGGGACGGCCTGCTGCACGGGGTCGCCGCCGGGAGCGTGGACGCCGCGCTCCTCCTGGACACCGCCGGTCCGCTCGGCGAACTCGGCTTCGCCCTGCCGCCGGTCCCCCTCGCCCACCTCGACCTGGAGGACGTCCCGCTCGCCCTGGTCGCCGCCCCCGGATCCCCCGCCACGGGTCAGAGCCTGCTGGTGAACGCCTCCGCCTGCTCCTTCCGCCTCGCCGCCGACCGCCTCTTCGGCCCCGAGGTCGAACGCGTCCACACCGGCGGCGTGGCCACCACCCGCGCCTGCGCCGAACGCGGCCTCGGCATGGCCCTGCTCCCCGAGTTCGCCGTCCGCGACCAGCTCGCCACCGGCACCCTGCGCCGCCTCACCCCCGCCACCCCGGTCCCCCCGCTCCACCTCCGCCTGGTCTGGCGCGCCGACCGCGAAGCCCTCCCCGCCGTCCGCGACGCCCTCTACGCCGCCGCCAGCCCCCACTGACACCCACTCCGACCACCCACCCGCCCCCTGCACCCGCCCGACGCCCCACCCCCGCCGCAACCACCGGCTTCCCGCCTCTGCGCGGATTGCTTCGGCAGGGTCCCTGTACTGGGTCAGGGTGGCGGGATTTGAACCCACGGCCTCTTCGTCGCGAAGCAATATGGGCACCCATCCAGCCTCGGCGGGGAGCGCCACTGACCTGCCTGAACGGTCCTGAGCGTCCGTAGCTGTTCGCCGAGCGAAGGTCCCGCATAGCACAGTTAGACGCTCACCGCTACTGACTGCCCGCCGAGCGTGGGACTGCTCTGCCTCTAGCTCAAACGTCTCACCTCCACCATGCATCTCTTGTAGTATCACCCCACTGTTGATCAACTTAGGGGCGGGATCGCGCAATGGACTTTGAGGTTGCCGACTTTTCGAATGCCGCAGAGTACTTCGGTGGCGCAGGGAAAGGAGATTGGCTAGAAATTGAATCCATCCTCCATGAGCTGCGCCTCCAGCTCCAGCCGAGCGGTCAAGATGGGATCGTCGGAGAGCCGAACTTCGACCCAAAGGCCACGAATAGGATTCTCACTAATAGCGCTTCATTGCTCGGTTGGGAGAAGGTTCCCGTTCCTGTCGATCTAAAGTCGGCTTTCGGGGCTGATTGGGACGCAGGGAAGCATGCCACGCTTGTCGAGTGGCAGTTTTCCAACTATCCGTTCCTTTGGAATAATATTATCCGCAGCCAAGTTGCGGCTCGAAATTCTTTGCGGCTGACCGGGTTGACCAGCCCGCCGGAAGCCCTCATTATTGTTACGAAGAGCGGCTGTTTGCCTGCATCGCAGAGCACCTTGTACTTTGAGCAGGCGCGCGCTCAAGTTAGGATTGTTTCCGAAGCCCTAGACCTGGATATTGCAATCCGTCTTGTAGGGTTGAATGTCCCGGTTGGGGAGACGTCAATCACTGCTGATTGGAATACTTACCCGGACCACAGGTCGAGGGTCGTCTTGGGCAGTACTTCGCGCGACTTTTCGGTTTCATGGACTCGACGTTCGAGGGCTGCCTATCCTATTGCGCGGATAGCTTTGAGGTGATTATCCCTACAAGGAGAAGGGTGGCTCCCATATCGGCGGCCGGCCTCTTTTTGTAGACTAATCGAATAGGCTGGGGTTTTTGGTGTTCTTGCTGGGTTGTGCAGGAAGGCTAGGGAGTCCATCTGAGATCCCTCGCAGGCGTTCGCCGAACGCACCCTCCTCTATGGCGAGGCGCTTTTCGAGTTCCTCCAGGTGGTGCTGCTCGTCGAAGCGCCTCGACTTGCCGCGCGAGGTTGGGGCCTTTCCAACCTGGACTTGGAAGCGGAAATTCTCGGCAGGCTGGCCGGTTCGGTCAGCATAGTCGCGAAGGGTCTTCAGGTTAGGGAAGGTGCCGTTTTCGTCTGGAGTGCCAGCGATTCTTTGAAGAGCAATCGCATGGTACTGAGGATCGAGCTCCGCCCCCATGTATCGTCGGTCATGGTCCCGCGCAACAACTGCCACAGTTCCCGTCCCCATGTAGGGGTCGAGAACCACATCGCCCGGCTTGGTGGTCGCAAGAAGCATGCGCGTGACCATATCTTCCGGAAATTGCGCCGGATGGATAGTCTGTTCCTCGTGATTATGCTTCACATTCTGGAAGAGCCAGATGTCGCCAGGATTCTTTCCGAGCGGATTGCAGGTCAGTTCACCCTTGTTGTCACCCCGCCATGACTTTTTATTCTGATACTTCTGGGGGACGCGAATTTCGTCCAAGTTGAACTTGTAATCGTCGCTCTTGGAGAACCAGAGAATGGTCTCGTGGCGCGCCGAAAACTTATTCTTTGCATGCAGGCCGTGGGGGCGAACCCAAACAATGCGGTTGCGTGGGATTAGGTTGAAATCTTCCAGGATTGGAAAGAACCGAACATCCAGTGGAATGTGGACGCCTCGATCTGCGTAAACACCGACCTGCCAAAAGATTGAGCCGGTTGGCTTAAGGATGCGCGCGCACTCACCCAGCACCTGTCGCTGAATTTCCAAGTAGCTTGAAAGCTCGGCTCGCGACTCGTAGGACTTGCCAATGTTGTACGGCGGCGACGAGATGATGGTGTCGACGCTCTCACTTTGGAGGCCTCGCAGCCAGGTCAGGCAGTCGCCCAGGTGAATTCGATCTAGGTCTTGTGTTTGCATGTCGTTCACTGGGGCCATCTTCCGCCGGGGTCGTTCGCTGCTCAGGCGCCTCAGTGTAGGCGAGGTTGGTGGGTTACGAGTGGTGTGCGCGGCCGATTGAGGTTCTTCCAACACATCTACGCCCTGATGCACCGCTCCCTGTTGCCATCCCACGGTGCCACAGCCCACTGACATGTGGAGCTGACTGTTCCTAAGGCCAGGTAGAGTGCCCTGCTGCCTGAAGCAACCTAGGCGTGGGCGCCGACGTGAGGCATGAGCGCAGCTGTGGATCGATGCTCCTTGGTGTTCACGGCGATTCCCTGTGGCTCCCCTTCTCACCTGGTACGGCTGAGGCCCAGCACCACCCGCGACCCGACCACCATCACGACCATGGAGCCGCACCCGTGCACCCGCCCCTCGGTCACCTGCGAGAGAGGGCCGGGGTTCGGGGCGGAGCCTATGTTCTGCGCCGCCAGCGGGTTCTGGTCGTACGTCCCAATCTGCCGACTGGCCACGGTGCGCGGTCGGGCCGCCGCCGGGAGCGGGCTGTAAGACAGCAGCGACATCGCGCCGCGCGTTGGCGCACCGCAAGCCCACCGCCGCCTACACGGTCCCGCTCCGCCGGGAAGTTGCCAAGCGCGCCGGACTGACGCAGCGGGAGTTCAAGGACTTCGCCCGCATCTCGTTCGGCAAGGTCGCCGAGTACCAGAAACGCGGCGCCATCCACTTCCACGCCGTCATACGCCTCGACGGCCCCGAGGGCGGTGACACGCCCCCGCCTTCCTGGGCCTCCGCCGAGCTGCTGACCGACGCCATCCGCGCGGCCGCCCGCCGCACCGACATTCCCGGTCCGGACCTCGACGGCCGACAGCTCCGCTTCGCCTTCGGCCGCCAGCTCGACGTCCGCACCATCCGCGGCTCCGACTTCACCGGCGCCGCCCAGATCACAGATCGCGCCGTCGCCGCCTACATCGCCAAGTACGCCACCAAGGGCGCCGAGACCGCCACCGGTACGCTCGACCGCCCCGTGCGCCTGCTCGCCGAGATCGCCCAGCACGACATCCCCGAACACGCCCGCCGGCTCATCCGCACCTGCTGGAACCTCGGCGCCCGGCCCGAACTCGCAGACCTCCGCCTTCGCGCCTGGGCCCACATGCTCGGCTTCCGGGGCCACTTCTCCACCAAGACCCGCAGGTATTCCACGACCCTGGGCGCCCTTCGCGACGCGCGCATCGCCTGGCGCCGTGCCCAGACCCTCGAACGCCTGCACGGCCCCGACGCCCCGGCCGCCGCCGACACCACACTCGTTCTCGCCCACTGGGTCTTCGCCGGCCTCGGCCTCACCCGTGGTGAACAGTGGCTCGCCGCCGCCATCCAACCCGCACCCCGTACGGAAGGAGAACCCACTCGTGGCTGACGTGATGACCAGACCCGCCCTCTACCGGGTGGCGGACGCCGTGGAAGTCCTCAACCTGAGCCGGACGGTGATCTACGACCTCATCCGCACCGGCCGCCTCCGGACGGTCAAAGAGGGCCGTTCGCGCCGCATACCCGCCTCGGCCATCGCCGACTACGTCGCGCTGCTGGAGCGCGAAGCGAGGGGCTGACGTTGACCAAGCGCCGCAGCAGGGGAGACGGTGGCCTTCACTGGGACGAGAATCGACAGCGCTGGATCGCGACGGCCAACCTCGGCTTCGACCCGAGCGGCAAGCGCATCACCAAGCGCGGGAGCGGCAAGACCAAGACCGAGGCGAAGAACAAGCTCAAAGAGGTCCTGCGGGACTTCGAGGACGGCTTGGCCATCGCGCCCACGAACTACACGGTGGCGAACGCGGTGAACGACTGGCTCGCCTTCGGCCTCGCCGGCCGGGACGAGAAGACCCTGGAGACCAGCAAGATCCTCTGCCTCAACCACGTCATCCCGGCTCTCGGCGCTCGCAAGCTCCGGGACCTCAGCGCGGAGGACGTGGACCGCTGGCTGGCGGACAAGGCGAAGATCCTCAGTACCCGCACCCTCCAGGCCCTCCACTCCTGCCTGAACCGGGCCGTCAAACGCGCCATGGCGCGGGACAAGGTCAAGCGCAACGTCGTCGAGCTCTGCTCCGTCCCCACCGGACAGCCGGGCCGGCCGTCGAAGTCGCTGACCTTCGCTCAGGCTGAGGCGGTCCTGAAGGCGGCCGAGAAGACCTCGATGCATGCCTACATCGTCGTTTCCCTCCTCACCGGCGCCCGGACGGAGGAGCTTCGCGCGCTCACCTGGGATCACGTCTTCCTCAAGGGTCAGCCCGCGGCCACGCCGCCGGTCCCGCCGCACATGGCGGTGTGGCGCTCGGTCCGTGCGTCGGGCGATACCAAGACCCGGAAGTCCCGCCGGACGGTCGCGCTGCCGGCCCGCTGCGTCGAAGCGCTCTGGGACCACTGGGTGGATCAGGGCTGGGACCGGCTCGCCGCCGGGGACAAGTGGGAGGAGAACAACCTGGTCTTCCATTCGGCCGTCGGCACCGAGCTGGACCCGTCCATGTCCGCCGGGCGTTCCGGGCCGCCATCGGCACGGCGGAAGGGATCAACGCCGCCGACTGGACCCCTCGTGAGCTACGCCACAGCTTCGTGTCCCTGCTCTCGGACAGCGGCGTGCCCCTGGAAGAGATCTCCCGCCTGGTCGGCCACTCCAGTACGGCGGTCACCGAAGAGGTCTACCGCCACCAGATCCGTCCAGTGATCCAGACGGGCGCCACGGTCATGGATGACCTGTTCGCCGAGCACCCTGAGGCTTAGTCACTCAGTTGGACACGCACAACGCCAGAGGGCCTACCGGATTTCTCCGATAGGCCCTCTGGACTGGGTCGGGGTGGCGGGATTTGAACCCACGGCCTCTTCGTCCCGAACGAAGCGCGCTACCAAGCTGCGCCACACCCCGGTCTTTCTGTTTGTCGCTCCGTCTCCTTCGCGACGAGTAGAACTCTACCGGACGCTCGCCGAGAGACGAAATCCGGTATCTCGGCGAGCGGGGTGGGAGGGTCAGCGGGGGGCCGGGGTGAGGGTGAGGAGGGTGGCCTCGGGGGGGCAGGCGAAGCGGACGGGGGTGTAGCGGTTGGTGCCGCAGCCGGCCGAGACGTGGAGGTAGGAGCGGCTGCCGCCGGCCTGGTGGGTGGAGAGGCCCTTGACCCGCTTGGCGTCGAGGTCGCAGTTGGTGACCAGGGCGCCGTAGAAGGGGATGCAGAGCTGGCCGCCGTGGGTGTGGCCGGCGAGGATCAGCGGGTAGCGGTCGGCCGCGAAGGCGTCGAGGACGCGCAGGTAGGGGGCGTGCACGACGGCGAGGGAGAGGTCGGCGTCGGCGGAGGGGCCGCCGGTGACCTCGCTGTAGCGGTCGCGGCGGATGTGCGGGTCGTCCAGGCCGGTGAACTCCAGGTCGAGGCCGCCGACGGTCAGGCGGCCCCGGGTGTTGGTGAGGTCGAGCCAGCCGGCCGCGTCGAAGCCGTCGCGCAGCTTCTCCCACGGGTTGTGGACGGCTCCGGAGATGCCGCGGGCGGCGGTGCCGTCGGGGTTGTTCATGCCGTGGACGCCGCTGCGCATGGCCTGGAGGTAGCGGGCCGGGTTCTTGCGGGCCGGGCCGTAGTAGTCGTTGGACCCGAAGACGTAGACGCCGGGGAACTCCATCAGCGGCCCGAGCGAGTCCAGGACGGCCGGGACTCCGAGCGGGTCGGAGAGGTTGTCGCCGGTGTTGACCACCAGGTCGGGGCGCAGGCCGGCGAGGCTCTGGAGCCAGCGCTGCTTCTTGGCCTGGTTGCTCACCATGTGGATGTCGGAGACCTGCAGTACCCGGAGGGGGCGGGCGCCCCGGGGGAGGACCGGAACCTCGACGCGCCGGAGGCGGAAGGAACGGACCTCGTACCCGGCGGAGTAGGCGAGGCAGGCGGCGCCGGTGGCGGCGATTCCGAGGGGAACGGAGTACAGCGGTCGCATCGTTCCATGCTCTCAGACGGCGGATCAGCAGGTGAACTGCCGGTGCTCACAGGGGGACGCGCGGGGTCACTCCTCGGGCTGTCCGCGCCGGGCGCGCAGGGCCCGGACCTTGTGGCGGTTGCCGCAGCGCTCCATCGAGCACCAGCGCCGCCGCCCGGGCCGCGAGGTGTCGACGAAGAGCAGCCGGCAGTCGTCGGCGCCGCACTCGCGGACCCGGTCCGCGTGGGGGCCGGTGAACAGGGCGATGGCGTCGCGGGCGACGGCGGAGGCGAGCTGGTCGCCGTCGCCGGGCAGGGGCGGCGCCGGGGTGCCGTCCGGGGCAATCTGCGGGGCGAGCGGGGGCAGGGCGGCGGCCCGGTTGAGCACGGCGTAGTCGGCGGGGTCCCCGGCGGCCGGGCCGGGGGTGGCGCGGGCCGCGGTGAGCCGCCAGAGGGCGTCCCGCAGGGCGCGGACGGCGGTCAGCTGGCCGTCGGTGATCCGGACGGCGCCGGGCGGCAGGGCGAGCCGGGACCGCCCGGCCCAGTCGGCCAGGTCGGACGGCCGGTGGAGCACCTCGTAGCGGGCGTACGGGCCGGGGCCGCCGGTGGGCAGCAGCTCCAGGCAGAGCGTGCCGGGGTCGAAGTGGAACCGCGTTCCGCCGGGGGAGTGCAGGACCAGGCCGGGGGCTCGCTCGTCGGTCATGTAACCACTTTAAAGGGGGAGACCGGGTGCGGGGAGGGCGCGGGGGAGGCCGGGTGACGGGAGCGGCACGGTTAATGGTGGGCGGCGGAACGTCGCAGGTGGGAGACTCGGGGCCATGACCACGCTCAAGGAGCAGCTGCAGGAGGACCTCACGGCTGCCATCAGGGACCGGGACGAGCTGCGCTCGTCCACCATCCGGCTCACGCTGGCGGCCGTCACCAGCGAGGAGGTGGCGGGCAAGGCGAAGCGCGAGCTCTCCGACGCCGACGTGCTCAAGGTGATCGGCCGGGAGGCGAAGAAGCGCCGGGAGGCCGCCGAGGCCTTCGACACCGCCGGCCGGGCCGAGCAGGCCGCCCGGGAGCGGGCCGAGGGCGAGCTGCTGGCCGGGTACCTGCCCAAGCAGCTGTCCGACGAGGAGCTGGCGGCGATCGTGGCCGCGGCCGTCGCGGAGAGCGGGGCGAGCGGGCCGCAGGGCATGGGCGCCGTGATGAAGCTGGTGCGGCCGAAGGTCGAGGGCCTGGCCGAGGGCGGCCGGGTGGCCGCCGCGGTGAAGTCCGCGCTCGCCGGCTGAGCCCGCCGGGAGCCGGCCGGTCCTACGGAAAGAGGGGCGCCCCCCGAGCGATCAGCTCGGGGGGCGCCCCTCGTCGTCCGGCGGACGTCCGCTCAGTGGCGGCCGTGCCCGTTGCCGTTGCCGTTCCCGTTGCCGTTCCCGTCACCGCCGCCGATGACGCCCGGCGGGAAGGTGAAGCCGCCGCCGATCACACCGCCCGCGTTGGTGCCGGGGACGGCGGGGTTCTGGGCCGGCGGCGGGTTGCCGCCCGCGTTCGGGTCGGCCGGCGGGCTGGCCGGGGCGGTGGCGTTCGGGTCCGGCTTGGGGGCCGGGTCCGGGATGTCGACGGTCTGGAAGTTCTCCTTGGGCGAGCCCTTCAGCGCGCCGTCCATGGCCATCTTCCAGATCGGGCCGGGACCGGTGGCGCCGAAGACGCCGTCGGAGCCGTAGTAGGTGTCGCCGATCTTCATGTTCTTCATCTCGACGCCGCCGGTCGGGCCGCCGATCCAGACCGCGGTCGCGAGCTGCGGGGTGTAGCCGCTGAACCAGGCGGCCTTCTTCTTGTCGGTGGTACCGGTCTTGCCGGCGATCTGGCGGCCGTCCTCCAGGCCGAGGGTGGCGCCCGTGCCCTTCTCGGTCACGTTGAGCAGGACGGTGTTCATCGCGTCGGCGGTCTGCTCGGAGAAGGCCTGGGTGCAGCTGGTCTGCGGGACCTTGACGTCCTTGCCGTCGACGGTGGTGATCTTGTTGATCGCGATCGGCGTGCAGTGCTTGCCGCGGGCGGCGAAGGTCGCGTAGACGTTTGCCATGGTCAGCGGCGACATCTCCTTGGTGCCCAGGGTGATCGAGGGCACGACGTCGATCTTGTCACCGGAGGCGGTGGCGGTGATGCCCAGCTTGTCGAGCATCTGCTTGACGGGGCAGAGCCCCATCTCCTGCTCCATCTGGACGAAGTAGGTGTTGACCGAGAGGGCCATCGCCTGCTTCAGCTCGTAGGGGCCGACCTCGCTCTTGCTCTCGTTCGGGACGTAGCGCTTGTCGCCCCGCTCGGTGTTCTTCCAGGTGCCTTCGCAGGTCTTCATCGTCGGCCACTCGATGCGGTTCTCGGACGGGTACGCCTTGGTGGGCGGCATGCCGTTCTCCAGGGCGGCCGCGGCGATGATCGGCTTGAACGTCGAGCCGGGCTGGAAGCCGTTGCCGCCGCCCATCGCCGCGTCGACGTTGAGGTTGACGACGGTCTGGTTCTTGGCCGGCTCCAGGCCGTACGGGCGGGTCTGGGCCATCGCCAGGATCTTGCCGGTGCCCGGCTCCATCATGGTCGCGGCGGCCGAGACCGGGTCGGTCACCTTGACCTTGGTGGTGACGGCGGCCTGGGCGGCGGCCTGCTTGTCCGGGTCGAGGGTGGTGTAGATGTTCAGGCCGCCCTGGTCCCAGAACTTCTTGCGCTCGGCGGCGTTCTTGCCGAACACCGGGTCCTGCTTGACCACGTGCCGGACGTAGTCGCAGAAGAAGCCCATGCCCGCCTGGGCGGTGATGCAGCCGTTCTGCGGGTCCTTGTACTTCAGGCCCAGCGGAGCGGCCTTGGCCTCCTTGGCCTGCTCCGGGGTGACGTGCTTGTTCTCGACCATCTTGTCGATCACGACGTTGCGCCGCTTCACCGCGTTGTCCGGGAAGCGCACCGGGTCGTACTGCGAGGGGTTCTGCACCAGGCCGGCCAGGGTGGCGGCCTCGGCGATGGTGAGGTCCTTGTTGGACTTGCTGAAGTAGCGCTGGGAGGCGGCCTCGATGCCGTACGCCTGGTGGCCGTAGAAGGTGATGTTGAGGTAGTTGGTGAGGATCTGGTCCTTGGTCAGGTCCTCCTCCAGCTTGATCGCGACCTTCAGCTCCTGGATCTTGCGGCCCAGGGTCTTGCGCTGGGCCTCCAGGACGGCGGCCTGGTCGTCGCCGGCCTTCTCGACGTTGACGTTCTTCACGTACTGCTGGGTGAGCGTCGAGGCGCCCTGGGAGGCGGTGCCGCTCTCCGCGTTCTTGCTGATCGCGCGGAGCACGCCCTTGAGGTCGACGGCGCCGTGCTCGTAGAAGCGGGCGTCCTCGATGTCGACCTGGGCCTGCCGCATGTACGGCGACATCTGGTCGGCGGTGAGGACGGTGCGGTCGCGCTCGTACACCTTGGCGATCAGGCCGCCCTTGGCGTCGAAGATCTGGGTCGCCTGGGTGAGCGGCGGGGTCTTGAAGTCGTCCGAGATGTTGGAGAAGCCCTCCGCCGTGTTCTTGGCGGTCAGCCCGAGCGCGCCGACGGCGGGCAGGGCCATGCCGGCGAGCAGGACGCCGGAGAGCACGCTGACCCCCAGGAACTTCACTCCGTGTCCCGCGTAGTCCAGCGGTGACCCGCGGCGCTTGCCGCGCGGAGCTCCGGTGTTGCCGGGGGGCGGGGATGCCTGGGGGAGCTTCGGTGCCATGAGGAGAACCCTACGTTGCCGAATGCCATACACCGGGGCAGGTGTTCGCCTACGCTTGTCACAAGCTTGCGACAGCTTCGCTGCGTCAGCATCGATCACTCTTGTGAGTGATGAGAATTGCCCGAATTGCCCGCCCCTGGTGTGCTTTTGAGGCAGCTGTCGCCCGCTGCACCGCTGTGTCCGGTAGCGCTGAGTGACGAACCGCGTGGCGAGAGTGGCGCCCGTCGGGTCGGCAAGGCTTGCGACCTGCGATCACTCCAACGAGTGAGCTGATCGCCACCCATAGTCCAATTGGGTCATTCGAGATTGAGCCCGAAGGGGCTGTTGCAACCTGTCGTTCTTCCGTAACGTCCTCAACTGGCAACGGTGAATATGCCGTTGCCGCCGTGGGGGAGCCTCGATTCGGGAGAGGACGGCGCCGGCATGGGCTGGGTAGACGACTGGAGTGCGCAGGCCGCCTGCCGCACGAGCGATCCGGACGAACTGTTCGTCCAGGGGGCGGCGCAGAACCGCGCCAAGGCGGTGTGCAGCGGGTGCCCGGTGCGCACGGAATGCCTGGCGGACGCGCTGGACAACCGGGTGGAGTTCGGGGTCTGGGGCGGGATGACCGAGCGCGAGCGCCGGGCGCTGCTGCGCCGCCGGCCGACCGTGATCTCGTGGCGCCGGCTGCTGGAGACGGCGCGCACCGAGTACGAGGCCTCGCTGGCCACCGGCGTGATACTGACGGACTACGCCCAGGCGGGCTGAGCCCCCGGGGCGGTCACCGCGGGCCGGCACGACGTCCGCGGACCGACGCCGCAGCGGACGGTCGGGCCGCCGGAGAACGGTCGGGCCGCCGGAGAGCAGGCGGCTCGCGAGAGAACCGCCGTGGCAGCAGCAACAGGACGGTCGGTCGGCCCGGGCTGGGGGGCCCGGGCCGGACCGGCGTCCGGGGCCGGCGTCAGCCGGTGGAGCCGCTGAGCCGTTCGCCGATCGCCCGCAGTCCCTCCAGGTCGTGGACGTCCCCGGGCAGCGCGGCCACCTCGACGATCGGCACGTCCGGGTAGACCGCGACGAAGCGGTCGCGGGTCCGGCGCTCGCGCACCATCACCTGCATCCGCTCGGCGTGCAGCCGCAGCAGCCCGGCCGCGAGCAGCTCGGCCTCCGGCGAGGCGTGCTCCGCGCCGTTCTCCTCCAGGGCCTCGGCGGCGGCCAGCGCCCGTTCGGCGGTGAGTTGCGGCGCGCCCGTCCCGTGCACCCGGTTGAGCACCAGCCCGGCCAGCGGCATCCGGTCGGCGGCCAGCCGGTCCACGAAGTACGCCGCCTCGCGCAGCGCGTCCCGCTCCGGCGCGGCCACCACCAGGAACGCCGTGCCCGGCGCCTGGAGCAGCTGGTACGTGCGGTCCGCGCGCTCGCGGAAGCCGCCGAACATCGAGTCCATCGCGCTGACGAAGGTCTGCACGTCGGTCAGCAGCTGGGCGCCGAAGATCTTGCCGAGGGTGCCGGTGAACAGGCCCATCCCGGCGTTCAGGAACTTCATCGCGGACCGGCCGCCGACCTTGGCCGGCGCGGTCAGGATCCGGATCACCTTGCCGTCCAGGAAGGACCCGAGCCGGTTCGGGGCGTCCAGGAAGTCCAGCGCGGAGCGCGAGGGCGGGGTGTCGACGACGATGAGGTCCCACTCCTCGGCCGCCCGCAGCTGGCCGAGCTTCTCCATCGCCATGTACTCCTGGGTGCCCGCGAAGCCGGCCGACAGGGACTGGTAGAAGGGGTTCTCCATGATCGCGCGGGCCCGCTCGGGCTCGGCGTGGGCGAGCACGACCTCGTCGAAGGTCCGCTTCATGTCGAGCATCATGGCCTGCAGCTCGCCCTCGCCGCTCACGCCCTTGACGATCCGCGGGGTGTTGTCGAGCTCGGTCAGCCCCATCGACTGCGCCAGCCGGCGGGCCGGGTCGATGGTCAGTACGACGACCTTGCGGCCGCGCTCGGCGGCCCGCAGGCCGATGGCCGCCGCGGTGGTGGTCTTGCCGACGCCACCGGAGCCGCAGCAGACGATGATCCGGGTCTTCGGGTCGTCGATCAGCCCGTCCACGGCGAGCCGGCTGCCGTCGTCACCGTTCGCCCCGCCGCCCGCGACGCCGTTCACACCGCCGCCCGCGCCGCCGTTCGCCCCGCTGCTCCCGCTGTTCCGCCCGCTCACGCTGCCCCCTGACGCTTCAGTTCGCCCGCCAGCCGGTAGAGCCCGCCGAGGTCCACGCCCCCGCCCAGCAGCGGAAGTTCGTACGTCGGGAGCTTCAGCTGCTGCAGGTCGGCGCGCCGCGCGCGCTCCAGCTCCACCCGCTCGGCGTGCTCCCTGGCCTGGTCCAGCAGCGGGTCGAGCAGCGGCTCGACCGCCGCCCGGACGGTCTCCGGCTTGCGCGAGCGCCCGCCGAGCCCGGCCTCGCCGAGGGCCAGCGCGACCTCCTCGCGGTGGTCGCCGTCCACCGCGGCCACCGCCGCCGCGTCCAGCACCGGCGGCCGGACCATGTTGACCAGCACCCCGCCCACCGGCAGCCCCGCCTCGTGCAGCTCGGCGAAGCCGTCCACGGTCTCCTGGACCGGCATCTCCTCCAGCAGGGTGACCAGGTGCACGGCGGTCTCCGCCGACTTCAGCACCCGCATCACGGCCTGCGCCTGGCTGTGGATCGGGCCGATCCGGGCCAGGCCCGCCACCTCGGAGTTGACGTTCAGGAACCGGGTGATCCGCCCGGTCGGCGGCGCGTCCATCACCACCGCGTCGTACCGGCGCCGCCCGTCCGGGCCCTTGCGGCGGGCGGCCTCGCAGGCCTTGCCGGTCAGCAGCACGTCCCGGACGCCAGGGGCGATGGTGGTCGCGAAGTCGACGAAGCCGACCTTCTGCAGCGCCTTCCCGGCCCGGCCGAGCTTGTAGAACATGTCGAGGTACTCAAGGAGTGCCTGCTCGGTGTCGATGGCCAGCGCGTGCACCTCGCCGCCCGCCGCCGCGGCGCCGTCCTGGGCCGGCAGGCCGAGCTGGGCCGGGGTGACCGAGGCGATCCGGCGCTCCTCGTAGGGCAGCGCCGCTATGCCGAACAGTTCGGCGATGCCCTGCCGGCCCTCCACCTCGATCAGCAGCGTCCGGTGGCCCTGGGCGGCGAGCGCCAGCGCCAGCGCTGCGGCCACCGTGGTCTTCCCGGTTCCGCCCTTGCCGCTGACCACGTGCAACCGCACGCCCTCCCAGTCGGGATCGCGCCGGGCCGCCTGGCCGGGGGTGCGTGCCACGCTCCGTCTCCGTCCGTCTCCGAGGGCCGGCACCTCGCGGGTGCCCTCCCGCGAGGGTAACCAGGGACCGCGCCGGATGCCGGGAGTACCCCGGGGGCCGGACCTGAATCATGCCCGCTTTGTGGGCCACCTCACACGCCCGAGCGCGCCGGGGCGCGGGCACGGTCCACGCCGGGGCGCGGACCGTGCCGGTCCGCCGGGACGGAGCGTCTAGAGTCTGGCCATGACCAAGTGGGAATACATGACGGCACCCCTGCTCGTGCACGCCACGAAGCAGATCCTGGACAACTTCGGCGAGGACGGCTGGGAGCTCGTCCAGGTCGTACCGGGCCCGAACCCGGAGCAGCTGGTGGCCTACTTCAAGCGGGAGAAGCAGGCATGAGCAAGGTCGAGGAGAAGCTCGCCGAGCTGGGTCTGACCCTGCCGCCGGTGGCCGCCCCGGTCGCCGCCTACGTGCCCGCGGTGCGCACGGGTGAGTTCGTCTTCACCTCCGGCCAGCTGCCGATGGTGGGCGGCAAGCTGCCGAACACCGGCAAGGTCGGCGCCGAGGTCACCCCCGAGGAGGCCAAGGAGCTCGCGCAGATCTGCGCGCTGAACGCGCTGGCCGCCGTCAAGTCGGTGATCGGCGACCTCGACCTGGTCGAGCAGGTCGTCAAGGTGGTCGGCTTCGTCGCCTCCGCCCCCGACTTCACCGGCCAGCCCGGCGTGATCAACGGCACCAGCGAGCTGCTCGGCAAGGTGCTCGGCGAGGCCGGTGTGCACGCCCGCAGCGCGGTCGGCGTCACGGTGCTGCCGCTGGACGCCCCGGTCGAGGTCGAGCTGCAGGTCCGCGTCCGCGCCGGAGCCTGAGCCCCACCCGGACGCGAGGACCCGCCGGGGCGGGGAAGGACAACGGATCACCCCTGTCCAACCCCGCCCCCGGGCGCTTAGCATCCGGGCATGGACCAGCGAGCAAGGACGCTCCCGATGCCGCCCGGCTGGCCTGCCCGGATCCGGGCGGCCGACGCGGGCGAGCTGACCCCGCCCGTGCCGAAGCCGTCCGCCACCGTGGTGCTGCTCAGGGACACGGCCGCGGGCGGGGGGCCCGAGGCGTACCTGCTGCGCCGCCGCACCTCGATGGCGTTCGCCGCCGGGATGTACGCCTACCCGGGCGGCGGGGTGGACCGGCGGGACGCCGAGGCGGAGATCGGCTGGGCCGGTCCCGGTCCGCGGGCCTGGGCCGAGCGGCTCGGCGTGGACCCGGCGACCGCGCAGGCGGTGGTCTGCGCCGCGGTCCGCGAGACCTTCGAGGAGGCCGGTGTCCTGCTGGCCGGCCCGGACGCCGGCAGCGTCGCCGAGCCCCGCGACTGGAGCGCCGAGCGCGCCGCGCTGGAGGCCCACGAACTCTCCTTCGCCGGCTTCCTGCGCGAACACGGCCTGCTGCTGCGCAGCGACCTGCTGGCCGGCTGGGCGCGCTGGATCACCCCGGCGTTCGAGGAGCGCCGCTACGACACCTGGTTCTTCGTCGCCGCCCTGCCGCCCGGGCAGGACGCCGCCCTGGAGGTCGGCGAGGCCGACCGGGTCGCCTGGCTCACTCCGGCCGAGGCCGTCCGCGGCCACCAGGAGGGCCGGTTCGGCATGCTGCCGCCCACCGTCACCGTGCTGCGCGAACTGCTGCCGGTGCGCAGCGCCGCCGAGGCGCTGGCGGCGGCGGCCGGCCGCTCGCTGGAGCCGGTGCTCGGCCGCGCGGAGGTGCGCGGCGAGCGGCTGACCGTCCGCTGGCCGGGGTACGACGAACTGACCATCGACGGCACCTTTCCCGAGGAACGCGTCGGCTGACGCCGCGCTCCTCCTCGCCCGCACCACCCGCTCATGCCCGTTCCCCTTCTTCTTCCCGGAAAGGACCGACGCCCGATGACCCACAATGACGTGGCTCGCCGGACGGCACCCGAGATGCCCGCCCGCAGCCTGACCCCGCGCACCCCGGCCTGTGACGACAGCGGCCCGGTCCGCTTCACCGAGGTGGCCCAGCGCGCCCTCGTCCGGGCGCTGCCCCTGCGCCTGTTGCACCGCGACGGAGAGGGCGGCCGGTGAGCGGACTCCTGCCCGGTGACCCCGCCGCCGCCATCGGCGGCGAGGCCACCGCCCGTGCGCACTGCGTGCTGGCGCCGAACCCGTCCCCGATGACCCTGGACGGCACCAACACCTGGCTGCTCGCCGAGCCCGGCTCGGACCTCGCGGTGGTGATCGACCCGGGCCCGTTGCACGAGGGCCACCTGCGCCGGGTGATCGAGACCGCCGAGCAGCGGGGCCTGCGGGTGGCGCTCACCCTGCTGACCCACGGGCACGCCGACCACTCCGAGGGCGCGGCCCGGTTCGCCGAGCTGACCGGCACCGAGGTCCGCGCGCTGGACCCGGCGCACCGGCTCGGCTCGGAGGGCCTCACCCACGGCCAGCGGCTGGACGTCGGCGGTCTCGACCTGCGGGTGGTCGCCACGCCCGGCCACACCTCGGACTCGCTGACCTTCCACCTGCCCGCGGACGGCGCGGTCCTCACCGGTGACACCGTGCTCGGGCGCGGCACCACGATGGTCGCCCACCCGGACGGCCGGCTCGGCGACTACCTGGACTCGCTGCGCCACCTGCACACCATGGCCGCCGAGCACGGCGTGCGGACGGTGCTGCCCGGCCACGGGCCGGTGCTCGCGGACGCGCTCGGCGCGGTGGACTACTACCTGGCGCACCGGGCCGGCCGGCTGGCCCAGGTGGAGACGGCGGTCGAGGCCGGCTGCCGGACGGCCGCCGAGGTGGTGGCCCGGGTGTACGCGGACGTGGACCGCGCGCTGTGGCCGGCCGCCGAGCTGTCGGTCCGCGCCCAGCTGCAGTACCTGCGCGAGCACGGGCTCATTCCGGACTGACGCCCGTCCGGCCGCGCCCCGGCCGTACGCGAAGGGCCCGTACGCTCCGGCGTACGGGCCCTGTCGCGAGCGGTGCGCGGTTGCGCCGCCGGTGGCTGCGCCGTTCGTGGCTACCGGGAGCGGCGGGAGAGCCGCTCGACGTCCAGCAGGACGACCGCGCGGGCCTCCAGCTTCAGCCAGCCGCGGCCGGCGAAGTCGGCGAGCGCCTTGTTGACCGTCTCGCGGGAGGCGCCGACCAGCTGGGCCAGCTCCTCCTGGGTGAGGTCGTGGGCGACGTGGATGCCCTCCTCGGACTGCACGCCGAAGCGGCGGGAGAGGTCCAGCAGGGCCTTGGCGACGCGCCCGGGCACGTCGGAGAAGACCAGGTCGGACATCACGTCGTTGGTCCGGCGCAGGCGGCGGGCGATGGCGCGCAGCAGGGCGATCGAGACCTCGGGGCGGGCGTGCAGCCAGGGCTGGAGGTCGCCGTGGCCCAGGCCGAGCAGCTTGACCTCGGTCAGCGCGCTCGCGGTGGCGGTGCGCGGGCCCGGGTCGAACAGCGAGAGCTCGCCGATCATCTCGCTGGGGCCGAGGACGGCGAGCATGTTCTCGCGGCCGTCCGGCGAGGCGCGGTGCAGCTTGACCTTGCCCTCGGCGACGACGTACAGCCGGTCGCCCGGGTCGCCCTCGTGGAACAGCGACTCACCGCGGGCGAGCGTCACCTCGGTCATGGAAGCGCGCAGCTCGCCGGCCTGTTCGTCGTCGAGTGCCGCGAAGAGTGCGGCGCGCCGCAGAACGTCGTCCACGTGCTTCCTCCTTCTCGGCCGGCCGGCCGTCAAGCCCTCCGGCACAAGTTCGTACAGTGCTCTGCATCACCAAGCATGGCGCATGTCGCTCCGATCATATGAGGAGGGGGTGTTCCGAGGGGCGCTGCGCGGGGCCATTCGTACCGCCGGAATCGTCCCGGGAGCCGCCCGAACCGGCAGGTCAGCCGGTCAGCAGGGCCGGGGGTGCGGTCGGGGCCGGTCGTGATCAAGCCAGGCCCGATCAAGTCCGGTCAGGTTCGGTACGGGCGGGTCGGGCCCGGTGGGGGAAAGCCGGTGCAGGTCGCGCGCAGTACGGGACGGGCACGGTACGGGACGGGCACGGTACGGGCACGGTACAGGACGGGCGCGGTACGGGACGGGCGCAGTGCAGGCCGGGCGCAGTGCAGGCCGGCCCGGTCCGGGGATCTTCAGGACTCCGACGGCGCCGGCAGTGCGGCGAGCGTCGCCGGCTGCCCGGCGCCCGGGGCGGGCAGTCCGAGCAGCCGCCGCATCGCCCGCCGGGCGCGGTCGGCCGCGCGCCGGTCGTCGTACAGCCGGCGGGCGTGGTTGAGCGCGAGCACCTGGCCGGTCAGTTCGAAGACGGTCTGCTCGGGTTCCGTTCCGGCGGGCAGCTGCCCGGCGGCGACCGCCAGCTCGACCTGGCGGCGCACCCGGCGCTGCCAGAGCGCGTTGCGGGCCACCACCGCCGAGCGGACCGGCCCGGGCTCCCGGTCGTCGAACTCGGCGCTCACCGTGGTGAAGAAGCAGCCGCCGGGCAGCAGGTCGCGCTCCAGGTAGGAGACCCAGGCCTCGCACTGGGCGAGCAGCAGCGGCAGGCCCGGCGCGGCCCCGGCGGTCTCCGAGCGCTGCACCACCTCGCGGACGAACAGCGCGACGGCCTCGTCGACGACCGCCAGCTGCAGGCACTCCTTGGTGCCGAAGTGCCCCAGGACACCGGACTTGCTCATCGACAGGTCGGCGGCGAGCCGGCCGATGGTCAGGCCCTCCAGCCCCTCGACCGAGGCGAGGTCCAGGCCGCGGGCCAGGATCGCGTCGCGGGTCCGGCGGCTGTCGGCGGCGGATCTTCTCGGGCTCACCGCGTCAGTGTAGCGAGCGTCGGGGCTTTAGCGTCCGACCGTTCGGACGCTATAGTCCGGCGTGATGACGCCCCCTCACCGCCCCGTCCATCGAGGAGCAGCCATGCCGGGTTCCCGCATCGTCGCGCTGGGCCACCACCAGCCCGCGAAGGTCCTGACCAACCACGACCTCGCCCGGCTGGTCGACACCAGCGACGAGTGGATCCGGCAGCGCACCGGCATCGTGACCCGCCGCATCGCCGAGGACGAGACCGTCACCGACCTCGCCGCGGCCGCCGCCGGCAAGGCGCTCGCCGCCGCCGGACTGGCGCCCGACGAGATCGACCTGGTGGTGGTCGCGACCTGCACCGCGAGGGACCGCTGCCCGAACATCGGCACCCAGGTCGCCGGGCGGCTGGGCATCCCGGCGGCCGTCGGCTTCGACGTCAACAACGGCTGCGCCGGCTTCTGCACCGCGCTGGCCACCGCCGACCACGCCGTCCGGGCCGGCGCCGCCCGCCACGCGCTGGTCGTCGGCGCCGAACGGATGAGCGACGTCACCGACTGGACGGACCGCTCCACCTGCGTCCTGCTCGGCGACGGCGCGGGCGCCGCCGTGCTCGGCCCGGACACCGCGGCCACGTCGGCCACCGCGGGCGCCGGGCGCCCGGGTGTCGGACCGGTGGTCTGGGGCTCCGACCCGACGAGGGGTCACGCCGTCCGGCTGGACGACGGCTGGCGGCCGCACTTCCGCCAGGAGGGCCAGACCGTCTACCGCTGGGCGACCACCACCCTGGCGCCGATCGCCGAGGAGGCCTGCCGCCGGGCCGGCCTCGCCCCCGCCGACCTGGGGGCGGTGGTCACCCACCAGGCCAACCTGCGGATCGTCGAGGCGCTGTCCGACCGCCTCGGCGCCACCGGCGCGGTGGTGGCCCGCGATGTCGTCGAGTCCGGCAACACCTCGGCCGCCTCCGTGCCGCTCGCCCTCGCCAAGCTCGTCGAGCGCGGCGACGTGCCGGCCGGCGCCCCCGCGCTGCTGCTCGGCTTCGGCGGCGGCCTCTCCTGGGCCGGCCAGGTCGTCACCTGCCCCTGACACGTGTCGGCCGGCGCGCGGCCACGGGCCGGGGGCGCGAGCCCGGCCGATCCGCCGCAGGAGCGCGGCCGTCCGGCGTAGCCTTCACGCATGGCAGAGAGCAAGGTCCGGAAGACCGCGTCTGCGGGGCAGCCGGCGGGCAGGGCGGTCAAGGTGCGCAAGCCGGAATCGCGGCTGGCGATGGTGCGCAGGGCCCGGAGGATCAACCGGGAACTGGCGGAGCTGTACCCGTACGCGCACCCGGAGCTGGACTTCGAGAACCCCTTCCAGCTGCTGGTGGCGACGGTGCTGTCGGCGCAGACCACCGACCTGCGGGTGAACCAGACGACACCGGCGCTGTTCGCGAAGTACCCGACGCCGGAGGACATGGCGGCGGCGAACCCGGCGGAGCTGGAGGAGATCATCCGGCCGACCGGGTTCTTCCGGAACAAGGCGAAGTCGCTGATCGGCCTGTCGATCGCGCTGCGCGACGAGTTCGACGGGGAGGTCCCCGGCCGGCTGGCCGACCTGGTCACCCTGCCGGGCGTCGGCCGCAAGACCGCCAATGTCGTCCTCGGCAACGCCTTCGGAGTCCCCGGGATCACCGTGGACACCCACTTCGGGCGGCTGGCCCGCCGCTTCGGGTGGACCACCGAGGACGACCCGGTGAAGGTCGAGGCGGCCGTCGCGGAGATCTTCCCGAAGTCCGAGTGGACGATGCTCTCGCACCGGGTGGTCTTCCACGGGCGGCGCATCTGCCACTCCCAGAAGCCGGCCTGCGGGGCCTGCCCGATCGCACCGCTCTGCCCCTCCTACGGGGAGGGCGAGACCGACCCGGAGAAGGCGCGGAAGCTGCTGAAGTACGAGCTGGGCGGTCACCCGGGCCAGCGGCTGCGGCCGCCCGCCGACTTCCCCGGGGAGGCCGGTGCCCGCGCGGACGCCGCCGCGCACCACGGCGAGGTCGCCGACCTGGCGGTGGCCGAGTGAGCGGCCGAGTGAGCGGTCGAGTGAGCGGGCGGGGGGAGCCGAGGGTGCCCCGGGTCGAGCGGGACGGGCTGCCGGTCTGGCTGGAGCCGGTCCGGGAGGCCGCGGAGCGGGTGCTGCCCGAGGAGCTGAGCCGTTTCCTGCCGCCGCCCGAGGGCGGCCGGGCCGCCGCGGTGCTGATGCTGTTCGGCGAGGGCGCGTCCGGACCGGACCTGCTGCTGATCGAGCGGGCCCGCTCGCTGCGCTCGCACGCCGGGCAGCCGTCCTTCCCGGGCGGTGCGCTGGACCCGGAGGACGGCGACCCGGCGGGGCCAGGACCGGTGGCGGCGGCGCTGCGCGAGGCGTGGGAGGAGACCGGTCTGGAGCCGGACGGCGTGCAGGTCTTCGCGACCCTGCCCGCGCTGTACATCCCGGTCAGCCGGTTCGTGGTGACCCCGGTGCTCGGCTGGTGGCGCGAGGAGTCGCCGGTCCGCCCGGTGGACCTGGGGGAGACCGGCGCGGTGTTCCGGGTGCCGATCACGGAGCTCACCGACCCCGCCAACCGGGCCCGGCTGCGCCATCCGTCCGGTCACCTGGGCCCGGCCTTCGCCGTCGGCGGGCGGCTGGTCTGGGGCTTCACCGCCGGGGTGATCGACCGGGTGCTGCACCACAGCGGCCTGGAGCTGCCGTGGGACGCCGACCGGATCGTGGACCTCTCGGACGAGGCGCTGGCGCTGGTGCAGGGCGATCTGGAGCGCTCCCGCGCGGTGCTCGGCCGCGACGCCGGGGCGCTGTGAACCGCAGCGGTGGTGGTGCTGTCCGCCGCGGTGACGGGGCCGTGGACCGCGGTGCGGTGGGCGGGGTGCGCGGTGCGGTCGGGCCGGGCGGGGTGCGCGGTGCGACCGGGGTGGGTGTGTGCCCCCGTGCGGTCCGCGCCGGATTCGGCGGTCGTCCCTCCGGCCGGGTGGTCCGTCGTGGGAGGGTGTCCGGGTGAACGTCCTGGATGTGCTGTTGATCGCCGCGGCCGTCGGCTTCGCCGTCTCGGGCTACCGGCAGGGCTTCGTCGTCGGCGTGCTGTCGGTCCTCGGCTTCCTGGGCGGCGGCCTGCTCGCCGTCCAGCTGCTGCCGCTGCTGCTCGACCACCTCAGCCCCGGGACGGCCGCCTCGGTGATCGCCGTGGTGGTGGTGATCGTGCTGGCGGCGACCGGCCAGGCGATCACCACCCACTTCGGCTGGAAGCTGCGCGGCCACATCGACCGCCGTCCGGCCCGGGCCCTGGACGCGGTGGGCGGCTCCGTGGTCAACGTGATCTCGATGCTGCTGGTCGCCTGGCTGATCGGCTCGGCGCTCGCCGGGACGTCCCTGCCGACCGTCTCCAAGCAGGTCCGCACCTCGGCCGTCCTCGGCGGCGTCCAGGACGCTCTGCCCTCGGACGCGCCCAATTGGTTCTCGGACTTCTCCAAGGTGCTCGCCCGCAACGGCTTCCCGCAGGTGTTCAACCCCTTCGAACACGAGCCGATCACCCAGGTCGACACCCCCGACCCGGCGCTGGCCGGCAGCCCGGCGGTGGCGAAGGCGCGGCAGAGCCTGGTCAAGGTGGTCGGCACCGCCACCGCCTGCGGCAAGACGCTGGAGGGCAGCGGCTTCGTCTACGCGCCGCACCGGGTGATGACCAACGCCCACGTGGTCGGCGGCGTCGACGAGCCGACCGTGCAGATCGGCGGTGTCGGCCAGCTGTACGACGCGACGGTGGTCAGCTACGACTGGCAGCGCGACATCGCCGTCCTCGACGTGCCCAAGCTGAACGCGCCGCCGCTCGCCTTCGCGGGCGAGGCGAAGACCAATGACAGCGCGATCGTCGCGGGCTTCCCGGAGAACGGCGCCTTCAACGTCCAGCCGGCCCGCATCCGCGGCCGGATCCAGGCCAACGGCCCGGACATCTACCACCGGGGGCAGGTCGTCCGGGACGTCTACTCGGTGCGTTCGCTGGTCCGCCAGGGCAACAGCGGCGGCCCGCTGCTCACGCCGGACGGCCAGGTGTACGGGATGGTGTTCGCGAAGTCGCTGGACAGCGCGGACACCGGCTACGTGCTGACCGCCGCCGAGGTGCGGCAGGACGCCGAGCAGGGCGTCACGGCGTCGGGCCGGGTGGACACCCAGGGCTGCGCGCTCTGACCGCGGTGCCGGCCGGGCCGGTGACGGCCGGAACCGGTCCGGTCGGGTGCCGTGGGGGCGGGGCCGGCCGGGTGCCGTGGGGACCGGGCCGGTCAGGTGTCGCGGCGGAGCCGGGCGCCCACCCAGCGGGCGCGGCGGCCGAGGATGTGCGGGATGCCGAGCTGCCGCTGCGCCGTGCGGGGGTGGCCGCCCGCACCGTCGAAACCGCTCTCGAAACCGGAGTCGTAGCCGGTGTCGAGGCCGGTGTCGTAGCCGCCGTCGTAGCCGTGCTCGTCCGCCCACTCGGGGCGGTGGGCGGAACGCTGCGGGCTGTTGCTGTGCTGTCGGCCGCGCGGGGCGCCGCCGCGATCGGGCATCCAGGTCATACCGCAATGGATGCCCCTGGGCCGACGGAGGTAACCGCCCGGCGGGCCACCAACCGGGCCTATGCGTTTGTCATATGAACGCCAAATCAAGGGAGTTGGGACCTTCGGCCCCGTTCGGCCATCCGGGCGCCGGGACCATCGCCCCGTGCCCTTTCCCGGTGGCGGGCCGTTGCACCCTCAGTCCTTGTGCCGGCCGATCCAGTCCAGCAGCTCGGCGGTGAACTGCTCCGGCGCCTCCTCGTGCGGGAAGTGCCCGATCCCCGGCATCAGCCGCCAGCGGTACGGCGCGGCCACGTACTCGCCGCCGCCCAGCGCGGTGTGCGACAGCAGCACCGGGTCCGCCGCGCCCTGGACGTGCAGGGTGGGCGCGGTGATCGGCTTCTTCATCCGGCGGGCGAACTGGATGCCGTCCGGCCGGGCCATCGAGCGCAGCAGCCACCGGTAGGGCTCGATCGAGCAGTGGGCGGTGCTGGGGATCCGGATCGCCTGCCGGTACGCGGCCACCGTCGCGCGGTCCAGCTGGTTGCGGCCGGTCCAGGCGTCCAGGTAGCGGCCGACCAGCGCGGCGTCGTCGGCCACCAGGCGCCGCTCCGGTATCCACGGGCGCTGGAAGCCCAGCACGTGCTCGAAGGCGGCCATCTGCTTGCGGTCGGTCAGCAGCGCCCGGCGGAGGTCACGGGGGTGCGCGGCCGAGACCACGGTGAGGCTCTGGATCACCGAGGGCCGCATCACGGCCGCCACCCAGGCCAGCGTGCCGCCGGAGGCGTGGCCGACCAGGTGCGCCCGGTTCTCGCCCAGGGAACGGATCACTCCGGTGATGTCCAGCGCGAGGTTGCCGGGGTCGTAGCCGCGCGGGGTGCGGTCGCTGCCGCCGATGCCGCGCAGGTCCACGGCGACGGCCCGGTAGCCGGCTGCCGCCAGCGCGGTCAGCTGGTGGCGCCAGGCCCACCAGTACTCGGGCCAGCCGTGCACCAGCAGGACCAGCGGGCCCTCGCCGAGCTCGGCGATGTGGAACCGCGCGCCGTTGGCGGCGAGGTCGCGGTGGGTCCACGGCCCTGCCTGCCGGACGTCCCAGGAGGCCGGGGACGCGTCCTGGGCGTCACCGGGTGCGGAGAGGCCGGAGCTGTCGGACGGCTGCGCGGGCACGGGCTTCTGGTCGAGCGACATACCGAGAGCGTGTCACATCCGCGCGCCGGACACGCGTCCGGCACTCGCATGCGGACCGTTCCGGCCCGCCGCGCGGAGGGCGCACGTCGCCCACGGGCCCCCGGCGCATCCCTGGCGCGTTCCCGGCGTGCCCCTGGCGCGCGCTGCGGGGCCCGCCGGAGGGGCTGCGGGGGTGCGTACGGGGTGCGTACGGGGTGCGTACCGGGTGCGGCCGGGGCGCCCTGCGGGGGTGCTGGCGGGGATGCCCACGGGATGCCTACGGGATGCGGCCCAGGGCGCGGTCGATCTCCTCCTTGGTGGCGGGACGCGGCCGGGCGTTCTTCAGCACGTCGGCGGTCTTCTGCGCACCCTCGATGGTGCGGACCGGCTTCTCGATCTTCTTGAACGAACGCAGCGCCAGCAGGCCCAGCAGCACGGCCAGCAGCAGGTACGCACCGGCCACGATCAGGAACGACCAGCCGAGCGACAGGCCCAGCGCGTGGATGCCGAACGCCGCGGCCGCGCTCAGCATCGGGACGGCGGCCAGCGCGACGACACCGGCGACGCCCAGCGAGACGCCGCCGGAGACGCCGCGCTTGACGTCGGCGCGGATCTCGGCCTTGGCGAGCGCGATCTCGTCGTGGACCAGGGCGGACAGGTCGGCGGTGGCCGCGGCGAACAGCTGCCCCACCGAACGCTCGCCCTCGTAGGGCGCCCGGCCGTTGCTGGACGGGTCTGCGGCTCCTGCGGGCATCAGCGGTTCTCCTCTTCGGTGGACTGTCGACAGTTCAGAATCATGCCTCTACCGGACGAGCGGACACCACTCCGGGGCCCCGCCGGGGGGACGTGTCCGGCGGCCGGACCGCTCAGCGCGCTCCGTCGCGGCCCTGATCGGCCGGGCGTGTCGGCCCCGCGTCGGTGGGCCGGTCGTCGGCAGTCCGGCCGTCGGTGGGCTCTCCGTCGGCGGGCTGTCCGCCCGTAGGCCGTCCGCCCGTGGGCCGGTCGTCGGTGGGCCGGCCGTCGGTGGGCTGCCCCTGGGCGGCCATCCGGTTGCGCCAGGCCGGGTCGTCGAGCTGGTAGACGTCGGGGATGCCGTCGCCGTCGAGGTCGCGGTCCTCCTCCTCGCACAGCTCGCGGTAGTGCCGGTTGCGCAGCTTCAGCAGCACGGTGGCCGCCAGCGCGCAGATCAGCGAGCCCACCAGGACGGCGGCCTTGGCCCGGTCGGCGAGCGCCGGGTCGTCCGGGAAGGCCAGCTCGTCGATCAGCAGCGAGACGGTGAAGCCGATGCCGGCCAGGACCGAGACGGCGAACATGTCGGCCCACTTGAGCTGCGGGTTCAGCTCGGCGCGGGTGAAGCGGGCGGTCAGCCAGGTGCCGCCGAAGACGCCCACGGACTTGCCGACCACCAGACCGATCACGATGCCCAGGGGGGCGGACTGGGTGAACACCTCGCGCAGCGCCGGACCGGAGATCCCCACCCCGGCCGCGAACAGCGCGAAGACCGGCACCGCGACCCCGGCCGAGAGCGGCCGGACCAGGTGCTCGATGTGCTCCCCGGGGGAGTGCTTCTCGTCGCCCTCCCGGTGGCAGCGGAGCATCAGACCCATCGCGACGCCCGCCACCGTGGCGTGCACGCCGCTCTCGTGCATCAGCGCCCAGATCACGAAGGCGAGCGGGACGAACAGGTACCAGCCGTGCACCCCGCGCCGGTGCAGGAACCAGAAGAGTACGAGCCCGGCGAAGGCCAGCCCGAGCGCCCAGAACTTGATGCCGGAGCTGTAGAAGACCGCGATGATCAGGATCGCGATCAGGTCGTCCACCACCGCGAGGGTGAGCAGGAAGGCGCGCAGCGCCGAGGGCAGGTGGCTGCCGACGACGGCGAGCACGCCGAGCGCGAAGGCGATGTCGGTGGCGGTCGGGACCGCCCAGCCGCTCGGATGCCCGCCGGGGCCGGCGTTGACGAGGGTGTACAGGACGGCGGGCAGGACGACACCGCAGACGGCCGCGATGACGGGCAGCATCGCCGCGCTGGGGCTGCGCAGCTCGCCCGCCACGAACTCGCGCTTGAGCTCGATGCCGGCCACGAAGAAGAAGATCGTCAGTAGCCCGTCCTTGGCCCAGGTGCCCAGCGTGAGGTCGAGGTGGAGCGGGGCGGAGGGGCCGACGGTGTGGTTCAGCACGGACTGGTAGGCGTCCGGCCAGACGTTGGCCCAGATCAGCGCGATGACCGCGGCGCTGAGCAGCAGGACGCCGCCGACCGTCTCGGTGCGCAGGGCATCGGCGAGGTAGTTGCGTTCGGGGAGCGGCAGCCTGCCGAGGAACTGGCGGCGCTGGGGCGTCGGCGTCGGCTCGTGAACGGGCGGCTGGCTGGCCACGCGCGGCCTCCTGGGGCGAGGGGACGGTGTGGATGCACCGGTGGTGCACCGCCGACCAGACTTCCCGGCTCGCCCTGTGGCGCGGATCTTGATGCGCCTTTGACATTGTAGCGTGGCGCCGGAACGCCAGAACGAGAGAACGACAGAGCGACATCCGGATTGTCCTACTCAAGGACTTAAGCCCTCGCGGCCCGTTGCGCACGGCGGACGGGGTGGGGGAGGGGCCCGGACGCGGCGGTGCCCCGGGCGGTCATGACCGCCCGGGGCACCGTCACCCGTGGTTCAGGGGGTGGGTCAGCTCTCGCTGCCCGCGGGCGGCAGCTGGGCCTGGATGAGGTTCATCACCGTCGAGTCGGCCAGCGTGGTGGTGTCGCCGACCTCGCGGCCCTCGGCGATGTCGCGCAGCAGCCGGCGCATGATCTTGCCGGAGCGGGTCTTCGGCAGCTCGCCGACCACCTTGATCTGCTTCGGCTTGGCGATCGGGCCGAGCGTGCGGCCGACGTGCGCCCGCAGCTCCTCGACCAGCTCGGGGCTGTCGGTGGCGTTGCCGCGCAGGATCACGAAGGCGACGATCGCCTGCCCGGTGGTGGCGTCGGTGGCGCCGACCACGGCGGACTCGGCCACCGAGGGGTGCCCGACCAGGGCCGACTCGACCTCGGTGGTCGAGATGTTGTGGCCGGAGACCAGCATGACGTCGTCCACCCGGCCGAGCAGCCAGATGTCGCCGTCCTCGTCCTTCTTGGCGCCGTCACCGGCGAAGTAGCGGCCCTCGAAGCGCGACCAGTAGGTGTCGATGTAGCGCTGGTCGTCGCCCCAGATGGTGCGCAGCATGGACGGCCACGGCTCGGTGAGCACCAGGTAGCCGCCGGAGCCGTTCGGGACCTCGACGGCGTTGTCGTCGACCACGGTGGCCGCGATGCCCGGCAGCGCGCGCTGGGCGGAGCCGGGCTTGGTCTCGGTGACGCCCGGCAGCGGGCTGATCATGATCGCGCCGGTCTCGGTCTGCCACCAGGTGTCCACGATCGGGGCCTTGCCGGCGCCGATGTGCTCGCGGTACCAGATCCACGCCTCGGGGTTGATCGGCTCGCCGACGCTGCCCAGCACCCGCAGCGAGGAGAGGTCGAACTTCGCGGGGATGTCGTCGCCCCACTTCATGAAGGTGCGGATCGCCGTCGGCGCGGTGTAGAGGATGGTCACGCCGTACTTCTGGACGATCTCCCAGAACCGGCCCTGGTGCGGGGTGTCCGGGGTGCCCTCGTAGATGACCTGGGTGGCGCCGTTGGAGAGCGGGCCGTAGACGATGTACGAGTGGCCGGTGACCCAGCCGATGTCGGCGGTGCACCAGTAGACGTCGCTCTCCGGCTTGAGGTCGAAGACGGCGTGGTGGGTGTAGCCGGCCTGGGTGAGGTAGCCGCCCGAGGTGTGCAGGATGCCCTTCGGCTTCCCGGTGGTGCCCGAGGTGTAGAGGATGAAGAGCGGGTGCTCGGCGTCGTGCGCCTCGGGGGTGTGCTCGGTGGACTGGCGCTCGGTGGCCTCGTGCCACCAGACGTCGCGGCCCTCGGTCCAGGCGATCTCCTGGCCGGTGCGGCGCACGACCAGGACGTGCTCCACGCCCTCGACCTTGGTCAGCGCCTCGTCGATGGCCGGCTTGAGGGCGGACGGCTTGCCGCGCCGGTAGCCGCCGTCGGCGGTGATGACCAGCTTGGCCTGGGCGTCCTGGATGCGGGAGGCCACGGCGTCGGCGGAGAAGCCGCCGAAGACCACCGAGTGGGTGGCGCCGATCCGGGCGCAGGCGAGCATCGCGACGACCGCCTCGGCGATCATCGGCAGGTAGATCGCGACCCGGTCGCCCTTGACGACACCGAGCTCCAGCAGCGCGTTGGCGGCCTGCGAGACCTCGTCCTTGAGCTGGGCGTAGGTGATCGAGCGGCCGTCGCCGGGCTCGCCCTCGAAGTGGATGGCGACGCGGTCGCCGTTGCCGGCCTCGACGTGCCGGTCGACGCAGTTGTAGGCCACGTTGAGCTTGCCGTCGGCGAACCACTTGGCGAACGGCGGGTTGGACCAGTCGAGCGTCTGGGTGGGCTCGACGGCCCAGCTGAGGCGGCGGGCCTGCTCGGCCCAGAAGCCGAGGCGGTCCTCGGAGGCCTGAGCGTACGCGGCCGCGGTGACGTTGGCGGCTGCGGCGAGCTCTGCCGGCGGGGCGAAGCGCCGCTCCTCCTTGAGCAGGTTGGCCAGGCTCTCGTTGCTCAACGCGCACTCCTCATGAGTCATGATCGGGGTCGTTTCCCGTGCGTGGGGATTGTCCCGTGTGTCCCAGCGCACAGCTCACCAGGCGAAGCGGTCAGTTGACAAGAGGCTCCGGATAATTGGTGTAGACCTTTGACCGGGCGTCGAACGGCCGCCCGAGGCCGGTGGTGCCCCCGGGGGCGGGGTGGGAGGTGGGCCCGCGTCCTTGGCCCGCCCGGCAGGACGCGGGCCCGGCTCTCAGGCGGCCAGACCGGGACCTCCTCCGTCCCTGGCCGGATCGGCGACGGCGGTACCGACGGTCGGAACCTGTTCGAATTCATCCACCCGTCCGGGCGTGTCGCGTTCCTGCCGCGGAGCGGCGGCCTCGACCGGACCGAACCGGCCGCTCTCCCGGTCGAGCACATAGGCCTGCGCGGTGGCGAAGTCGAAGTACATGCCGACCAGCCGCAGGGTGCCCTCGGCCACCCGCCGTTCCACCGCCGGGTTGGCCATCAGCTGGTCCAGCTGCTGGACGACGTTGGTGATGCAGAGCTGCTCGCCCAGGTCGACCGCCGGGCGGTCGGTGAACTCCGCCGGAACCCTGCGCAGCCGGTCCAGCGAGCCCCGGCCGTTGCGCAGCCAGCGGGCCAGCGGAGTGGGCCGCCCGGGCTGCTCGTGCACACCGTCCAGCAATGCCTTCATCGCCCCGCAGCCCGAGTGCCCGCAGACCGTGATCGACCGCACCTCCAGCACCTCGACCGCGTACTGCACCGCCGCCGCCACCGAGTCGTCGGCCGCACCCGGCTCGTGCGGGGCCGGCACCAGGTTGCCGACGTTGCGCACGGTGAAGAGGTCGCCCGGACCGCTGTTGGTGATCATGCTGGTGACCATCCGGGAGTCGGCGCAGGTCAGGAAGAGCTGCGAGGGCGTCTGTCCCTCCCGGGCGAGCCGGGCCAGCTCGGGGCGCACCAGCGGGGCGGTGTGCAGCTGGAACACCCGCACCCCGTCCAGCAGCCGACCGTGCGGGTCCTCCTGCTGCTCGATGCAGTGGTGGCCGACCCAGGGCGTCCAGGCGCGGCAGCGGTGCGGGCCGGGGGAGCTGCCGGTGCGGACGGTGCCGTCCGGATCGAGGACCTCGTCGTCCTGGCGGCGCGTCACCATCGACACCCGCCCGCCGCCCGCCTGATGACCGGTGCGCCAGCTGTGCACCGTCTCGTAGGCGGCGTGGTCCAGGAAGGAGCCGTCGTGGACGACGGCGACCTCGGCGCCCGCCGGGATGCCCGCCAGCGCCCGGCTGAGCCGGGGCACCGCGGTGAAGGTGAGCGGGCCGTGCGTCTCCACGGTGAACGAGCCGTCCGGGCCGGGCAGGACGTCCACGTGGGCGCGGGTCAGCCGGTAGAGGGCGAGCAGCACCGCCGTCCCCGCGCCCAGCGCCACCCCCGGCAGGACGCCGAGCAGCACCACGGCGACCACGGTGGTCAGGTAGACCGGGAACTCGCGGTGCCGGTGCACCTTGCGGATGTGCGCGAAGCTCACCATCTGCAGTCCGACGACCAGCACCAGGGCGGCGAGGGCGGCGAGCGGGATGCGGCGCAGCCCGCCGGCGAGGGCCAGCGCGGCGGCCAGCACCCAGACCCCGTGCAGCACCGAGGAGCGCCGGCTGCACGCCCCGGCCCGGACGTTGGCCGTGCTGCGCACCGCGCCGCCCGCGACCGGCAGCCCGCCGACCAGTCCGCTGACCAGGTTGGCGAGACCCTGGCCGCGCAGTTCCCGGTCGAGGTCCCCGGTGCGGTGCGACATCCGGTCGACCGCGACGGCGGAGAGCAGCGATTCGACGCTCGCCACGGCGGTGACGGTCAGCACGGCGGCCAGGACGGCGAGCGGCGGGCCGTGCGGCAGGTCGGGGACGAGGCCGTGCGGCTGCCAGGCGGGCAGCGCGACCCGGGCGAGCCGCAGGTCCAGTGCGACGGCGAGCGCGGTGGCGGCGGCGACGGCGACGAGCGGGCCGGGGACCTTGGCCAGCCGGGCGCCGAACTCCCCGTACCGGCCGGGGAGTCGCCCCAGCCGCGGCCAGCCGAGCAGCACGGCGACGGTGACCGCGCCGACGGTGAGGGCGGCGGGGTGAGGGGCCGCCAACTGTCCGGGCAACGCGAGCAGGTTGGCCGACGCGGAGCTCTGCGGCGAGCCGCCGAGGACGACGTGCAGCTGGGCGATGGCGATGGCGAGGCCGACACCGGCCAGCATGCCGTGCACGATGGCGGGCGAGACGGCGAGCGCGGTGCGGGCCACCCGCCGTACCCCGAGCAGGAGTTGGAGCAGGCCGGCGGCGACGGTGATGGCGCAGGTGGCCTGCCAGCCGTACTGCGCGATGAGCCCGGCGGTGATCACGGTGAGCGCGGCGGAGGGGCCGCTGACCTGCAGCGGGGTGCCGCCGAACAGGCCGACCACGATGCCGCCGACGGCCGCCGCGGCCAGGCCGGCGGTGAGCGGGGCGCCGGTGGCCAGGGCGATGCCGAGGGAGAACGGCACGGCGATCAGGAACACCACCAGGGAGGCCGAGAGGTCCCGGGCCCAGTCGGCGCGGGGACGTCGGCCCGGTGGTGCGTGGTCGGTGGTGTCGGAGGCGATGGGGGCGCTGGAGATGTCGAGGGTCATGGGTCTTCCCGTCTGTCCGGGGGAACGAACGCAGTCAGGTCCGGCGGTGAGTCCGGCGCGGGCTCGGGGGAACGGATCGGCTGTCGTGGGTCGCGACGGTGTGGCGGGATGGCGCGGTCGGGCCGGGAGTGCGGGTGTCACCGGCCGGGCCTTGGTCCATCGGGCCGCCCCGCGGCCGCTCGGCGGGGCGCTGGGAGGAGCCAGGCCACGGCGAGGAGCACGGGGACGGAATCGGGAACATCAAGACTCGGTAAACCGAGGGTAATGAGAGCTTTGCACAGCGTCATTCGGAACGACAGTGAATAACCGCCTGATTCACCCCATTGGGTGGTGGCCGAACGAACGGGAATCTGCTGGTGGCGGGCCTGTCGGGAACGCGCGCGGGCCGCGGTCCCCGTGCGGGGGACCGCGGCCCGTGGTGGGTGCGGCGGGGCTGCGGCTCAGACCGCCGCGCCGGCGGCGGTGGGCTCGCCGGCCAGGGCTGGCCCGCCGCCGAGCACGAAGTCCGGGTCGACCTGGGCGGCGAGGTCGGTGCCGACCTTGGCGTTGGCCCAGCTCTCGGCGTTGCGCAGGTGGAAGAGGACGGCCTGCTCGGTGTACCGGTGCGGGTCCCGCAGACCGTACGCGGCGTCGGCGGCCGAGTGCAGCTCGTCCAGCGCGGTGCGGTTGGCCGGTTCGAGGGCGTGCAGCGGCGGCTGGGCGCCCTGCTCCAGACGGCGCACCCAGTCCGACTGCCCGAAGGCGGTCAGCAGGTCCTCGCCGACCTCGCGGCGGAGGAAGTCCAGGTCGTCCGGACCCTGCACCTTGTTGCCGACGACCCGCAGCCGCACGCCGAAGTCGCGCGCGTAGTCCCGGTACTGGCGGTACACCGAGACGCCCTTGCGGGTGGGCTCGGCGACCAGGAAGGTGAGGTCGAAGCGGGTGAACAGGCCCGAGGCGAAGGAGTCGGAGCCGGCCGTCATGTCGGTCACCACGTACTCCTCCCGGCCGTCGACCAGGTGGTTGAGCAGCAGCTCGACCGCGCCGACCTTGGAGTGGTAGCAGGCGACGCCGAGGTCCTCCTCGGTGAACGCGCCGGTCGCCAGCAGCCGCACCGAGCCCTCGTCGAGCGCGACCGGGCGGGCGCAGGCCGTGTAGACCGGGTTCTCCTCGACGATCCGCAGCAGCCGCGACCCCCGGCCCGGCGGGGTGGTCTTGATCATCTCCTCGGCGGAGCGGATCAGCGGGTTGCTGCCGCGCAGGTACTCCTTGATCTCGGGAAGCCGGGCCCCGAGCGCGGGCAGCGCGGCGGCCTGCTCGTCCGTCAGGCCGAGGGCCGGGCCGAGGTGCTGGTTGATGTCGGCGTCGACGGCGAGGACCGGACGGCCCGCGGCGGCCAGATGGCGGATGAACAGCGCGGACAGCGTGGTCTTGCCGCTGCCGCCCTTGCCGACGAAGGCGATCTTCATCTGGGACTCCGGCTCTCGCTCCTGGGCCCGCCGCGGTCGCGGCTGAGCGCCGCGGCGAGGACGACGATCCCACGAGGTGGAAATCGTTATCGTCTTCGACAGCGGCCATGCTATCGGGGGTTTCGGGTCATGGGCCGGCGGGAAGTGAGGATTGCCTCTAACGGGTGATGTGAGGTTGCTGTTCCGGCCGGGGCGCCCGGGTCATTACTCTCGGGTAGGTGAGCACTGGAACAGATCCCCTCGCCCCGTTGGCCCAGCTCCCCGGAGTGCCGGACGCGGTGGCCGAGGTGCGCAAGGCCGTCGACCGCCTCTACGGCCACCGGGTGATGCGCCGCCGCGCGGCCGAGGTCACCTCCGAGGCCGCCCTGCGCGGCGCCCGCGCCTCGGCGGCGCTGGCCGGGGCCGACTGGCCGCTGGAGGAGGTCCGGCGGCGCAGCGACTTCGGTGCGGACCCCGAGGCCCGCACGGTCGGCGCCGCGCTGCGGGTCGCCGCCGAGGCCGGCCAGCTGCTGAGCGTGTGGCGGCACTCGCCGCTGCAGGTGCTGGCCCGGCTGCACCTGCTGGCGGTCGGCGACACGGATCCCGCGGCGGGCCGTCCGCGCCAGGGGAGTGAGGGCGCCGACGACCCGTTCCCGCTGGAGCTGAAGGCGGTGGAGGGCGTCGCGGCGGACCACGCCCCCGGCGGCGGGCCGGCCGGCGCGCTCGCGGACGGTCCGGTGCCGGCGCTGCCCGCGGCGCCCGGCCCGGAGGAGGTCGCCTCCCGGCTCGACCAGCTCTCGCGGCTGCTGGTGGCCCGGGCGGAGGGCCAGGGCGTCGGCACGCCGGCCCTGGTGGTCGCCTCGGTGGTGCACGGCGAGCTGCTGGCGCTGCGGCCGTTCGGTGCGTACAACGGCCTGATCGCGCGGGCCGCCCAGCGGATCGTGCTGATCGCCGAGGGGCTCGACCCGAAGTCGATCTGCCCGGCCGAGGTCGGCCTGGTGGAGCTGGGCACCGACGCCTACCGGCGAGCCCTGGCCGGGTACCTGGCGGGGACGCCGGAGGGGCTGGCGGCCTGGATCGGCCACTGCGGCCGGGCGCTGCGGCTCGGGGTGCGGGAGAGCACGGCGGTGTGCGAGGCGATGCAGCGCGGCATGGTCTGAGCGTCCGAACGCCCCGCGCCGGCGGGACCTCGTCGGCGCGGGGCGGAGAACGAGATGCGGCGGCACCTGATCCTGCCAGGTGCCGCCGCTGGCACAGATGCCGGGTGACCATGCATGCACCGGAAGTGCCGATCAGACGGGGATCCTGCCCGTTCGTCTGGTCCGGCGGCCCGACAGCGGGTCGGCTGCATGTGGGTGCTCGGTCATCTGCACGGCGGTCCGTGGGGCCTGAACTGCGTTGTCGGTTTGACCTCTTCGGTCCTGACCGGGTCTCGCGGGCCGTGCTTCATTTGTATCGCGTTTCGGGCGAAAGGGGAACCCGAAAAGCGGCGTCTTCGGCTTTTTACCGTTTTGTCCAACGGTCGGTGGTCCCGGGTGCCCCGGGCGCCCGGTTCCCCGCTCCCCGTCGTCAGGCCGCCGGGCGGCGGCGCCGGGCCGCGTACCAGATGACCCCGGCCGTCAGCGCGGCCGTGCCGACCGCCACCGCCGTCAGCACCGAGCGGCTCGGGGCCGAGAATTCCGGGAGCCTGCGCCGGAGTTCCACCGGCTTGTCGAACACCAGCACCGGCCACTCGCGGGCCACCGCCTCCTTGCGCAGCGCCCGGTCCGGGTTGACCGCCGAGGGGTGGCCGACCGCCTCCAGCAGCGGCAGGTCGGTGGACGAGTCGCTGTAGGCGTAGCACGCGGCCAGGTCGTAGCCCTCGACCTCGGCCAACTCCCGGATCGCGGCGGCCTTGTTCTCGGCGTAGGCGTAGTAGTCGATCTCGCCGGTGTAGCAGCCGTCCTCGATCTTCAGCCTGGTCGCGATCACGTGGTCGGCGCCGAGCAGCGTGCCGATCGGCTCGACCACCTCGGAGCCGGAACTGCTGACGATGACCACGTCGCGGCCGGCCGCGTGGTGCTGCTCGATGAGAGAGGCGGCCTCGTCGTAGATGATCGGGTCAATCAGGTTGTGCAGGGTCTCGGCGACGATCTCGCGGACCTGCTGCACGTTCCAGCCCCGGGTGAGTGCGGAGAGGTACTCCCGCATCTTCTCCATCTGGTCGTGGTCCGCGCCGCCCGCCAGGAAGACGAACTGGGCGTACGCACTTCGCAGGACGGCCCGACGGTTGATCAGACCGCCCTGGTAGAACGGACGGCTGAACGCCAGGGCGCTCGACTTGGCGATGATCGTCTTGTCGAGGTCGAAGAAGGCGGCGGTGCGCGGCCCGGCCGGGCGCGGGCGCAGGGCCGGCGGACGGGCCTGCGACGGGCCGGAGCCGGCCGTTCCGGGCCGCGCGCCGGTCACGGGCGCCCCGTCGGGCCCGGGTGTCCCGTCGGCCGCGGCGGCTGCGGCGGTGGAGTCCGGGGACTCGTCGGCGTGCTCGTCGGCGTTCTCGGTGGTGTCCACGGGAACCGAGGATAGAGGGCGCCGCAAAACAGCCCGCCATTCGGCGTACTCGTGGGCGTGCGGGTTTGTGTTTCTGGCCGCTCGGGTACACCATGGAAGTCACGGATCGTTCGCGACCGTGCTAACCCGGTCCGGCTCCTCCCCCCCGAGTCGGGCCGTGGATAGACGACCCCCGCTCTCCCCCCCGGCGGGGGTCGTCGCACGTCCGGGGCCATTTTCAGGGCTTGAACGGCCCATGGCGGCGATCTGCCGGCCGGCCGCGGTGACGTCTACAGGGGGTGTCGGCGAACGGGGGCGGTCGCACCTTTTCGTCACTCTCCGTAGAGCATTCGTAGGGCATCGCTCATGGCCCGCTCCGGCTGGCGCTGCGTCGGGAATGCGGTCCGGACCTGCCCCGGGGAGCACGCGGGCCGCACGACGCTATCCGGCCGCGCCGGTATGGCGGTTCATCTCCGTGAGGCCGTTTCGTCAATTCTTTGTCCAATAGCCCCCCGTGTGGGTGAACGTTTTCGTCCACAGCCCATGAGTTGTCCACAGGGATTCGGAACCCGGCGCCCGGAATCCGGATCACCGTCCACCGTGATGTCCGGCAGCGCTCGCCGGGCCCGTACCGAGGTCCCGGCGAGCGGTTGCCGGAACGACCGGACACCAGGACGACAGGGGAGCCGCCATGACGAAGCCCGTCACCGACCACGCCACCGCCGGCGGGCCGCAACCCGCCGGGCCGCTCGTCCTCACCGGGGACGACGGCCTGGCCGAGCAGCTGCTGCGGATCTGCGCGGCGGCCGGCACCGAGCCGCGGCTGATCCGGCGCGCCCCGCCGCCGCGCGAGCTCTGGGAGAGCGCGTCGCTGGTCCTGGTCGGCGACGACCGGTCCGGGCAGTGCGCCGGGCTGCCCCGCAGACCCGGGGTGCTGCTGCTCGGGCTGGACCTCGACGACGCGGGCGTCTGGGTCAGGGCCGTCCAGCTCGGCGCGGAGCACGTGCTGTTCCTGCCCGATGCCGAGGCCTGGCTGCTCGACCGCGTCGCCGACGCGGCCGAGGGGGTCGGCGCCCCCGCGCGCACCGTCGCCGTGCTCGGCGGGCGGGGCGGCGCGGGCGCCTCCACCCTGGCCTGCGCGCTGGCGGTCACCGCCGCGCGCCGGGGCCTGCGCACCGTGCTCGTCGACGGCGACCCGCTCGGCGGCGGGCTCGACATCCTGCTCGGCGGCGAGACGACCGCCGGCCTGCGCTGGCCCGACCTCGCCGGCTCCCGGGGCCGGGTGAGCGGCGCCGAACTGGCCCGGGCGCTGCCCGCGCTCAAGCGGCTCGGCACGCTGTCCTGCCTGTCCTGGGACCGCAGCGACACCCTCGCGGTGCCTCCCGAGGCCATGCGCAGCGTCCTGGCCGCCGCGCGGCGCCGGGGCGGGCTGGTGGTGGTCGACGTGCCCCGGCGGCTGGATCCGGCGGCCGGGCAGGCGCTGGAGCAGTCCGACACGGCGCTGCTGGTGGTGCCGGCCGAACTGCGCGCAGTGGCGGCCGCCGACCGGGTGGCGGCGTCCGTGCGGATGCGGCTCGACGACGTGCGGGCGGTGGTGCGGCCGCCGGGGCCCCTCGGGCTCCCCGCACACCGGGTCGCCCGGGGGCTGCGGATGCAGCTCGCCGGGGTGCTGGAGCCGGAGCCCGGCCTGGCCGTCGACCTCGAACAGGGCGTGCCGCCCGGGATCCGGGAGGGCGGGCCGCTCGCCCGCTTCTGCGGCGCGTTCCTGGACGAGGTGCTGCCGCCGGTGCCGGCGGTCGAGGGAGGTGTCTCCTGATGGTGCGTCTGCGCAGGACCGCCGGCCCCGGGGCCGGCCGTGACGGAGACGGCCCGCGCGAGCGGCGGGCGCTGCGGAGCGTCCCGGGCCCCGGGGCCGCCCCGGCGGCCGGTTCCCGGACCGGACCGCCGCCCTACGGCCGGACGGCGCGGGAGGAGCGCGCCGCGGCCCTGGTCGACGCCGTCCGGCTGCGGCTGGCCGAGTCCGGGGCACCGCCCACCGCCGGCTCGGTGGCGACCGCCCTGCGCGCCGCCAGGCCGCCGCTCGGCGGTGACGACGTCCTCGACACGGTGCGCTCGCTCTGTGCCGAACTGGTGGGTGCGGGCCCGCTGGAGCGGCTGCTGGCGGCGCCCGACGTCACGGACGTCCTCGTCAACGGACCGGAGGAGATCTGGTTCGACCGGGGCGGTGGTCTGCGCCGGGCCGCCGGAGTCCGCTTCGCCGACCCGGAGGCGGTGCGCCGGCTGGCCCACCGCCTCGCCACGGCGGCCGGGCGGCGGCTCGACGACGCCCGGCCCTGGGTGGACGCCCGGCTGCCGGACGGCACGCGGTTGCACGCCGTCCTGCCGCCGATCGCGGCCGGGTGCACCCACATCTCGCTGCGGGTGTGCCGCCCCCGGCCGTTCAGCCTGGAGGAGCTGGTGAGCGGCGGGGCGCTCCCGCCGCGCGGCGGCGAGCTGCTGGCCGCCGTCGTGCGGGCCAGGCTCTCGCTGCTGGTCAGCGGGGGGACCGGCACGGGGAAGACCACCCTGCTCGCGGCGTTGCTCGGCCTGGTCGGTCCGGAGGAGCGGATCGTCGTCGCCGAGGACTCCGCCGAACTGCGGCCCGACCACCCCCACGTGGTGCGCCTGCAGGGCCGTCCGCCCAACCAGGAGGGGCTGGGCGAGCTCACCCTGCGGGACCTCGTCCGCCAGGCGCTGCGGATGCGGCCCGACCGGCTGGTGATCGGCGAGGTGCGCGGGCCGGAGGTGGCCGACCTGCTCGCCGCCCTCAACACCGGCCACGAGGGCGGCACCGGGACGGTCCACGCCAACACGGCGGCGGACGTGCCGGTCCGGCTGGAGGCGCTCGGCTCGCTGGCCGGGCTGGACCGCCCGGCCCTGCACAGCCAGCTCCGCGCCGCCCTCGACCTGGTGGTGCACCTGGTGCGGGAACCGGGCGGCGGGCGTCGGCGGGTCGCGGAGATCCACACCCTGGGCGGCGACCGGCACGGCCTCGCCGTCACCACTCCGGCGGTGCGGTTCACGGCGGACGGCGCCACCGTTCCGGGGCCCGGGTGGGAGCGGCTGGCCGGTCTGCTCGCCGCCCGCGGGGCGGCCGTCGAGGAGGGCGGCCCGTGACGGCGGGGCTGGCGGAGCTGGCGTTCGCGCTCCTGATGGGCGGTTGCGCGGCGGGTGCGCTGCTGCTGCTCCGGCCGGGCGGCGGACCGGGGCGACGAGGGGAGCGGAGCCGTGAGGGCGACGGCGAGGGAGGTGGCGTCCATGGCCGGTGACGAGGCGGCCGTGGTGTGGGTGCTGGTGCTCTGCGGGGCCGCGGTGGCGGCGTGGTGCGGGGTGCAGCGGCAGGCGGCGGGCCTGCGCCGGGCCGGGGCGGTGCTGGCGGACGGCTCCGGTGCCTGCGCTGTCGGTGCCGCCGGTGCCGCCGGTGCCGCCGGGGTCGAGGGCGGCGGTGCGGCGGCCGCGCTTGTGCGGTGGTCGGCCGGGCTCTGGCGGCCCGTCCGCGGCGCGCCCGAACTGCTGCTCCTGCCTGCGGGCTTGGCGGCCGGATGGGTGACGGGATCGCCCGTCCCGGTGCTGGCGGCCGTTCCCGCGGTCCTGCCGGTGCGGCGGTGGCGGCTGCGACGCGCGACGGCCCTGGAGGCGAGGCACCGGGCGGCGGCCGTGGTGGAGCTCTGCGCCGCGCTGGCGGGCGAGTTGCGCGGAGGGGCGGCGCCCGAGCAGGCACTGCACCTGGTGACCGCGCGGATCGCCGCCGATCCCGTGGCACTGGGCCGGGTCGGTGCCGAGCCGGTCGCCCGGCTCGCGGCGGGCCGGTACGGCGGGGACGTGCCCGCCGCGTTCCGGCTGCTCGCCGAACTGCCGGGCGGGAGCGGGGCGGCGGCGGTCGCCGCCTGCTGGGAGGTCTCCTGCGCCGGCGGGTCGGGACTGGCGGCCGGGCTGGACGGGGTGGCCGAGGCCCTGCGCGTGGAGGGGGCCCTGGCGGAGGAGATCGGCGCCGAGCTGGCGGCGCCGCGCACCACGGTCGCGATCCTCGCGGCCCTGCCGCTCGCCGGACTGCTGCTGGGCGCGGGACTCGGGGCCAGACCGCTGGAGGTGTTGCTCCACACGCCCGCCGGGCTCGCCGCCCTGGTGGCGGGCGCGGCCCTGGAGGCGGTGGGCCTGGTGTGGACCGGCCGCATCGTCCGGGCGGCCGGCGAAGGGGCCCTGGGCTCCTCCCGGGCGCGGGAGCCGGTGCGGGAGCCGACGGGGAGGCCGGTGCGGGAGAACTCGCCGCCCGGGGCGGAGTGGAGGTGCGGGATCAGCCGGATCCGCAGCCGGTCCGGCAGGCCTGACCGGGCGATCCGAGGAGAGGTGGGGTGCGGATGAGCGGGCTGGCGGGGTCGGCCTCGCTGGGGGTGCTGCTGGCCGCGCTGGCCGGCGCTCCGGCGCGGCGCCGATGGCGGGCGCGACGGCGGGCCGACGCTCTGCTGGGCACCGGGAGCCCGACCGGGCAGCGGAGGGCCGGACGGCGGACGGCGGCACGGGGGAGTCCCGTTCTCCCCGGCCGGGTCCGGCGGGCGGCGACCGCGGTGGCGGCCGGGCTCGGGGCGGCGGCCTTCGTCGGAGGACCGGGAGGTCTGGTGGCGGGCGGACTGCTCGCGCTCGGGCTGCACCGGTGGATGCCCCGGGCGAGGTCCCCGGCGGAGCGGCGGGCCGCGCTGGAGCAGGAGCGGCTGGTGCGGCAGCTGCCGTTCACCGCCGAGCTGTTGGCGGCCTGCCTGGGATCGGCGGCCTCGCCGGCCGAGGCCGTGGCGGCGGTCGGCGCGAGCGTGGACGCCCCGATGGGTCCGCGACTGCTGTCGACCGCGGCCGAACTCGCCCTCGGATCACCGCCGGAGGTCTGCTGGCGGCGACTCGGCGAGGAGCACCCGCCGTTGGCGCCGCTGGCCCGGTGCCTGGCCCGGACGAGCCTGAGCGGCGCTCCGGCGGCGGCAGCGCTCTCCGGGCTCGCGAGCGGCCGGCGGGCGGAAGCCGTCCGGACGGCGCACGTCCGGGTCCGCCGGGCCGGGGTGCTCGCGACGGCGCCGCTCGGGCTGTGCTTCCTCCCGGCGTTCGTCCTGGTCGGTGTCGCCCCGGTGGTCATGGGGCTCACCAGCCGCTTCTCGTCCGTGATGTGACGCACCACGGAACACGACTCGATGCAAGGAGGAACCCATGAACCTGGCGATCAGGAACGCGGCCGTCGCCGCTCCCGGGGCGCCGCAGTGGATCCGGACGGCGATCCGCACCGCGCTCCGGACGACGATCCGGCGAAGGAGCCGGTCCCGGGGCGGCCGGGACGCGGGGATGACCACCGCGGAGTACGCGGTCGGCACGCTCGGCGCGTGCGCCCTGGGGGCCGCGCTGTACAAGGTGGCGACCAGCGCGGCCGTGCTGGAAGCGCTGGCCGGCGCCCTGGACCGGGCGCTCCATGCGACCTGACCGGCCGTCGGGGCCGTCCCGGCGGCAGCAGCGGCGCGGCGGCGGGCGCGGTGACGGTGGGTTCGTCACCGCCGAGACCGCCGTCGCGCTTCCGGCGCTGGTGCTGCTGGGCGTGCTGCTGGTCTGGGCCGTGCTCGCGGCGGCCGCCCAGCTCCGTTGCGTCGACGCGGCGCGGGCGGGTGCCAGGGCGGCCGCGCGCGGCGAGCCGGATGCCGCCGGGGTGGCACGGGCGGCCGCCCCGGCCGGGGCGGCGGTCCTGGTCGACCTGGCGCCGGACACCGTCCGGGTCACCGTGGACGCGCCCTACGGGGCGCCGGGGCGGTTCGCGGAGGTGCTCGCGGTGCGGCTGAGCGCCACCGCCGTCGCGGCCAGGGAGGACACCCTGCGGGGAGCGGAGGGAGGTGCGGATCCATGGGTGGGTTGAGGCTGCGGGCGCGGGCGCGGCCGGCGCCGAGGCGGGCCGACACCGGGTCGGCGACGGTCTGGCTGCTGGCCTTCGTGCTGCTCGGCTGCCTGGCCTGCACGGCGGCGCTCTCGGTGGGCGCGGTGGTCGGCGCCCGGCACCGGGCGGAGTCCGCCGCCGACCTGGCGGCGCTCGCGGCGGCCGACCGGCTGCTGCTGGACGCGGACGGCGGCTGCCGCCGGGCCGAGGCCGTCGCGGCCGCGCAGGCGGCCACCATGGTCGCCTGTGCGGTGGACCGGGAGGAGGACGCCGTCGAGGTGGTGGCGCAGGTGCCCGTCACCGGGCTGCCGCCGCGCCTGCCGGTCGGTCCGGCCCTGGGGCGGGCCAGGGCCGGACCGGTCAGGGCGCCGGTGGCCCCGACCGACGAGGACGCTCGGGCCGCGCTGGGCGGGCCCGGGCCGGTCGGGGGCGGCTCATGAGGTTCCCGGCGAGTCCCCGTCGGTGGGCGCCTGCGGCCCCCGCTCCGCCGCCCGGGCCACCGCGTCGGCGCCGTCGGCCGCCTCGGCTGCTGCCTGGGCCGCCTCCGTCGGGTCCGCCGCGTGCGTCGGCATTGTGGCCGGCCCGTCGGATCGGTCCGGTCCAGCCGGTCCAGCCGGTCCAGCCAGTCCGTCCGGTCCGTCCGGTCCGTCCGGACCGTCGTCTCCGGCCCGCTCGGACCGCTCGGACCGTTCTGACCGCTCCGACGGTGCGGCCGGTGCGGACCGTCCGGTTGCTCCGTCCCGGCCGGTCCCCGCGGCGGCCGCGGGAGCGCCGGCGAGCAGCACGTCCAGCAGCCGGACCGCCGCCGCCTTGTCCAGCGGGTCGTTGCCGTTGCCGCACTTGGGCGACTGCACGCAGGACGGGCAGCCGCGCTCGCACTCGCAGACGGCGATCGCCTCCCGGGTGGCGGTCAGCCACTGCACGGCCCGCTGGAAGCCGCGTTCGGCGAAGCCGGCCCCGCCGGGGTGGCCGTCGTAGACGAACACGGTGGGCAGCCCGGTGTCGGGGTGCAGCGGCACCGAGACACCGCCGATGTCCCAGCGGTCACAGGTGGCGAAGAGCGGGAGCAGGCCGATCGAGGCGTGTTCGGCGGCGTGGGCGGCACCGGGCAGCTGGTCGGGCGGGATGTCGGCGTCGAGCAGCTGGTCCTCGGTGACCGACCACCACACGGCCCGGGTGCGCAGGGTCCGGGGCGGCAGGTCGAGCTTGCTCTCGCCCATGATCTCGCCGGTGGAGATCCGCTTGCGGAGGTAGCCGACCACCTGGTTGACCACCTCCACCGAACCGAAACTGAGCCGGCCCTCGCCCCAGTCGACGGTGGTGTCGGTGGAGAGCACGGAGACGGAGGTGATGTCCCTGGCGGCGGTGGTGTAGGGCGGGTCGGCGGGCTCGACCAGGGCGACCGAGCTGTCCAGGTCGAAGTCCCGGACGAGGTAGGTGCGCCCCCGGTGGAGGTGAACGGCCCCGGTGTGCACGGTGGTGTGGGCGGCGGAGGCGTCCACCGTGCCGAGCAGCCGGCCGGTCGGCGCCTCGACGATCTGCACCGGGCTGCCGCCGCTGCCCCGCAGGTCGACGGCGTCGGCGGCCCGTTCACGGCGGGTCCAGTACCAGGACTCGCCGCGTCGGCGGAGCAGCCCGCGCTTCTCCAGCACCGGCAGCAGCGGCGCGGCCGAGGGGCCGAACAGTTCGAGGTCCGGATCGGTGAGCGGCAGCTCGGCGGCCGCCGCGCACAGGTGCGGGGCGAGCACGTGCGGGTTGTCCGGGTCGAGCACGGTGGCCTCGACCGGGGTGGCGAACAGGGCTTCCGGGTGGTGCACCAGATAGGTGTCCAGCGGGTCGTCCCGGGCGATCAGTACGGCGAGCGCGCCCTGGGCCTCGCGCCCGGCCCGGCCGGCCTGCTGCCAGAGCGAGGCCCGGGTGCCCGGGTAGCCGGCCATCAGGACGGCGTCCAGGCCGGAGATGTCGACGCCGAGTTCGAGGGCGGAGGTGGAGGCGAGGCCGAGCAGCCGGCCTGACTGCAGGTCGCGCTCCAGGGCCCGGCGCTCGTCGGCGAGGTAGCCGCCGCGGTAGGCGGCGACCCGGTCGGCGAGCGGGCGGGGGAGCTGGTCCTGGGTCTGCAGCGCGACGAGCTCGGCGGCGCGCCGGGAGCGGACGAAGACGACCGTGCGGGTCTCCCGTTCGACCAGGTCGGTCAGCAGGTGGGCGGCCTCGGCGGTGGCGGTCCGGCGGACGGGCGCGCCGTGTTCGCCGACGTTCTCGGTGAGCGGGGGCTCCCAGAGCCCGAAGACCATCGGGCCGCGCGGGGAGGCGTCCTCGGAGACCGCCTCGGCGGGCAGGCCGGTGAGGCGCCGGGCGGTGACGGCGGGGTCGGCAGTGGTGGCGGAGGCGAGCAGGAAGACGGGCGAGGAGCCGTAGCGGGCGCAGATCCGCCGCAGCCGGCGCAGCACCTGGGCCACGTGGGAGCCGAAGACGCCGCGGTAGCCGTGGCACTCGTCGACCACGACGTAGCGCAGGGTCTTGAGGAAGGAGGACCAGCGGGCGTGCGCGGGCAGAATGCCGCGGTGCAGCATGTCCGGATTGGTGAGGACGTAGGACGCGTACTGGCGGACCCACTCGCGTTCCTCGGGCGGGGTGTCGCCGTCGTAGAGGGCGGCCCGCACGCGGGGCGGGGCGAGTTCCGCGGCCCGGCGGCGCTGGTCGGCGGCGAGCGCCTTGGTCGGGGCGAGGTAGAGCGCGGTGGCGCCCCGGCCGTTGGGCGCCTCGGTGCCGTCCAGCAGGTCGGAGAGCACCGGCCCCAGGTAGCCGAGGGACTTGCCCGAGGCGGTTCCTGTGGCGATCACCACAGATTGACCGGATTTGGCCAGGTTCATCGCCTCCGTCTGGTGGGCCCAGGGCCGGCGGACACCCATGGCCTGGGCGGATGCGGTGATCTCGGGCCGGATCCAGTCGGGCCACGGTGCATAACGGGCGGGCCGGGCGGGAAGGTGCTCCGTATGGGTGAGCCGGTCCGACCGCCCTCGGGTGGTGGACAGGGTCGTGAGCAGTGCCTCGGGCAGGCTGTGACGCGGCGGCATGGGGACCCAGTGTGTCACCGGCGTGACGGAGAATCGTCCTAAGCCATCGTGCGGGCATGGTCGCAGGTGGTTGAATGTGGCCGTGACGGCCGTACGGCCGGGGGTCGCAGCGCTGAGGCTCGCCACGCACTGGCTGGGTGTGCCCGGGGTTCGCGACCATGCGGTGACGGCCGTCCGGCCGGGGATCGCAATGACGTAGCAAGGCAAGGTGCTGGAGGTTCCGTGGACCTGTCCCTGTCGACCCGTACAGTCGGCGACCGCACGGTCGTCGAGGTTGGCGGCGAGATCGATGTGTACACCGCCCCCAAGCTGCGCGAGCAGCTGGTCGAGCTCGTCAACGACGGCAGCTACCACCTCGTCGTCGACATGGAGGGCGTGGACTTCCTGGACTCCACGGGCCTCGGCGTGCTGGTGGGCGGTCTGAAGCGGGTGCGTGCCCACGAGGGCTCGCTGCGCCTGGTGTGCAACCAGGAGCGCATTCTGAAGATCTTCCGGATCACGGGTCTGACCAAGGTCTTCCCGATCCACAACTCGGTGGACGACGCGGTCCAGGCCACCGACTGATCCGCAGGACGGACTGATCCGGCCGGGTCGGCCTCTGAGGGCCGGCCCGCCCGATCCCTGTGCGTCCGGGAGCCGGGGCCCCGTGCCCCGGCCCGTCCGGCCGCCCCAGGGCCGGCCGACACCAACCCGCAGGGGCCGTGAGCCCGGCCCCGGTCGGAGCACCCCGAGGGGGAAGAGATGGCAACCGTCGAACTTCGATTCAGCGCGCTCCCCGAGCACGTGCGGACGGCCCGGCTGGTGGCCGCGGCAGTCGCCAGACGAGCCGGGGTCGACGAGTCGGTGCTCGACGAGGTGCGGCTCGCCGTGGGCGAGGCGTGCTCCCGCGCGGTCGGCCTGCACCGGCGCGGGGACGTCAAGGGCGCGGTGCGCGTCGCCCTGATCGACCAGCAGAAGCGTTTCCTCATCGAAGTCGAGGACGAGGCGGGTCTCGACACCGTCCCGAGCGCCGGCACGGCGGACGGCGCCGAGCCGGACGAGGACGCCCTCGGCCTCGCGGTGCTCACCGGCCTGGTCGAGGACCTGGAGGTCACCGCCGGTGCCGGCGGCGGACTGATCCGGATGAGCTGGCCCGCCTCGGTGGACGCCCTCGCGCTCTGAGCGGCGGCACCCGACGCGGCCCGGTGCGGCCCGGCGCCGGGCGGCGGGAGGAGGTCCGGGCGGGAACCGGGAGTCGGACAGCGGCCGTGTAGGTTCGCAGTTCGACGACCGAAACCGAAAGGGCTTCTCCCGGTGAACAAGCGACTGCTGGCCGTACCCGTGCTCGGGGCGCTGCTCGCGTTCGGCGCCGTCGGCTGCGGCGACGACAACAGCAAGCAGCTGGAGTCCTGGGCGGCGAACGTGTGCGGCGCGGCCAAGGACCCGATCGCCCAGGCGCAGACCGCGCTGGCGGACACCGCGGAGGTGAAGGCCGGGGAGGTTCCGGCCGACCTCCAGAAGCGCCTCTCGGCGGACATCGGCCGGCTGGCCAAGACCAACCAGGACATCGCCGCGGCCATCGACGGGGCCGGTGCCCCCAAGGTGGACGACGGCGCGACCCTGCAGAAGGACACCGTCGCCGAGCTCAACAAGGCGGCCGACGGTTACCTCGACATCCAGAAGAAGCTGGACGCGCTCGCCAACGACGACCAGTCGAAGTTCGCCGACGGGCTGCGCAGCGTGGGCGACCAGATCCGCCAGCTGTCCGCGCTCTCCACCCAGGCCCAGAGCAAGCTGCAGCGCGGCGACCTGGGCGCGGCGATGGCCAAGCAGGAGGGGTGCAAGCCGGGGTCGGCGGCTGCCGCTCCGACGGCCGGCTCGACCGGCACTGCGGCGGCCACGCCGACGGACGCGGCCTCCGGCGCGCCCACGGAGACCCCCTCGGCGGGCGCCACCGACGGCGCGGGCCCGGCGGCGGGCGCCCCCGCCCCCTCGGCGGGCTGACCGGCCGCACCCCACCGGACGCCCGCACCTGAACGCCCGAGCACCCGCACGTCGAGCACCGCGCACCCGGGCACCCGTACCCCCCGCCCCCGCGCCCCCTCGGCCGCCGGCCGAGGGGGTCGTCGGCGTGCGGCCGGGGAGGCGCGGGAACGTCGGGCACGGGGCACCGCCCGAGGGACAATGGCGGGGTGATCAGTAGCCCCGCTCTCGACCCGACCCGCCTCGCCAAACTGCGCGAGGCGCTGCTCGCCGCCTCGTACACCGCCGACGGCTGCCTGGACCTGCTCGGGCCCACCGGGTACGCGGCGCTGGCCCGCAGCGAGGCGGTGCCCGCGCTGCGCGCCACCCGCGGCGGCAGCCCGCTGGAGACGCTGGTGCGGCTCTTCCTGCTGCAGCAGCCCGTGCCGTACAAGGCGGCCGCCGCCGCGCTGCCGGTGGAGGACTGCCTGGCCGACGGCTGGCTGCGCCCGGACGGCGAACTGGTGCGCGCCACCGTGGACATCCGCCCCTACGCCAACGAGGTCGCCGGGCTGCCCGTTTCGGACGCCTGGGTGGTCTCCGACCTGGGCTGCGCGGTCGGCGGCGCGGGCGGGATCGGCTCCGGCGAGACCGCGCACGGCGTGGACCGCAAGGACCTGGTGCTCGGGGTGGGCGGCGCGTCCACCACGCTGGCCAACATCACGGTGCGCCGGCCGGTCCGCTCGGCGCTGGACCTCGGCTCCGGCTCCGGGGTCCAGGCGCTGCACGCCGCCCGGCACGCCCAGCGGGTGACCGCCACCGACCTCAACGCCCGGGCGCTGCGCTTCACCGAGCTCACCCTCGCGCTCTCCGGCTTCGACAACACGGAGACCGCCACCGGCAGCCTCTTCGAGCCGGTGGGGGAGCGGCGGTTCGACCTGATCGTCTCCAACCCGCCGTTCGTGATCTCCCCGGCCGGCCGGTTCACCTACCGCGACGGCGGGATGGCCGGGGACGACCTCTGCCGCAGCCTGGTCCGCTCGGCCGCCGCCCACCTGGAGCCGGGCGGCTACTGCCAGTTGCTGGCCAACTGGCAGCACGTCAGGGGCGAGGACTGGCACGACCGGCTGGCCGGCTGGGTGGCCGGCACCGGGCTGGACGCCTGGATCGTCCAGCGCGAGGTGCAGGACGTGGCCCAGTACGCGGAGCTCTGGCTGCGCGACGGCGGTGACCACCGCGGCCCCGGCGGCGACTACCGGGCGCGCTACGGCGAGTGGCTGGACGCCTTCGAGGCCGGCCGGGTCGAGGGCATCGGCTTCGGCTGGATCACCCTGCGCGCGAGCGGCGCCGAGCGGCCGACCGTCCGGGTGGAGGAGTGGCCGCACCCGGTGGAGCAGCCGCTCGGCCCGCACATCGAGGAGTGGTTCGACCGGCAGGACTTCCTGCGCACCCACGACGACGCGGGTCTGCTGGCGGCGCGGTACGTGCTGGCCGACGAGGTGGTCCAGGAGCAGGTGGGCGCGCCGGGGGCGGAGGACCCGGAGCACGTGATCCTGCGGCACAACCGCGGTATGCGCCGGGCCACCAAGGTGGACACGGTGGGTGCCGGCTTCGTCGGCGTCTGCGACGGGACGCTGTCGGCGGGCGAGATCGTCGACGCGATCGCCCAACTGCTCGGCGAGGACCGGGTGGTGCTGCGGGACCGGACGCCGGAGACGCTGCGGCTGCTCACGGAGCAGGGGTTCATCCGCCCGGTGGTCTGAGCCGGTCGTCCGGGCCCCGGCGGTCCGGGAGCCGGCGAGCCCCGGCGATCTGAGTTCCGACGGTCCGAGACCCGACGGCCGGAGCCCCGGAGTCCAGGAGGACCCGGTCCGGTTCACGTTCCGGCTTCCCCCGGTTCGTCGGCCGTTCGCCGAGTCTCTGCCTCTCGTTGGCCCCGGGCTGTGAAGCTCTGTCCACAGGCTGTGGACAGAGCTGGGGGCGGTTGGGGTGGACACGACGACGGCGACGGCGGGGGGCGCGGTACTCGCTCTCTTCGGCGGCGCACTTCTGCTCTGGTGCGCCGCCGAAGTGCGCCTGCGCCACCGCGTGCGCCGCCGAGGCCGGCCGGCCGTCGCGACCGTGGTCGCGGAGTCCGACGCGCACGGCGAGCTCGACAGCGCACCCTTGCTCTCCTTCGCCACCGAGCACACGGCCGTCGGAACGCCCGGCGCCGGGGCCCTGGCCGTGGAGGCGTGCGAGCTGGTGCTGACCCGTCCGCGCGGCCACACCCCGCTGCGTCGCCCGCCCCGGCTCGTACCGGGCACCTCCGTCCGGATCGCCTACGACCCCCGCCGCCCCGGCCTGGCGGTGCTCGCACCGGAGGAGTCCGGCCCGCGGACCGTCGTCGCCGACCTGCTGTGGACGGCGCTCGGCCTCGGCTGCCTGGGCGCCGGGGCGCTCCTGCTGCTCGTCGCCCGGTAGCCGCCCACCCCCCTCGCCCCCGCCCCCTCGCCCCCGTCCGCCTCGCCTCGCCCCGGCTGCGCCGCCCGCCCCGCCTCGCCCTGGCGTCGGCCCGTCCCGCCCCGGCCGCATCCGGGCCGGATATTCCGTTGACAGATTTTGAAATCCGTCATTCCATCCTTCGAAACCCGCCGAAGCCCCCCTCCGCAGGGCGCGATCCGTCGCCGTCGGGTTACCGTTCGAGTGGCGTCGGTCGGCCTTGCCGGTGAAATCGCGGGATCCGTCCGTTTGACAAGGGTGGCCGGGGTACGGTCACACTCCGCTGGTGGGGTCGTCGTACAGCGGCAGCCCCGGGACGGTGGAGGGGTCGGGCGGAGCGCAGCCCGTGCTGCCAGCGCCGACCAGCTCACGTAACGACCGGGAGAGAAGAGCGAAGGTGTCCCCGAGCAGCGAGACCGCGCACGGACAGCGACTCGTCATTGTCGAGTCGCCGGCCAAGGCGAAGACGATCAAGGGCTACCTTGGCCCCGGCTACATCGTCGAGGCGAGCGTCGGGCACATTCGCGACCTGCCGAGCACGGCGGCCGAGGTCCCGGACAAGTACACCGGCGAGGTGCGCCGCCTCGGGGTGGACGTGGACCACGACTTCGCTCCGATCTACGTGGTCAACGCGGACAAGAAGTCCCAGGTCAGCAAGTTGAAGTCGCTCCTCGCGGAGTCCGACGAGCTCTTCCTCGCCACCGATGAGGACCGCGAGGGCGAGGCCATCGCGTGGCACCTGCAGCAGGTGCTCAAGCCCAAGGTGCCGGTGCACCGCATGGTGTTCCACGAGATCACCAAGACCGCCATCCAGGAGGCGGTGGCCAACCCGCGCCAGCTGAACCAGCGTCTGGTCGACGCCCAGGAGACCCGCCGCATCCTCGACCGCCTCTACGGCTTCGAGGTCTCGCCGGTGCTCTGGAAGAAGGTCATGCCGAAGCTGTCGGCCGGCCGCGTCCAGTCGGTCGCGACCCGGCTGGTGGTCGAGCGCGAGCGCGAGCGGATGGCGTTCCGCTCGGCCTCGTACTGGGACCTGGTCGGCACCTTCGGCACCGGCCGCACCCCGGCCGACGCGGCCAACCCGGAGAGCTTCGGCGCCCGGCTGATCGCCGTCGACGGCAGGCGGATCGCCAGCGGCCGCGACTTCGGCCAGGACGGCCGGCTCAAGGCGGGCAGCGCCAACACCCTGCACCTGGACGAGCAGGCCGCCCGCGCGCTGGCCGCCGCCCTGGAGCAGACCGCGTTCTCGGTGCGCGGCGTCGAGTCCAAGCCCTACCGCCGCTCGCCGTACGCGCCGTTCCGCACCACCACCCTCCAGCAGGAGGCCAGCCGCAAGCTGGGCTTCGGCGCCAAGCGGACCATGCAGGTGGCCCAGAAGCTGTACGAGAACGGCTTCATCACCTATATGCGCACCGACTCCACCACGCTGTCGGACACCGCCGTGGCCGCCGCCCGCGCGCAGGTCACCCAGCTGTACGGCGCCGACTACCTGCCGGACGCGCCGCGCACCTACGCCTCCAAGGTGAAGAACGCGCAGGAGGCGCACGAGGCGGTCCGCCCGTCCGGCGACCGCTTCCGCACCCCCGCCGAGACCGGCCTGAGCGGCGACGACTTCAAGCTCTACGAGCTGATCTGGATGCGCACCGTCGCCTCCCAGATGAAGGACGCGGTCGGCCAGTCGGTCACCGTCAAGGTGGGCGGCCGGGCCGCCGACGGCCGGGACGTCGAGTTCTCCGCCTCCGGCAAGATCATCACCTTCCACGGCTTCCTCAAGGCCTACGTCGAGGGCGCCGACGACCCGAACGCCGAGCTGGACGACCGCGAGCGCCGGCTGCCGCAGGTCGCCCAGGGCGACCCGCTGGCCGCCGAGCAGCTCACCCCCGAGGGCCACGCCACCAAGCCGCCGGCCCGCTACACCGAGGCCTCGCTGGTCAAGGAGCTGGAGGACCGGGAGATCGGCCGCCCCTCCACCTACGCCTCGATCATCGATACCATCATCGGCCGCCGGTACGTCTTCAAGAAGGGGACGGCGCTGGTGCCGTCGTTCCTCTCCTTCGCCGTGGTCAACCTGCTGGAGAAGCACTTCGGCCGGCTGGTCGACTACGACTTCACCGCGAAGATGGAGGACGACCTCGACCGGATCGCGGCTGGCGAGGCGCAGTCCGTGCCGTGGCTGAAGCGCTTCTACTTCGGCGAGGGCGCCGGCGAGGGCGCGGCCGCGGGCGGCGCCGCCGAGGCCGGCAACGGCGACGGCGACCACCTGGGCGGCCTGAAGGAGCTGGTCACCGACCTCGGCGCGATCGACGCCCGGGAGATCAGCTCGTTCCGGGTCAGCGACGACATCACCCTGCGGGTCGGCCGCTACGGCCCGTACGTGGAGCGTGCCTCCGAGGTCGAGGGCGAGCCCGGCCAGCGTGCCGACATCCCGGACGAGCTGCCGCCGGACGAGCTGACCGTCGAGCTGGCCGAGGAGCTGCTGGCCCGCCCCAGCGGCGACTACGAGCTCGGCGCGGACCCGGTCAGCGGCAACATGCTGGTCGCCAAGGACGGCCGCTACGGCCCGTACGTCACCGAGATCCTGCCCGAGGGCACGCCCAAGACCGGCAAGAACGCGGTCAAGCCGCGCACCGCCTCCCTCTTCAAGACGATGTCGCTGGACACCGTCACGCTGGAGGACGCGCTGAAGCTGCTCTCGCTGCCGCGCGTGGTCGGCGTCGACCCGGAGGGCGTGGAGATCACCGCGCAGAACGGCCGCTACGGCCCGTACCTCAAGCGCGGCACCGACTCCCGTTCGCTCACCAGCGAGGACCAGCTGTTCACGGTCACGCTGGAGGAGGCGCTGGCGATCTACGCGCAGCCCAAGCAGCGCGGCCGGGCCGCCGCCGCGCCGCCGCTCAAGGAGCTGGGCACCGACCCGGTCAGCGAGCGTCCGGTGGTGGTCAAGGACGGCCGGTTCGGGCCGTACGTGACCGACGGCGAGACCAACGCCACGCTCCGCAAGGACGACGCGGTCGAGACCATCACCCCCGAGCGCGGCTACGAGCTGCTCGCCGAGAAGCGGGCGCGCGGGCCGGTGAAGAAGACGGCGAAGAAGGCTCCCGCCAAGAAGGCCGCGGCCAAGAAGACCACGGCCAAGACCGCCGCCAAGAAGACCACCACGGCGGCCAAGACGGCGGCGAAGAAGACCACCACGAAGAAGGCCGCCACCAAGACGGCGGCGGCCAAGAAGACCACGGCCAAGACCGCGGCGAGCAAGACCACCGCCACCGACGAGGGCTGACCCCCGGTCGGTCGCACCCGGGCCCGCGTCCGCTCCGGCGGCGCGGGCCCGGACCGTTTCCCCCGCCGGTCCCCGCCGGTGCCCCGGCCGCCCCCGCCCGTCCCCGGCCGGGCCCGGGGACCGGCGTGACAGGGTCGTGCGCGGATCGTCACAACCCGGTGGCGAGGTCCTTCCGGAGCCGCGCTCCCCTCTTTTGCGCCGTGCCCCGACCGCTACGCTGACCGTATGACGAGCGAGGAGCAGCCCACCCCCAGCGCCGCGGCGGCCGCCGGCACCGGCACGCCCGACCGGCCGGAGACCGCGCCCGCCGGAACCGCCGGCGAGCGGATCCGGGCGCTGCTGCGGCTGCGCCCCTTCCGGCGGCTGTGGATCACCCAGCTGATCGGCGGCACCGCCGACCGGCTCGGCCTGCTGGTGCTGCTCGTGCTCACCGTGGTCGCCGCCGTGCTCGGCCGCTCCTTCGGCGACCTGCCGCGCAGCCTCGCCTTCGCGGTCGCCGCCGTCCTCGCCACCCGGCTGGCCGCCACCGGACTGGTCGGCGCCGCCCTGCTCGGCCCGGTGCACGGCCTGCTCAACGGGAAGCTCGACCGGCGCTGGACGCTGTTCGGGGCCGACGCGCTGCGCGCCGTGCTGATCGGCGTCGCCCCCTGGTGGATCGTCTGGCTGGGCTCCGGTCAGGAGCCCTCCGGCGCCGCGACCTGGATCCTGCTCGCCACCGTCTTCCTGACCGGCGCCGCCGAACGGGTCTGGGCGATCGCCCGGGCCGCCGCCGTCCCGGGGCTGCTGCCGCCCGCCGACGTGTACGCCCCGGTGGCCGAGCGGCGCCCGTCCGCCGCCAACCTGGACACCGTCCGGACCCTGGACCACCGCACCGGCTGGGCCACCGTGCCGCTCGGCGCCGCCGCGCTGATCGCGCTGACGCTGCTCAACAACGTCTTCGCCGCCCTCGGCTCGGACTGGCTGCGCGCCCACCAGACCACCTTCGCCGCCCTCGGCGCGGCCGCCCTGTTCGCCGTCTCGGCCGCCCGGGTCCACCTCCAGGAGCTGCCCGGCGGCCCGGCCCGGGTGCAGCCGGTCCCGCCGCTGCGGGGCCTGCGCGCCCCGACCGACGCGTCCCCCGGACCCGCCCTCGCCAAGGGCCGCACCGGCTCCGCCCCCTACTTCACCTTCGCGGTCTCCGCCGGGTACGCCACGATGGCCGGCGTCGCCGCGCTGTCCCTGCTGACCGCCGTCGAGCACGGCGCCGGGCCGATCGGCTACGGCCTGCTGGCGCTGGCCGCCACTGGCGTCCCCGCGCTCGGGATCCGGCTCACCCGGGCCGTCCTGCCCGCGCTCTCCCGCCGCCGGCTGCTCGCGCTCGCCCTGATCACCGAGGGCGTCGCGCTGATCCTGGCCGGCCTGGTGGCGGACTTCGTGCTCGTTCTGCTGCTCACCGTGCTGGCCGCGCTGGCCGCCGGAGTGGTGATCTCCACCGGCCGCACCCTGCTCGCCCAGGAGGTCGAGGAGGTCCGGCTGCCCCGGGTCACCGAGCACCTGTACGCGGTGCTGCGGGTCGTCGTCGGCACCGCGCTGGTCGGCGTCCCGCTGATCGCCGCCGCCTACGGGGACGTCGAGTACGGCACGGCCGAGCCCGGCGCGTTCACCTTCATCCACGGCGGCGCGGCCCTCGCGGTCGCCACCGCCGGACTGCTCACCCTGGTGCTGGCCGCCGTCGTGCTGCTGCGCACCGACGACCGGCGCGGCACCGTCCCGTTCGGCCGCGACCTGGCGGACGCGGTGCGCGGCGCCACCGGCCCGGCCCCGCACCGGGCGGGCACCGGTTTCTTCCTCGCCCTGGAGGGCGGCGACGGCGCCGGCAAGTCCACCCAGGCGCAGGCGCTCGCCGAGTGGATCCGCGGCAAGGGCCACGAGGTGGTGCTCACCCGCGAGCCCGGCGGCAGCCCGGTCGGCCAGCGGCTGCGCGGGCTGGTCCTGGACGTCGGCAACACCGGCCTCTCGCACCGCGCCGAGGCCCTCATCTACGCGGCCGACCGGGCCGAGCACGTCGAGAACGTGATCCGCCCGGCGCTGGCCCGCGGCGCGGTGGTCATCACCGACCGGTACATGGACTCGTCCATCGCCTACCAGGGCGCCGGCCGCGACCTGGCCGCCACCGAGGTCGCCCGGATCTCCCGCTGGGCGACCGGCGGGCTGCTGCCCGACCTGACCGTCGTCCTGGACGTCGACCCGACCCGGGCCCGGGAGCGCTTCACCGAGGCGCTGGACCGGCTGGAGTCCGAGCCGACCGAGTTCCACCAGCGGGTCCGCTCCGGCTTCCTGGCGCTCGCCGCCGCCGATCCGGCGCGCTACCTCGTCGTCGACGGCAGCCAGGCGCCCGGTGTCGTCACCACCTCGATCCGCCACCGGCTCGACCGCGAGCTGCCGCTCTCCGAGCAGGAGAAGGCCGCCCGTGCCGAGCAGGAGCGCAAGGCGGCGGAGGAGGCGCGCCGCCGGGCCGAGGAGGAGGCCCGCAAGCGCGCCGAGGAGGAGGCCGCCGAGCGCAAGCGCCAGGAGGTGCTGGCACAGCTGCGGGCCGAGCAGGCGGAGAAGGAGCGGCTGGCCAAGGAGGAGGCCGAGCGGGCCGCCGCCGAGGCCGCGCGCAAGGCGGCCGAGGAGGCCCGGAAGAAGGCCGAGGAGGAGGCCCGCCGCCGCGCGGAGGAGGAAGCGAAGCGGCGCGCCGAGGAGGAGGCGCGCAAGGCGGCCGAGGAGGCCGAGCGCAAGCGGCTCGCCGAGGAGGCGGCCGCCCGGGCGGAGCTCCAGCGGCAGCGCGACCTGGCGCGCGAGGAGCAGCGGCGCCGGGCGGAGGAGGCGCTGCAGCGGGCCGAGGAGGCCAGGCTGGCGCAGGCCGCCGCGCTGGCGGCGGCTGCGGCGGCGGCCGCCGAGGCGGCGGAGCGCGCGGGTGCCGGGGCCGGGGCTGCGGCCGGGGCCGGGACGCCGGGTGGCGCGGGCGCGCCGGACGACGCGGCGACCACCGAACTGCGGGCCGTGCGGGACACCGGGGCGGCGGAGCCGCGGACCGGGCACGGCGACGACGTGACCCAGGAGCTCTCGCTGCGGGGCCGGGGCGCGGCGGACCTCACGGCGACCGCGAAGCTGCCGGTGGTGCCGGAGGGGCCGGCGGCCGACGAGACCGCGGTGCTGCCGCGGATCCCGGCGGAGGACGCCGACTCGACGGCCGTGCTGCCCCGGATCGAGCCGGGCGCCCCGGCCGGCCGCACGCCCCGGGACACCTGGCGGGACGGGTCGCCGGGCACCGGGCGGCCGGAGACCGAGGAGCGCCCGGTGGAGCGCACCCGTGAGCTTCCGGTGGTCGACCCGCAGCAGGACGGGCCCGCCGCCGATCAGCGGCCGCGCCCGGACTGGGCGGAGGAGACCCCGATGGACGACCTGCCGAGCCTGACCGACACGCTGCTCGGCTCGCGCGAGGAGTGGGCCCGCTGGGGCCAGGACGACCGTCCGGGTTCCGGCGGCGCCGACCGCGGGGGTGACGCCGGCGGCGCGGGCGGACCGGGTGCCCAGGGCGGCCAGGGCGGGCAGGGCGGGCAGGGCGACGGCAAGGGCAAGGGCCGCCGCTGGGGCCGCCGGAGCTGACGGCCGGCCTCCTGTCCCGGCTTCCCCTCCCGCCTCCCGCGTGGCCTTCCGGCCCGGCTTCCCGCCCGGCCCGGGCCGTCGTAGCCGCCACGTATGCTCGACGGCGGGAGCGGTAGTCCGTAGCGAGCTTGGGAGCAGCAGTGGCCGTCTGGGACGACCTGGTGGGCCAGGAGCGGGTGGTCGAGCAGCTGACCGCCGCCGCCCGGGCGGCCGGGGCGATCGTCGGTGCCGGGCGCGGCGCCGAGCCGCAGGCGGGCGGCAACGCCTCGCTGATGACGCACGCCTGGCTGTTCACCGGCCCGCCCGGGGCCGGCCAGACCACCGCCGCGCGGGCCTTCGCCGCCGCGCTCCAGTGCACGAGCCCCGACCTCGCGCTCGGCGGCACGCCCGGCTGCGGCTTCTGCGACGGCTGTCACACCGTCCTCGCGGGCAGCCACGCCGACGTGAAGTACGTCCGCACCGACGGTCTGTCCATCGGCGTCGGCGACATGCGCGACCTGGTGCTGCGCGCCTCCAGCTACCCGACCGGCGGCCGCTGGTCGGTGATCCTGGTCGACGCCGCCCACCGGCTCACCGAGGCCGCCGCCAACGCACTGCTCAAGGGCGTGGAGGAGCCGTCCCCGCGCACCGTCTGGCTGCTCTGCGCCCCCTCGGTGCAGGACGTGCTGCCGACCATCCGTTCCCGCTGCCGTCTGCTGGTGCTGCGCACCCCGGCCGCCGAGGCGGTCGCCGACATGCTGGTGCGGCGCGACGGCGTCGAGCCGCACACCGCCCGGCTCGCCGCGCTGGCCGGCCAGGGCGACGTCGAGCGGGCGCGCCGGCTGGCCGTCGACGAGCAGGCCCGGACCCGCCGCACCGACGTGCTGCGGATCCCGCTGGAGGTCGGCGACATCGGCGGCTGCCTCGCCGCCGCCCAGCGCCTGGTCGACACCGCCAAGGCCGACGCCGAGGCGCTCGCCGAGACCCAGGACGCCAAGGAGACCGACGACCTCAGGGCCGCGTACGGCGCGGCCGAGGGCAGCAAGGCACCGCGCGGCATGGCCGGGGCGGTCAAGGAGCTGGAGAAGCGGCAGAAGAGCCGGGCCACCCGGACCCGCCGCGAGACCCTCGGCGTCGCCCTGCTGGACCTGCTCGGCTTCTACCGGGACGTCCTCGCGCTCCAGCTCGGCTCGACCGGCGCGCTGGCCAACGAGGACCAGCGGCCGGCGCTGGACCGGGTCGCCCAGGCCGGTCCGCCGGAGTCCACGCTGCGCCGGATCGAGGCGGTGCTCGCCTGCCGGCGGGCGCTGGACCGCAACGTCGACCCGCTGCTCGCCGTCGAGGCGATGACCGTGGCGCTGCGCGCGGGCTGAGCCTCCGCCGGGTCGGGCCGAGCCGGCGTCGGGTTGGGCTGAGCCGTCGCGCCGGTCCGCCGCCGGGGCGGGCCGAGCCGTCCTCGCTCCGGTCCCGTCCGCCGCCGGGGGCGTCATTCGGCCTGTCGCCTCCCTCCGGCGTCCCACCTTCGAGTGAACGTGCGTTACGCGCCGGGCACACGCGTGTGCGAGCCCCGGCTCGTCCCGCACGCTGGGGGCCGACTGCGCCCCGCCGCCGGGGCCGTCGCTCCCGTACGGTGCCGGGCCCGGCCGCCGGCCGGCCGGCCCTCCTCCGAGGTGGTGCGTCCCATGGTCCGTTCGCTCCTGATCGTTCCCCTGCTGGCCGCCGCCGGGGGCGGAGTCTGGCTGGCGCGCGGCGCGCTGCTGCGCTGGCGCGACCTGCGGGCGGCGGAGACGTACGAACTGGCCGGGGAGCACCGGCCGATGCTGCTGCGGGCGGCCGGGGCGATGGTCTGCGGGGTCGGCGTCACGGTGCTGACGCTGCTGACGGCGCTGGGCACCTTCGGTGCGCTGAGCGGCGACGGCACTGGGGACGGCGCGGGCGGACCGGGGGGCCTGACCGGCTCGGCCGGCTCGCTCGGATCGGTGGCCGGACGGCTCGACGGGTCGGGCGGGGGGTGGCAGGCCGCTCCGCCGGCCGAGGTCGCGGACGCCGCCGCGCCCGCCACGCCGGCCCCGCCCGCGCCGACGCCGTCACCCCTGCCGGTCGTCAGCCGCTTCGACAGCGTCGGCCACCCGGGCGGCGGGGAGCTGCTGCAGTCCGCCGTCCCCGGCCCGGACGGCCATCCGCGCAACGTCCGGGTCTGGCTGCCCGCCCAGTACGCCAAGGACCCGAACGCCCGCTTCCCGGTCGTCGTGATGCACGCCGCCACCCCCCGCAAGACCGCCGACGCCGAGGTCCCGGACGTCTTCGAGGGACTCGCCTCCGCCGTGCAGAGCGCCAAGGGCAAGCCGTTCATCCTGGTCGCCCCCGAGGCGCCGAACGGCACCGCGCACCCCTGCGAACTGGTCGCCGCCGCCCCGATGGCGGTCGCCGACGACGCCGCGCTGCGCACCACCATCGCGGCCACCTTCCGCACTCTGCCGCCCGGCCCGGCGGCCTGGGGCGCGCTCGGCGTCGAGGACGGCGCGCCCTGCGCCGCGGCCGCCGGTCTGGCCCGTCCCGACCTGTACGGCGCGGCGGCGGCCGTCTCCGGCCGGTACGACGCGGCCGCGCTCGTCCGCACCGGCGCCGAGGCGCCCGCCACCGGGACCCCGAGGCTGCTGCTCGCCGCCGGGAAGGCCGACGCCGCCGGGCTGGACGCCGCCCGCAAGCTCCAGTCGGCGCTGCGCGGCGGCACCGGCGCCGCCGCCCGCGCCGAGGTGCGGATCTCCGACAACGCGACGGACTACTCGGCGGACCGGATCCGGCTGCGGCTGGTCCGGCAGGCGGCGCAGTACCTCGGCGAGGCGCTCGGCAAGGCGTCCTGATCCCGGCCGCGCACGGCACTACGCTTCCGGTACTCCCGGTGGCAGTGGGGCCACCGGGGGTGAACGGCTGAGGGGATCCCGGATGCGGGCCGACAGGCGGCAGGACGCCCCGGCGCGGGTGCGTGCCGGGCGCGGGGGAGGAGCGGTGGCGGCCGTCCTGGCCGCCGGGCTGCTGGCGGGCGGCTGCTCGGCCGCCGGGACGACCCCGGACGCCGTGCCCGCCGGCGGCGGGGCGACGAGCTCCGCCACGCCGTCCGGGGGCGCCGACGGGGTCTCCGGGTTCGCGTCCGCGCCGCCGGTCACCCCGCTGGAGTCGCTGCCCGCCGCCGTGCCCGCCGCACTCGCGCCCTACTACGGGCAGCGGCTCGCCTGGACGCCCTGCGACGACGGCTACGAGTGCACCGGCTTCCGGGTGCCGCTGGACTACGACCACCCCGCCGACGGCGACCTCACCCTGGCCGCCGTCCGCGCCCCTTCCGTCCCCGACGGGTCCGGCGAGCGCCTCGGCTCGCTGCTGCTCAACCCCGGCGGCCCCGGCGGCTCGGCCGTCGAGTACGTCGAGGGCGCGGCCCGGACGTACGACGCCGCCGTGCGGGCCCGGTACGACCTGGTCGGGGTGGACCCGCGCGGGGTCGGCCGCAGTTCCCCGGTCAGCTGCCTGAGCGGCGAGCGGATGGACGCGTACACCTCCGTCGACATCACCCCCGACGACCCGGCCGAAGTCGACGCCTTGGTGGCCGCCGCCAAGGAGTTCGCCGAGGGCTGCCGCCAGGGCGCCGGCGCCCGGCTGGGCCATCTGAGCACCGTCGAGGCGGCGCGCGACCTGGACGTGCTGCGCGCCCTGCTCGGCGACGAGCGGCTGAACTACGTCGGCAAGTCCTACGGCACCCTCCTCGGCGCGACGTACGCGGGCCTGTTCCCCGGCCGCGCCGGCCGGATGGTGCTCGACGGCGCGATGGACCCCTCGCTCGACTCGCTGGCCGGCAACCGCACCCAGGCGGGCGGCTTCGAGACCGCCTGGACCGCCTTCGCCCGGGACTGCGCCGCCCGCGAGGACTGCCCGCTCGGCCGCACCGAGCAACAGGCGGGCGAACAGCTCGCCGCCCTGTTCGCGGAGGCCGACGCCCGCCCGCTGCCGACCACCGACGCCGGCCGCCGGCTCAGCGAGGCACAGGCGACCACCGGTGTCGTCCAGGCCATGTACGCGGAGTTCCTCTGGCCCCGGCTGCGCACCGCGCTGGCCGACGCCCGCTCCGGCGACGGCACCGGTCTGCTGAAGCTCTCCGACGCCTACTACGGGCGGGAGGCGGACGGCTCCTACCCCAATCTGATGTCCGCCAACGCGGCGGTGAACTGCCTCGACCTGCCCGCACCGTTCACCGGCCCGGACGACGCCGCGCGGGCGGTGCCGGAGTTCGAACGGACCTCGCCGCGGTTCGGCCGGGACATGGCCTGGATGGCGCTGACCTGCACCTACTGGCCGGTCCGGGCCACCGGCACCCCGCACACCGTCCGGGCCGCCGGCGCCGCCCCGATCGTGGTCGTCGGCACCACCCGGGACCCGGCCACCCCGTACGCGTGGGCGCAGGCACTGGCCGGCCAGCTGGAGTCGGGGCGCCTGCTGACCTTCGACGGGGACGGCCACACCGCGTACGGCCGCCACGACGCCTGCCTCGACGGTGCGGTCAACCACTACCTGCTGGCCGGCGAGGCGCCGGAGAACGGGAAGCGCTGCGGGTCCTGATCCTCAGAAAGCTCCCGGTACGACGTTAGGATGAGCGCCCCTCACCGCTCTCCCACCTCACCGGAGCCCACCGTGCTCGGAGTCAACGACCTGGCGACCTACGTCCTCGGTGCCCTCGTCATCATCCTCCTCCCCGGCCCCAACTCCCTCTACGTGCTGTCCGTCGCCGCCCGCAAGGGCGTCCGCACCGGCTACCGCGCCGCCGCCGGCGTGTTCGTCGGCGACTTCACCCTCATCAGCCTGACCGCGCTCGGCGCCGCCTCCCTCCTGGAGGCCAACCCCGCCGTCTTCGCCGTGGTCAAGTTCGGCGGCGCCGCCTACCTGCTCTGGATAGGCATCGGCATGCTGCGCGCCGCCCGCCAGCTCTGGCGCGAACACCGCGCCGTCCCCGCGCCCGCCACCGCCGCGCCGGCCGCCGACCCCGCCGAGTCCACCGAGCGCCCGTTCCGCCGCGCCCTGGTGATCAGCCTGCTGAACCCCAAGGCCATCCTCTTCCTCCTCTCCTTCTTCACCCAGTTCGTCGACCCCTCCTACGGCAACCCGGTGCTCTCCTTCACCCTGCTCGGCGGCATCCTGCAGACCTTCAGCTTCCTCTACCTCTCCCTGCTGATCTTCGCGGGCACCACGCTCGCCACCGCCTTCAGCCGCCGCAAGCGCCTCTCCGCCGGCCTCACCAGCGGCGTCGCCGCCCTCTTCGCCGGCTTCGCCGCCAAGCTCGCCGTCTCCTCCGCCTGACCCCACCCCGCCACCGCGTTACGGATCACCGGCCAACCTGTGTAGACTGGCCCGCGTTGCCAGCACTTCCGGCAACGGCGCCGCCTTAGCTCAGTTGGCCAGAGCAACGCACTCGTAATGCGTAGGTCGCGGGTTCGAATCCCGCAGGCGGCTCAGTAGAGGCCCAGGTCATATAGCCCATGACCTGGGCCTTTTGCCATTCCTTGACGTTGAGCAGGCGTCAGCGACGCGCTACAAGATCGCTTGCGTGAGCGATGCGTGAGCGCCGGTGTTGATCTTGGGTTAGCCCTTGGCCTTCTTGGCCTTGGTCTTCGCCTTCTTCGCGGCCTTTCGCTTGGCCTTCTCGGCTTCGGCCGCGGCCTTGGCGTGAGCCTCGGCCTCGGTCCTCCGCTGGAGGGGAACGAGCCTCGCGGCGGCCTCGGCCGCGCCCTTGGCGATCTCGGGCAGGACGCTGGTGTAGGTGTCCGACGTGATCTTGATGGAGGAGTGGCCGAGCATCTCGGACACCACCTTCATGTCGACCCCGCCGGCGAGGGCGAGCGTGGCCGCGCCGTGGCGGAGGTCGTGCAGGCGGATCGGCGGCAGCCCGGATGCGGCGATCAGTCGCGCGAACATCTCGGTGACCTTGCCGGGGTGGAGCCAGGACCCGTCCTCGTTGGTGAAGACCCGGCCGGTGTTCTTCCAGGCGGGCCCCCAGTCGTTCCGCTCCTTCTGCTGCCGCTCGCAGTGGCGCCGCAGGACGGCCACCGTGTCGTCGTCCAGCGCCACGGTCCGGAAGCTCCCGTCGGTCTTGGGGTCGGACTCCTCGACCTCCCAGCCGTCCTGCACGAGCTGGGTCGTCACGGTCAGGGAGCTGTCGTCGAGGTTGGTCTCGGACCACAGCTGCCCGCACGCCTCGCCTCGGCGAAGACCGCGGAAGGCGATAACGTGCCACATCGCGTACAGGCGGTCGTCAGCGACGAAATCGAGGAACGCGCCAGTCTGTTGCGGCGTCCAGACCATCACGGGGAGGGCTTCACGCCGGTCTCCCGCCACTGCGCGACCCGCTCGGGTGTCCACACCAGACCCTTCGGCTTGGTGGCCGGGTCGAGCTTGACGTGGGCGGCCGGGTTGAGGGTGATCAGGCCCTCGGGGATCGCGGCGTTCAGGGCGGTCCGGAGCGTGGCCCGGATGCGCTGGCGGGTGGCCGCGCCGGTCGTCCGTCGGAAGGGCGGCATCTCGGCGAGTTCGGCGCGCAGAGCCTTGCGGCGGGCGCGGTTCTCCATGCCTTTGATCGGCACCGTGGCGAGCTCGGCCTTCAGCGCGCGCCGCAGGGCGTTGTTCTCCAGGATCTCCTCGTTGGCGTCAGCGATGGCCGTGAACATCTCGGCGAGCGTGCTCACCCGCAGCCGGTCGACGCGGATGTGCCCGATGCGGGGCTTGAGGTGGGCCCGCACGTCACACTCATAGCGAGTGATCCCGGACTTGCGGATCGCCTTGCCGGCCAGCCAGGTATTGAGCCACTCGCCCACGGTGACGCGGCTGGACCGATCCTGACCGGCCTTCAGGCGGTTGCGGGTCTCCTCGATATCGGGCAACAGCTGGGCCTTCTCGTCGGCGACCTTCACCAGGAGCTCGGCGACCAGGGCCAGGTCGTCGGGATCCTCCTTGCCGAGGGCGAGCAGGCCACGGACGTGGTCGAGGTCAGCCTGCGCCTCCTTGAGAGTCTCGTAGCCGGCGCGGTTGAACGAACGGCGGGTGCCGTCCTCGGAGTTGGGCAGCTCCTGGCGTATGGAGTAGGAGCCGTGCTTACGGCTGCCGGCCTTCGGGCACGCCTTGGCGAGCGGCTTTCGGTCTCGGCGTCGCGGCAGTAGCAGCGGTGGTAGGTGGAACCCTTCATTTGTCCTCCAGATCGGTGTTCAGTGGGGGAAGCTCGGCGTCGAGAAAGTCGAGACTCGGTGCGAGGTGCGGGACTTCCAGGCCGATCTCGCGCAGGTGTGCCCTGACGGGTTGAAGCCGCTCGCGGACGGCGGCGACGAGAGCGTCGAGTTTGTCCTGCGAGCCGGGAGGCCATTCCTCCCGGAACAATTTGAATTCCAGCTGGAACGCGTCGTGGTGTTCGTCCTGGAGCTCTTGCCAGATCCGTTCGTGCTTCCGGTAGAGGCAGAGCCGGTACATCCCGAGCGAGTGGCGGGCCTCTCCTGTGAAGTGGGTGAGCGCCGACCAGCGGTCGCTGGGCATCTCTGGCAGGTAGTCGACCCAGCCGCCGAGGGCTGGGGAGAAGAGCAGCTCGACCGGTGCGATGTCCAGGGCCTCGGCCACGACGATCAGCTCGGGAATCGTGATCGTCTTGCGCCTGCCGGATTCCCAGTTGGCGATGACGTTCCGGGGGACTTCGTAGCCCAAGTCCCTTGTTTCGTCGGCCACATCCTGCGCGGACAGTCCAAGGTCTTGCCTCCTTCGAGTGATTGCTCGGATGACGTGCTTGGTGATTCGTTCGGGCCAGTCGGGCGCGTCTTCGTCGTCGGTGGACCAGTGCTCCACTCCGGGCCTCGCCGCGCCGACAGCGGAGGCGAGGCCGCACGGTCCTACGAGGACACACCGTTGGTGATGGCTCGCGCGTTGGTCGGACTCCGCCAACTCTGACCACAAGAATTGCCCGCGCCCAGTGGGCCCACGATCGAGTGGCCGACGCCGGTTTCCCTGCGGCAACGGCCACTCAGAGCGCCCCCGCAGCCCCCTGCGAACTCGACGCCCTGCGGGTTCCGCGTCGGGCCGGCGGGGGCGCTCACCCAGTAGCCGGGGCGACACAGCCGTACCTGCTCCACCCCAACTCGGCGCTACGGAAGGATGGATGGATGACCGACTGGGAGTTTGTGAAGGACAGAACCGCCACCCAAGGTGCGGTGTGGAGGTCGGCCGATGGCCTGCTCTACAAGCGGACGGGTGGCGAGGACCTGCGGGCAGAGATCGAGTTCCAGCAGATGGCTTCAGGACTGGGCTATCCCGTGCCGGAGATCGTAGACAGCGGGTTGGAGGACGGCGGCTACTTCGTTGTCGAGCGCGCCATCGGTGACACCTCGCTACACGAGGAGGCGCTTGCCGACGCCCGGCGGGACGGGCAGGTTACCCACCAGGTGGTCGACACCGCGGCTGCTGTCGCATCGCGTCTCCTACGGGCCCAGGCGCGGCACCCACTGCCGGCAACGTCGTGGTTCGAGAAGGCCGCCTTCGCGGCAGAGGTCTTCGAGGAGAACCCGGACTTCGACACCTCGCGGGTCCACGAGGCGGTCAAGGTTGCCCTCGACCGGCTGGCCACGCTGCCGATGGTGCACGGGCACCTCGACTACGGCCTGCCGAACGTCCTGGAAGCCGGGGTCATCGACTGGCAGCACCACGGGCCGATCCCGCTCGGCTATGACGTCTACCCCGCGCTCGACATCGTGGCCTTCAAGGGCGGTGGCAAGGGCTACACGGTCACCTCGGGACAGCGCGCCGCCTACACCGCCGCGCTCGACGAGACCACCGCGTCCCTGATCGGACAGCAGGTGAGCGAGCACCTGGGCGACTTCCTGCTCGTCAAGTGCTTCTTCTTCCTTGCCCTCATGCGGCTCACCGACCCCACGCGGCACGACAAGCACATCAAGCGGCAGTATCGCCGCACCCTTTTCACGATGGGACTTGATCAGTATGAGTCGTCCAACACGATCGACACCGGCACCTTCCCCACTCTGAAACGGTTCACCGCTGAACACCGGTAGGCCGGTCCCCACCGTCCGCGATCGCGACTACCTGATGGACCACGGAGTCGTCTTCAAGGTCATCGGCGACAGCCACCCCGTCGCCCAGGCCGAACTCCAGCAATCCCGCACCGTCGTCGCCTTCACCCACCAGACCGCCGCGGTGGCTCTTCGATCCCTGCTCGAAGCCTGCACCTTGCCCGAGATCCTCGCCGAGGAGCGGAAGGGCAAGATGCCCAACGCCGCGATCCTCCACTACGAACTGCGAGACGGCCGGTTCACCCGGACGGGAACCACTACCCCGCCGATCTAGGAGGAGCCCGTGCGACACCTGTTCCTCAACGGGCCCGTCCAGAACGGCCCCTTCACCTTCGACACCCGCCCCGGCAAGGCCGTGGGCATCCGCCTCGCCGCCGCCCTCAACGCCATCCTGGGCTTACCGCCCGCACCCCACCTGTGGAACACCGTCACCCTCGCCGGAGACCTCCGCCACCGCCAGGCCGAGGGCCCGATGATCCCCCGCCAGCGGTTCGAGGCCGATCTGATCGCCGCCAAGTACACGTCCGGACAGTCCCCGGCGGGCGGCATCCTGACCGACACCGACGCGGAGGTCGCCAACCTCGCGCTGGAGATGATCGAGAACAACCTCCGCGCCGGCACCCTCACCATCGGCCGCGAGACCGTCCCCACCTGCCGGGCCTGCGGTCACACGACCGACACCGGCAGCCACCCCTGCAACGCCTGCGGCTGCACCGACACCCAGGAGCGCACCGGCCTCCACCTCGTCGCCGAACTCGCGAGGGACCGCCCCGTCCTCGACCGCTCGGACATCCACGCCAGCCACCGCCAGCAGCCCAAGCACCTCCAGCACACTGCCGGCAATGTCGCCGAGCGGCTGATCCTCTCCCGAACCGGCGACCACGGCATCGACCTCTCGCCCCTCGGCCTCAACGGCCTCGTCCTCGACCCGCGCGTCGGCATCCATGCCACCGTCCTCGCCGCGGCCCGGCGGCGCGAAGCGGACACGGCCGTCATGACCATCACCGAGAACGCGGCCAACCACATCGCCGCCCATGGCCAGCACTTCCGCGAACACGAGGGCACCCGGCTTCAGTACGCCCTGCACGGTCACCTCCCCTACGATCACACGGCCAGCCTGCAGCCGCTGCATGAGGCGTACCGAGCCACCCAGGAGGTCAGGGACGGCTTCGAAGCGTGGTTCCTGCCGCTCTTCTCGCTGAGGACCAAGCACGTAACCGGGCCGGATCAGTTGCCCGCGCTCTTCAAGCACTTCATGCGGGCACACCTGGCCAAGCCTGTTGCGCTCGACGAAGCCGCCTTCGAAGCCGTTCAGCGCTCGGTTTCCGCTGGTGACACGGAATGGATCACGAACAAGCAAGCGCTGGCCAACGTGATGACTGCCCGTGAGACAGCGCCTCCCGCCGCTGCGAGTGCCTGACAAACCGCTCCGACGTTTTGTGCGCCAGATCAGGCAGTGTCGAGGTCGAGGAGCACATCGGCGGCTGGATGGGGCCATGCAAGTGAGTCGTAGCCGCTGACCTGCTGCTCGATATGCGCCTTAGCCGTGGCGATCAACGATTCGGAATCATGGACCACCCCGCCGTGTGTGCGCCGCCGACCGTCGTGCACGGTGTCCCACATGCTCTTCTTGCTCTTGCGGGTGCTGGCGCCCTGCTCCTTGCTGCCGAAGCCCTTGAGCTTGCTGTTCCATATCGGTTGGTAGCCGACGCGCAGACCATTTTCGCCCAGATCGGCGTGCACGTCGGGGAGCAGGAGAGCCCGGAAGCGGAACTCGGCGATGGGCAGGCCGCCCTCGATGATCGAAATCCGGTGCTGCTTGAGGCGGCTGTGAAGAGGGTACTTTTCCCGGACCTTCTCCCCAGTAGCGCTGTTACTGGAGAGTGCCTGGCCCGCGTACACGGGGATCTGCAGGTGAGCGAGAGGCAAATACAAGTCCACGCTCGCGCCACGGTAGTAGAGCGCGTACAGCCCCGAACCCTCGAATCGCGGGATCTCGTGAGTCATGGAGACCAGCGGCTGTCGTTCGAACGTCTCGCAGATGGTGTTCGCGATCTGCTCGGTCGACAGAGGGTCGAACGAGTTCGGTGTGTACTCGGAGGTCATGTCTTCCTGCTCATTCATAGCCAGGTCCGACCTGAGGCCAGCGGGTGCGGCCAGGTCCGGATCGGGCTCACTGACTGGTGTACGTACGCGATCATTCCTCGTCGAATAGGTCGTCCTGGCCGATCTCCTCGGGTGAGGCTTCGGGCTCAGCTTCGACCACAGTTCCGGACCGGAAGTATCGCCACGCGCTCTTGTACTCGTTTGGCGAGTCCGCATACATGATCACATAGCCCATGAGGGCCGCTACCTGCCATGCTTCGGGCAGCGCCTCGGAAAGTAGGCGGAACGCCTCATTGGCCGAGAGCCCAGCGTGCGGCACTGTCACAAACGAGGACTTCGAGCGCGGTGGCTCCGCGTACCGGAAGTTGTAGGGCAGCCCGCTCTTGAGCGCCTTCAAGAAGGCGTGCAGAGAGGTATCTCCCGGGACAAGCCCCTCGACGGGTCGGTCCAGGTCGATCGGGAACACGACGTCGAAGTGGTTCTTCTTCAGGATCGTGCTGTCACGCTGGCGCCCCGGGTCTTTGTTACCGAAGCCGTTGTTGTTCCAGGGGATGCTGCCCATCTCCTTGTGATGGCTGATGAGCAGCTGTTCCGGCGCGAGCGCGGAGAAGTCCTCCGCGACGTACAGGCAGGAGAAGGCGACGTCATCAAGGTCGATGTTGCGGCGCCCCGAGAGCTTGCGCAAGTGGTTCCGCAGCCGGCCAGGCAGGGTCTTGTCGGCCTTGCCGACGTAGACGAAGTCGCCACCTAGGTAGAGCTGGTACACGCCGGGCCGCTCGTCGAGTTGTACGAGGTTCTCGTCGGCCAGCGGCGCGCGTCCCAGGTGGGAGAGCGCGTCGGCCAGCTGATCACCAAGTGCCTTGGTGATGCTCAGCCGGAAGTCGTCGTGGTAGGTGCCCCGACCGTTCGGCCTGGCCGCCTGTGTCATCTCGCACCGCTCCTCGTCCGGTATTGATCAAGGCAACCCTATGTTCTTGCTCACTATCAGGGGACACGTTCGGGTGAAATCCCGCCAAGATCACCAACTCCGCGGTATGGTTCTCGCATGGTTGACCAGCCTGAAGACATGAAGAAGCCGCGGACCAGTGTTGAGCTATTCGCGGGCGGAGGCGGCCTTGCCATGGCGGTCCACCAGGCGGGCTTCCGCCCACTGCTGTTCAACGAGTTCAACAATCGGGCCTGCGAGACCCTTGTGGCCAGCGCGCGGAAGACCCTTGGCGTCGACGGCCTGCTGCGTACCGAGGAGCGCAGGCCCTCGCCGCCGAGGCCGGGCGAACCGGCCCCTCTCTACCCGGGGGACGTCCGCGATCTCGACATGAGCAAGCTCAAGGGGCAGGTCGACGTCCTCGCCGGTGGACCCCCGTGCCAGCCGTTCAGCGCGGGCGGAGTCGCCAAGGGCGACGAGGACAAGCGCAACATGTTCCCCGCCATGTTCCAGGCGGTGCGGGAGATCCGGCCGAAGGCCGTCATCTGCGAGAACGTCCGAGGTCTGCTGCGGCCGTCGTTCGCGGAGTACTTCCAGTACATCCAGAACGAATTGAGCCTCCCGTTCGAGAAGCGGGACGATGAGGCGAGGTGGCAGGATCACAACGCCCACCTGACGCGCATCCTCGGGGGGCTCTCCGACGACGACGGCGACCCCGACCACTACAAGGTGGTGATGGTCCCGGTCAACGCCGCCGACTACGGCGTCCCGCAGATTCGGAATCGCGTGGTCCTTGTGGCCTTCCGGGCCGACCTGGGCGTCGACATCGAGGCTTTCACCAAGTACGTCAAGACGCAGCCGTTTTCGGAGCCGGCCCTGCAGCGCTCGATGCGGGACGAGGACGGTCCCTACTGGCAGCGCCATCCAGATGTGCCGGGGCATGTGCGTGACCGAGTTCGCGCGCGCCTGCCCAAGGTGATCAAGGAAGACGACTGCCAGCCGTGGCGCACGCTGCGCGACGCCATTGAGGGCTACGGCACAGACGAGAAGCTTCCGGCCCTGCCGGCGGTTGACCTGAGCCGACTCCACGAGAAGTTCAACTTCGGCAAGGAGATCGGCGTCGTCGATCACATCGGCTGGCCCGGTGCCCGGATCTACAAGGGCCACACGCCGAACGAGCTCGACCGGCCCGCCAAGACGGTCAAGGCCGGTGTCCACGGCGTCCCAGGAGGCGAGTCGGTAATGCTCACGGACAAGCTTGTCCGTGAGCCGTCCGCCGGCGGCGAGACCTATCAGCACCGCTACATGACCGTGCGGGAGACCGCCCGCGTCATGACATTCCCCGATGAGTGGCTCGGCTCCGGCCCTCGGGGCGAGCAAATGCGGCAACTCGGCAACGCGGTTCCGGTCGTGCTCGGCGAGTTCTTCGCCCACGCCGTTGCCGACGCCCTGACGGCAGCGGGACACTGATCGTATGCCGCAGATAGGGGATGGGGGGCACTGGAAAGAGCGGCTCCCCCCAGAGCGCGCGTACAAACGACGAGCTGGGGCCATCGCGCCAGCGCTGGAGCAGGACCGTGCGGCCGGAGGTCGCAACCATCGCAGTGTCGCTGTCGGCGACGGGCGCTTCGCACGTGCATCGATCACGCTTCGGCTGTACCGGCGTACGCGGCGCATTCGCGCGTACTTGCGCTGGTCGCAGGACGGTGAAACCCAAGAGAGGTACATCTGCGAGGTCGAGCGAGACTCCCGGAAGGAGAACTTGGCCGACGCGTGGCGACACGCACGGGAGAAGGGCCTGGTGACGGAAGAGCCGCTGCCGCCCGAGTCGACGGCCTCCTCGCAGGAGGTGCGCGCATCTATGCGAGCCAACCGAGGCAAGGACACCGGACCGGAACTGGCGCTGCGCAGCCTGCTCTACAGTCGCGGCCTACGTTACAGGGTCAACGCCAGGCCGCTGGCTGAAATTCGACGCAGCGCGGACCTGGTGTTCCCGCGCGACAAGGTCGCGGTCTTCGTAGACGGGTGCTTCTGGCATGGCTGCCCCGAGCACTACCGGCCGGCGATCAGGAACGCGGACTTCTGGCGAGAGAAGATCGAGGGCAATCGGGCCCGGGACGCCGAGACCACGGAGAAGTTGAGTGCGGCTGGCTGGACGGTCATCCGAGTCTGGGAGCACGAGGACCCAGCTGCGGCAGCGGAACGGGTCGACCAATGGCTCCGACGGCTGCGGAGCTCGGTGTCTTCCGGAAAGCCAACAGTGGTTGGCGGTTGAAGTGCCGTCACCGGTTCCGAGCTCCCGCCGGCAATGACGCTCGGGCTGGTTGTCCGAAGACGGGGTGTGCCAGCGACAGGCAGCGCGACATCGCGGCGCACTGTGGCATTGACCTGGCTCATCTGCACCAGACCGTGATCGTAAATCCGGACTACGTGGGCTGAAGCCGCCTCGCCGATTGGGATCGCGTCGTCGCAGACGGCGGCTCGTTGGCTGCCGCCGTCTGCAACTCATCAGATCAGTTCACTCTGGGGCTGCGGTAGCCAAGAAGCCGGTCGGACCGAAGAGGGAAGTCCGGTTCAGGTAGCGGTTGAAGTAGTCGCAGGCGGGTTCCCCGAGATGCAGGCACGCATAACAGGCGCCGCCGTTGCGCTCACACGCGGGATCCATGGCGCACCTCGATTCCGCACCAGCGATGGTTGCCAGGAGGAGGTGGAGGTCATTCTCGAAGACGGCCTGCAGCCCGCCCAGCACGAAGTCCCCGCGGCTGGCAGCGAAGACGAAGAATCCGTTGTGCCTCGGGACGAGGTACTCGCCGAGACCTTCACGGTCAACGCCGGCGAAGACAGCGAGTTGACGGATGGCGCGGTGGGCGTAGGAGTGGATGAGCGTCAGGAGGTCCCGGCCCACGGGTGCGGCGTCCACTGGGTCGCTGAACCGCGAAGGCGGGGCCACGTGAGCGGCAAGGACACTTCGAGCAGTGCGCGCGTCCTGGGCGGCCGACAGGGAGTGGCCCCGCTGGCTCAGGGCGGCGTGGACCAGCAGGGGGTCGAGGCGGAAGAAGAGTGCTTCCGTTGCGCGCAGGTCAGCGTAGACGCGACGGCCACTTCTACCTGTGAACAGGCTCAAGCGAGACGCCCCTGGCTCGCCGCTTCCTCGGGTGTAGCCGTAGACGGCTTTGAGGACGGGGAAGTCGGTGAACAGATCGACCCCGGCCAGTCCAGCCCGGCGCAGTGCGGCGGGGTACTCCACCTCATAGCGGTGGAGCGCATCGGCGGGCGTCGCAGGCGTGACGAGGTCGCCGATGCGGCGACGCGAATCCTTCTCGGTGGCAGCGAGCGCGACATCGACAGCCTCACGCTCGGCCGCTTCGATCTGCGAGGCAGGCGCACTTGCCAGCGCTCCAAGGTCCTCTTCGATGCCAAGTTCGCCTGCCTGACTGGCCACAGTCGCCATCTGCTCGGCCACTGCCCGCGTGAGGCCTGACGCCACCAGCTGGTCGACCAGGGAGGTCTGGGTCTGGCGGCCTGCCCCAGGCTCTGCGTCCTCGAACCCGCCCAGCGCCCAGGTCAGTGCTCGCCGCGGACCACCGGACTCGGTGACGCGGCGCATCGCGGCACGGCTGGCGGGGTTTACCTGAGTGAAGGTTTGAGGGGTATAGACACTGGCTGAGCGGTGCACGTTGTAGCGGATGAATTCGGCGGCCTTCCCTTCCGAGTAGCGCCGCCCGCACGGACACTTGCGGAACCCGAAGCCCTTCTGAAGCTCCCGGTGGCATACCGGGCAGTCGAAGCGAACGCGTGCGGCATCCATGCTGGACTGGTGCGGCATGCGCACCTGGTGATGCTCGCGGCACCTTGGAATGACAGGCTGCTCAAGCAGCCCGCAGTCGTGGAATCCGACGAAGTGCAATTGTTCCCAGCGGTTGTTGCCGCATGGGCAGCTCTTGGGGTTGCCAGTCTCCACCAGGCGACAGACCCGGCAAACCCAGACGAGCGGGAAACGCTCCACGCGCACGCCGCGCTCGGGGTTGACGGCCACCACCTCGATCGGCCCCCCGGAGCGCAGGAAGCTTACGGCGCTAGGGTCCATGCCATGCTCAACCCAACCCTGTAGTTCAGCGATGAGACGTCCCCGGATGATCGCGTCGTCGACATCAACGACGCGCGGATCCTTCCACTCGGTGGTGCGCCAGATTCCGCCCTTGAGATCGGCGGTCTGCTGGGGCAGGAAGCCGTACAGGATCTGTGAGCCGCTGCGCTGGTCCTTCATGTGTACTTCTCCGAGTTCGGTCAGTCGTCGCTGACAGGGATCTGCGCCTCGACGTCGCGCAGCGAGCGCATAGGAACGCGTGAGAGCAGTTGTTGTGGCCATCGGGCACCGTCGCCGGGGTTCTCCAACCGCATGAAGTACGTCTCCAGCTGGCGAGCGACATCTCCGACCGCCAGGTGCTGCTGGTTTTCCAAACCGAGGGCTGCGGCGCAGGCTCGGGCTTCCTCGCCGGCCGCCAGGCCCGTTTGGCTCGCGTACTTGCGAAGTAGATCCACTGTGGTCAGTCGGCCGCCAGCGGACCGCGGCTCGTGAACGAAAAGGCGGCGCGCCTCAATGGCAGCGCTGGTTGTCAGCTCAAGGACACGGCGGCTCGACCGGGTGACAGGAATGGGTTCCACGAACCGGTCACCCTGCTCAATGAAGGGAATGAAGTGCGAGAAGACAGCGGCGTCGCGTTCGCGCCCGATCTTGTGAATGACGTAGACCAAGCCTGGGTGGGCTCGCCCAACACGCGCGGTGGCCTGAATGAACTCGGCGGTGGTGAGCGGCACGCCAAGTACGGTCATGATGTTCAGACGGTCGACGTCCACCCCGTGGGAGATCATCGACGAGGCTGTGACCACGTGAAGACGGTCATGGAAGTCCTCCTCCGGCCGAAGCAGCCGCCGCAAGGTCTCGCGGACCTCGTCAAACGGTGTCTGACCAGTCAACTGAGCGATGTTCAGCGGATCGACAGGCACCTGTGTCCCCAGAGAGCGCCTGGCTGCCTCCACATCGCGCACGGTGTTCCCGTACACGACGTGCGTACCGTACAGATCGAGGAGCATCGGTACATGGATCGTGTCGATGCCAGCCTGAGCACAAACAACGTCAGCGTCTTCGAGAAGCCAGCGCACTGACTGCTGCACGATGGTCGTAGTGCGGTCGGAGACCCACTCAAGGGTGACTCCGCGAGGCCACACCGCGACGAATCTGCGCAGCGGATTGTCCGTCTCACGAGTCCAGAAGGATTCGCGAGCCGATGGTCCGGGGACGGGGAAGACCCGGCCGGAGCGGTTGTACAGGACCTGTACCTGCCGATCGAACCCTGTCAGAGTTGCGGATGAGGCGATGATCTTCGGTGTGTGGCCGGTAAGTTCCAGCTGCAGCGCGTCCAACAGTGACTCGTAGTGGGAGTCCACCGCGCCCAGGGAGTCGCGCAAGAGGTGCAGTTCGTCCTGCAGTCGGAATGACGGAGCGAAGCGCACGCGCGTCGCAGGGCTCAGCGGAACCACGCTCGCCTCGCAATCGGGAACAAGGCAGCCGCTCGGGCGCTTGGAACGCTTGGCGTAGGTGAAGCCGTGGCCGGGGCGTGAGCACTCGCCCGCCGGGCCTTCAACGAAGGCGCGCATGCCTGCTTGCATGGCGATCAAGGCGGCCTTGTCCAGGGTGCCGATGACCACGGTGGGCAGGAAGCGATAGATCTCCTGATCGACAACGTAGACAGGGAGCGGTTGGCCTCCCGAGGGACATTGGGGCGCCGGACAAACATGACGCAAGACCCAGTCGCCCCGGTGGAATTTCATGCGGATCTGTTCCGATCCGCAGAATGGGCAGGCGTTGAGCACCTGGTACCGATTGGCCATTCCGGGCTCGTCAACATCGATCGGGTTGAACTCGGTGGGTGCCGTAGGGATCTCGTTGGGTGTGGCACTGGAACCGATGAAGTAACCAAGCGAGATCGGCGAGCCGACCACATCGTACTCGCGGCGGACCAGCTCGGCCGCAGCCAGCGCGTCCGCGAAGCGCTGGGTCTGCTGCAGAGACAGCATGCGCAACGGAAACCTGCTCCAGGCGGTGATGCCCGCCAGCTTCCCCCGAAGACGGTCGTAGAAGGCAGCGAGTACGAGCAGCCCCAGATAGGTCTCCGTCTTGCCGCCACCAGTGGCGAACCAGACGGTGTCCACCGTCTGCCAGTCAGTGCCCTGGCGGACGAGCGACGGCAATACCGAGAGCACGAAGCCGATCTGGAACGGGCGCCATCCTTCGTACCTGCCCCGAGCCGCGCGGTGCATCGCCCGATTCATCAGCCTAAACGCCTGGCGAAGATTGTCGTCCAGCTCAAGCGCCGCGACTCCAGCGCGCAGTCGTTCCAGCTCGACGACGTGTTCAGCGGCCGCATCCCGGGCCTGGTCGAGCATCTCAGGCTGCCACTGCCCCTCTGCGGCTCGACGTTTCAGACTGTCCGGTGACCAGTGATCGTCCCCCCACGACGCGTAAGCGTCGACCAACTGCGTCAGCGTGGCAATCGGGTCCTCCGACAGCCGCTCGAAAGTCAGCGACAGGACCGCCGGATCGGTGCGCTCGAAAGTGTATTCGGGCCGACGCCGCTCAACAACCACCTGGTCGGTGGTGGTCAGCTCGCGGGGGCTCACGACGTCCACGCCGCAGTTCATTCCGATCGCTGGAATACGCCGGTCGTAGCGGAAGCTATCGGGCAACGACTCCAGCAGGAACGGCAGAGTCGGGAGTTCCTGCACTCTGAGCTCCACCTCGAAGAGGTGGCGCTCGCCGCGCTGGCGCGGTCCCTCAGCGGTCGTGTTGACAAGTTCCACCACAAGCTCGGGCGCCCCGCGCCATGACTCGTCAGTGATTCGCACTTCGGCACTGGAGCCGCTGGCTCCGACGCGTTCCAGGGCGACGGCAATCTGTTGCGCCCCGAACCTCCGTCCCACCGCGCTCGCCGGGGCTTCGATGTACACGAGCTCATCGATGCACCCGGTCTTCTCCCACTTCTCGTTCCGCTCCTGCGCGTCCCTCAATCGGTTCCAGGCCAGTGCCCGCACTCGGACCGCGAAGGACCAAGGGCCCGACTGCGTAGGACGCAGACGCATCCCAATGGCACAGGGATCCATGCGTCGCTCCCGGCCCACCGCTGCGGCTTCGCTTTCAGGCGCGAGCCGTCCCAGCCAGTACACCCCAGACGGATCAGCGTCCAGCACATCGTCGCCATCGCCTCGCCCTTCGGCCGTGACCTGCCGGTCAAGCCAGGCCACGAAGCGGCTCTGGGCCTCAATCACATCCTGCGTCATGCCGCTGCCTCCCGTCCCAAGTACTCCGCCGTCAGCGTCTTGAGTCCTTCGTTCGTCTTCAGTCGCTCGAGTAACTTCTTCTCCAACTGGCGCACGCGCTCGCGAGTGATGCCGAACTCCTTGCCCAGTGCGTCCAAAGTCATCGGCTCCTCGCCGTCGAGGCCGAAGCGGCCCTCGAGCAAGCGGGCGAGCCGCGGATCTGTGCCAGCTAGCAGGGTGTTGATTGTGTCGAAGATCTGTTCCCACAGGAGATGCCGCATGGACTCCTCCTCCGGAAGCTCGACCTTGGACGCGAGTACGAGATCCCCCAGAGTCGCGCTGCCCTCCTCATCGACCGGCACGTCCAGGTGGATGACGGGTGCGGAGTAGTCCAGCAGCGCGCGAATCTCCGCTGGCTTCTCCCCGAGCCCTTCGGCCAGCTCCGCCAGCGAGGGCTTCCGGCCGTTGCGCTCCTCGAAGCCACGCGCGTATCGATCGACACGGCGGAGATCCTCGCGCACATGCACTGGTAAGCGCACCACTGAGCCCGTGTTCGCGATGGCGCGACTGATGGACTGTCGAACCCACCAGGTCGCATACGTTGAAAACTTGTACCCCAGTGTCGGGTCGAACTTCTCCGCAGCACGGTTCAGCCCCAGGACACCTTCCTGGATCAAGTCGTCCAGCTCCAGGTCGCCCGCGCCTGGGAGAAACCGCCTTGCGATGTCGATCGCCAGGCGCACGTTGTGACGAACCAGGGCGTTGCGAGCGGCCTCGCCGTCCTGTACGAGCTCAGCGGCATCGCCCAGCTTTTCGCCGGCAGCTAGAGACAGGGCCGCGCGCTGGCCCATCTGAATCGTCCGCCCGAGCCGTACCTCCTCCTCGGCGCTCAGGATGCGGTGGCGACCGATCTGGTTCGCGGACGCCCCTGAGTGAGGTGTCCTGGAGCCTGCTGGCTCCGAGTTGACCACGTCATGGACAACCTCTGCCCGTACGGCGGACCCGTCATTGAGCACCCCGTGATCGCGTAGAACCGCAAAGGCGTGATCTAGCTGTTGCGGGGTGATGCCTCGTCGGCTCGCCACTTGCACGACGTGCTCTCGTTCAAGCCGCCCGAGGCGCTCGCTGTCTTCCAACAGCGCCTCAACGAAGTCCTCGATCACTTCATCCATTACCGAGGACGCCTCCCAACGAGGTCGAGAATAGAAGCCCTAAAGCCTGGTGGTGGCGGCCCTTCTGCCATCCGGGCCGCGCCATGAGAAAGCTATGGGTGCAAGTCGAAATGATGCAAGCGGAAAGCCGATTTATCTCGTATTGGTCCTTTGGGGCTAGTTTATCTGCTAGGTGCACCTTATTCATCATTGACCGCTATGCCGGACTCGTTGACTGAGGGTGGACGGCTCGCTAAGTTGGCCGTACGGCAGTGAACTCCAGCACGCTAAGCGCGACTTGGGCTGGGCGGCTGACACGTCGGGCGCCGCTCAGTTTGACTGGACATCGACATCGGCGCGTCTCGGGGTCCGGTGTCTCATGCTCCCTGGCGGTCCAGAAAAATTCAACGGACCGCTCATTCGAGCCCATTATTTCCAGCGCCACTGAGTGGCTTTGTAAATTATGGCGGAAGTAGTGGGAGGTGAATTTTTCGATTCCCCTTGTCCTGTCGCCGCCTGGAATCATGATTGGCCTATGGCTGCTCCCCCTTGCGTCACAAAGCTCGCCGCCCAGATCCAGGCCCACTTCGGCGGCGGCCCGTTCCCGCTGGCCTCGCCGCTGAACCGCTAGGTAGGTGGCGGACTGATCCGCGAGCCTCGTGTCGGCCGATACGCGGTTGCTGCCCTCAGAAGCCTCTTGGCAGGGCCGTCGAAGCGCTAACTTCCCGGTTGGTGGACGTTTCCCCGCTGACCTAGACCGCTTGATGCTGGGGCGGTCGGTTTCGGAGGGAGCGGCCAAAGGTAGTGGGCACGCCCGGATGGCGCGAGGTTTGGCGCGCAACCTTAGCGCGCCGCCGATGCCCTCGACGCCGTCGGCCCACAGTGACCGACCCTCTCGGACGACGATCACTGCAGCGGTGCCCCGCCGGCCGTCCGAAGCCGGAGCATCGGGCTACTCCCTCTCCGTCGCTGAGGGCGCCACGGGGCGGAGCAGGTCGAGGACGTGGGTCCAGGTGTACGTGCCGCGGCCGCTGCCGGCCTTGGGCTCGTGGGGGACGTGGTCGCCGATCAGGACGCCCATCGACCGGAGGCGGGTGAGGCTCTCCGCGTACGCGGGGTGCGCGGCCTGGGCGGAGTTGAGGAAGGGCTGGACGGCCACGGGGATGCCGAGGCCGTACGCCTCGCAGAGGATGCCGAGCGCGAGGGTGTCGGAGATGCCGGCGGCCCACTTGTTGATGGTGTTGAAGGTGGCCGGGGCGACGGCGATCGCGTCGGCCGGGGGTAGCGGCTGGGGGAGGCCGGGGGTGCGCCAGGCGGAGCGGATCGGGTAGCCGGTCTGGGCTTCGATGGCCTCCTGGTCTATGAACCCGAGTCCGTTCGGGGTCGCGATCACGCCGACTCCCCAGCCCTCGGCATGGGCTGCGGTGATCAGTTCGCCCACGCCGTCGGCGATGCCCGAAGCGCAGACGACGATGTAGAGGAACGGCTCACGGTGCTCGGTCAAACCCGGACTCCCAACTCCTGGCAGAAACGGCGAAGCCCCGGGACGACGCCGCGCCGGTCGCGAGCGGCCGTGTCACGTCCGGCTCCAGCACGCTGTACCTCGGCGGATCTCCTCCGAGGCACAGCTCTCCGCGATCCTGAGCGCCTTGTATCCCTCGGTCAGTCTGCCCTGCCGGCCGTAGGCCCGTACAACCTCCACCCACAATGCCGCCCGGCGCTCGGAAACCGGGATGCGCCTGCGCATCAGGGGCTGGGTGGCTCCCGGCACCGCTCCCGCGTCGGCGGGGACGACCGAGGCAAGTGCGGCGTTGGTCGGACTGAGGTTCGCCCAGGACGCGGAGGCGATGGTCACAGAGGTGAGATCCTTCGTTGAAGACTTGCACCTGGGGCATGGAAGAGGGCACTGACATCCCGGGAAGCCGGTTCGGCCAGGGCGTCGGCACGGCTATGGGCGGCCGGCGGTTTCGGCGCGGGCCGGCGGCCGGTCGTCGACGGGGCGGGCCGGTTCCGGGCGCCGCCGCAGCAGGGTGGCGACCAGTGCGGCGCCCGCGAGGGCGGTGAGGCCGCAGGCCAGCAGGGTGTGGTCGAGGGCGGTGGCGAAGGCGGTCCTGAGCAGGTCCCCGGGCAGGCCGGTCACGGTGCGGCCGGCGGCCAGCGCGCGGGCGGCGGCGTCCGGGTCGGGGACGGCGTCCGGGTGTCCGGCGAGGGCGTCGCGCAGGCCCCGGTGCAGGACGAGGCCGAGCAGGGCGATGCCGACCGCCTGGCCGAGCTGGCGGAAGGTGTTGAGGGCGCCGCCGGCCGTGCCGCCGAGCTCCGGGGGGACGGCCGCCATCGCGGCGGAGGCCAGGACCGGGCTGACCGCACCGACGCCGAGGCCGGTCAGCGCCAGCCCGGGCAGCGGCGCGGCCCAGCCCGAGGACCCGTCGAGCACCGTCTGGAGCAGCCCGCCCAGACCGATCACGGCCAGGCCGCCGGCCAGTGGCACCGCCGTCGGCAGCGCGGCGAGCCGGCGGCCCGCCAGCGCGGAGACCAGGAAGGCGGCGGCGCTCATCGGCAGCAGGGTGAGCCCGGCGGCCATCGGACCGAGGCCGAGCACCGACTGCAGCCACAGCGAGGTGTACGGCAGGTAGGAGAACGCGGCGGCGGAGTAGACGGCGCCGCACAGCATCACCCCGGTGAAGGCGGGGCGGCGGAACAGCGCGAGGTCCAGCAGCGGGTGCGGGGCGCGCCGTTCGGCCAGCAGGAACGCCGCGAGCGCCAGCACGGCGGTCGCGCCCGCGCCCAGGACGGCGGGCGAGCCCCAGCCGTCCGTCCCGCCGCGGATCAGCGCCAGGACGGCCGCGCCGGCCGCGAGGGTGAAGGCCGCGGCGCCGGGCAGGTCGAGCCGGGGGCCGCCGGAGCCGCGTGACTCCGGCAGGGTGCGCCGGGCCAGGACCAGGCCGAGCAGGGCGACCGGCAGGTTCACCAGGAACACCCACCGCCAGCCCAGGTACTCGGTGAGCAGGCCGCCGGCCACCGGCCCCACGGCGGCCCCCGCGCCGCTGACGGCGCCCCAGACCCCGAAGGCCACCGCCCGATCGCGGCCCCGGTAGGCGAGGTTGAGCAGTGCCATCGCGGTGGCGAACATCGCCGCGCCGCCGCCCGCCTGGACGATCCGGGCCACCACCAGGGTGGCGCCGTCCGGGGCGAGCCCGCAGGCCAGCGAGGCGAGCGCGAACACCGCCAGGCCCGCCGTGTAGACCCGGCGGCGGCCCACCCGGTCGGCCAGCGCGCCGAGCCCGAGCAACAGCGCGGCCAGGGCCAGCGCATAGCCGTCGAGCACCCACTGCAGGCCGTCGAAGCCCATGTCCAGCCCGGCGCCGATGTCCGGCAGCGCCACGATCACGATGCTGACGTCGGTCAGCAGCATGAACACCCCGAGGCCGACCGCGACCAGCGGTCCCCACTTGCGCATCCCCGTGTCCCTTCCTCCGTGTCGCCCGGTCCGGCCGACGCACCGTCACCTTCCGTGCGGGGACGGCCGGTGCGCCGCCCGGCGGGAGGATTCCGGCGGATCTCGACACCGGCTACCCTCCGGACGGTGGAAACCGTGACGCTGGACGAGCTGGACCGGGCCCTGCTGCACGCCCTGCAGGTGGACGGCCGGGCGCCGTTCCGGCGGATCGCCGAGGTGCTCGGGGTGTCCGACCAGACGGTGGCCCGCCGCTACCAGCGGCTGCGCGGCGCCGGGGTGGTACGAGTGGTGGGGCGCACCAGTGCCCGGCTGCTCGGCCAGGTCGACTGGCTGACCCGGATCCGCTGCGTGCCGGACGCCGCGGCGTCGATCGCCGAGGCGCTGGCCCGGCGGCCGGACACCTCCTGGGTGAGCCTGCTGTCCGGCGGCGAGATCGTCTGCAACGCCCGTGCGCCGGTCCGGCCGGAGCGGGAGGAGCTGCTGCTCGGCAAGCTGCCGCGGACCCCGCGGGTGCTGTCGGTCGCGGCGCACTACCTGCTGCGCACCTACGTCGGCGGGCGGGTGGCGTGGAGCGGGCGGACCTCGGCGCTGAGCGCCGAGCAGGCCGGGCGGCTGCTCCGCGCGGCGCCGGCGGCCGGGTCCGCTCCGGCGGGCGCGCCGGGCGTGCCGGGGTCGCCGGACGCGCCGGACGGGAAGGCCGCGCCGGGCGTGCCCCGCCCGGCCGCGCCCGGCGCGTGGGGACCGGTGGCGCCGGACGAGCTGGACCGCGCGCTGCTGGCCGCGCTCGCGGTGGACGGGCGGACGCCGCTCGCCGCGCTGGCGGCCCGGACCGGGAGCCCGGAGGCGACGGTGCGCCGGCGGCTGGCCGGGATGACCGGGTCCGGGCTGCTCTTCTTCGACGTGGACGTGGATCCCCGGCCGCTCGGCTACGGGATCGAGGCGTTCTGCTGGCTGACGGTGGCGCCGGGACGGCTGGCGGCGGTGGGGCGGGCGATGGCGGACCACCCGGAGGTGGCGTTCGTGGCGGCGACCACCGGTCCGGCCAACCTGGTGGCCGGGCTGGTCTGCCGGGACACCGAGGCGTTCTACGACTACCTGACGGAGCGGTTGGGCGCGCTGGAGGGCGTCGGCGCGCTGGAGACGGCACCGGTGATCAGGAGCGTCAAACGCGCGGGGTTGATAATGCCATAAATAAAATCATCCGCAAAAGATTCTGTCGGTCGAATGGCGATGATTTCCGGCAACGTGCAGGCTCCTGGCGCTCTGTAGATCATCGGACAAATCGAGAATTCCATGATTCTCCTCGAAAATGCCTGGCGGTGTCTTCGGGGCCCCCTTAGTATCTGAACGAACACTTTCGGTGATCGTTCGACGGAGGGCTGCGAAAGGGGGCTGTCATGCGTGAGCAGCTTCGGACCGTGCTGCGCCGGGTCGCCTATCCGTTCCTGCTGGTCGGCCTCGTCGTGGTATCGGTGGCGACCCTGCGTCTGCGCTGGGACCTCGGCCGGGTGAACCAGCTCTTCCTGCTCGGGACGATCGCCTACATGGCCTTGCTCGAACGGATGATTCCGTACGAACCGGAATGGCTTCCGAATGTGCGCGAGTGGGGCTGGTACGGCATCTACTTCGCGCTGACGATGGTCGGCGGGGCGCTGTCCCAGATTCCGGTCTCCGCTCTCGTCGGCTGGGCGGCGCCGTCCACGGGGGTGCTGCCGGTCTGGGGGGAGATCCCGGCCGCGCTGCTGCTCGGCTCGCTGGCCAATTACCTGGTCCACCGCTGGTGCCACACCAACCCGAGGCTCTGGCGGCTGCACGGGGTCCACCACGTGCCCGACAAGGTGAACGTCGGCAACAACGGGGTCAACCACCTGCTGGACGTCCTGCTCACCCAGGGCTGTGTCCAGTTCTCGCTGGCGCTGGCCGGCTTCTCGGAGCCGGCGGTGTTCGTGGTGGGCCTGTTCGTCGTCGCCCAGGGCTACTTCGTGCATGCCAACATCGACGTCCGGCTCGGCCCGCTCAACCACGTGCTCGCCGGTCCCGAGCAGCACCGGCTGCACCACAGCACCGACCTGGCGGAGGCCGGCCACTACGGTTCCGACCTCTCGGTGTGGGACCACGCCTTCGGCAGCTTCACCTGGAGACCGGGGCGCCGCCCGGCCGCGGTGGGGCTGGCCGATCCGGGCGCCTTCCCCGCCACCGGCCGGGTGATCGCCAGCCATCTCCAGGCCTGGCGCCGTCCGGCCCGGGCCGAGGGCTCCCCGACCGGATCGACCTGACCCCGCCCCAGCCGGTCGGCCCGCAGCCGACCAGCCCGCGGCCGACCAGCCCGCGGCCGACCAGCCCGCAGCCGTCCGGCCGGTAACCGAGCCGCCCGCACCCGTCCTTCGACCGACCCCCACCGACCGACCCCCACCGACTGACTCGCCCCACCGACCGGCCCGTCCCCTCGGCCGCCCCGGTGTCCGGCCTGCCCGGAGCCGGCGCCCGACCCGTGTCCCCCCTGCGCGCGCGTGGCTCCCGTCACTCCGCCCGCGTGCGTGAACGCAGCGACCCAAGGACTCGACTCGCATGACGGATTCCCGCTTCGTCACCTCACCGGAAACCTCCGAACGCCCCGCACCCGCCGGTCCGTCCGCCGCCGGGCGGGAGAAGATCGCGATCATCGGGATCGGCCTCCGCCTGCCCGGCGGGGCCTGTGACCACCGGTCGTTCTGGCAGAACCTGGTCGACGGCAAGGACTGCATCACCCCCACCCCGCGCAGCCGCTACGACGTCGCCACCCTCGGCAGCCGCGACAAGGCCAAGCCCGGCCGGCTGGTCGGCGGCCGCGGCGGCTACATCGACGGCTTCGACGAGTTCGACCCGGCGTTCTTCGGCATCAGCGGCCGCGAGGCCGACCACATGGACCCGCAGCAGCGGAAGCTGCTGGAGGTGGCCTGGGAGGCGCTGGAGGACGGCGGGCAGAAGCCCGCCGAGCTGGCCGGGCGCGAGGTCGGCGTCTACGTCGGCGCGTTCACCCTGGACTACAAGATCGTCCAGTTCTCCGACCTGTCCTTCGAGACGCTCGCCGCGCACACCGCCACCGGCACCATGATGACGATGGTGTCGAACCGCATCTCGCACTGCTTCGACTTCCGCGGACCCAGCGTCTCCATCGACACCGCCTGCTCCTCCTCGCTGGTCGCCGTCCACCTCGCCGCGCAGAGCCTGCAGCGCGGCGAGACCGACCTGGCACTGGCCGGCGGCACCCTGCTGCACATCGCCCCGCAGTACACCATCGCCGAGACCAAGGGCGGCTTCCTCTCGCCCCAAGGACGCTCGCGCACCTTCGACGCCGCCGCCGACGGCTACGTCCGGGCCGAGGGCGTCGCCGTGGTCGCGCTCAAGCGGCTCTCCGACGCCCTGCGCGACGGCGACCCGGTGCACGCCGTCGTCATCGGCAGCGGCGTCAACCAGGACGGCCGCACCAACGGCATCACCGTGCCCAACCCGGACGCCCAGGTCGCGCTGATCGAGCGGGTCTGCGCCGAGGCCGGGATCACCCCGGGCGCCCTGCAGTACGTGGAGGCGCACGGCACCTCCACCCCGGTCGGCGACCCGATCGAGGCGAACGCGCTGGCCCGGGCCCTCGCCGTCGGCCGCCGCCCCGGCGACACCTGCTACGTCGGCTCGGTGAAGACCAACATCGGGCACACCGAGTCCGCCTCCGGACTGGCCGGGCTGATCAAGTCCGCACTCGCCCTCGAACACCGCACCATCCCGCCGCACATCAACCTGGAGACGCTCAACCCGGCGATCGACCCGGCCACCCTGCCCTACCGGATCCCCACCGAGCCGACCCCCTGGCCGGCCCACGAGGGGCCGGCCCGCGCCGGGGTCAACTCCTTCGGCTTCGGCGGCACCAACGCGCACGTCCTGCTGGAGGCCGCGCCGGAGCCAGAGCCCGAGCCCGCCGTCGGTACGGCGCCCGACGCCGACGCCGCGCACTGCGGCGGCATCCCCGACCTCCCCGACGTCCCCGCCGACGTCCCCGCCTGGACGGTGCTGCCGCTCAGCGCCCGGGAGGCCGCGGCACTGCCCGAACTGGCCGCCGGCATCCGGGCGGAGCTGGCCGGCGTCCGCGGCGGCAGCCCGGCCCGCCCGGCCGACCTCGGCCATACCCTGGCCCACCGCCGCCAGCACCACGACGCCCGGCTGTCGATCGTCTACGACGCCCGCGAGCACGCCGCCCGCGCCTCCCTCGACGAGGCGCTCGCCGCCCACCTGCGCGGCGAGCCGCACCCCCGGGTCCTCACCGACCACCGCCGTGAGGCCCGGCACCGCCGGCTGGCCTGGGTCTTCACCGGCATGGGTCCGCAGTGGTGGGCGATGGGCCGTCAGCTGTTCGCCACCGAGCCCGTCTACCGGGAGGCCGTCGAACAGGTCTCCGCGCACCTCGCCGAACTCACCGGCTGGTCGCTGACCGACGAACTCGCCGCCGACGAGGCGACGTCCCGGATGGCCGAGACCTGGCTCGCCCAACCCGCCAACTTCGCCGTCCAGACCGGCCTCGCCGCGCTCTGGCGCAGCCGGGGCGTGCGGCCGGACGCGGTCGTCGGCCACTCCACCGGCGAGGTCGCCGCCTTCCACGAGGCCGGTGTCTACGACCTGGCCGACGCGGTCAAGGTGGTGGTCCACCGCAGCCGCCTGCAACAGAGGCTCGCCGGTACCGGCGGCATGCTCGCGGTCGCGCTCACCGAGGCCGAGGCGCTGCGACGGATCCGCCCGTACGGGGACGCCGTCTCGGTCGCCGCCGTCAACAGCCCCGGCTCGCTCACCCTCGCGGGAGAGGAGCCGGCCCTGGCCGAGCTCGCCGCCGCGCTCACCGCCGAGCAGGTCTTCGCCCGTCCGCTGACCGTCGAAGTCCCGTACCACAGCGCCCGGATGGAGCTGATCAAGGACGAGCTGCTGGAGTCGCTGGCCGATCTCAAGGCCCGCCCCGCGCAGGTCCCGCTCTACCTCACCGGCCGCGAGGGCACCGCGCACGGCACCGAGCTGGACGCCGGGTACTGGTGGCACAACGTCCGTGACAGCGTGCGCTTCCGGCAGGCGGTGGAGCGGCTGACCGACGACGGCTACGGCCTGTTCCTGGAGATCGGCCCGCACCCGGTGCTCGGCCGCTCGATCCAGGAGACCGTGGAGGCCCACCCGGGCACGGCGGAGCGGCCCGAGGTGCGCATCCTGCCCTCGATCCGCCGCCAGGAGGACGAGCGGGCCGTCCTCACCGCCTCGCTGGCCGCGCTGCACAACCTCGGGGTCGCGGTCGACTGGTCGGTGCTGCAGCCCGCCGGGCGGATCGTCCCGCTGCCGCGCTACCCGTTCCGGCGCGACCGGCACTGGGTGGAGCCCCGGCCGGTCGAGCAGGTCCGGCGCGGAGAGCTCGACCACCCGCTGCTCGGCCGTCGGCTGCCCGGAGCGGAACCGGCCTGGGAGGCCCGGCTGGACGCCGAGGCGCTGCCCTACCTGGAGGACCACCGGATCCAGGGCGACGTCCTGTTCCCGGCCGCCGGGTACCTGGAGATGGCCGTCCAGGCGGTCCGCGCGCTCACCGGCGGGACGGACGCCGCCCTGGCCGACATCGAGCTGCGCAAGGCGCTCTTCCTGCCGGACGAGGAGAGCCGTGCCGTCCGGCTGACCCTCTCCGCGGAGCACGGCGCGTTCACCGTCGCCACCGGCGAGGGCGCCGAGCGCACCGTGCACACGGTCGGCACCGTCCGGCCCGCCCAGCGCCGCCGGCCCGGCCGGCCGCTGGACACCGGGGCGGTGCGCGGGCGGGCGGTGCGGCGGCTCGCCGGGCCCGACTGCTACGCGGAACTCGCCGCGCTGGGCTACCACTACGGCCCCGCCTTCCAGGGCATCGAGGAGGTCTGGATCGGGCCCGGCGAGGCGCTGGCCAGGATCCGCCCGACGGCGCCGGTCTCCGGGCAGGGGGAGCACCACCAGGTGCACCCCGTGGTGATGGACGCGTTCTTCCAGACCCTGCTGACGCCCCAGTTGCTGGACGACCGCCCCGGGGGGACGGGCATCCGGCTGCCGGTGGCGATCGCGGAGGTCCGGCTGGACCAGGTCGGCGAGCGTCCGCTCTGGGTGCACGCCACCGTCACCCGGGACTCCGGCGGCGAGCTGGTCGGCGACCTCGCGGTGCACGACGAGCACGGCGCACCGCTCGGCGGGATCACCGGCTTCCGGGCCGCCGACGTCGAGCAGGCCGCCACCGCCGTCGGCCTCGCCACCATCGACGGCTGGCTCGCCGAACCGTCCTGGGCGGAGCTGCCCGTCGCCGCCGAGACGCCCGACCTGTTGGCCGAACACCCCGACCACTGGCTGCTGTTCGCCGACCGGGGCGGGGTCGCCGACGCCCTCGCCGGGCGGATCGCCGCGCGCGGCGGCAGCTGTCTGCTGGTCCGGGCCGGTACCGGTTACCGGCCCGCCGGGAATGGCCACCCGGCCACCGTCGACCCCGGCTCCGCCGAGGACCTCGCCCGGCTGCTCGCCGACCACCGGGCCACCGGCGCCCCCGACCCCGCCGCCGTGGTCCACCTGTGGAACCTCGACCGCCCCGGGCTGGCCGGGGCCGGTCCCGCCGCCGTCGCCAGTCACACCGCCGCGGGCGCCTACAGCCTGGTCGCCCTGGCCGCGCTGCTGGCCGCCGAACTCCCCGACTGCCGCCTCCACGTGGTCACCCGCTCCGCCCAGGCCACCGCCCCCGGCGAGCTCGTCGAACCCCTCGCCGCCCCCGCCTGGGGCATCACCCGCGTCCTGCGTCACCAGGAACTCCCCTCCCACCAGGGCAAACTGATCGACCTCGGCCCGTCCGAGGAGGCCGGGGCCGGCCCTGGAGCCGGAGCGGGCGCGGGCGCCGAGGCCGAGGCCGAGGCGCTGCTGCGGGAGTTCGCGCTCGCGGACGAGGACGAGATCGCCCTGCGCGACGGTCGGCGGCTGACCAGCCGGCTGCGGACGGCCGAGGGCCTGAGCCGGCCGCTCGCGCCCCGGCTGCGGGCGGACGCGGCGTACCTGGTGACCGGGGCGTTCGGGGCGCTCGGCCGGCTGCTCTGCCGCACCCTGGTCAAGCGCGGGGCCCGCCGGCTGATCCTGGTCGGCCGCAGCCCGCTGCCGCCGCGGGAGCAGTGGCGCGACCTCGACCCGGCGAGCCCGGCCGGGCAGCGGGCGGCGTTCCTGCGCGAGCTGGAGGCGCTCGGCGCCGAACCGGTCCCGGCGGTCCTGGACGTCACCGACGAGGCCGCGCTGGCCGCCTGGCTGGCCGAGTACCGGCGGCTGGACCGGCCGCCGGTGCGGGGCGTCTTCCACCTGGCCGGGCAGGTCAGGGACACCCTGGTCGGAGAGCTGGACCGGTCGACCTTCGAGAGCGTGTACGGACCCAAGGTGCTCGGCGCCTTCGCCCTGCACCGGCAGCTGGCCGGTGAACCGCTCGACCACTTCGTGCTGTTCGCCTCGATCGCCTCGCTGCTGACCACCGCCGGACAGACCAACTACGCCGCCGGCAACGCCTTCCTGGACGCCCTGGCCCACCACCGCCGCGCCCTCGGCCTGCCGGCGCTCAGCCTCGACTGGGGTCCCTGGGCCACCGGCATGATCGAGGAGCTCGGCCTCATCGACCACTACCGGCACAGCCGGGGCATGAGCTCGCTCGCCCCGGAGACCGGGATGGCCGTGCTGGAGCGGGTGCTCGGCCAGGACCGCGCCCAGCTGCTGGTCGCCACCGTCGTCGACTGGCCGGTGTTCCTCTCCTGGTACCCGGCGCCGCCGCCGCTGGTCGCCGACCTCGCCGCGGCCGCCCGGGAGGCCGCCCCGGCGGCCGGGCAGACCGGACTGCTGGACGCCCTGCGGGCGGCCGGGGAGGAGGAGCGGCGGGCGCTGCTCACCGAGCGGTTCACCGCGCTGGCCGCCACCGTGCTGCGGGTGCCCGCCGAGCAGGTCGACCCCGCCGCCGGCCTCGGCGGCCTCGGCCTGGACTCGCTGCTCGCGATGGAGCTGCGGGCCCGCCTGAGCAGCGAACTGGGCACCACCCTCCCGGTGGTGGCGCTGCTCGGCAACACCCCGGTGGCCGAACTGGTCGCCCGGCTGCACGAGTCGCTGGCCGAGCTGCTGGACGAGGACCAGGACGGCCCGGGCGCGGCCGAGGTCGAGCGGTACGAGGACGAGTCGGCCCACCCGCTGACCCAGAACCAGAAGGCGCTCTGGTTCCTCAAGCAGCTCAACCCGGACGGCTTCGCCTACAACATCGGCGGCGCCGTCGAGGTCCGGGTGGAGCTGGAACCCGAGCTGATGGCCCTGGCCTTCCGGACCATGGTCGAGCGCCACCCGAGCCTGCGGGCCAACTTCGTGCTGGACGGCGGCCGGGCCGTGCAGCGGATCTCCGCCGCGGTGGAGCCGGACTTCGGGGTCTTCGACGTCGAGGGCCTGGCCTGGGACGACATCCACGCGATGATCGTCCGCGAGTACCGCAAGCCGTACGACCTGGAGCGGGACCCGCTGGTGCGGTTCCGGCTGTTCCGGCGAGGACCGGCCCGCTGGGTGATCATGAAGGCCGTCCACCACATCATCTCGGACGCGATCTCCACCTTCACCTTCATCGAGGAGCTGCTCGCCGTCTACGAGGGGCTGCGCCGCGGCCGGGTGCCCGAGCTGCCCCCGGTGGCCGCCCGCTACCTGGACTTCCTCAACCGGCAGAACGCCTTCCTGGCCGGCCGCGAGGCGCCGAGGATGCTGGGGTACTGGCGCTCGCACCTGCCCGCCGAGGTGCCGATCCTCAGCCTGCCCACCGACAAGCCGCGCCCCGCGGTACAGACCCACAACGGCGCCTCCGAGTTCTTCGTGCTGGACGAGGAGCTCAGCGCCCGGGTGCACGCGCTGGCCCGCGAGCACAACGTCACCGTCTTCATGGTGCTGCTCAGCGCCTACTACCTGCTGCTGCACGCCTACGCGGGCCAGGACGACATCATCGTCGGCAGCCCGGTGACCGGCCGCACCGACGAGGAGTTCGCCGGCGTCTACGGCTACTTCGTCAACCCGCTGCCGCTGCACGTCTCGCTGGCCGGCGCCCCGACCGTCGCCGAACTGCTGGACCGGGTGCGGACCACGGTGCTCGGCGGGCTCGACCACCAGGAGTACCCCTTCGTCCTGCTGGTGGAGAAGCTCGGGCTGCAGCACGACCCGAGCCGCTCGGCGGTCTTCCAGGCGATGTTCATCCTGCTCCACCACAAGGTGGCCACCGAGAAGTACGGCTACCACCTGGAGTACATCGAACTCCCCGAGGAGGAGGGGCAGTTCGACATCACCCTGTCCGCCTACGAGGACGAGGCCGAGCACCGCTTCCACTGCGTCTTCAAGTACAACACCGACCTCTTCCTGCCCGCGACGATGGCCCGGATGGCCGGTCACTACGTCAACCTGGTCGACGCCCTGACCACGGCCGGGCCCGAGCGGGCCGCCACCGGTCTCGAACTGCTCGGCCGCGAGGAGCGCGCGGTGGTGCTCCGGCAGTGGAGCGGCGCCGGCCGGCGGGTGCCGTTCGCGGAGCCGGTGCACGAGCTGGTGCTGCGCGCGGCGGCGGCCGACCCGGCGGCACCCGCGGTGGCGGCGCCCGCCGAGTCCGGCCCGACCGTCCGGCTGTCCTACGGCGAGCTGGCCGAGCGCTCCCGGCGGGCCGCCGCCCGGCTGCGCGCGCTGGGCGCCGGGCCGGGCACCGTGGTGGCGCTCTGCCTGCCGAAGTCGCCGGAGCTGGTCACCGCCCTGCTCGCGGTGCTCCGCACGGGCGCCGCCTACCTGCCGCTGGACCCGGACCACCCGGTGGACCGGCTGGCGTACATGGTCCGGCACGCCGGCGCCGCCCTGCTGGTCGGCGACGACCCCGAGCGGCTCGGCGGACTGCCCGCCAGACTGGTCCGCACCGCGGAACTCGACGCACCCGCGGACGGGTTCACCGACGCGGTGGTGAGCCTCGACGACCCGGCGTACGTCATCCACACCTCCGGTTCCACCGGCCGGCCCAAGGCGGTGCGGGTCTCCCACGGCAACCTCGCCTCGGCCTACCGGGCCTGGCAGGCCGAGTACCGGCTGGACACCGACGCCCGGGTGCACCTCCAGATGGCCGGTCCGTCCTTCGACGTCTTCACCGGCGACGTGGTCCGCGCCCTCTGCTCGGGCGGCTCCCTGGTGCTGGTCGGCCGGGAGCTGCTGTTCAACACCGCCCGGCTGTACGAGGTGATGCGCACCGAGCGGGTGGACGCCGCCGAGTTCGTCCCGGCGGTGGTCCGCACCGTCCTGGACCACTGCGAACGCACCGGGCAGGACCTCGCGTTCATGCGGCTGCTGGTGGTCGGCTCGGACGTCTGGAAGGTCGAGGAGTACCAGCGGCTGGGCGCCCTGTGCGGCCCCCGCACGCGCCTGGTCAACTCCTACGGCCTGACCGAGACCACCATCGACAGCGCGTACTTCGAGGGCCCGGCGGACGGCCTGGAGCCCAGCCGGATGGTGCCGATCGGGCGGCCGTTCCCCAACAGCGCCTTCTACCTGCTCGACGCACAGGGCCGCCCCGTGCCGCCGGGGGTCACCGGGGAGCTGTGGATCGGCGGCTCCGGCGTCGCGCTCGGCTACGTCGGCGACGAGGAGCAGACCGCCGGCCGCTTCGCCACCCTGCCGCTCGGCGGCGCCGACGGGACCCGGCCGGTCCGGCTCTACCGCACCGGGGACCTCGCCCGCTGGGACGCCGACGGCGGGGTGCACCTGCTCGGCCGGGCCGACTCGCAGATCAAGGTCCGCGGCCACCGGATCGAGCTGGGCGAGATCGAGAGCCGGCTCGCCGACTGGCCCGAACTGGAGCGCGCCGTGGTCACCGTCCGGCCGGACCGCGACGGCGAGCCCGTGCTCTGCGCCTACTGCGTACCGGCCCCCGGGCGGACCTTCGACCACCGCGGGCTCCGCCGCCACCTGGCCGGCCACCTGCCGACCTTCATGATCCCGACGCACTTCGTGGAACTGCCCGCGCTGCCGCTCACCGCCAACGGCAAGGTGGACACCGCCGCCCTGCCCGAGCCCCGCACGGACGCCGCGGAGGCCGCCGAGCCGCCGGTCACCCTCTACGAGGTCCGGATGGCCGAGCACTGGCGCACGCTGCTCGGCATCGAGGAGCCCGGCCTGCAGCACGACTTCTTCGAGTCGGGCGGCTCCTCGATCAAGCTGATCGAGCTGATCCACGGACTGCAGTCCGAGTTCAACATCAGCATCCCGGTCAGCCGGCTCTTCAAGGTCACCACCCTGCACGGGATGGCGAAGACGGTCGAGCACATCATCACCGGCCGGATCGAGGGCGGTCAGCCGTACCTCTGGTTCAACCAGGAGCAGCAGCAGACGCTCTTCTGCTTCCCGCCGGCCGGCGGCCACGGCCTGGTCTACCGGCAGTTCGCGGCGCACCTCCCGGAGTACCGGATGGTCGCCTTCAACTACGTGACCGGGGACGACAAGGTCGACCAGTACGCCGATCTCGTCGAGGCGCTCCAGCCGGAGGGGCCGTGCGCCCTGCTCGGCTACTCGCTCGGCGGCAACCTCGCCTTCGAGGTGGCCAAGGAGCTGGAGCGGCGCGGCCGGGCGGTGCCCAATGTGGTGATCATGGACTCGCACCGGATCCCGGAGTCCTTCGACCTCGCCGACGAGCACCTCCAGGCCTTCGAACGGGAGCTGGCCGAGCACCTCCAGCGGCACACCGGTTCGGCCGCGGTCGCCCAGGAGACCCGCGAACAGGCCCGGGACTACCTGCGGTTCTGCAGCCGCACGCCCAACCTCGGGGTGGTCACCGCCGCGCTCAGCGTGATCTCCGACGACGAGAAGGTGGCGCTCTACGAGGCCGGGCAGCACGGCGCCTGGCACGGCAGCTCGGCCACCGGGACGGCGGTCTTCAAGGGCTTCGGCCCGCACGCGGAGATGCTCGACCGCGAGTTCATCGCCCACAACGCCGGGCTCGCCCGGTCGATCCTCACCGGAGCCGCCCCCCATGCGTCCTGAGACGGTCCGGGGCCCCGCCCCGAGTCTGCCCGCCCCCGCACGAGAGACGGATCCGCCCATGCTCCGCCAGCACCCGCCGCTGACCTACCCCTTCGAGCCGAACGGCCTCGAACTCGACCCCCGCTACGCCGAGCTGCGCGAGCAGCCGCTGGTCAGGATCCGGATGCCGTACGGCGACGGCGCCTGGCTGGTCACCCGGTACGAGGACGTCCGGGAGGTGCTCGGCGACCCCCGGTTCAGCCTCGCCGCCGCGATGGGCGAGGACCAGCCGAGGATGCGCCCGGTGGCCCGCACCGGCGCGGGCCTGTTCTCCACCGAGCCGCCCGAGCACACCCGGCTGCGCTCGCTGGTGGCCAAGGAGTTCAGCGCCCGCCGGGTGGAGCGGCTGCGGGTGCGGGCCCGGGAGCTGGCCGACGAGCTGCTCGACGGCATCCTCGCCAAGGGCCGGCCCGCCGAACTGGTCGAGGACTTCGCGATCCCGATGCCGACCACCATCATCTGCGAGGTGCTCGGGATCCCGGCCGAGGACCACCGGATGCTCTGGCGCTGGGCGGAGACGGTGCTCTCCGCCGTCACCCCCGGCGAGGTGCTGGCCGTCGACGGACAGGCGTTCATCGACTACATGGCCGGGGTGCTGGAGCTGCGCGGCCGCGAGCCCGGCGAGGACCTGCTCACCACGCTGGTCCGGGCCTGCCGGGAGCAGGGGCTGATCAGCGAGGAGGAACTGCTCTCCATCGCCTGCGACCTGCTGATCGCCGGGTTCGTCTCCACCACCAACCAGATCGGCAACTTCTTCCACCAGTTGCTGGTGAACCCGGAGCAGTCGGCCCGGCTGCGGGAGCACCCCGGGCTGATCCCGAAGGCGGTCGAGGAGCTGATGCGCTACGTGCCGCTGCTCACCGGCTTCAGCCTGCCCCGGTACGCCACCGCCGACGTCGAGCTGGGCGGGGTGGTGATCCGGGCCGGCGAGGCGGTGATGATCGCCACCGCCGCCGCCAACCGCGACCCGGAGGTGTTCGAGGAGCCGGAGCGGCTGGTGCTGGACCGGCAGGCCAACCCGCACATCGGCTTCGGCCACGGCGTGCACTACTGCATTGGCGCGCACCTCGCCCGGCTGGAGCTCCAGGTGGCGATCGAGCAGGTGCTGACCCGGCTGCCCGGGCTGCGGCTGGCCGTCCCCGAGCGCGAACTGCGCTGGAAGGAGGACGCGATGGTGAACGGGCTGCAGGCGCTCCCGGTCACCTGGTGAGCGGTCGCCGACCCCACCCACACGGCTAGGCAAGGACGACGAGGAAGGCCAGGAATGGCACGGCAGACAGACACCGCCCGCCGGCGGGAGTCGATGATCATCGTCGGCGGCGGGCTCGGCGGCCTGTCCACCGGGTGCTACGCCCGGATGAACGGCTACCGCACCAGGATCTTCGAGATGCACGAGATCCCCGGCGGCTCCTGCACCGGCTGGGACCGCAGCGACTTCACCTTCGACTGGTGCATCAGCTGGCTGCTCGGCAACGGCCCGGGCAACGAGATGTACCAGATCTGGCTCGAACTGGGCGCGCTCCAGGGCAAGGAGATGCGGCACTTCGACGTGTTCAACATCGTCCGCGCCCGGGACGGCCGGGCGGTCTACTTCTACTCCGACCCGGACCGGCTGGAGGCCCACCTGCTCGGCCTCTCCCCGGCCGACGCGGCACCGATCCGGGAGTTCTGCGCGGGGATCAGGACCTTCCGCAAGGCGCTCGCGGCCTACCCGTTCCTCAAGCCGGTCGGGCTGATGGGACGGCTGGAGCGCTGGCGGATGCTGGCCTCCTTCACCCCGTACTTCAACACCATCCGCAAGTCGATCGCGGTGCTGATGACGGACTTCTCGCAGCGGTTCCAGGACCCGCTGCTGCGCGAGGCGTTCAACTTCATCCTCTACGAGAAGCACCCGGCCTTCCCGGTGCTGCCCTTCTACTTCCAGCTCGCCTCGCACGCCAACCGGGCCGCCGGGGTGCCGGAGGGCGGGTCGCTCGCGCTGGCCCGGTCGATCGAGGAGCGCTACCGCGGGCTCGGCGGGGAGATCACCTACAACGCCAGGGTCGAGGAGATCCTGGTCGAGCACGACCGCGCGGTGGGCGTGCGGCTGAGCGACGGCCGCGAGTACCGCGCCGACATCGTGGTGTCCGCCGCCGACGGCCACACCACGGTGATGAAGCTGCTCAAGGGCCAGTACCTCAACGACACCTACCGCCGGCTCTACACCTCGCTGATCGACGAGCCGGGGCAGCTGTCGCCCGGGTACGTGGCGCTCTTCCTGGGCCTGCGCAAGCCCTTCCCGGCCGGCGACCCGTGCACCACCTACCTGCTGGGCGAGCGGGAGACGGCCCAGCTGACCGGGATCCGCTGCCCGTCGATGAACGTCCAGTTCCGCACCCGGCACTACCCCGAGCTGGCGCCGTCCGGCTCGACCGTGGTGTTCGCGACGTACTTCTCCGACATCGCCCCCTGGCGGGCGCTGTCACAGGGCCCGGAGCGCTCCTCCCGGGTCCGGCGCGGCGAGGAGCTGCACACCCTGCCGGTCAAGCACGGCCGGGAGTACCTGGCGGCCAAACGGCGGGTCCGCAACGGCATCGTCGGCTTCCTGGACGAGCGCTTCCCGGGCTTCAAGGACGCGGTGGCCGTCGCCGACGTGTCCACCCCGCTCACCCAGGTCCGCTACACCGGTGTCTACGACGGCACCTTCCCCGGCTGGAACCCCTTCGTGGAGGGCGCCGAGACGGTGGAGGAGGAGATCAAGAAGAGCGGTCCGGTGCTGCCGGGGCTGTCGAACTTCTACCTCTCCGGGGTCTGGGCGACCATCGGCGGGCTGATCCGGGCGGCGGCCGCGGGGCGGCACGTCATGCAGTTCATCTGCCGGGACGACGGACTGGAGTTCACCGCCGAGATCGACCCGGACGCACCGCTGCCGACGCACCTGGTGATTCCGGTGGGCCGGCCCGCCGGGCCGGCCCGGCAGGCGGCGCCGGCGGGGGCCGACGGGGCGGAACGGCCCGAGGACAGCGAGAACGTGGAGACGGGAGCCCTGGCATGAGGATCGAGAAGTGGGTGGTCCGGGAACACCTGGACGGTGTGCCCGACGTCAACCGGATCTACGAGAAGGTCGTGGAGGACGTCGAGATCGACCTGCGGCCGGACGAGATGCTCTTCCGGACCAGGTACGTCTCGGTGGACCCGTACCAGAACGGCCTGGCGCTGGAGACGCCGGTCGGCCACCACATGGGTGCCGACTCCATCATGGAGGTGGTCGAGGCCGGGCCGGAGGCGGCGTTCGCGGTCGGGGACCTGGTGCAGGGCTTCGGCGGCTGGCGCACCCACGTCGTCCACAACGGCGCCGAGGAGCTGTGGACGACCGGCATCTTCCCGATGGTCTTCCCGGCCTACCGCCGGCTCGACCCGTCCTGGTACGACGAGCGGCTGCCGCTGTCCACCGCGCTCGGCGTCATGGGCGCGCCGGGGATGACCGCCTGGGGCACGCTCACCCGTTTCCTGGAGGTCCGCCCGGGGGACACCGTGGTGATCAGCGGGGCGTCCGGCTCGATCGGCACCCTGGTGGGCCAGTTGGCGAAGCGGGCCGGGGCCGGCCGGGTGGTCGGCACCACCGGCTCGCCGGGCAAGGCCGAGTACCTGCGCGAGCTGGGCTTCGACGAGGTGGTGCTCTACGCGCAGGGCGACGACGCGGAGAAGGCCCGGCAGGCGCTGCTGTCGGCCGCGCCGGACGGCGTCGACCGGTACTTCGACAACCTGGGCGGGGCCGTCACGGACGCGGTCTTCACCATGCTGAACGTGGACAGCCGGGTGGCGGTCTGCTGGCAGTGGGCGACCACGGTGAACGGCGAGCTGACCGGGCCGCGGCTGCTGCCGTACATCATGTTCCCGCGCACCACGATCCGCGGCATCTTCGCCCAGGAGTGGTTCACCGAGCCGCTGTTGGCACAGATGCACCGGGAGCTGGGCGGGCTGGTCGGCCGCGGGGAGATCCGCTACCACCAGACCGTGCACAAGGGGTTCGACGCGATCCCGCAGGCCTACCGGAGCCTCTACCTGGACCGGGAGGCCAACCGGGGCAAGGTGCTGGTCGAGGTGTGAGCCGGGCCCGGGCGGGCGGCCGGAACCGCCCGCCCGGGCCCTCGCCCGGGATCCCGCCCGGGCTCTCAGTCCTCGTCGAGGCCGTCGAAGGCGCCGGCGTCGGAGCCGTCCGGGGTGCCGGTGAGCGCATAGCCCTGGCGGCGCGCCTCGTAGCAGGCCACCGTGGCGGCGGCGGAGACGTTCAGCGAGCCGACCCGGCCCAGCTGCGGCACGAAGACCACCTGGTCGCAGAGGGCGAGCGCGTCGGCCGTCACCCCGCGGTCCTCGTGGCCCAGCACGAAGGCGACCGCCGGGGTCAGCTCGGCGGCGAACATCGGCACCGCCTCGTCGGCGAGCTCCAGGCCGACCACCTTGAAGCCGTCGGCCTTCGCCGCCGCGACCGCCTCGGCGACGGTGGGGAAGTGCTCGACCTTCAGGTACTTGTCGGTGCCCATCGCGGCCTTCTGCGCGCCGGAGGAGCGCACCGACGGGGTGTCACCGGTGAGGTAGAGCTTCTCCGCGCCCATCGCGGCGCCGGTCCGGACGACCGAGCCGACGTTGAACGGCGACTGGAGGTTCTCCAGGATCATCGCGAGCCGGAACTCGTTGCCACGCCGCCAGGAGCGGTGCAACCGCTTCAGTTCGGTCCCGCGGAGCTGCTTCACGACGTCGTCCCTCGTCCACTCTCGGGGCCCTCGCCCGCCGCCGGGCGGGGCCGCGCTTCCAGAATCCGGAACCCGTTGACCGAGGTCAGCCGGGTGGTCGGCCAGCCCTGCTCGTTCAGCCACTTCTGCAGCGAGTCCGAGCCGAGGTGCTTCTGCACCACCAGGAAGGCGGAGCCGTCCGGGGTCAGCCGGCCGAGCCACTGCTCCAGCAGCCGGCGCAGCGCCGCCTTGCCGATCCGGATCGGCGGGTTGGAGTAGATCGCCGCGAACCGCAGGTCGGCGGGGACCTCCTCGGGCAACGCGGCGTGCACGTTGCCCAGCCCCAGCGACCCGGCGTTGTGCCGGACCAGCTCCAGGGCGCGTTCGTTGACGTCCACCGCCCAGACCGGGAGCCGCTTGCGGCGGCTCGCCCAGGTCAGCGCGATCGGGCCGTAGCCGCAGCCGACGTCCAGGATCGGGCCGCGCACCCGGGGCTGGGGTGCGTGCTCCAGCAGGATCCGGGTGCCCGGGTCCAGCCGGGTGCGGGAGAAGACGCCCGCGTCGGTGGTGAGCTCCAGGGTGAGGTCCGGCAGGGTGACCGTGATCGGCCTGCGCTCGCTGGCGACCTCGGGTGCACCGGTGAAGTAGTGCGAGCCGGACATGATTTCCCCGTCGTTCGTAAGGGCCTCGGGGCCACCGGGAGGTGTGGGTAAGCCCTGCTGGTACGGCTCCGATCGTACCCCGGTGGCCGGGAGGCCCGTTCGGCCCGCGCGCCGGACCGCCGGGCCCGCCCGGGTCAGGCGGTGCCGGGGGTCTTGCGGGTGGCGACGTTGATCCGGTTCCAGGCGTTGATGGTGAAGCAGAGCGAGATCAGCTGGGCCAGCTCCTGCTCCGGGAACAGCTCGGCGGCCCGTCCGTAGACCTCGTCGCTGACGCCGCCGCCGATGTGGGTGATCTGCTCGGCCAGCGCGAGGGCGGCGCGGTCCCGCTCGCTGTAGACGCCCGCCGGGGCATCCCGCCAGGCCGGCAGCAGATGGATCCGCTCGTCGCTCTCGCCGGCCTTGCGGGCGTCCTTGACGTGCATGTCCAGGCAGTAGGCGCAGCCGTTGAGCTGGGAGGCGCGGATCTGCACCAGCTCGACGAGGGCCGGGTCGAGGCCCTCGCGGGCGGCGGCGTCCAGCGCGATCATCGCGCGGAAGACCTTGGGGGCGGTGCGGGCGTGGTCGAGGCGGGCGGTGTGCTGCGGGGCGGGTGCGTTCGTCGTCATGGCTTCGACCCTAGGCAGCGGGTGCACCCCGGGCATGGTGCAAACCCGGTCGGTTTCGGCGGGTCAATCCGGGTAGGAGGCAACACGCCGACGGGCCGGTGGCGCTTCGCGCCCGGGCGGCGGCCGACGGATACTGCCAGTACCCCACCGGGCAGTGGCCATCGGGTCAGAGGAAGCCTCCGAGGAACCTTCGAGGAACGAGGACGGACGCCATGCCGCAGAACCACGAGGACTACCTGGACGAGGTCGACGAGGTCGACGAGGCCGCGGATCCGGACGAGCAGGCGGACGAGGACGAGTACGACGAGCTGGCCGAGCGGCGATCGCTGGGAGCGGACCCGGCCACCGACGTCGCGGACGTCGCCGAGCAGAACCGGATCGTCCAGCTCGACGAGGACGAGTACCGGGAGTAGGGCCGGGCAAGGCCGAGCAGGGCCGGGCAGGGCTCCGCTCCGGGCCGTCTGCCGGGCCGCCCGCGGTCAGAGCGCCCCGCGGCGCTGGAGCCAGCTGAATGCCGCCCAGCCCGGGAGCACCGGCAGCAGGAGGGTGAGCAGCCGGAAGAGGGTGACGGTCGCCAGGATCTCGCCGGCACCCATCGAGGTGGCCGCCTTCAGACCGGCCGCCAGCGCGCTGTCCACCGCGCCGACCCCGCCCGGGGCCGGCGCGGCGTTGCCCGCCGCGTTGCCGACCAGGAACACCACGCCGACCGCGGCGTAGCCCGGCTGGGACCCGACCGCCCGGGCGCAGCAGTACAGGCAGGTGATCAGCGTGATCGACACCAGCAGCTGCCCGGCGAAGCCGACCGCCAGCCGCCCGGGGTTGCGCAGCAGCTCCACCAGCCGGGGCAGCACCTCGGCGGTCAGCGGGTGCAGCCGGGCGGCCAGCCAGCGCCGGGCCGGCGGCACGGCCGACACCGCGGCCAGCAGGGCGCCCGCCACCGCGATGCCGCCGACCACCAACGGCAGGATGTCCAGTTCGGAGCCGCCGGCCTCCAGGCCGGTCAGGTAGACGAAGGCACCGATCTGCAGCAGGTGCAGCACCAGTCCGAGCAGTTGTCCGACGCCGACGCTGGACAGGGCCTGCGCGGTCGGGATGCCGGCCCGCTGGAGGAAGCGGGTGTTCAGGGCGACGCCGCCGACCCCGCCGGGGGAGGCCAGCTTCACGAAGGAGCCGGCGACCTGCGCCAGGACGGCGTTGCGGAAGTCCAGCCGCTCGGGGACGAAGCCGATGAAGCCCATCGCCGCCATGACGTGACTGGTGACCGCGGCGAGCAGGGCGAGGACGAGCCAGAACGGGTCGGCGTCGGCGACGGCGGCGAGCGGGTTGCGCTCGGCGGCGAAGAACTGCGGGATCAGCAGCCAGCCGGCCACCACGCCGCCGCCCACGGCGGCCATGGTGCGCGGGCGCAGCCGCTCCAGCCGGACCGGCCGGACCGGGGCCTGCGGGCGGCTGTGGAGGATCTCGGTGCGGATCTGCTCCAGCAGGTCGGGCGCGGGCGGTGCGGGCGGCCCGCCGGGGGCGGCCGGCGCCGTCGGCGCGGCCCGTCCGGCCCGCTTGAGGGCGAGCCGGGTGCCGCGGGCCAGCGCGATCGGCTGGAGCAGCGGCAGGGCGGCGGCGACCGCGTCCGGCCCGAGCACCGCCACCGCGCTGCGCACCGACCGCTCCGCCCCGGTGCGCAGCGCGAGCGTGGTGAGCAGCTGGGCGACGTCGCATCGCAGCACCAGCTCGCCGGCCGCGATGTCGCCGTCCGCGAGGCCGACCAGGTGCACCGCCCCCGCCGCGTCGACCAGCAGGGCGGAGGGTGCCAGTGCGCGGTGCGCGATCGCCCGCCGCTGGAGCAGGGCCAGCTGGCCCCAGGCGTCGGCGAGCAGCGCGTCGGTGAGCTCCTCGTCGTCCAGGTCGTCCAGGGTGCGGCCGGGCAGCCGCTCGTAGGCGACCAGCGCGGTGTCCCGGCCGAGTTCGGCGGTGGCGGCGATCCGGCGGGTGCGGACCCCGGCGGCGACCGCCGCGTAGGAGACCAGGGCCTCGTGCTCCAGCCCGGTGCGCAGCGAGCGCAGGGCGCGCGGGTGCGGGGCGGTGCGCAGCCGCAGCCGCCGCCAGGCCCGCTGCACCAGGGCGGCGGTGACCGCCTGCCGGTCGAGCAGCTGGACGTCCAGCTCGGGGCGGCCGTCCTGCTGGCGGACCAGGTAGCGGTCCGGCCCGGCCGGGGTGGCGGCGACCGGGCGCAGACCGGCCTCGCGCAGGCTGTGCAGGAGCTGGGCGGGCCGGGGCCGCGGGTCCGGGGTGCCGACGGCCCAGCGGGTGCCGTGGGCGGCCGTCCAGCCGATCAGCACCCCGAGCAGCAGGGCGGTCGGGGTGGCGGCCCCGGTGGCGAGGCCGGCCAGCGCGGAGAGGGCGAGGACGGAGCGGGGCACCCGTCGTTCGCGGGCCGCGGAGGCGGTGAGGAAGGCGAGGACGGGGGCGAGGTAGCCGTACACCGGCTCGGTGCGGGCGATCGGGTCGCCGGGCAGCGGCTGGGTGAGCGCGGACACCAGCGAGAACGGGGCGGGCCCGTCGATCCACAGGTCGACGGCGAGCGAGGCGCCGTAGGCCAGCACGGCGGCCAGCAGGCCGTCGGAGAGCTGCTGGAGGACGTGCCGCCGGTCGGCGGTGGTGCGCAGCAGGCGGCGGGCGGCCGAGAGGGCCGGCAGGAGCAGCAGCGCGGCGGTGGTGAGGCCGGTGGCGACGGCGCCCAGCGGGTGCGGCACCAGCGCGGCGGCGTCGGCGACGTCCTCGGCGAGGCCGTTGGTGGTGGCGCGGGCGTAGTCGGCGAAGAGCAGGGCCAGGGCGGTCACCATGAGGCCGGCGAGCAGCCGGATCAGTGCCGCGGGCTGCCGGATCCGGCCGGTGCCGGATATGCCCGGAGGCGGGAGGTCTCCCGTGTCGCCGGTCGTGCTGACTGCCGCGCTCCCCGTCACATCCGCCACAGGGGCATGCTCCCACGGGCCTCCGGGCGCGCGTCCCGGGGAGCGCGGCGGGCCCGACGTCACTACTGTGCGTTCCATGAGCGCCTGCGAAGACCTCGCCGCCGCACCCCGGGACGTCGCGCCCCTGCCGCCCGTGGACGGCTGCGCCGACTGCCTGGCCCAGGGACGCCGGGACTGGGTGCACCTGCGGCTCTGCCTGGACTGCGGCCACATCGGTTGCTGCGACTTCTCGCCGCAGCGGCACGCCACCGCGCACTTCCACGACAGCTCCCACCCCGTGATCAGGTCCTACGAGCCGGGGGAGGACTGGCGGTGGTGCTTCGTCCACGAGCTCATGGGGTGACCGGGTCCGGGCGAGGGGTTGACGTTCCGGCGGCCATGGGTTGAGGTGTAATACCCGATCAATCGGGACATAACGCCCGTGCGGCCCCCGGTCGGCTTCCGTCCGGCCGGCGGCCACCGAAGGGAGGCCGACGATGACCAACCGAACAGCGGGAAGCTCCCCCAGGCTCCGCCGCGGTGCCCAGGAGCTGCTGGAACGCCGGGGCATGGCGACGACGCCGGACACGCTCCCGCCCCGGCTGCGCACCGGCGCCGGGTGGTCCGCCTCCGGTGCCGGGACGGCGGCCGCCGCCTCCTTCCGGCACGGCGGCCGGGACGGCGCGACCGCCGTCCCGCACGCCGCGCCCGCGCAGCACGCCGAGCTCAAGGGGCACCGGCACCGCGGTGCCGAGCGGCACAGCGCGCACTGAGCACACCGAGCGCACGGCGTGCACTGAGCACCGGGCGCACCGGACGCACCGGGCGCCCCCGCCCCCCGCCCCCGGCCGCCGTCCTGATGTCCGTTCAGGGCGGCTGCCGGGGGCGTGCGGTGGCGTTGTCGGTGGGCTGCGGTACCTTTCCCGGTGATCGACGGCAGCAGGTGAGCGGGGGCGCGGGCGATGGCCGAGCTGATGACGGAGGAACCGGTCGAACTCCAGCTGGAGCGGTACCGGACGGAGCTGACCGGGTACTGCTACCGCATGCTCGGCTCGGTCTTCGAGGCCGAGGACGCGGTGCAGGACACCATGGTCCGGGCCTGGCGCGGGTACCGGGGGTTCGAGGGCCGCGCGGCGCTGCGCTCCTGGCTCTACCGGATCGCCACCAACGTCTGCCTGGACGCGCTGAACGGCCGCAACGCCCGGGCCCGGCCGATGGACCTGGCCGGCCCCTCCACGGTGGCCACCGCCAGTGACGCCCAGCTGCCCGAGGTCACCTGGATCGGCCCGGCGCCGGACGGCCGGGTGCTGCCCGAGACCGGTGATCCGGCGGAGGTGGCCGCCCAGCGCGAGTCGGTGCGGCTGGCCTTCGTCGCCGCGCTCCAGCGGCTGGCGCCCCGGCAACGGGCGGTGCTGATCCTGCGCGAGGTGCTCGGCTGGCGGGCCAACGAGGTCGCCGAACTGCTCGGGGTCACCGTCGCCTCGGTGAACAGCGCGCTCCAGCGGGCCCGGGCCGCGCTGGCCGCCGACCCGGCCGCCTCCCGGCCGGCCCCGGTGCTGGACGAGGACCACCGGGCGCTGCTGGCCCGGTACGTCGCCGCCTTCGAGGCGTACGACATGGACGGCCTGGCGGCGCTGCTGCACGAGGACGTCACGCTCAACATGCCGCCGTTCGCGCTCTGGCTGACCGGGCACGCGGACCTTCGGGAGTGGATGCTCGGGCCCGGCCACGGCTGCCGGGGATCGCGGCTGGTGCCGGCGCGGGCCAACGGCAGCCCGGCGTTCGGCCAGTACCGGCCGGCCCCGGACGGCGGGCACGAGCCGTGGGCGCTGATCGTGCTGGAGGTGTCAGCGGGCCGGATCACCGGGCTCACCAACTTCCTCGACACGGACGTGCTGTTCCCGCTCTTCGGCCTGCCGCCACGGCTGGCGGCCGGGGAGTAGCCCCGCGCCGTCCTCCTCGACGGGGAGGACGGCGCCCAGCCCGCTGAACGCGAGCAGGTCGCGCAGCGGGCCGGCGGCGTTGCGCAGCACGAGGCGCACCCCGTGCCGGGCGGCGGCGAGCCGCAGCCGGGCCAGGGCGTCGACGACGGCCAGGTCGGGGGCGGTCAGGGCGCCCAGGTCACAGCTCAGCGGACGGTCGGCGGATGCTTGCGGTTCGGTCTTCACGGAGATCAGACCGGCGCGATCGGCGGGCCTCATCGGCCCGCCGGAAAGATTTCCGGAAAAACTTCTCCGGGGAGCGATGAGTTTCCGATGAGCCTCCGGTCTACCCCTGTGAAAGCGCGGCACCGAGCGGCGCGTCCGGCGAACAGAGGGAACCACCACCATGACCGAGAACCTCGGCACCCTGTCCATCGTCCGCGAGCTGTCGGCCACCCCGGCCGAGGTCTTCCGGGCGTACGTCGAGCCCGAGCAGTTCGTCCGCTTCTGGGGCCCGGTCGGCACCCGGGTGCCGCTGGACACCGTCACCATCGAGCCGGTGGTCGGCGGGCGCTTCGACAGCACGATGGTGATCGACGAGACCGGCGACCGCTACCCGCTGCGCGGCCACTTCACCGCGGTCCGCGAGGGCGAGCTGCTGGAGTTCTTCGAGGAGGGCGTCGGCCTCACCGGCCGGATCACCCTCAGCGACCTCGGCGACGGCCGCACCCGGGTGCTCATGGAGCAGGAGAACGTGCCGGCGATGTACCTGGGCCCGGAGGCCGAGGCCGGCCACAACTCCAGCTTCGACCGCCTGGTCGAGCACCTGGCCGCCCGGGCCTGACCGTCGCGCGGGCCGGCCTGACCGTTGCGCGGGCCGGCCGGCTGCCGCGCGGGCCTGCGGAGCGGGGCCTGGCAGAGTGGGGGCGCACGCCCGTTCCCGCGCCCCAGGAGGCCCCGCCGTGCCGGTCGAGCCGTTGAAGTCCCGTGAAGAGTGGTTGGCCTCGCTGCCGCGGAGCTACGCGGCGGCGGGGTGCGTCCTGCGGGACGCTTCCGGGCGGATCCTGCTGGTCAAGGCCGGGTACCGGGAGCACTGGCAGTTCCCCGGCGGCACGATCGACCTGGGGGAGGGGCCCGCCGAGTGCGCCGCCCGGGAACTGCTGGAGGAGACCGGCATCGTGCGCGAGGCCGGTGACCTGCTGGCGATCTCCTGGACCCACCCGTCGGGCGAACTCGACCACCCGGCCGTGCACTTCCTCTTCGACGCCGGCACCGTCCCGGACGGCACCCCCGTGACCGTCCCGGCCGGCGAACTGGACGACCACCGCTGGGTCGGCGACGACGAGGCGCTGCGACTCCTCGGCCCGGCGCGGTCGTTGCGGCTGGCCGCGGCCCTGGAGGCGAAGGCCGACGGGCGGACGCGGATCATCACCACGCACGTGTCGGGCTTCTGAGCGGCGGGTGACGTTCCGGGGCCGGGCCCGTCCCGCACGGCCCCGGAACGGGTCCTTCAGTCCTGCTGCCGGTCGCCGCCGCTCGACGCGACGAACGCGGCGAGCAGCTCGCTGACGAACCGCTCGGTCTCGGCCTTCTCCACGCCGAGGTCGTCGAGCACCCCGGCGCCGTTCTCCAGCTCCAGCAGGGCGAGCAGGATGTGCTCGGTGCCGACGTAGTTGTGACCGAGCTTCAGCGCCTCCCGGAAGGTCAGCTCCAGCGCCTTCTTCCCCCGGGCGTCGTAGGGGATCAGCGCCGGAACCTCGGCGCCGGGGGCGGGCAGGGCGGCGACGGCGGCCGTGCGGAGCGCCTCCGGGGTGACGCCCTGGGCGGCGAGCGCCCGCACGGCGAGGCCGTCCGGCTCGGCGAGCAGGCCGAGCAGCAGGTGCTCGGCACCGATCTCGGCGTTGCCGGCCTGGCGGGCCTCCTCCTGCGAGGCCATCACCACGTGCCGGGCCCGGTCGGTGAACCGGCCGAAGCCCTGGCTCGGGTCGAGGTCGTTGGGGGTGGCCGGGTCCTTGGGGACGAAGCGCTTCTGGGCGGCCTGCTTGCTGACGCCCATGCTGCGGCCGATGTCGGTCCAGGAGGCGCCGGAGCGGCGGGCCTGGTCGACGAAGTGGCCGATGAGGTGGTCGGCGAGCTCCCCGAGGTGGTCGGCCGCGATGACGGCGTCGGAGAGCTGGTCGAGGGCGTCGGTGTGGATCTTCTTGATCGCGTCGATCAGATCGTCGAGGCGCAGCGGAGTGGTCTTGGGAACGATCGGATTCTCCATAGCGTCAACCGTAGGTTGTCGACCCCAGGGTCGTCAACCATCGGTTGACGCTAGGGCGAGTTGCCGGACTACCGCTTCTCCCACACGTACGCCGCCGAGACCGGGTGGCTGCGGTACTTCTCCCACTTCGGCTTGAGCGCGATCCACCCGTCGTCCACCACCGCCTCCCGCATCTCGGCCAGCGTCCAGCCCGCCGCCAGGCCGGCCGCGAGGTGGTCGGAGACCAGGTGGACGTGGGTGGTGATGGCGACGTCGGCGCCGTCCGCGCCGGTGAAGTGGGTCGGCATGCCGGCGGCCATGATGAAGGACGGGTGCAGCCCGACCAGGACGCAGCGCCCACCGGGGCGGGCCAGCCGGAAGGCCTCGCGGTAGTACGGGCCGAGGTCGGCCAGGTGCTCGTCGATCAGGGAGGAGACCACCAGGTCGTACGCGCCCGTCGCGAGCCCGGTGCCGGCGACGTCGGCCTCCGTCAGGCTGTCGTGGGCGCCCCGTTCCCGGGCGCGCGCCAGCATCTCGGGCGTGAGGTCCACCCCGTCCAGTACGAGGCCGCCGGCGGCCCTGCCGCGCAGCCAGGCGCCCGTCCGGCCGGTCCCGCACCCGAGGTCGGCGGCCCGGCGGACCTCCGCCCAGCGCGGTGTGTCCAGCCGGTCGAGGACGGCGAGGTCCATCGCGTCCTCGACGGTCTGCTCATAGGTGTCGACCCAGCCGGCGTAGCCGGTCCGGACGTCCACGGTGGGGTAGTTGCGGGTGTCGAAGTCGGAGAAGTCCACCATGCCCGGCAGTATCGAGCGGCGAGCTGGCCGGCCGCGAACGATTATCGGAGCGCCAGCTTGAACCCGTCATGGCTGCGGTCGAAGCCGAGCGCGTCGTAGAACCGGTGCGCCTCCGTGCGCCGCTTGTGGCTGGTCAGCTGGACGAGCATGCACCCCCGCGCCCGGGCCCGCTCGATCGCCCGGACCATCAACGCCCGCCCCAGCCCCGCCCCGCGCCGGTCGGCCCGCACCCGCACCCCTTCGATCAGCGCCCGCTCCGCCCCGCCCCGCCCCAGCCCCGGGATGTACGTCACCTGGAGGTACCCGGCCACCGTCCCGTCCCCTTCGTCGAGCACCAGCATCTCGTTGCGCGGATCGGCGTCGATGTCGGCGAACGCCCGCTCGTACGCCTCGCCCACCTCGACCGAGGCGGGGTCGCCCACCCCGTCCTCGTCGGTGAGCAGGGCGACGACGGCGGGCAGGTCCTGGCGGGTGGCGGTGCGAAGGATCACGCCCGGAGTCTGCCAGAGCGGCGCGCGGGGCCGGCGGGGCCGGTTCCCCGTGCCCGGGGAACCGCGGTCAGGCGGGGAGCAGACGGGCGCGGACGGCTTCGAGGGCGGTGGGGGTGACGCCGGCGGTGAGGAGGTAGGGGGCGGGGGTGAAGCCGGTGAGGGCGGCGGCGAGGGCGGCCTCGGCGGTGGTGCCGGCTTCGGCGAGGACGGTGTCGATGCGGCGGAACGGGTCGGGGAGGCCGAGCATGCCGTACAGCGGGCGGACGTTGGGGGCGCTCAGGAGGTAGTCGGCGGTGATCTCGTCGGGTTCGACGCCGGCGAGGGCGAGCAGCAGGAGGGCGGCCAGGCCGGTGCGGTCGCGGCCGGCGCCGCAGTGGACGACCAGGCCGCCGGGGCGGGCGCCGGCGATCGTGGTGATCAGCGCGGCGGCGGCGTGCGGGCAGTGGTCGAGGTAGGGGCGCAGGGCGAGCGGGGTGCCGTCGAGGTGGCCGTAGGCCCGCCACCAGGCGGGGCCGGCGAGTTCGTCCAGGGGGACGCGGATCAGCTCGACGTCCTCGGGGAGCGGCAGGAGCGGCTTGTACTCCTCGCTGTTGCGCAGGTCGACGACGGTGCGCACGCCGTGGTCGAGGAGGGCGTCCCAGCCTTCGGCGGTGAGGCGGTCCAGGTTGTCGGCGCGGACGATCGCGCCGCGGGTGGTGCGGGCGCCGGTGGTGGTGCGCAGACCGCCCAGGTCGCGGACGTTGAGGCAACCGTCCCAGACGAGGGTGCGGTCCTCGGTGGTGGTGGTTCGCGCGTCGGCCCGGCTCATCGGTTCCCCGTTTCCTCGACGAGGGGATCCCGTTACCCCCTCGTTATTTCTGGACTCCCGGTGAGGCGGGTTGGTTCCTCCGACGACCGGACGACCGGACGACCGGGCGACCGGGCGACCGGACGACCGGCCCGCTCAGGCGGCCTCGGTGCGGACCAGCTCCTCCATCGGCTGCGCGGCGGCCTGGCCGAGCACCGAGCCGGCCACGATCCCGGCGACCAGCAGGACGGTGGACAGCCACGCCATGGTGGCCACCGGCAGGGTGAAGGCCCCGGCGACCCGGGCGACGCACTCGGCGAGCAGCGCGGTGCCCCAGATCGCCGAGAACCGGCGCTCGTGGCGGCGGAAGGCGCGCGAGCCCGCCGCGAGCCGGTCCCAGGCCGCCTCGCGGGCCGCGTCGCCCTTGGTGAGGAAGGGGCGCAGCGCGGCGGACATCAGCGGACGGGCGCCCAGCGCCGAGCCCAGGATCGCCAGCGCCATGAAGCCGCTGAGCACGGAGTCCTTGGCGAGCATCAGCCGGGCGTCGCCGCTGACGGCGGTGAGGGCCAGGCCGGCCAGGTTCACGCCGACCATCAGGGCGGCGAAGCGGTTCAGCGTGCGCTCCCCGACCAGGCCGAGTACGGTGCGGGCGACCGGGAGGAGGCTGCTCCAGGCGAGGGCCGCGAACTCGCCGAGGCCGAGGCCGGCGTGGAGGAGGTAGAAGCCGGCGAGCGGGCCGGCGATGTCGACGGCGAGCGGGCGCAGGGCCTTGGCGAGGGAGTTCGGGGCCTTGGCGGTGGCCCCGGCGGCCGCGGTGGCGGGTGCGGCGGCGGACGCGGTGGCGGTGATCTGGCTCACGGTGGGTTCCTCCCCGGACTGGCTGCTCGGTCGGCGGGCCGCTGCCCGCTTCGTCGTGCCTCCACCCTTCCGGGCGGGGCCGTCCGCCCGGCAGTGCCGTCCGTTGCCGGATCCGTATGACAACCGTCATGGCGCGCGCGGGCGTCAGGGGCGGCCGAAGTCCCAGAGCGGCCGGCCGAGGGTGTCCGCGCAGCGCACGACGGCGAAGAGCTCGTCCTCGGCGGAGAGGAAGCCGAGGGCGACGCCGCGCAGCACCGTACGGGCGGCCGCGTCCGCGCGCGTCCAGGCGCCGGTGAGGACGAGCGCCCCGTCGACCAGCTCGGCGCGCTGGATCCGGGCCACCGGGACGGCCAGCAGGGCGGCGTTGACCTGTTCCAGTCCGGCGGGGGAGAGGTAGGTCTCGCCCGCGGTGGCGCCGCGCTCCCGATCGGCCCGGCGGCGCAGCTCGGACAGCCCGTAGTGGCGGACGGCGGCCGCCGAGTCGTCCAGGGCGACCCGCCAGCGCGGGCCGGGCAGCACCTCCCACCAGACGTCCTCGCCGACCGGCATCAGGTCGCCGATCCGGGCCCGCCAGGCCTCGATGCCGTAGACGGCGCGCGGGTCCGGGCGCGGGCCGGGGAAGCCCGCGGCGGTCCAGTCGGCGCGGCGGACCAGGCTCAGGTCGAAGGTGTAGCGCAGCCGGCCGTCGGTGCGCTGCTCGACCAGGCCGAGCAGCGCCCAGTGGGCCGGGTCGGGGAGGCTGAACGTCCGCCGCCAGCCGGTGAGGCCCAGGAGGCGGAGGGTGGGTGCGAGGTGGTCGCGCAGGCCGCGCTCGAAGAGCTCGTGGGCGGCGGAGGTCATGGTGTTCCCGGGGGGTGGGGGAGCAGTCGGCAGCGTCCGCGGCGCACGGCGGGGGGAGGGGGCGCAAAGGGGGCGGGCGACATGGATCGTTCACCTACAACGTAGGTGATGTGGTCGCTTCGATGCCGCAGGCGAAGGCCAGAAGGTCTCAGGACCTTCGACCTGAAGGCGAATCGGCGTGAATGCTGCATCCTGGCCGTCGCCGGACCGGGCGCGGAGGCGCTGTGGACGGACGGCGGACGGACCGCGGACGGGCCGTGGACGGGGCGCGAAGGGCCGGTGGACGGACGGCGGACGCGGCCGGGGGCGACGGCCCGGGCCCGAGGGGGCGGGGCATTCGCCCGGATGGCGGATGATGTGGCGGGTGCAGAGTGCAGAACGCCCCGGAGCGGGCACCGACAGCCCCGTCGGCCGGTCCGGACCGGTCCCGACGTCCGGCCCGCCACCGGGCCCGCCCACCGGCGGCGAGGCCGCCGGCCCCGCCGATCTGACCGAGGCCGTCCGCGCCGCGCAGGGCGGGGACGAGGAGGCCTTCCGGCTGCTGTTCCGCAGCGTCCAGCCGGGCCTGCTCCGCTACCTGCGGGTGCTGGTCGGGGGCCGCCCCGAGGACGCCCAGGACGCCGAGGACATCGCCTCCGAGGCCTGGCTGCAGATCGCCCGCGACCTCGGCTCCTTCACCGGCGACGGCGACGGCTTCCGCGGCTGGGCGGCGACCGTCGCGCGCAACCGGGCGCTGGACCACCTGCGGGCCCGCCGCCGCCGGCCGGTCACCGACCTGCCCTTCGAGCAGTTGGCCGGGTTGGCCGGCGGGGACGACACCGCGGGCGCGGCGCTCGCCTCCGTCGGCACCTCGGACGCGCTGGCGCTGATCTCCCGGCTGCCCCGGGACCAGGCCGAGGCGGTGCTGCTGCGGGTGGTGATGGAGCTGGACGCGGAGAGCGCCGCCCAGGTGCTCGGCAAGCGCCCGGGCAGCGTCCGGATGGCCGCGCACCGGGGGCTCAAGCGGCTCGCCAAGCTGCTGGAGCAGTCCTTCCCCGCGGGCGCGGGGACCGGCGCCGACGGCCCGGGGATCCCGGCCGCGCGCACGGGCCGGGGCGGCGCCACCGCCGGCGGGGGCGGCCGGAAGGGGCTCGGACGAGCCGCGAAAAAAAATCCTCCGCAGGGTGTGACAGAACGCCGGGCCGCGACGCTGAAGGACATGAGATGAGCACCAACCGACCCCGTCGGATCGACCGTGACACCGCCGAGCACCTGCTCGCCGGTGCCGTGGACGGCCCGTCGGCCGGGCGGGACGCCTCGCTCACCGGCCCGGACGGCAGTACCGGGCACACGGGAACCCTCCCGCCCGGCACCGGGCCGGAAGGACGGGTCGCCCGGGTGCTCGCCGCCGCCGCGGCGCCGGCGACGCAGGGCGAACTGGCCGGGGAGGAAGCGGCCCTGGCCGCGTTCCGGGAGGCCCGTCTCGCAGCAGCTCCCGCAGGACCCGCCGCACCCGCACCCGTCCGGAGACGTTCGATGGCAACCGCCGCGCTGACGAGGGCCTTCAGCACGAAGGCCGCCGCCGTCGTGCTCGGCGCCACGGCGCTCGGCGGGGTCGCGGTCGCGGCCGGCACGGGCGGTCTGTCCGCGCTGGGCGGCGGTTCGGGCGAGCCGGAGCACCATCCGGCCGCCTCCGCGACGTCCGCCGCGTCGGCCACGACGGGGACCCGCTCCGGCTCGCCGGCCGGCGGGGAGCCGGCGGCGCCGTCCGCCACCGGCCCGGCCGGTGGAGCGTCCGGCACCCCGTCGAACAGCGCGTCGGGCGTCCCGGCCGCCCCCGCCCCGTCCGCCTCGGCGCTCGCGCCGACGGCGCCCCAGCCCCAGCCGACGGCCGCCACCCCGGCGGACGGGCGCGGTCCGTCGAACCCGGTGGCCCATGCGGCGCTCTGCAAGGCGTTCTCCGACCGGGAGGGCAAGGGCGAGCGCCCGCGCACGCTGATCACCGATCCCCAGTTCGGCGGGCTGGTCACCGCGGCCGGCGGGCCGGACGGCGTGAAGGACTACTGCGCCCGGCTGCTCCGCGGCACGGGCGACAACGGCCAGGGCGGTCCGGCCCCGTCCAAGTCCGGCGCCGCGGGCTCCGGGAACGGCGCCGGGAACGCGTCCGGGAGCGGCTCGGGCGGCACCGGGAAGGGCGCCGACGAAGGCCAGGGCCCGGGCGGTTCCGGCGGCTCGTCGGCCTCCGGCGGCAACGGCACGGATGCCAACGGCCAGGGAACCGGCAGCCAGGCAACCAACGGCCAGGCAACCATCGGCCAGGCAACCAACGGCCAGGGCCCCGGCGAGAACGGCGGCGGCGGAGGCACGGGCCGGGCGTCGAAGGCCCCCGCCGCACCGCCCGCGACGGCCCCGGCGGTCACGCCCGCACAGCCGGGGACCGACCGCACCGGCCAGTCCGGCGTCACCTCGGGAGACCCGAGGTGACCCACGATCTCCGGATGGGCGACGAGCGAATCCCCCCGGGCCCGTCGCTCATCCGGACTGCCCCACCCCGCACCACCGCAGTGACCGCACCACCGCAGTAGCCGCAGGACCCGTTCCACCCGAGGACCCCGGGCGGACGGTCGGCCCCCCCCGTGCCGGCCGTCCACCCGGCCGGTCCCGTCCGGACCGGCAGGCGCACCCCGGAACGCGCCCGCCGGTCCGGACGGACCGGAACCCGCCGGCCCGCCCGCCCGCAGTCCGGGCGGGCCGGTACCCGCCCGACCAGTCCGACCCGGACCGATCGTGACCCGTCGTCCTGGACGACCCACGAGCCGGCGGTCGGGGATCCGCTGCCCGGTTCCCCGGCCGCCACCCCTTCCGGCGGGCCGCCGCCCCGTCAGGTCGCCGCCGGGGGACCGGTCGTCACCGGGGGCTATCGTGCACAGGTGCACGAGGTGGTCCGGGACCCCGGGCGGGGCCTCTGAGGGGAGCGGTTCCAGGTGATCGGACGCGCGCTGAACGGGCGCTACGAACTCGTCGAGATACTCGGCGTCGGCGGCATGGCCACGGTCTGGCGCGGAGTGGACCACGTCCTGGGCCGCCAGGTGGCCGTCAAGGTCCTCAACGGGGGCCTCGCCGACGACCCGCGGTTCGCCGAGCGGTTCGGCCGCGAGGCGCAGCACGCGGCGATGCTGGTCCACCCGAGGATCGTCATGGTCTTCGACTCCGGGGTCGACCAGGGCTCGCCGTACATCGTGATGGAGCTGGTGCAGGGGCGCTCGCTGGCCGCGCTGCTGGCCCAGCGGCCGGGCCTGCCGGTCGAGCAGGCGGTCGGGATCGCGGCCGCGGTCTGCGAGGGGCTGGCCCACGCGCACGCGGCGGGCCTGGTGCATCGGGACATCAAGCCCGGCAACATCATGATCACCGACGACGGCGGGGTGAAGGTCGTCGACTTCGGCATCGCCCGGGCGGGCTCCTCGCACAACCTCACCCAGACCGCCTCGGTGCTCGGCACCGCCGCGTACCTCTCGCCCGAGCAGGCCACCGCGAGCCCGCTGGACGGCCGCACCGACCTCTACGCGGTCGGCTGCGTGCTGACCGAGATGCTCACCGGGGCGCCGCCGTTCGCCGCCGAGACCCCGGTGGCGATCGCCTACAAGCACGTCGGCGAGCAGCCGCTGCCGCCCTCCGCCCGGCGGCCCGGCCTGCCGCCCGCGCTGGACGCGGCGGTGCTGCGGCTGCTCGCCAAGCACCCGGCCGGCCGCCCGGCGGACGCCGCCGCGGCGCGGGCCGAACTGCTGGCCTGCGTGCCGGGGCTGGTGCCCGCCGACCCGACCACCGAGCTGCTCGCCGCCGCCCCGCTGCCGCCCGCCTTCCCCACCGCTCCCGGCCCCGACCAGCAGCACACCACCCTCCTGCCGCCCCAGCCGGCGCCGCCGGCCCCCACCTCGGTGATGGCGCCGATCCCGGTGGCCCCGCTGCCGGTGCCGGAGCCCGAGCGGGAGAGCCGCCGCAGGCCGATCGTGTTCGGCGCCCTCGGCCTGGCCGGTGTCGCGGGCGCCGCGGTGCTCGCGCTCACCGCCTTCGACGACCCGTCGACGCCCGCCGCCGCGCCGTCCACCCGCCCCACCGCGACCGCCCCCGCCGCCCCGTCGGCCACCCCTACCCCCACTCCGACCCCGACCCCGACCCCGGCCGCCACCACCCCGTCCGCCCGCCCGGTCCCGACGGCCCCCGCCACCACCCCGGCCCCGCACGACCTGGCCCCGCTGGTGCAGATCAACGCCCTGCGGCAGAGCATCGCGCAGACCCAGGTCGAGAAGGAGCGCGCCCGCCAGGTCGAGCTGCTGCGCACCCTCGACGAGGCCACCGCCCGCCTCAACGAGGGCCGGCCCGACGACGCCGCCGCCAAGCTGAAGAGCGCCCAGCGCACCGTCCGCGACCTCGCCCGGAAGCACGCCGTCGACGGCCAGACCTACCAGAACTGGAACTCCCGGCTCTCCTCCCTCATCACCTCCCTCAACGCCGTCGCTGACGAGGAGGACTGACCCGTCGTCGGTGCGGACCGCCGGGCCGTCGTGGAGCGTGCCGACGGCGTGACGACGGCGTGCCGACGGCGTGACGACGTCCGGCGCCCGGTCGCGGCGACGCACCCGCCGCGTGGCTGAGCCCCGGTCAGACGCCGAGGAAGCGCTGGAGCTGCTCCAGGACGTAGTTGGCGCCGGTGTAGCCGATGCCCTGGAACCACAGCTGGTCGTCGACGGGGAACGCGCGGTGCGCCTTCACCGCCTCCAGGGACCGCCAGGCGGGGCTCGCCAGGGTGGCGGTGAGGCCGTTGCGGGCCGGGTCGCCGTAGCCCGCGTAGAGGAGCAGGTCGCCGTCGGCCCTGGCGAGCTGGTCGGGCGGGAGCTCCTGGTCGGCCTGGTCGGTGTTCTGGGCGTCCGGGCGGCCGAGGCCGGCGTCGGTGAGGACCGTGCCCGGGAAGGTCTGCCGGCCGTACTGCCGCAGCCCGCCGCCCTCGACGAAGCGCAGCAGGCTGACCCTCCGCCCGCCCGCCCTGGCGTTCGCCAGCGCGGTCACCACCTGGTTGACGTGCCGCTGGTAGGAGGCCGCGAACGCCGCCGCCGCGTCCTGGCGGCTGAGCGCCTGGGCGTGGGTCTGGACGTTGGCCTTCCAGGGCGCGCCGGTGGTCTGGGTGAGCACGGTCGGGGCGATCGCCCGCAGCTCCTCGTAGCGGTCGCCGTCGCGGGTCCGGTTGGACAGGATGAGGTCGGGGCGCAGGGCGCGGACCGCGGCGAGGTCGGGGGCGCCGGCCGGGCCGACGTAGGCGATCCGGGCGGTCCGGGAGACGGGCCAGTAGTCGGGGAAGGCGTGGTCCGCGGCGGGCCGGGCCGCGCCGACCGGGGTGATGCCGAGGGTGAGCGCGGAGTCCAGTTCGGCGGTGTCCAGGGCGACCACCCGCACCGGCGCGCCGGGCACGGTGACCGGGCCGGTGGCGGTGGCCACGGTGACGGGCGGCAGCGGGGTGGGGGAGGGGGCCGGAGTGTCGGCGGCGGCCGGGGGCCCGGCCGACGGGGACGCGGCCGGGCCGGTCGTGCAGCCGGTGAGGGCGGCGCCGCCGATCCCGCCGAGCGCGGTCAGCAGGGTGCGGCGGGTGAGCGGGGGCATCGGGACCTCGGACGGCGGGGAGGGTGAGCGCAGTCCGTCGATTATGTCCGAATTGGTGCGTAATCGGCGCATGAAGCGTCGCTACGCGTCCGCCCGGGCCGTCCACGGCGCGCCCGGCACCACCAGCGGCGTCCCGGTCACCGGATCCGGCACCACGACCGACTCCAGCCCGAACACCTCGCGCACCAGGTCCGCGGTCACCACCTCGGCCGGCGGGCCTTCGGCGACGACCCGCCCGGCCCGCATCGCCACCAGGTGGTCCGCGTACCGGGCCGCCTGGTTGAGGTCGTGCAGCACCGCGACGACCGTCCGCCCGCGCTCCACGTTCAGCCGGCGCACCAGGTCCAGCACCTCCACCTGGTGCGCGATGTCCAGGAAGGTGGTGGGCTCGTCGAGCAGCAGGATGTCGGTGCCCTGGGCGAGCGCCATGGCGATCCAGACCCGCTGCCGCTGCCCGCCGGACAGCTCGTCCACGCCGCGCTCGGCCAGCTCGGCCGTCGAGGTGCGCTCCAGCGCCTCCGCGACCGCCGCCTCGTCCTCCGCCGACCACTGCTGCCACCAGCTCTGGTGCGGCTGACGGCCGCGCGACACCAGGTCGGCCACCGCGATGCCCTCGGGGGCGGACGGCGACTGCGGCAGCAGCCCGATCCGCCGGGCGATCTGCTTGGTGGGGACGCGCGCCAGCTCCTCGCCGTCCAGCAGCACCGCGCCGCGCACCGGCTTCAGCAGCCGGCCCAGCGCGCGCAGCAGGGTGGACTTGCCGCAGGCGTTCGGGCCGACGATCACCGTGACCTTCCCGTCCGGGATCCGCAGCGAGAGCTCCTCGGCCACGGTGCGCGCCTCGTAGGCGAGGGTGAGGTCCCGCGCCTCCAGCCGGTGGGCGGGCACCCGGCCCGCGCTCCCGGCGCCGTCGACGGGCCCGGCGGCACGGGCGGCGTCGGCGGACTCGGCGGCGGCGACGGACTCGGCGTCGGCGGGCATCGGGACCTCCACGACTCAGGAACCTCCACGGCGGGAGCGGATCAGCAGCCACATCAGGTACGGCGCGCCGACCAGCCCGGTCACCACGCCGACCGGCAGCTCGGTGGGCGCCAGCAGCCGGCGGGCCAGCAGGTCGGCGAGCACGACGACCAGCGCGCCGGTGAGCGCCGAGCAGAACAGCGGGATCTGCGCCGAGCGGGCCAGCCGCACGGCGATCTGCGGGGCCATCAGTGCGACGAAGTCCACCGGGCCGGCCGCGCCCGCCGCGCAGGAGGCGAGCACGACGCCGAGCAGCGCCATGCCGAGCCGGATCCGGTTCAGCCGCAGCCCGAGGCCGACGGCGGTGGCGTCGTCGAAGGAGATCGAGCGCTGCGCCCGCGCCGCCCACAGCGCCACCGGCACGGCGGCCAGCAGCACCCGGGCGAGCCAGCCGGCCTGGTCGTAGCCGGAGCCGTTCAGGCTGCCGGTCATCCACACCTTGGCGGCCTGCGCCTGGAAGCCGTCGCCCTTGGTGAGGAACACCGAGGTCAGCGAGGAGAGCGCGACGGAGATCCCGATGCCGATCAGCACGAAGCGCTGGGCGTGCAGCCCGCGCCGCCAGGCCAGCAGGTACACCAGCAGGCCGGCCGCCAGCCCTCCCGCGACGGCCGCGTACGGCACCTCGCCGGTGGAGCCGACCACGCCGTACGCCAGCAGGCCGACCACGGTGGCGGTGGCGCCCCAGGAGACGCCGACCACGTCGGGGCTGGCCAGCGGATTGCGGGCGACGGTCTGGATCAGCGCCCCGGCCAGCCCGAGCGCGGTGCCCACCAGCAGGCCGACCACCACCCGGGGCAGCCGGAACTCGCCGACCACCAGCTCGTGCGGGCTCGGCTGCCCGAACACCACCTTCAGCACCTCGCCGGGCGCCACGGTGGACTCGCCCAGGCAGAGCGAGGCGACGACGACGGCGGCCAGCGCCACCAGCAGGCCGAGCGCCGCCCAGGCCGAGCGCCGGTGCAGCAGGAAGGAGGCGCCCCGGGCGCGCACCACGGTGTAGCCGCGCAGCGGCACCGTCGGGGCCGTCATGCCGCCACCACCTTCCGGCGCCGGACCAGCGCGACCAGCACCGGCACACCGACCAGTGCGGTCATCACCCCGGCCGGGACCTCGGAGGGCGGGAACAGCACCCGGCCCAGGGTGTCGGCGAGCAGCAGCAGCGCCGGGCCCAGCACGGCGGAGAGGGTGAGCACCCAGCGGTGGTCGGCGCCGGCCACCGCGCGGGCGGCGTGCGGCACGGCGAGGCCGACGAAGGCGACCGGACCGGCCGCCGCGACCGCCGAGCCGGTCAGCACGGTCGCGCCGAGCGCGCCGACGGCCCGCACCAGTCCGGTCTTCGCGCCGAGTCCCTTGGCGGTGTCGTCGCCGAGCGCCAGCGCGTCCAGCCCGCGCGCCACCGCGAACACCAGCACCGTGCCGACGGCCAGGAACGGCAGCAGCTGCCAGGCGACGTCCGCGGTGCGGCCGGAGAGCGAGCCGACGTGCCAGAACCGGAACTGGTCCATCGCGGCGGCGTCGGTGGTGAGCACCAGGGTGTTGAGCGAGGCGATGAACGCGGAGACCGCCGAGCCGGCGAGCGCCAGCTTGACCGGTGTGGCCCCGCCCCGGCCGCGCCCGGCCAGCCCGTAGACCACCACGGTGGCGATCACCGCGCCGGCGAAGCCGAACCAGACGTAGCCGGTGAGCGTGGAGATCCCGAACGCGGAGATCGCCAGCACCACGCCGGCCGCCGCGCCCTGGCTGACGCCGAGGATGCCGGGGTCGGCGATCGGGTTGCGGGTGATGCCCTGCATGACGGTGCCCGCCAGACCGAGCGCCGCGCCGACCGCGAGCCCGACCACCGTGCGCGGCACCCGCAGCTCGCGGATCACGACGGCGTCGGTGGAGTCCCCGCCGTGCAGCAGGGCGTCGAGGGTGGTGCCGAACGGGATGTTCCGGCTGCCGACCGCCAGGCTCAGTAGCACCGCGGCGGCCAGCACGGCCAGCGCGGCGGCGAGCCACAGGATGCGGCGGCGCAGCAGGCGGGCTCTGCCGGGCGCGGTGGTGTCGGTCATGGCTCTCTCTCGCAGATAGCTCAGGCAAACCTAAGTTCCACGTCGAAGCCTGGGCAAATCGTTACTCCGCGCAGGTCGGGGGTCGCCCGGCTCACGGGGGGCGCAGGGGGCGGCCGGGCCGCGCGGGCCGGGCCGGTCCGCTCCGTTGGGTAGCCTGGCGGCATGCCTGCGACCCCGGACGCCCCGCTCACCGTCGGCTTCGACCTCGACATGACGCTGCTGGACACCCGGCCCGGCATCCGCGCCACCTACCTGGCGCTGTCCGCCGAGACCGGCACCGCCATCGACGCCGACCTGGTGGTCACCCGCCTCGGGCCGCCGCTCCTCGACGAGCTGCGCAACTGGTTCCCGGCGGAGCGGGTGGAGGCGGTCGCGGACCGCTACCGCACGCTGTACCGGGACCACGCCTTCGCGCCGACCGTCGCCCTGCCCGGCGCGCACGCCGCCCTGGACGCGGTCCGCGCGCACGGCGGCCGGGTGGCGGTGATCACCGGCAAGTACGCGCCGAACGCCCGGCTCCACCTGGAGCACGCGGGCCTGCGGGTGGACGCGCTGGCGGGCGACCTCTGGGCGGAGACCAAGGGCGACGCGCTGCGCGAGCACGGCGCCGGCGTCTACGTCGGCGACCACCTCGGCGACATCCGGGGCGCCCGGCACGCGGGCGCCGTCGCGGTGGCGGTGGCCACCGGCCCGTACGGCGCCGAGGAGCTGCGGGCGGCGGGCGCGGACGTGGTGCTGCCCGACCTCACCGCCTTCCCGGCCTGGCTGGCCGGGCACCTCGGCAAGGCCGGCTAGGTCCGTCCGGGCCTAGGTCCGTCCGGGCTCGTCCAGGTCCCGGCTCAGGCGTTCGCGCGGGAGCGGCGGCGCTGGGCCCGCGCGGAGAGCAGCAGGCCGGTGAGGGCGAGCAGGAAGCCCAGCGGCATCAGCATGCTCAGCCAGTACGCGGCCGTGGGCAGCGGCGTCAGGTGCAGGAACAGCGGGACGAAGGTGACGAGCGTGGCGAGCGCGCCGAGCCCGAAGACGATCGCTCCGGCCTTGACGTAGACCTCGCCGCGGTCGGCGCTCTGGCTGCTCACGGGGCTTGCTCCTCTGCGGCCGGGACGGCGGGTTCGGCTGCCGTCCCAGTCTCGCAGAGGCCGCCGGAGGCCGTTGCCGCGCGGTGCCGGGCGGCGGCGTCCGCGACCGCTTCGCGGACGAGCGGCCCGGTCACGTTGCGCAGTTTTCCGGGCGCTGGGAGTTTTGATCCCTGCTGAGCGGGGGTATGCAGGCTGTGCCGAGGGGTGCGATCAGTGCGCCCCGCTCTCTGCGACCGGGGGTGCGAGCCTGTGGACAGCGCCGAGCCGCGCCCCGGCCACGCCGGCCCCGGGTCCGCCGTGGCCGCCGGAGCTCCGTACGGATCTTGTGCGGAACGCGGATGAGACAGTGACGGACCGTTAGTCTGCTCCTTACAGCGTGCTGACCGTACGCGCCCCTGCGGGCGTGCCCCCAGGCCGGCCCGCTCTCCCACCACCCAGCGATCCCCGGCCAGGGCCCGGGATCCCTCACACCCACATCGAGGACTGTTCGAGATGCCCACCGGCCAGGTCAAGTGGTTCAACGAGACGAAGGGCTTCGGCTTCCTGTCGCGCGACGACGGCGGCGACGTCTTCGTCCACACCAAGGCGCTGCCCGCCGGGATCACGTCGCTGAAGCCGGGCCAGCGGGTCGAGTTCGGCGTGGTCGCCGGACACCGCGGCGACCAGGCGATGCAGGTCCAGCTGCTGGACGCGCTGCCGTCGGTGGCCGCCGCCCAGCGCAAGAGCCCGGACGACATGGCGGCGCTCGTCCAGGACCTCATCACGATGATGGACGCGGTGCTGCCGGGCCTGCAGCACGGCCGCTACCCGGCCAAGCCGGCCGGCCAGAAGCTCGCCGTGCTGCTGCGCGGGGTGGCCGACCAGTTCGACGTCTAGCCGGCCGGGCGAGCCCCCGGACGCGCGGGCTCAGAAGTCCAGCGCACCCGGGCCGACCGGGGGCACCAGCCCCTCCGCGGCGGCCCGGGTGAGCAGTGCCCGCACGGCCGCGTGCCCCTCCTCGCCGAGGTCCGCGGTGAACTCGTTCACGTACAGGGCGATGTGCCGGTCCGCGACGGACGGGTCCATCTCCTGGGCGTGCTCCAGCACGTACCCGCGGCTGGCCTCCGGGTCCTCCCAGGCCTGCCGCACGGAGGCGCGGATCGCCCCGGCGAGCTCCCGCAGCCGCTCGGTGCCGAGCGAGCGCCGGGCGATGATCGCGCCCAGCGGGATCGGCAGTCCGGTCTCCCGCTCCCAGGCCTCGCCCATGTCGGCGAGGCAGCGCAGGCCGTAGTCCTGGTAGGTGAACCGGGCCTCGTGGATGACCAGGCCGGCGTCCACCCGCCCGTCCCGGACGGCGGGCATGATCTCGTGGAACGGCAGCACCACGATCCTCCCCAGACCACCCGGCACCGCCTTCGCCGCCCAGAGCCGGAACAGCAGGTAGGCGGTGGAGCGCTCGGAGGGGACGGCCACCGTCCTCCCGCTCAGGTCGTCGCCGCTCTCCGGGCGGGTCAGCACCAGCGGTCCGCAGCCGCGCCCGAGCGCGCCGCCGCAGGGCAGCAGGGTGTACTCGTCCAGCACCCACGGCAGGGCGGCGTAGCTGACCTTGAGGACGTCCAGCTCGCCGCGCTCGGCCAGGCCGTTGGTGACGTCGATGTCCGCGAAGGTGACCTCGGGGGCGTCCGCGCCCGGCACCAGGCCGTGCGACCAGGCGTGGAAGACGAAGGTGTCGTTGGGGCAGGGCGAGTACGCGATGCTCAGCCGTTCAGCCACGGCCGGCCTCCTTCACTAGCGCGGGGTGGGGCAGGGCGGCGAAGGCGCGTTCCAGCGCGGCCAGCGCCTCGCCGATCCGCCAGGCGGACCGGTCGCGCGGGCCCACGGCGTTGGAGACGGTCCGCAGCTCGAACGACGGCACGCCGTGCCGGGCGGCGGCCTCGGCGACCCCGAAGCCCTCCATCGCCTCGGCCACCGCGTCCGGATGGCGGGCGGTCAGAGCGGCGGCGCGCCCGGCGCTGCCGGTCACCGTCGAGACGGTCAGCACCGTCCCGGTGACCGCGCCCAGGGCCTCGGCGGCCAGTGCCACGGCGGCCGGCGCCGGGGTGTGCCGGACGGTGCCGAAGCCCAGCTCGGTGACGTCGGCGAAGCCCTCGGGGGTCTCCGCGCCCAGGTCGGCGGCGACGATCGCGGTGGCGACCACGGTCGCCCCGAGCGCCGCCCGGGGGGCGAAGCCGCCGGCGATCCCGGCGGAGAGCGCCAGGTCGTAGCGGGCGGCGGTGAGCGCGGTGGCCGCGGCGGCCGCGGCGGCGCCCGGGCCGACCCCGCCGGCCAGCACGTCCACCGTCACGCCCGAGGGGTGGGTGACGCGGTCCAGTGCGCCGCCCGGCAGCGCCACCCGCTCCCGGGGGCCCTGGGAAGCGCCCAGACCGCGCAGCACCGCCTCGGCCTCGGCCGGCACCGCGACGACGACGAGCAGCCGGGCCCGCGCGGGGTCCGACTGCTCGCCGGGGAGTCGTGCCGTCACCGGACGACCGTCAGCTGTCCTGGGTGTTCAGCTGGAAGTACCAGACGGCGTAGATCGAGTCCGGAGTCTTCGGGTCGGTCTCGACCACGGTGATGAGGGTCTTGCCGGAGGCGTTGAGCGCCTTGCCGGCCGGGACCGAGCCCGAGAAGGTGGCGTTGCGCGCCGCCGAGGCCAGGATGAACCGGCCGCCCTGGCCCTGCTGGCCGCCGTTGGTGTTGGCCCACCAGCCGCGGTCCGCCACCTCCGGGCTGACGCCGATGCCGATCCGGTCGCTGACCGTCACGTCGGACGACGGGAGGGTGCCGTTCTCCAGGGCCTTGCCGGCCTTGTCCTGGCACTCCTCCTGCTGCTGCTCGGTCAGCGGCTGGCCGCCGTTGAAGCAGAACGGGTCGTGGGCCTGCGAGGAGTTGCCGACCACCAGGGTGGCGCGGTGGTCGCTGATCTCGTGCTGGTTCGACGCGTAGGCGATGGACCCGCCGACCGTGCCGGCGGCGATGACGACGACGGCGCCGAGGCCGGCGACTGCGCGGGTGCTGAGGCTCATGCGTCAGAGGCTACCGGGCTTTCGCGATCACGCTGCGCGGGGGTCGGCAACCGCGTGTTGTCCGCGGAAGCGGCCGCTACGCCACCCGGGGAGCGGCCGGGCGGGGGCGCAGCCCCACCCGCAGGAGCGAGCGGAGCGTCCAGAGCAGCACCGCACCGAGCACGGCGGCGGCCACCGACAGGCCGAGCGCGCCGTCCAGCGGCAGCAGGATGCCGACCGCGCCGCCCGCCACCCAGGACAGCTGGAGCGCCGTCTCCGAGCGGGCGAAGGCGGAGGTCCGCACCGACTCGGGGACGTCCCGCTGGATCAGCGCGTCCAGCGACAGCTTGCCCAGCGAGGCCGCCAGCCCGGACGTCCCGGCGACCGCCACCACCGTCACCGTGCCGTACCAGAGCGCGGCGGCGGCCGTGGCGCAGCCGGCCAGCAGCAGCATCGCGGTGACGGTCAGCTCCGGGCCGCGCGGGCGCAGCCAGGAGCCGAGCACCGAGCCGAGCGCGTTGCCCGTCCCGGCGGCCAGCGCCACCAGGCCGAGCGCGACGGTCGGCTGCAGGCCGCCGACCGGCTCGTCGCGCAGCAGGAACGCCAGGAACAGCACCAGGAAGCCGACCAGCCAGCGCATCGCGGCCATCGCGCGCAGCGCGAGGATCACCGAGGGGCCGACGGTGCGCAGCGAGGCCCTGGGCCGCTGCCCGGCGGCGGCCGGCTCGCCCGTCCCGGCGCCGCCCGGGCCGCCCGGCGCAGCGTGGCGGTGGTCCGGCGGGTGCTGCTCGGCGTGCAGCACGGCGCGCTGCTCGCCCTTGGCCGAGTCCACCTCGTGCGGCAGGTGGAAGGCCATCAGGGTGCCCGCCACGAACACCAGGAAGGCGCCGCGCAGCGGCCAGCCCGGCCCGATCAGGTGCAGCAGCCCGCCGACGCCGGCCGCCACCATGGTGGCCAGCAGCCCGGCCAGGGTGACCCGGGAGTTCGCCTTCACCAGGGAGAGCCGGCGGGGCAGCAGCCGGGGCACCACCACGCTGCGCACCACCCCGTACGCCTTGGAGGCGACCAGCACGCCGAGCGCCTCCGGGTAGAGCGCGAGTCCGCCGCCGGCCACCACGCCGGCCATCGTCCAGGCGAGCACCGCGCGGGCCAGCATCGACGTCGCCATCGCGGCCCGGCGGCCGTGCGGCAGGCGGTCCAGCAGCGGGCCGATCACCGGTGCCAGCAGGGCGAACGGCGCCATGGTGACCAGCAGGTAGAGCGCCACCCGGCCGCGGGCCTCGCCGGTGGGCACCGAGAAGAAGATGGTGGAGGCGAGCGCCACGGTGATCAGCATGTCGCCGAAGGCGTTCAGGGCGTGCAGCTCGATGAGCTTGGCCAGGCCCGACTCGCCGGCGCCCTCGGCGGCGGTGGCCCGGCGGATCCGGCGCCCGGTGCCGTGCACCACCTTGCCGGTGCGCGCGCCGGCCGCGGAGGCGGTGCGGACCAGGAAGTGCCGGCGTGGCTCCTCCGCTTCCGCCGCTTCCGTCCGGCCGCCCGCGACGGACCCGGTGGCGCCGGGGTCGTCGGCGGGCAGTGGCGAGGGGTCCACCGGCTGCGGTTCGCCCGCAGCGTGGACCGGAGGCTGCTGTCGCGGCACCGCGTTCACCTCGCCGGGAACGCCGGTCTGCGAGGCCCGCAGTGCGTGCTGCGACGGTTTCTCGTCCGCCACAATGCCCATCCTGCCCCAGAATCGGGATGACAACGCGGGATTCCGCTCCGCGCCGCGCGGCCGACGGCCGGTGTTCCCGTTCCGGACGCTCCGGAGCCACTGCGGACGCCCCGGACTGTGCCGGGTGGCCGACCGACGGGTAGCCTGCCCAGGGTCCGCCCGGAAGCCCGACCGGCGCCGGCGGACCTGCCGAGCGGCGCGGCCGGTATCCGCGGCGGCCCGCGGTCGCGCAGAATGGACGGGGAAACCGAGCCGCGACGGAACAGGCAACTCGCCGTGGGCGACAGAAGAACTGGGAGAGAATCGACGCCGTGAGTGCTGCGATGCGAAGCCGTACCCCTGATCGGCTCTGTGCCGAGGCCGTCGAACTCGCCCGCCAGGCCGCCGAGGAGGCCGTCGGCGCCGAGACCGTCGGCGCGCACCTGGGTGTCCAGGCCGAGGCCGACCGTGTCGTCACCCACACCTTCGAGTGCCTGGACGCGGCGTACCGGGGCTGGCACTGGGCCGTCACCGTGGCCCGCGCCCCGCGCGCCAAGAACGTGACGCTGGACGAGGTCGTGCTGCTGCCCGGCGCCGACGCGATCCTCGCCCCGCAGTGGGTGCCGTGGAGCGAGCGGCTGCGCCCGGGCGACATGGGCCCCGGGGACCTCCTGCCCACCGACGCCGACGACCTGCGCCTGGAGCCGGGCTGGACCGGCGAGGACGAGCCCGCGCCGAACTCTGCGGTGGCCCAGGCCGCGCAGGAGGACGTGCTGGTCTCCGACCCGGACATCCAGCCGGCGCCGGTGCGCGCGCAGATCAGCGCCGTCGCCGACGAGCTGGGCCTGGGCCGCAGCCGGGTGCTCTCCCGGCTCGGCATGCACCTGGCCGCCGACCGCTGGGAGAAGGCGCACGGCCCGCAGACCCCGATGGCGCAGTCCGCGCCGGCCTCCTGCGTCAGCTGCGGCTTCCTGATCCCGATCGGCGGCACGCTCGGCCAGGCCTTCGGCGTCTGCGGCAACGAGTTCGGCCCGGCCGACGGCCAGATCGTCTCCTTCGCCTACGGCTGCGGCGGCCACTCCGAGGCCGCCGTCATCCCGGCCCCGCCGGCGCCCGCCGAGCTGATCCTGGACGAGCTGGTGGTCGAGCCGCTGCCGCTGCACCCGGACCGGCTCTCCGGCTCGGTCGAGCCGGACGCGCCCACCGAGGAGCTCGGCCACTCCTGAGCGGAGCCGCCCGCGGCCCGTCCCATCCGGTGGGGCGGGCCGCCGCCGTTGCCGCCCGCCCGCGTCGCCGTCGGCCCCCGTCGCCGCCCCCGGCGGCGCCCGCGTCACCGTCGGCCGGGACGTGCCGCCGCCGGGGGCGTGTCCGGAGCAGTCCTTCCGGCAGGGAAGAATGCCCCCGTAGGGCACAACAGGGCGGCGGAAGGCGGCAGGTCCAGTGGAACCTCGGATCATCGGCAGCGGCACGGACGAGCACCTCGCGGACCCCTTCGGCTGCGCCGAGCTGCGCCGCCGGGTGCTGGACGCCTGGGCCGCCTCCCCGGCCCGGTTCCGGGAGGACGCCAACGCCGAGGAGGAACTGGCCCTCGGCGGCTACCGCGACCGGCTGGTCGTCGAGCTGGCGCAGAACGCCGCCGACGCCGCCGTCCGCGCCGGGCGCGGTCCCGGACGGCTGCGGCTCACCCTCGCGGACGGCGTGCTGGCCGCCGCGAACACCGGCGCGCCGCTGGACGCCGCCGCCGTGGAGTCGCTGTCCACCCTGCGCGCCTCCTCCAAGCGGGGCGGGCACGACACCACCGTCGGCCGGTTCGGCGTCGGCTTCGCCGCCGTCCTCGCCGTCACCGACGAGCCCGCCGTGCTCGGTTCGGCCGGCGGAGTGCGCTGGTCGCTCGGCGAGGCCCGGGTGCTGGCCGAGGAGCAGCCCGCGCTGGCCGACGAGCTGCGCCGCCGGGACGGTCACGTCCCGCTGCTGCGCCTGCCCTTCGCCGCCGAGGGCCCGGCGCCGGAGGGCTACGACACGGTGGTGGTGCTGCCGCTGCGCGACGCCGCCGCCGAGGACCTCACCCGCCGGCTGCTGACCGGCATCGACGACGCGCTGCTGCTCACCCTGCCCGGCCTGGCCGAGGTGGTGGTGGAGACCTCGGAGGGCACCCGCACCCTGACCCGCTCGGCCGCCGAGCCGCGGCCCGACGGAGTCACCGAGGTGACCGTCACCGACGACGCGGGCGGCGGGCTGCGGCGCACCGTCTGGCAGACCGCCGAGGCGGCCGGCGCGCTCGGCGCCGAGCTGCTCGCCGACCGGCCCACCGAGGAGCGCGCCCGCCCCTACTGGACGGTGACCTGGGCGGTGCCGGTCTCCGACGAGGGCGCTCCGCAGCGGCCCGCGATCGCCCCGGTGCTGCACGCGCCCACCCCCAGCGACGAGCCGCTCGGCCTGCCCGCGCTGCTGATCGCCTCCTACCCGCTGGACTCCACCCGCCGGCACGTCGCCCCGGGCCCGCTCGCCGACTTCCTCACCGAGCGCGCCGCCGACGCCTACGCCGACCTGCTGCGCGCCCGCGGCGGCGACCTCGGCTCGCTCGGCCTGGTGCCCGGCCCGCTCGGCCAGGGCGCGCTGGACAACGCGCTGCGCGCCGCCGTGCTCTCCCGGCTGCCCGGCACGCCGTTCCTGCCGCACCCGGCGCCGGTCGAGGAAGGCACGCCCGCGCTGCGGCCCCGGGACGCCACGCTGCTGGAGGGCGCGGACGGCTCGGTGGTCGAGGCGCTGGCGCCGATCTTCCCCGGTCTGCTGCCGGCCGGCCTGGAGCGCCGCACCGAGCTGCGGGTGCTCAACGTGCGCCGGGTCCCGCTCGCCGAGGTGGTCGACCAGCTGGGCGGCCTGGACCGGGAGCCGGCCTGGTGGCGCAACCTGTACGCGGCGCTCGGCGGCGCCGACCCGGAGGCGCTCGGCGCGCTGCCGGTGCCGCTCGCCGACGGACGGACGGTCACCGGCCCGCGCCGCGTCCTGCTGCCCTCCGACGCCGCCGACTGGGCGGCCTTCCCCGGCTACCCCGAGTCGCTGGCCGGCGCCCTCGCCGTGCTCGACCTGAGGCTCGCCCACCCGGAGGCCGCCCACCCGCTGCTGGCCAGGCTCGGCGCCGGCGCGGCCACCCCGGCCGGGGTGCTGGACACGCCCGAGGTGCGGGCCGCCGTCGCCCGCTCCTACGAGCTGGCCGAGGACGACCCGGACGCCGCCGCCGACCTCGCCGAGGCGGTGCTGGCGCTGGTCAGGGCGGCCGCCCCGGCACCCGGCGAGCACCCCTGGCTGGCCCGGCTGGCCCTGCTCGACGACGAGGGCGAGCCCGCCCGCGCCGGTGAGCTGCTGCTCCCCGGCACCCCGCTCGCCGCGCTGGCGCGCGAGGACGACGCCGCCTGGGTGGACGACGAACTGCTGGAGCGCTGGGGCCCGGAGGTGCTCGCCGCCGCCGGCGTGCCGGCCGAGTTCGTGCTGGTCCGCGCCGAGGACGTGGTGCTCGACCCCGACGACCTGGAGCGGCTCGACCCGACCGTGCCCACCGACCGGGCGGCCGGCGGCCACCCCACCGGGCTGATCGACGAGGCGCCGGACGGTCTGGCCGAGTGGGCCGAGGACGCCCTGGAGGCGCTGCACGCCGACGACGGGGACACCGCGGGCGTCCCGCCGGTCGCCGCCGAGCTGCTCGCCGTGCGCGACCTGGACCTGGTGGACGACGACGCCTGGCCGCAGGCGCTGGCCGCGCTGGCCCGCCCGCCGTACCGGGACGCCGTGGTCAGCCCGGTCCGCACGCTGCTGCCGGACGGCTCGTACGCCGACCTGCCGCCGTACACCGCCTGGTGGCTGCGCGACCACCCGGTGCTGGACGGCCGGGAGCCCGCCGGGCTGCGCGCGGCCGGCGCCGACCCGCTGCTGCGCGGCCTGTACGACGAGGCCCGCACCACCCTGGACGAGCAGTTCCTGCACGCGCTGGGGGTGCGCACCACGCTGGCCGCGCTGCTCGCCGAGCCGCACGGGCCGGACGAGGTGCTGGACCGGCTCACCGACCCGGCCGCCGAGGTCGGGCACCGTCAGCTGCACGGCATCCACAGCGCGCTGGCCCGGGTCGAGGTGGAGCGGATCGAGCCGCTGGACGTGGTGCGGGCGGTGCCGCCGCTGGACCGCGCCACCGGCCGCCGCCCCGGGCGGACGGTCGTGGTGGACGCCTCCGAGGCGGTCGTCGCGGACGCCCCCGACCTGGTGGAACTGCTGCACGACCACCCGCTGCTGCCGGTCGCCCCGGCGCTCGCCGCCGACCTCGCCGAGCGGCTGCACGTCTCGCTGGCCAGCGAGGTGGCCGGCGGCCGGGTGCTCTCCCAGGGCGCCCTGCACCGGGTGCCGGCCGTGGTCCGGGAGCTGCTGCCCGGCTGCCCGGCCGCCTACGAGGAGCACGAGGAACTGCTGGTGGTCGGCCCGGACGGCGAGGAGGCCGCCGTCGACTGGCGCTGGGACGCCGCGGCCGGCACCCCGGAGGCGCCGTACGACCCGGAGTCGGCCGAGGAGGCGGACGAGGACGACGAGTTCGAGGTGCCGCCGGTGCCCGGGCTGCTGCACGCGGCCACGCCGGAGGGGCTGGCCGCCGGACTGGCCTGGTCGGTCGGGCAGTGGCACCGCCGGTTCGAGGTGCTGGCCGCGCTCAGCGAGCCGGACCGCGCCTACGAGCTGTCCGCCGCCCGCGACTTCGAGGGCTGAGAGCCGCCGCGCTCCGGTTCCCGTGCCTCAGGAGCGGGAGCCGGAGCGGGTCCGGCCGCGGGCGGTCAGCCGCAGGTAGATCGTCAGGGTGATCACCACCCAGGCGGCGGTCAGGACGGCGATCACCACCTTGGTCAGCCGCGGCCCGGCGTGGATCCCGGCCAGCGCGCCGGCCCCCGCCATCGCCAGGGCCAGCACCCCGGTGGCCAGCAGCCCGCCCAGGAAGGCCGCGAAGGCCTCCAGTTCACCGCCCCTGCGTCCCATCGCGGCACCCCCCTGTCGCCCGCTCCCCGGTCCCCCGTCAATCATCGGTCCGGCGGCGCACGATCCGCCAGACCACCTCCAGCACCAGCCCGGCGGCGACGGCGATGGCGACGCCGATCCACGGGTCCCGGGTGCCCGCCAGCGAGAGCTGGAAGAAGTCCGAGAGCCACGGCACGGTCAGCACCAGGGTGAACGCCCCGCCCATCGTCCCGATCAGCAGCAGCCGCCACCAGTTGTACGGGCGGGCGACGATCGCCAGTACCCAGAGCGCGACCAGGAAGAGCGTCAGGGTCGCCACGCTGGTGTCCGACTTCAGGTCGGTCGCGTGGTTGGCCCGGGCCAGCGCGTACGCGGTGAAGGTGGCCGTCCCGGCGATCAGGCCGCCCGGGACCGCCAGTCGCAGCACCCGGCGCACGAAGCCGGTGCGGGCGCGCTCGTTGTTGGGCGCGAGCGCCAGGAAGAAGGCCGGCACGCCGATCGTCAGGGTGGACAGCACGGTGGAGTGCCGGGGCAGGAACGGGTACGGGGAGTGGGTGAAGATCACCAGCAGCGCCAGCAGCACCGAGTAGACCGTCTTGACCAGGAACAGCCCGGCCACCCGCTCGATGTTGCCGATCACCCGGCGGCCCTCGGCGACCACCGAGGGCATCACCGCGAAGGAGTTGTTCAGCAGCACGATCTGGGCGACCGCCTTGGTCGCGTCGCTGCCGCTGCCCATCGCCACGCCGATGTCCGCGTCCTTGAGCGCCAGCACGTCGTTGACGCCGTCGCCGGTCATCGCCACGGTGCGCCCGCGCGACTGCAGCGCGCCGACCAGCTCGCGCTTCTGCTGCGGGGTGACCCGGCCGAAGACGGTGGTGCGCTCGGCGGTGTCGGCGAAGGCCTGCGGCTCGGCGGGCAGGGTGCGGGCGTCCACCGGGTGGTCGGCGCCGGGCAGCCCGAGGTGGGCGGCGACCGCGCCGACCGAGACCGCCGAGTCGCCCGAGATCACCTTGGCCTCGACCCGCTGGCCCTCGAAGTAGCGCAGCGTCTCGGCGGCGTCCTCGCGCAGCCGCTGGCGGAGCACCACCAGGGCGAGCGGCCGCAGCCCGGCGGCCGGGTCCGGGGCGTCCAGCGGGACGGGCGTGCGGCCCAGCAGCAGCACCCGCAGGCCCTGGGCGCCCAGGTCGTCCACCTCGCTCAGGGCCGGGTGGCCGGAGGGCAGCAGCACGTCGGGGGCGCCGAGCAGCCAGCTGGCCTCGTCGCCGCGCGGCTCCAGCAGCTGCACGCCGCTCCACTTGCGGGCGGAGGAGAACGGCATCGCCTCGATCACCCGCCAGCCGTCGCGCCGCTCGCCGCTGCCGTCGCCGTAGGCGTCCAGCACGGCCTGCATCGACGGGTTGGGGCGGGCGTCGGCGCCGGCCATCACGCCCAGGGCCTGCCGGACGGTCTCCTTGCGGGCGCCGTCGTCCGGTCCGCCGGCCTCGTCGGGTCCGCCGGCCTCGCCGGCCTCGATGATCCGCAGGTCGACGACGTCCATGCCGCCCTCGGTGAGGGTGCCGGTCTTGTCCAGGCAGACGGTGTCCACCCGGGCCAGCCCCTCGATCGCGGGCAGCTCCTGCACCAGGCACTGGCGGCGGCCCAGCCGGACCACGCCGATCGCGAAGGCCACCGAGGTCAGCAGCACCAGGCCCTCGGGCACCATCGGCACGATCCCGGCGATCATCCGGCGGACCGCCTCGCGCCAGTCCCGGCCCTCCACCGCCAGCTGGCTGATGATCAGGCCGATCGCGGTCGGCACCAGCAGCCAGGTGATGAACCGCAGGATGCTGTCGATGCCGCTGCGCAGCTCCGACTTCACCAGGGTGAACCGGCTCGCCTCCTCGGCCAGCTGCGCCGCGTACGCCTCGCGGCCGACCTTGGTGGCGGTGAACGCGCCCGCACCGGCCACCACGAAGCTGCCGGACATCACCGGGTCGCCGGGGCGCTTGAGCACCGGGTCCGGCTCGCCGGTGAGCAGCGACTCGTCGATCTCCAGGCCGTCCGCCTCGGTGATCCCGCCGTCGACGATCACCTTGTCGCCGATGCCGAGCAGCACGGTGTCGTCCAGCACGATCTCGCCGACGGCGACCTGCTGGGCGACGCCGTCGCGGCGCACCTGGGGCCGGGCCTCGCCGATCAGGGCGAGGCTGTCGAGGGTCTTCTTGGCGCGCAGCTCCTGGATGATGCCGATCGCCGTGTTGGCGACGATGACCAGGCCGAACAGGCCGTCCTGGAGCGGGCCGACCACCAGGATGATCGCGAACATCACGCCGATGATCGCGTTGAACCGGGTGAAGACGTTGGCCCGGACGATCTCCCGGGTGGAGCGGCTGGAGCGGACCGGAACGTCGTTGACCTCGCCGCGGGCGACCCGCTCGGCCACCTCGCCGGCGGTCAGCCCGCCCTGCCTCCCGGGCAGCAGCCCGAGCGGGTGCGCGCCGTCCGGCTGGTCACCGGCGGGCTGTTCCTCGGCGGGCTGCGCAGGCTGCGTCATGGCACCGACTCTACGGGTGCCTTATGTCCGATGCGTGCTACTAAAGGACTATTCAGTCCGACCGGGTGGCCGGATTCTGCGCCTCCGCGGCGGCGGCCGCCCGGCTGCGCGCGATGGCGTCCCGGCGGGCCCGGCAGTACCAGAGGCCGATCAGTCCGAGCCCGCCGCCGGCCAGGCAGATCCACGGCCAGCTGCCGTGGCCGTGGTCGGAGAGCGTGCCCCAGAACGGGAGCAGGGCCACGAACGCCACGAACCAGAGCACCGTGCCGCCGCCGACGATGGCGACGTCGTTGGCCTCCAGCGGCGGGGGCGAGGGGTGCAGTGGCGTCTTGGGCATGGGCCCTAGGGTACGGTGCGGGCGTACGTCCGATCGATTCTGGCGGCGACTGTCCGCGCCTGTTACCTGGGTTATTCGTTCTACGCGCGAAGATAGCGTACGAGCGATCGAGGAACCCATACTTGTCTCTCCGGTCGGTCGCGGCATGCTCAGGACACCGTGCTTCGTGCCCGTCCCACCGGGTCGCCCGGCGCCACCGTCGTTCCCGGGCGGTTCCCCCTCTCCTCCGCCCCCCACAGAGGACGCAGCATGCCCGTGGCCCAGCCGACCACCGAGTCGCCCGAGCCCGCCCAGCCCGACACGCCGAAGCCCCCGTCCGGCGCGCTGGACCGCTACTTCCGGATCAGCGAGCGCGGCTCCACCCTGCCGCGCGAGATCCGCGGCGGCGTCGCCACCTTCTTCACCATGGCGTACATCCTGGTGCTGAACCCGATCATCCTGGCCAGCGCCACGGACATGACCGGCGCCCACCTGGACAGCGCCCAGCTGGTCACCGCGACCGCGCTCACCGCCGGTCTGACCACGCTGCTCATGGGCGTCATCGGCAACGTCCCGATCGGCCTGGCCGCCGGCCTCGGCGTCAATACGATCGTCGCCCTCCAGCTCGCCCCCAAGATGACCTGGCCGGACGCCATGGGCATGGTCGTGCTGGCCGGCTTCGCGATCATGCTGCTGGTCGCCACCGGCCTGCGCGAGCGGGTGATGAGCGCCGTGCCGCTCGGCCTGCGCAAGGCCATCGCGATCGGCATCGGCCTGTTCATCACCCTGGTCGGCCTGGTCGACTCCGGCTTCGTCAGCCGCATCCCGGACGCCGCCCACACCACCGTTCCGCTCCAGCTGGGCGCGGGCGGCCACCTGCTCGGCTGGCCCGTCCTGGTCTTCGTGCTCGGCCTGCTGCTCACCCTCGTCCTGGTGGTCCGCAAGGTCCCCGGCGCGATCCTGGTCTCCATCGCCGTGATGACGGCCGTCGCCGTCGTGATCGACAAGCTCGCCGACATCCCCGCCCTCAACTGGGGCCTGACCGTCCCCGCCTGGCCGGGCAACCCGGTCGCCGCCCCCGACTTCGGCCTGGTCGGCGAGGTCAGCCTGTTCGGCGGCTTCGAGAAGGTCGGCGTCCTCACCGGCGTGCTCTTCGTCTTCACCGTCCTGATGTCCTGCTTCTTCGACGCGATGGGCACCATCCTCGGCGTCGCCGACGAGGCCCACCTGCTCGACGAGAAGGGCGATCTGCCCGGCATCAACAAGGTCCTGATGATCGACGGCATCGCCACCGCGGCGGGCGGCGCCACCTCCTCCTCCGCCAACACCTGCTTCGTGGAGTCCACGGCCGGCGTCGGCGAGGGCGCCCGCACCGGCTTCGCCTCCGTCATCACCGGCGGCCTCTTCGTGGTGGCCCTCTTCCTCACCCCGCTCGCCACCATGGTCCCCGCCCAGGCCGCCACCCCGGCCCTGGTCACCGTCGGCTTCCTGATCCTCGCGAACTCCGTGCGCGACATCGACTGGTCCGACTACACCATCGCGATCCCGGCCTTCCTGACCATCGCGATGATGCCGTTCACCTACTCCATCACCAACGGCATCGGCTTCGGCTTCATCACCTTCTGCGTCCTGCGCCTCGCCACCGGCCGCGGCCGCGAGGTCCCGCTCCCGATGTACGCCGTCTCCGCCGTCTTCGCCTTCTACTACCTGATGCCGGCCCTCGGCCTGCTCTGAGTCCCGTGGAAGGCCCGGCGGCCCCGCGCTCCCCTCCGGAGCGCGGGGCCGCTGTCGTCGGGACGGGCGAGGGTCTCCGGTGTCCGTCAGGCTGACGCGAATCGGCCGGAGCGGGCTGGTGAGGTCGCTCTGTTGCCGCGCCTCGAAGGACCACCCGGTGAGGTGCGCGCGTGCGGCAGCGCTGCCGCGGAGGCTCCGGCCTCCTGCCCGTGGTCGGCCTCCTCCGGCACCGACGGCGCGGCCGGCGGTGGAGGGCGACGGTGTCCGAACCGGGGAGAGCGTGACGGTTGTCGGGCGGTCGGCGATACTGTGGGCGGGCGGCGATCGACGGGCGGCTGAAGGGGGCGGCGGGCGTGAGCGAGCGGGACGGCACCCTGGCGGAGGAAGAGGCGGTTCCCGACCCGGAGGCGGAGCGGCTCGGGCAGCGGATCGAGTACCTGTTCGCGACCGTGCAGCCGCTCGGTCGGCGCTACACGCTGCAGGAAGTGGCGGACGGGATCCGCGCGGCGGCCAGGCCGGGGGAGCCGAAGCTCTCCGTGGGGCGGCTGTGGATGCTGGTCAAGGGCCGGGCCGGGAACCCCACCGTGGGCACGCTCCGGGCGTTGGGCGAGTTCTTCGGCGTCCCGCAGGCGTACTTCATCGACGACGAGGTGGCGGACCGGGTCGCGGCACAGCTCGCGCTGATCGCGGCGATGCGCGCCAACGACGTGCGGTCAGTGGCCCTGCGGGCGGCGGCCGTGGCGACCATGTCGACGCACGGCGTGGACACCGTACGGTCGTTGGTGGAGCGCAGCGGACTTCTGGAAGCCGGCGAATAAGGTATCGCCGTCACCGGTTCGTCGGCGGACCGATCGTCTAGACTCCGTCCAGGGGCGCGCGGAGGGGCGCGGACGGGGCTGTACGGACGCGGGGGCGCGCGTGGAGCAACGGGAATGGCACCGGTTCAAGGCGCGGTGCGACGACCTGATCCGGCAGTTGGACGTCGCCGGACGGTTCACGATCGAGAGCCTGGCCGACGCGGTGGCCCGTTGGCGCGGGAGGCCGCTGCGACTGATCCCCTTGCCACGGACGGACTCCGGAGGGTCCGGGATCTGCGGGCTGTGGATCGCCCTCGCCGACATCGACCACGTCTACTACTCGGTGGTGACCAGCCCCGTTCACCAGGCCCACATCGTGCTGCACGAGCTCGCGCACATCCTGCTGGACCACCGGCAGGACGGCGAGCCGGACCAGGACGCCCTGCGGCGGCTCTTCCCCGACCTGGACCCGGTGATGGCCGCCCGGCTGCTGGCCCGGGACCCCACCCGGACGACCAGTGACCAGGAGCAGCAGACCGAGCTCCTGGCCACCCTGATGTGGCAGCACTTCGACAGTGTCCCGGCCGTGCGGCCGGGTGCCTCGCGCGAGTCGGCCGACGCGCTCTGCCTGGTCAAGTGCACCTTCGCCTACGCCTACGAGCGGAAGGGCCTCGATGAGGCCCTTTGACCTGGCGGTCCTGCCACCGGTCTGGATCCTGACCCTGCTCGGCCTGCGCGGGCTGCGGACCGCACCCCGGCGCAACCGGGTGCTGTGGACGGTGTGGGCGTGCTGGGCGGTGTCGACGACGCTGGGGGCCCCGGCGGTCCGGCGGGTGGTCGACGCGCTGCTGGGCGTCGTCAGCGTCACCAACCTGCTGGTCCACCTGGTGGGACTCGCGGCCACGGCGACCATGCTGGAGTTCGTCCGGGAGATGACCGGGCGGGCGCGGGGACGGGTGTCCCGGCTGAACATGGCCGGACTGGCGGTGGCCTCGTGCGCGCTGACCGCGGCGTTCCTGGTGATGCCGCGCCCGGGCGTCGACACCGAGCTGTCGACGTACAGCGAGGGCCCGCCGGCGGGCTACCTCTACTGGGTGGTCCTGACCGGCGATCTCGCGATCGGGCTGGCGGCCTTCGCCCGGCTCTGCTGGGTACACGGGAAGCACGCCGGGCCCGGTCCGGTGCGGACCTCGCTCTGGCTGATGCGGATCGCGACGCTGCTGGGCGCCGCGGGCCTGACGCACCGGCTGGTCCACCTGAACGCGAGCCAATTCGGTTGGCCGAATCTCCAGCCGGCGGCGGCCGGCGTCGTCACGGAGGCCCTGATGGCGCTCGCCCCGGCGCTGTTCGCGCTCTCGGTGCTCTGGCCCTCGCTGGCCGAGTACCGGCAGAAGCGCGTGGCCGTACGGCAGGCCGACCGGATCGCGCCGCTGTGGCGCCTGCTGCAGGCGGCGACGCCCGAGGTGGTCCTGCCGCTGCCGGAGGAGCTGCGCCGGAACAACCCGCGGCTTCGGTTGTACCGGTACGTGATCGAGATCCGGGACAGTGTGTTCGCTTTGGAGGGGCACCTCAGCGAGGCCCTTCTGGCCGCCGCCGAGGAGCGACTGCGCGCCGGGAGCATCGCCGACGGCCAACTGGCGCCCGCCGTCGAGGCGGTGCTGTTGCGGTACGCCATGACAGCCGAACTGGAAGGGCGGGACCAAGCGCCCGGCGGCCGGCTGAGGCCGTGCGACGAGCAGATGGACCTGGACGCCGAGATCCGCTGGTTCCAGCGGGTCGCGGCCGCGATCGAGCTGCCCGCGGTGGTCGCCGCCGCCCGGGAGCTGGGTGCGCCCGGCGCGCCGGTGAGCGGCGCGCCGGGCGGCGGAGGGGGTGGTGAAGGTGAGCACCGGATCAGCGGGGCTGGCCCCAGTTGATCTGGATGAGGCTGCCGTCGTCCATGCGGAGGTGGAAGTCGGCGGTGGAGGGGCGCCAGATGCCGAGGTTGGCGGCGGGGCCGCCGTTGGCGCCGTCGAAGTTGGCGGAGACGGGGAGGTCGCCGTTGGTGCCCCAGTTCACCTTGACGAGGCTGCCGTCGTCGTAGCGGAGGTGGAACTCTCCGGTGGAGGGGCGGAAGACGCCGATGTTGTCGGGGCCGGTGCCGTCCCAGTTGCCGGAGACGGGGATGTCGCCCTGCTGGCCCCAGTAGAGCTTGGTGAGGGTGCCGTCGTCGTTGCGCAGGTGGAATTCTCCGGTGGAGGGGCGGAAGACGCCGATGTTGGCGGCGGGGCCGCCGTCCCAGTTGCCGGCGACGGGGAGGTCGCCGTTGGCGCCCCAGTAGAGCTTGGTGAGGGTGCCGTCGTCGTAGCGGAGGTGGAATTCTCCGGTGGAGGGGCGGAAGACGCCGATGTTGTCGGGGCCGGTGCCGTCCCAGTTGGCGGAGACGGGGATGTCGCCCTGCTGGCCCCAGTAGAGCTTGGTGAGGGTGCCGTCGTCGTTGCGCAGGTGGAACTCTCCGGTGGAGGGGCGGAAGACGCCGACGTTGGCGGAGCCGCCGCCGTCCCAGTTCCCCGCCACCGGCTGGTCGCCGGAGCCGCTGGCGCTGAACAGGGCGTTGACGATGCGCTCGCCGTCGGCGGCCTGGAGCTGGTACTTGCCGGGGTAGTCGGACACCTGGACCAACTGGCACACGTCGCCGATCGGCCGGGTCTGCCAGTTCGGCACGTTGAGCATGGCGTTGAGGAAGGCGTTGGTCGCCCAGGCCGGGTCCATCCGGTTGGCGAAGGAGCCCCAGCTGGCCCGCTGCTGGAACAGGCCCACGCTGTCGTGGTCCTCCTCGTTGGGGTTGTTGCGCAGGGTGGTCTCGACGATGGAGGTGGTCACCGCGAGGACCGCGGCGCGCTGGGGCAGTCCGCGGTTCTTGACGGCGTTGACGATCGCGCGGGCGCAGGAGACCCGGTAGGCCGTCATGTAGCCGCTCAGCGAGCCGGTCAGCACGGTGTTGAGCTGGCCGGCGAGGGCCTGGTCGGTGCTCTGTACCGGTCCGCAGGACCAGTCGGGCGCCAGCGTGACGGCGGCCGGGTTGGAGAGGTCGACCGCGCTCGCCTGGGTGGCGGGGGCGAGGGCGAGGGCGCCGGTGACGAGGGCGGCGGCGGTGACGGCGGCGAGGTGGTGAACGGTGCGGTTCATGGTGGCGGGCTCTGCTTCCGTTGGGAATCCGGTGAGGTGGCGTCACACGCGGGCCCGCCGGGGCACGATGGGTCTGGGTGCCCCGGCGGGCGTTCGTCAGCGGGGCTGGCCCCAGTTGATCTGGATGAGGCTGCCGTCGTCCATGCGGAGGTGGAAGTCGGCGGTGGAGGGGCGCCAGATGCCGAGGTTGGCGGCGGGGCCGCCGTTGGCGCCGTCGAAGTTGGCGGAGACGGGGAGGTCGCCGTTGGTGCCCCAGTTGACCTTGACGAGGCTGCCGTCGTCGTAGCGGAGGTGGAACTCTCCGGTGGAGGGGCGGAAGACGCCGATGTTGTCGGGGCCGGTGCCGTCCCAGTTGCCGGAGACGGGGATGTCGCCCTGCTGGCCCCAGTAGAGCTTGGTGAGGCTGCCGTCGTCGTTGCGCAGGTGGAACTCTCCGGTGGAGGGGCGGAAGACGCCGATGTTGGCGGCGGGGCCGCCGTCCCAGTTGCCGGCGACGGGGAGGTCGCCGTTGGCGCCCCAGTAGAGCTTGGTGAGGGTGCCGTCGTCGTAGCGGAGGTGGAACTCTCCGGTGGAGGGGCGGAAGACGCCGATGTTGTCGGGGCCGGTGCCGTCCCAGTTCGCGGAGACGGGCAGGTCGCCGTAGGCGCCCCAGTTGACCTTGGTGAGGCTGCCGTCGTCGTTGCGCAGGTGGAACTCTCCGGTGGAGGGGCGGAAGACGCCGACGTTGGCGGAGCCGCCGCCGTCCCAGTTCCCCGCCACCGGCTGGTCGCCGGCCAGCGGCTGGGCGTCGTCCACGATGCTGTTGTTGCGGACCGGCTTGAAGGTGCCGTAGCCGGAGAAGTACGGGTACGGGATCGTGCGGTGGTGCACGCCCGACGAGGTGAACTCGTAGCCGGAGTAGGAGGTCCGCGAGGAGTCGGTCCAGCCCTCGAAGAGGACGACGTGGCCGCTCGCGCCGGCCGCGTCGTTGAGCAGGGCGTCGCCCGGCTTCAGCTGGTCCTTGGTGATCCAGGAGGCGACGCCGCTCGGGACGAAGCTGGTGGTGTCCAGCCCGGGCGTGGCGAGGTGCCAGGCCATCGAGACGTACCCGGAGCAGTCGGTCCGGTAGCCCTGGTGGGTGGTGTTCCAGTTGTAGTTGAGCCCGATGCCGACCCAGGAGGCAGCGCGGCTGATCGTCTCGCTGCGGGATATCTGCGGGCCGGCGGTCAGCGACGAGATCGCGACGGACGCGCCCTGGCCGGGGCTGCCCTTGTCGTTGGAGGCGATGGCGACGGCGGACGACGGTGCGCCGGCCTCGGCGGCGGCCGGGGTGGTGGCGACGATGCCGGCGACCAGTCCGGCGGCGGCCGTGACGGCCAGGGTGCGGGTCAGGGCGTGCTTGGTGGACATGAAGGGTCCTCCCCTTGGTGGCAGATGGTGAGCGGCATCGGACCCGCCCCTTCGGCAGGCCGCGTACGACCGGCGCTCGGCGGTGCTCCCGCTCTCCCGGGTGCCGAGGTGACGGCCGGTCAGTTGCCAGCATCATTCGTCCGCGCCCTGAGCGGAGTCAATCTTTATTGAAAATGATCAACGAGCGGCCTGGCTAGATCCACGCGCGTCAAGTGGCCGCTCTATGCTGATTTATCGCCACAGAATGCAGAGAGCCGCAGGCGGCTGATCGCTCGCCTGTGGCTCTCTTCTGGCTTGAATTTTCACTATGCGATTACTTCATCTGCTCCTGGAGGGCGATGGAGCATGCCGGGCCCGGCGTGGGGCGGGCCCCGGCGCGAGGTCAGTGGACGCAGAACTCGTTGCCCTCCGGGTCCTGCATCACGGTCCAGGAGCCGCCCGGCTCCTGGACGCGGCGCAGGGCGGTGGCACCGAGGGACTCCAGGCGCTCCACGGTGGCCTCGCGGGCATCGGGGCCGGGGTGGAGGTCGAGGTGGAGGCGGTTCTTGGCGCCCTTCGCCTCGGGGACGCGCTGGAAGAGGACGCGGCGGCCGAGTCCGGTGTCGCTGCCGGGGTCGTACGGGTCCTCGGGGTGGCGGACGGCGGCGAGGGTGGGCCAGGCGTGCCGGCCGTCCACCTCGGTGACCTGGGCCGGGGTGATCGCGCCGGCCGAGAGCAGGCCGGCGATCAGGGTGCTGTGGTCCTCGACGGTGTAGTCGAGGGCGGCGGCCCAGAAGGCGGCCTGGCGGTGCGGGTCGGTGGCGTCGATGACGAGCTTCCAGTGCATGGGCATGTAACCGGTTATAGGGGTTGCGAGCGGGTGTGTGCAAGGCGGAATGTCAAGAAGGCGCCGGTGTAGGGGAGTTGGCGGGGGGCATACTCCCGGCTGAGACGGGGGAGGGGAGCGGTGCGATGGTGAGACAGGATCCGCCGACGGGGGTCGAGGAGCAGTTGCTGCCGGACCTGTTCCGGACGGCCGATCAGGCGTCCTTGTCCGGGCAGCAGCAGACCCTGCGCTGGTACCGGTGGCTCATCTCGATGCTGGTGGTCGCGGCGGCGGTGGGTTCGCTGCCCGGGCCGGACGAGAAGGGGGCCTCGGACATCACGCCGCTGTTCTCGGTGGTGGCGCTGCTGGTGGCCGGGTACTTCTGGTCCCGGTTGCGCCGCAGCAATCCGCAGGCGCGGTGGTACGAGGCGCGGGCGGCGGCCGAGTCGGTGAAGACGCTGGCCTGGAAGTACTCGGTGCGGGCCAGGCCGTTCGAGGGTGACGCCGCGTCGGAGGACGTCGACCGCGGCTACGAGCTGCAGGTGGCGGACGTGCTGCGGGCGTTCGAGGACCCGGCGATCGTGCCGCCGGGGTCGGTCGTCGAGATCACCCCGGAGATGCGCCGGGTGCGGGCGGAGTCGCTGACCGCCCGGCGGACGCTCTACCTGCGCACCCGGGTGGAGGGACAGCGGACGTGGTACCGCTCGCGCGCCGAGTCCTGCGAGTCGCAGGCGGTCACCTGGGGGCTGGGCGTGGCGGTGCTGATCATCATCGGGGCGGCGGCGGCGATCGCCCAGGCGACCGGGGCGCTGCAGGTGCACGTCTTCGGCGCCACCTCGGCGGCGGCCGCGGCGGTGATCGCCTGGACGCAGCTGAAGCAGCTCCGCCCGCTGGCGGCCGCGTACCAGCTGGCGGCGCGGGAGCTGGAGAACGTCGGCAACCAGCTGTCCGACCTCGACGTGCGGGCGCCGGACGCCGAGCAGCGCTGGGCCCGGCTGGCCGCCGAGGCGGAGGACGCGGTGTCGCGCGAGCACACCACCTGGCGGGCGCGGCGGGCCTTCCCGCGCTGAGGCGGGGCGGGAGGCGGGCCGCGCTCGCGCGAGGTCGGCGCTCGCGCGGGGTCGGCGCCCGTGCGGGGTCAGCGCTCGCGCGGGGTCGGCGCCCGTGCGGGGTCGGCGCCCGTGCGGGGTCAGCGCTCGCGCGGGGCGAGCGGTGCCGCGCGGCCGACCAGGACCGGCTGGGCGCCGGCGGCGGACCGGCTCGGGGACACCGCGAAGGCCAGCGAGCCGACGAAGATGAAGCAGCCCAGCCCGACCACCAGCGGGAAGATGAACTGCAGCGCCATCAGCCCGTCGTCGACCGTGCGCGTGCTGTGCAGCCGGACCGAGACGGCGGCCATCCCGGTGTAGTGCATCGCGCAGACCGCGACACCCATGACCGGTGCGGCGGCCAGCACCGCGAGGGTGCCCCGGATGTTCAGCGCGGCCCACAGCGCGGCCGTCGCCGCGAACACCGCGATGGCGACGGAGAGCACGACGGTGCGCCCGTCGTAGCCGACGAAGCCGGGCAGGACCATCGCGGCCATGCCGAGGTAGTGCATCGCCGCGACCCCGAGGCCGGTGGTCAGCCCGCCCGCCAGCAGGGCCGTCCGGCGGTGCCGGCTGTAGCCCACGGAGAACACGCCGATGCCGACGACCGCGATCGCCACGAGCAGGCTGAGCAGGGTGAGGTCGGGCCGGTAGCTGATCTCCGCGCCGGTGACGGAGAAGCCGAGCATGGCGATGAAGTGCATCGACCAGATGCCCGCGCCGAGCGAGGCGGAGGCGAAGAGCAGCCAGTGGACGCGGGTGCGGCCGGTGGAGACCAGGGCCCAGCGGGTTCCGCGCAGGGCGACGAAGGCGCCGAGGCAGGCGACGAGGTACGAGGCCGCCGGTGTCACCCAGCCGTGCGCGGCATGGTGGATCTCGCCCACGAGGGACTCCTGTCGGGGGTTGGGGGAGGGGGAGCACCGACACCGGGGCAGGGCGGACCGGCCGGCCGGGAACCGGGTCCGCGAGGGGGATGCCTGGGAGTGGGGGGTGCCCTGACACCGCCGGAGAGTAGCTGCTCCCGATGCGTCCCACAATGTGCGTTTTTCCTGTGAAATCGCAGGTCAGAGGCGCCCTTCACGTCATCGGCATGATCTTGGCACCAAGCCCTGACGCACTCTTCCCAAAAGAGCCGGATCCATCCGAAAAAGGACGCAACGGTCAGGCGTCCAGGGGAGCCAGCCCGAACGGGTGGCCGGCCGGGTCGATCAGCACCTTCAGGGTGCGTCCGTGCTGGTAGGTGGGCTCGGTGGCGCCGAGGGCCAGGGCGCGCGCGGTGGCCGCCTCCAGGTCGTCCACGTAGAAGTCCAGGTGGAAGTGCTTGCCGCCGTCCGGTTCGGTCCAGGGCTCCGGCCGGTACCCGCTGACCCGGCCGAAGCCGATCGGGCTGCCGCCCTCGGGGTTGTCCAGGATGGCGAACTGCTCGTCCGCGTGCCGGGTCTCCCATCCGAGCAGTTCGCCGTAGAAGGCGGCCAGCGCGACCGGGTCGGCGCAGTCGATGGTGACCATGGCGAGGCGGGCGAAGCCGGAGTCGTCCTGCCCGGCCGGGTCGGACCTGGTGGCTTGCTCGGCGGCGACGTCGGTCATGGCTGCTCGACCCTTTCTGCTGGGTGGTGCTGCGGCGCCGGGGCCCGCGCGGACCGGCTCCCAGGTCCAGCATCGCACCGGGAGTCACGGAGGGCACGGCCAGCCGGGACGGCGGTCGGGGAGGGGAGGGCGACGGACCGGTCGCAGGCCGTTGACCTGCACGAACCGACCGGGATCGTTCCGGATCGCTACACAATCGGCACGCTTTGGGTATCGGCAGCCAAAGATCAATTGGATAAACTTCTGATCCAATCGGGGGACTTTCACGGGGGGATTCTCGATGGCGATCGAGCTTCCGGGTGAAGTGGCGACGCTGCTGGAGTTCATCGGCATCCGGTGGCCCGCGGTCAACGAGGACAAGGTCCGCGAGTTCGGCGAGCACGTGAAGGAGTTCGCGAAGGGCCTCGAAGAGGTGCACGCGGACTCGACCGCGACGATCCATCAGCTGGGCGGCGCCTACGAGGGCGCGTCCTACCAGGCGTTGGCCGCCACGTGGGCGCAGATGTCCGACAAGCACTTCGACCAGGTGATCCAGGCCGCCCACGTGGTGGCGCAGGCGATGGACATCGCGGCGGACGTGATCGTCGCGATGAAACTGGAGGCGCTCGGCGAACTCATCGTCCTGGCCGCCACGTTCGTCGCCGCCCAGGCCGCCGCGGTGGCGACCTTCGGCCTGGCGGAGGTGGGCGCCGTCGCGGCCCAGCAGGCCGCGCGCAAGCTGATGTCCCACCTGGCCCACCAGTTGGAGGAGTACATCGTCGGCCAGGTGATCGAGGCGGCCGTCGGCCCGCTGGTCGAGGTCGTCGCCGAGGCGGTGTCCGGCCTGGTCTTCGAGGCGGCGGAGGCGGCGGTGACCGGCGGCGGAGCGGCCGGCAGCGGATTCAGGATCGACCCGGCGGCCGTGGAGGCGCACGCCCGCGCCCTGCACGAGCAGGCCGAGAAGGTCGCCCAGCACGCACAGGTCTTCGGCGCCCGCGTCTCGGCAGTGAGCTTCGAGTGAGCGACCCGGTCGTCAAGGCGCTCCAGAACAGCGCCAAGAAGCTCGGCAAGACCCTGGCCGACGACATGGGCAAGGCCGCCGGGAAGATGTACAAGCAGGCGGGCGACAACCTCACCAGGACCGCCAAGCGCCACAGGGACAACGACACCCACCACGCCGACGACTTCGCGAAGAAGGGCGGGGACAAGGCCGCCCCACCGCCGAGGACGGGCAAGGGCGGCGGGGACGGCGGGGCCGGGCCGGCGCCGCGCAAGTACTACATCCACGACGACGGCCGGGTCCAGGAGATCAAGGACGGCAAGCTGGTCGACCTGGACGGTACCGACGGCTCCCTCAAGACCCTGCTCGACGGGACCTCGGCCAAGGTCAGGGACCCGTCCAAACAGGATCTGAGCAAGACGTACCACGCGAGGAAGGACGCGGAGAAGAGCGACGAGAAGGTCGACAGCCGGAAGGTCACCGAGCCGACGGACCTGTCCCGTGCCGTGGAGGAGGCCCGGCGCGCCCAGGGGGACTACGGGGGCAAGAACTACGCCTCGCTCAGGTACCGGGACGAGAAGGGCGAGTTCATCCTGGTCGGCCGGAGCGACTACAACCGGAGCCATTCGGAGCGGTCGATCGGCAAACCCCTGCTGGGCGGCAAGGAGGCCAACGTCAGCGAGCTCTACACCGAACGGGCCCCGTGTCAGGCCGGGCCGAACTGTGAGCGCTGGCTGGCCCGGCACTTCGAGTCGCAGAATCCGGACCTGAAGGTCACTCACGGCGTCGCGTACGACAACTCGATCGCGTCGAAGGACCGCGACGAGGGTCACAAGGCGTACGTGAAACAGCTCCGGGAGGACCACGCCGCCGGCCGGACGGACGGCACCATGGGCACCGCCGACTTCGACGAGCGGGGCCAGGAGAACAAGCAGACCGCGGACGAGCACCGTCAGAAGCGCGCCCGCAGGACTCGGTAGAGTCGGCCGGGGAACGCGGACGCAGAGGAAGGAACCCGGCATGCTGGTGTCGGTCGACTGGAAGGCCATCGTCGAAGAGGACCTGCCGGCGGGCGCCATGATGCGGGTGCGCGCGGAGGCGGCCGCGGAGATCTGGCCGGATCCGGCGGACGCCGAGTTCGCCTCGAAGATCGGGTTCCCGACCGCGAGCCGGCTCTTCCGGCTGCTGGACGAACTCGCGGAGAAGGATCCGGCGCATCCCGGGCTGGTCTTCGTCGAAGCCCTGGAACCGCTGCCGGTCGTCACTCCGCACGGGAGGCTGCGGCAGCTGGGCGAGCTGCTCGGCGGCTTCGTCTTCGTCAGCCTCGACGACGGGACGATCTGGGTCCACGATCCGGACGCCGACGAGGAGTACGAGCTGATCCACCGGGACCTCACCTCGCTGGCCTACCTGCTCTACAAGGTCGAGGGCGAGCGCCCGCGCCCCGAGGAGGACCCGGGCCCGTACGACTGGGCCGACGCCGAGGAGTACATCCGGGAGGACGTGACCCGCTGGGATCCCCTGCCGTTCGAGAGCGGTGCGCGGTTCTGGCCGATGTTCCTCGACACCTGGGCCACGATGTGAGCGCGAACGGGGACGACGAGCTGGCGGCCGCGCTGCTGGCGCACTTCGGGCCGCGCGGCTTGCGCGCCCTGCCGATCGCACCGGCGGGGCCGCTGCGGGAGCCGGGGCTGCCGGTGCAGGTGGGGCCGTACTTCCGGGCGGCGGAGGAGTCGGATCCGCTGTCGGTGGGGGAGTGCGCGGCCGCGGCGGGGTGGGACGCGGGGTCCGTGGCGGCGCAGTTGCGGATCGGGACGGACGGCGGGGCCGAGCTGTACTTCGCCTCGGACCGCTCGGTGCGGGCGGTGGTGCCGGGGGCCGAGCCGCTCGACCTGCCGGTCGCTCCCGGGGTGGAGGCGTTCGCGCAGGGGCTGTTGCTGCTGGACCGGCTGCTGCCGGCGATCGCCGCATCGGAGCGGCCGGACGCGGCGGCTGCCGCGTACCGGGAGCTGCGGCAGGGCCTGCTGGGCATCGACCCGGCGGCGTTCGAGGACCGCGAGGGCTGGTGGCCGCGGGTGCTGGACGATCTGCGGCGGCCGCTGAACGTCGACTCCTCGGCGGCCTTCGAGGTGGTCGACGAGCAGGGCGGCAGGCGGATCGTGACCGAGGTGGGCGGCCCCGGGCTGCTGCACCCGGAGGAGCGGCTCTGGCACCGGCTGCGGGCGGACGGCGTGGAGGCCGGGCAGGTGGTCCGGGTGTACTGCGAGCTGGAGCCGTGCATGATGCCCGGGCACTACTGCGCGCGCTGGATGGCGCGGGAGTTCCCGCAGGCGGAGTTCACCCACGGCTTCGACTACGGGGCGACGGCCGACTCCCGGGAGAACGGGATCAGGGCGCTGATGATCAGCCTGGCCGAGCGGCGGGGCTGAACGGGGAGAGGGACGGGCGGGGAATGGTGCGCGACGGGCGGCGGATGCCGCCGCTGGGGGCGGGGCGCAGGCCGGCCGGGCTGGCGCTGCTGGGCTGGCTGGACGATCCGAAGGCGCCGCGGCTGTGCCGGGTTTCGGGGCCGCCGGGCTCCGGCAAGTCGCATCTGCTGGCGTGGCTGGTGCGGGGCGCCGTCGCGGGGGAGGCGCCGGGCGGGCGGCGGGTCCACGCCGTGCTGCCCGCCGCCGGGGCCACCGTGCGGACGGCCGTCTGGTCGCTGGGGCGCCAGCTGGATCTGGTCGCGCACGCGCCCGGGCCGCTGGTCGAGGCGGTCGCGGCGGACGGCCGGCCGACCGTGGTCTGCGTCCCGGCGCTGGACCTGGCCGAGGACCCGGCCGCCCTGGTGACCGGGCTGCTGGACCCGCTGCTGCGGCTGCCGGGGGTGCGGTTGGTGGTCGAGGCGGTGACCGGCGGTGCGGCGGCCGGGGCGTTCACCGCCGTGCCCGCGCCCGCCGTGCTGGACCTCGGCGATCCGCAGTGGACGGACCCGGCGCGGTTCGCCGTCTGGGCGGCGGAGCGGGGCGGCGACGCGACCGCCTATCCGTCGCCCGGCCAGGTGCTCGGGACGCCCGCGACGCCGGCCGCGCCGGTCCCGCCGCCGCCCGGGGCCGAGCTGCGCTCCCTCGGCGAGGAGGCGCTGTCCGCGCTCTGGACGGCCGCCGCGGCCGACCCCGGCCCGCTGGCCGCCGACCCGCTGCTCTACGCGCTCGCCGGCCCCGTCCCGGTGACGGCCGCGGTCGAGCGGCGGGACGACGCGCTCGCCCGGGCCTGGCGGGCCGCCGGTCCGGCGGTGGTCGACGAGCCGGATCCGGCGGTCCGGGCCGCCGTGCTGCGGACCAGGCTGCTGGGCGCGGACACCGTGTCCGCGGCCGCGGCGGCCCTCCTGGCCCAGGCGCCCGCGCCCTGGAGCGGACGCTGGGCACGCTGGGAGGCCACCGACCGGGACTGGCCCGGGCCGGCGGTCGCACTGGCCCCCGGGGCGGGGCCGTACCTGGCGCAGGTGCTGGTGGCCGACCCGACCGGAGCGGTGCGGACCTTCGACGCCGCCGGTGGCCGCCGGCTCGGCGCCGTGGCGGTGCCCGAGCCGCGTCCACTGCGGGGGCTGGCGGTGACGGCCGGCGGCGTGGTGGTGCTGCTCGACGCCTGGGGGCGCCCGGAGCCGGTGGTCCCGGACGGCCTGCGGCCGGTCCCGGACGTGTACGGGCTGACGGCGGCGCTGGACGCGGTGCGGGCGGTGGCGGGGGACCTCAGCGCGGTGGCGGCGATCGGCGCCATGGCCGGATCGTCGCCGGCCTTCGGCGACGCGGACGGCGCCGTGCACTGGGCCGAGGACGGCAAGGTGGCGAGCGAGCGGCTGCACCACGGCCCGGTCACCGCGCTGGCCGGGACGGCGCTGGGCGGCGGGCCGCTGTCCGACCCGGAGATCCCGCTGCTGGTGAGCGGCGGCTTCGACGGCGCCGTCCGGCTCTGGGGTCCGCACTCGGCGCCGATGCCCGAGCCCTCGGACCGGCGGGGCTGCCCGGTGACGGCGGTGGCGGCCGGGGCGACGGCGGCCGGACCGGTGGTGGCGGCGGCCTGGTCGGACGGTCTGGTCCGGGTGCGGGACCTCGCCACGGGCGGGATGCTGGACGTGCGGACCGGCTCGGAGGTGTGGTCCGTGGCGCTGGCCGGCACGCTGCTGGTGCTGGGCATGCCGGACGGACTGGCGGCGGTGGACACCCGTCGCTGAACGGCTCCGGACCCCTGGCGGGACCCGGGATGCGGAGCGTCGGAATCCAATTTTCTTTAGCCAGAGTAATGACGTAGGCTAAAGAACATGCCCGAGATGTCCGAGCAGGACCTCGCAGCCATCAGTCAGCTGCGGTCGTCCGCCATGCGCCTCTCCCGTCGACTGCGCCACCAGCGGGTCGAGGAGTCGCTCAGTCCCACCGAGATCGGGGTGCTGGGCACCCTCGCGCGGTGCGGCAAGGCCACGCCGGGTGAGCTCGCCCGGAAGGAGCACGTACAGCCGCCCTCGATGACCAGGATCGTCGCGATGCTGGAGGAGAAGGGCCTGGTGCGGCGCGAGCCGCACCCGGAGGACCGCCGGCAGGTGGTCGTCAGCAGTACCGAAGAGGCCGAGACGATCCTGGCGGAGTCCCGCCGGCGTCGCAACGCCTGGCTCGCCGAGCTCGCCGAGGGGCTCGACGAGGAGGAATGGGCGAAGCTCCGCGAGGCGGCGCCCGTGCTCTACAAGCTCGCACACCTCTAGGCACAGCGATCCGGTAGCCGCCGGAGGACGAAGGAGAACCGCATCACCGCAGGACAGCTGACCGACACCAGGAGCGCGACGGCCCCGCCACGGGCCGCCGCGCCGCGAGGGGAGACCACCGTGACACCGCCGGCCGCAGCCAGCGCCGCCGCCACCCGTACCCGGACCGACGAGCAGACCACCGACCCCGCCGCGGCGAGCGCCGCGGCCGCCGAGACCGGCGCACCGGCCCCGACGGGGCTGCCGGGCAACGGCGACGACGACCCCGACGAACGCACCGCGGCGGACGACCCCGCCGCTCCCGGCCGGACCCGCCCGGCCGCGTCCCCCACCGGCGCCCGCTTCACCCGGCCCGGGGGGATGTTCTCCTCACTGCGCGTTCGCAACTACCGCTACTACTTCGCCGGCCAGGTGGTGTCCAACACCGGTACCTGGATGCAGCGCATCGCCCAGGACTGGCTGGTCCTGAGCCTCACCGGCAGCCCGCTCGCGGTCGGCATCACCACCGCCATGCAGTTCCTGCCGATGCTGCTGCTCGGCCTGTTCGGCGGGGTGCTCGCGGACCGGATGCCCAAGCGCCGGCTGCTGATCTTCACCCAGGGTGCGATGGGCCTGCTCGCCGCCGGCCTCGCCGTGCTGACCATCGGCGGCGTGGTGACCCCGTACTACGTGTACGCGTTCGCGCTGCTGCTCGGCCTGGTCACGGTGGTCGACAACCCGACCCGGCAGGCGTTCGTCTCCGAGATGGTCGGCCCGAAGGACCTCGCCAACGCGGTCAGCCTGAACGCCGCCAACTTCCAGACCGCCCGGCTGGTCGGCCCCGCCGTCGCGGGCCTGCTGATCGCCGCCGTGGGCAGCGGCTGGGCGTTCGCGCTGAACGCGCTGTCGTTCGCCGCCGTGATCGGCGGACTGCTCGCGATGCGGACGGCCGAACTGCGCCCGACCGCGCCGATCGCCCGCGAGAAGGGGCAGCTGCGGGAAGGACTGCGGTACGTCAGGGAGCGGCCCGAGCTGCTCTGGCCGATGGTGCTGGCCGGTTTCATCGGCACCTTCGGGTTCAACTTCCCGACGCTGCTGGCGGGTTTCGCCTCCGACACCTTCCACGTCGGCGCCGGGCAGTACGGCCTGCTGAACACCGCGATGGCCGTCGGCTCGCTGACCGGCGCGTTGATCGCGGCCCGCCGCGGCGTGCCACGGCTGCGCAGACTCGTCGGGGCCGCCCTCGCGTTCGGGGCGCTGGAGGTGGTGGCGGCGTTCGCGCCCGGCTACTGGACCTTCGCGCTGCTGCTCACCCTGGTCGGGGTGTTCGGGCTGAGCTTCAACACCTCGGTCAACGCCACGCTCCAGCTGGCCACCGAGCCCGCGATGCGCGGGCGGGTGATGGGCCTGCTGATGCTGGTCTTCACCGGCGGGACGCCGATCGGCGCGCCGATCGTGGGCTGGGTCACCGCCTCCTACGGGCCCCGGACCGGGCTGCTGGCCTGCGGTCTGGTCTCGGCGGCGGCGGCCGGGGCGGTCGGCCTGGTGCTGGCCCGCAGCGCCGAGCTGCGGCTGCGGCTGGACCTGCACCCGGGCCGCGGCGGCCGGGTGGTGGCGCTGGTGCCGCGTCCGGCGGCGGGCGCCAAGCCGGAGCTGGCCACGGCCTGCTGAGCCCGGACCCGCCCCGGCACGCCGGCCCGGCGCGCCGGGGCGGGCCTTCAGCCGGCGAGCCGGATCGCCAGGATCTGCCCCGGCCAGGGGCCGGCCGGCTGCTCGACCTCGAAGGACTCCGTCTCGGTGAAGCCGAGCGCCCGGTACTGGCCGACCAGCTTGCGGTCGTCACCGCCGAAGCAGTCCACCCGCAGCAGGCCGAGGCCGCGCCGACGGGCCTCGTCGAGGGCGTCGGCGATCAGGGCGGCGCCGATCCCGGACCCCTTGCGGGACCGGTCGGTCACCAGGTTGCGGATGTACAGCTCGGGCTCGTCCACCGGCGTGGCGTACTCCGGCCGCTGCTCGGACAGGACGCAGGAGCCGACCGCCCGCCCGTCGTCGTCGACCGCGAGCCGGATCAGGAACGGCTCGCGGGCGTACCGGCCGATGTGCTCGACGCGGGCGGGGGTGCCGCTGAACGACCGGTCACCCCACTGCCGGGTGCGCCCCTGGGCGGCCAGCCAGGCCACCGCGCCGTCGAGCAGGGACAGGATGTCGGGGATGTCCTCGGGGCCCCCGTTGCGGATCTTCATGGCCATCCGTTCTAGTCCAAACCGTCGCGCGGGGGAAGATGGCCCCATGAGGCTCTTCGTGGCGGTACTGCCTCCGGTGGAGGCCCTGCAGGGCTTGGCCGACGCGGTGGCCCCGGTGCGCGGGCTGCCGGGGGCGGACCGGCTGCGCTGGACCCCGGCCGACGCCTGGCACCTGACCCTGGCGTTCCTCGGCGAGGTGCCCGCCGAACGGGTGCCGGAGCTGGAGGTCGCGCTGGCGGAGGTCGCCGAGGGGCACCCGGTGCACACGCTGCGGCTGGCCGGCGGCGGGCGGTTCGGCGACCGGGTGCTCTGGGCCGGGGTGGAGGGGCAGGACTGGGCGCTGCGCCGGCTCGCCGAGGCGGTGTACGAGGCGACCGCGGAGGTGGCGGGGGAGAGCGACGCGTTCCGCTTCCACCCGCACCTCACGCTGGCCCGGGCCGGCTCCGGGCGCGGCCGGCGGCGGGCCGAGCAGCGGACCGCGGCCGTCGAGCTGGACGCCCTGGTGGGGGCGCTGGAGGGCTACCGGGGGCCGCCGTGGGAGGCGGCCGAGCTGCACCTGATGCTCAGCGCGCACGAGGGCGGCACGGTCCGCTACACCTCGCTGTGCTCCTGCCCGCTGGCCCGCTGGGAGGCCTGACCGGGGCGGGCCGGGCGCCGGCGCCGGGGCTGCGAAGGGCCGCCGCCCGCCGGCTCAGGGCCAGATCCGCATCGCGTCCGCCGCGACCCGTTCCAGCTCGGCGCGGCCCGCCCCGTCGCGGGCCCGCTGCGACATGCCCTGGATCACGGTGGCGGTGAACTGCGCCAGCGCCGCCGGGTCGGTGCCGGCGGGCTCGTGGCCGGCCGCGACGTCGGCGCGGATCCGTGACTCCAGAGCGCGGACGTTGGCGTTGCGCAGCTCCCGGACGGCCTCGACCACCTCGGGCGAGGTGCAGTTGACCGTCGAGCTGATCAGCAGACAGCCCCACGGGTGGTCCGGATCGGTGGCCTCGGCGGCGGCCTCGCGCAGCATCCGGGCCACGCCGGCCCGGGCGGTGGGTTCCTCGGCGAGCGCCCGGCTCGCGTAGGCGCCGTGGCCCTCCCGGTAGCGGGTGACCACCTCGTCGAAGAGGGCGCGCTTGTCGCCGAAGGCCGCGTAGAGGCTCGGCGGGCGGATGCCCATCGCGGTGGTGAGGTCGGCGACCGAGGTCGCCTCGTAGCCGCGCTCCCAGAACAGCCGCAGGGCCTGCTCCAGGGCGGCCTCGCGGTCGAAGGAGCGCGGGCGGCCGCGCTTCGCGGCGGGAGTGGTCATGCGCCGATTCTATATCGCCCGCTACAGAAAGCATGCTACGGTTCCTTTCATTAGCGACCGCTACATAAATGGGAGGGTGCGGTCATGTCGAAGCTGACCGGGAAGACGGCGCTGGTGACGGGCGGCAGCCGGGGCATCGGGCGGGGGATCGCCGAACGGCTGGCGCGCGAGGGCGCGCTGGTCGCGGTGCACGGGCGGGACACGGCGGCGGCCGAGCAGGTGGTGAAGACGATCGAGCGGGCCGGCGGCCGGGCCTTCACGGTCACGGCCGAGCTCGGCGTCCCCGGGGACGCCGAGGCGCTCTGGGCCGCCTTCGACGCCGGGCTGGCCGGGTACGACGGGGGGAGCGGGCTGGACGTCCTGGTCAACAACGCCGGGATCGCGCAGTACGGCCGGATCCACGAGGTGCCGGAGGACGGCTTCGACCGGGTCTTCGCGGTCAACGCGAAGGCGCCGTTCTTCGTCGTCCAGCACGGCCTGGGCCGGCTGCGCGACGGCGGGCGGATCGTCAACGTCTCCTCGGGCGTCACCCGGGTGGCCTTCCCCGCCGCCGTCGCCTACGCGATGACCAAGGGCGCGCTGAACACCCTGACGCTCACCCTCGCGCAGGAGCTGGGGCCGCGCGGGATCACCGTCAACGCGGTCCTGCCGGGCATCGTCGACACCGACATCAACCCCTGGCTGGCCGACCCGCAGGAGCGGGCCAGGGCCGCCGGGTACTCGGTCCTCGGCCGGGTCGCCGAGGCCGGCGACATCGCGGACGTCGTGGCCTTCCTGGCCTCGGACGACGCCCGCTGGATCACCGGCCAGAACCTGGACGCCACCGGCGGGTCCAACCTCGGCGTCTGAGCGCGGACCGGCCGGGGGTACGCTCGTTGACCGTGGATCCCAAGACTCGCATGCGAATCGTGACCGGCGCCCTGGTACTGCTGCTGGTCGTCGTGCTGATCAGCTCGCTGGTCGACCGGTAGCGGCCGAAGACGCGGGAAGGGCCACCGCCCGGAGGCGGTGGCCCTTCCCGCGTGTCCGGGAGGAGCGGTCAGAGCCGCTCGACCACGTAGTCGACGCAGGCGGTGAGGGCGTCGACGTCGGCCGGGTCGATCGCCGGGAACATCGCGACGCGCAGCTGGTTGCGGCCCAGCTTGCGGTACGGCTCGGTGTCGACGATGCCGTTGGCGCGCAGTGCCTTGGCGACGGCGGCGGCGTCCACCGCGTCGTCGAAGTCGATCGTTCCGACGACCTGCGAGCGCTCGGCCGGGTTCGCCACGAACGGGCTGGCGAACGAGGACTTCTCGGCCCAGCCGTAGAGCCGGGACGAGGAATCAGCCGTACGGGCGACGGCCCAGTCGAGCCCGCCGTTGCCGTTCAGCCACTCCAGCTGGTCGGCCAGCAGGAACAGGGTGGCGATCGACGGGGTGTTGTACGTCTGGTCCTTCGACGAGTTGTCGATGGCCGTCGGCAGGTCGAAGAACGGCGGGATGTAGCGGCCGGAGGCGGCGATCCCGGCGGCGCGCTCCAGGGCGGCCGGGGAGAAGGACGCCAGCCAGAGGCCGCCCTCGGAGGCGAAGGACTTCTGGGGGGCGAAGTAGTAGACGTCGGTCTCGGTGATGTCCACCGGCAGGCCGCCGGCGCCCGAGGTGGCGTCCACCAGGACCAGCGAGTCCTCGTCGCCGCCGGCCGGGCGGGCGATCGGCATCGCGACGCCGGTGGAGGTCTCGTTGTGGGTGAGGGCGTAGACGTCGACGCCGGCCTCGGCGACCGGCAGCGGGTGGGTGCCGGGCGCGGTCTTGATCACGCTCGGCTCGGCCAGCCACGGCGCGGCCTTGACGGAGGAGGCGAACTTGGAGGAGAACTCGCCGAAGTCGAGGTGCTGGGACTTCTCCCGTACCAGGCCGAAGGCCGCGATGTCCCAGAAGGCGGTGGAGCCGCCGTTGCCGAGGACCACCTGGTACCCCTCGGGGAGGGAGAACAGGCTGCTCACGCCCTCGCGCACGCGCTTGACCAGGTTCTTCACCGGGGCCTGGCGGTGCGAGGTGCCGAGCAGGGAGGTCTCGGTGGCGGCGAGGGCACTCAGGGCCTCGGGGCGCACCTTGGACGGGCCGCAGCCGAAACGGCCGTCTGCGGGCTTGATGTCAGCGGGGATCTGGATCTGAGCCACGGGCGCAGCCTACCCGCCGGGGCGGTCGGGAATCGACGGTGGTCCGCCCGCTGAGATGCCGCCGACCGGCCTGCGAGCTGCGGAAACAGCGGGTCCGGTTCATATCCCGGACCCGCTGCCCGACGACCTGCGCCGACGCGCGAGGACGCGCGTCGGCGTGCGGCGGGCCGCGGTGCCGGGCCCGCCCGGGGGGTCAGTGCTTGATGGCGTCGTAGCCCTCGATCTCGTGCGGGCTGCGCGGACCGGGGCCGATGTAGCGCGCGGCGGGGCGCACGAGCCGGCCCGTGCGCTTCTGCTCCAGGATGTGCGCCGACCATCCGGCCGTCCTGGCGCAGGTGAACATCGAGGTGAACATGTGCGCCGGGACCTCGGCGAAGTCCAGCATGATGGCGGCCCAGAACTCGACGTTGGTGGCCAGCACGCGGTCGGGGCGGCGGTTGTGCAGCTCCTCCAGCGCGGCCTTCTCCAGCGCCTCGGCGACCTCGAAGCGCGGCGCGCCGAGCTCCTTGGCGGTGCGGCGCAGCACCCGGGCGCGCGGGTCCTCGGCGCGGTAGACGCGGTGGCCGAAGCCCATCAGGCGCTCGCCCTTGTCGAGCGCGTTCTTGACCCAGGTGGTGGCGTCGCCGGTGCGCTCGATCTCCTCGATCATGCCGAGCACGCGGGACGGCGCGCCGCCGTGCAGCGGGCCGGACATCGCGCCGACCGCGCCGGAGAGGGCGGCCGCGACGTCGGCGCCGGTGGAGGCGATGACCCGGGCGGTGAACGTCGAGGCGTTCATGCCGTGCTCGGCGGCGGAGGTCCAGTAGGCGTCGATGGCCTTGACGTGCTTGGGGTCCGGCTCGCCGCGCCAGCGGATCATGAAGCGCTCGACCACGGTCTCGGCCTTGTCGATCTCGCTCTGCGGGACCATCGGCAGGCCCTGGCCGCGGGCGGACTGGGCGACGTAGGAGAGTGCCATGACGGCGGCGCGGGCGAGGTCGTCGCGGGCCTGCTCGGCGTCGATGTCCAGCAGCGGCTTCAGGCCCCAGACCGGGGCGAGCATCGCGAGCGCGGACTGCACGTCGACCCGGATGTCGCCGGAGTGGACCGGGATCGGGAACGGCTCGGCGGCCGGCAGGCCGGGGTTGAACCTGCCGTCGACCAGCAGGCCCCAGACGTGACCGAAGGAGACATTGCCGACCAGGTCGTCGATGTCGACGCCCCGGTACCGCAGAGCGCCGCCTTCACGGTCGGGTTCGGCGATCTCGCTCTCGAACGCGACGACACCTTCGAGCCCGGGTACGAAGTCGGACATGCACGGCTCCTTCAGTTCTGCGATCGGCGGCCGCCGTGGTGGGGAGGCACGCCTCTGACCGAATGGTGGTTGGCACTCGGTGCCAGGGTGACAGGCACGGGGTGCATTGCGCCATACACCACGATGGTGATGTTTCCCGGGCGCGCACTTGACTTTTCGCGCGGCGGCCGACCGGTCCCGGCGGATCTCCGGAACCAAGGGCGCGGTTGCGGACAAATCACCGTACGACGGGCAGCCGATCGGTGGCGAGTCACCTTATCTCCCACCGGGGTTTGTCCGGAGGTAGCGGTGCCGGTTGCTTGTCGTACGGGATGATGTTGATTGTGCAGACCCCGGACCGCGCCCAGTCGACGCCCCTGACCCCCGCCACCCGGATCCTGGCCGACGAGGCCCGCCCCGGACCGGACCTCACCGTGATGCGCAAGCACTACGCGCACGAGGGCCTGGCCGAGGAGCAGCTCGCCGCCGATCCGGTCGGCCAGTTCACGCGGTGGTTCCACGAAGCGGACGACGCGGGGGTGGTCGAGCCCAACGCGATGGTGCTCTCCACCGCCGACGCCGGGGGACTGCCCAGCGCGCGCACCGTGCTGCTCAAGGCGTTCGACGCGCGCGGCTTCGTCTTCTTCACCAACTACGGCTCCCGCAAGGGCACCGAGCTGGCCGCCAACCCGCACGCGGCGCTGCTCTTCCCGTGGATCGCGCTGGCCCGCCAGGTGATCGTCCAGGGCCGGGTGGAGAGGGTCGGCCGGGACGAGACCGCCGCGTACTTCCGCACCCGCCCGCACGGCTCCCAGCTCGGCGCCTGGGCCAGCGAGCAGTCCAGCCCGGTCGCCTCGCGGGAGGTGCTGGAGCAGCGCTACGCGGAGCTGGAGCGGCGCTACCCGGAGGGCGAGGGGGTGCCGGTGCCGCCGTTCTGGGGCGGCTACCGGGTGGTGCCGGCCAGCGTGGAGTTCTGGCAGGGGCGGGAGAACCGGCTGCACGACCGGCTGCGCTACGTCGCCGCCCCGGACGCCCCGACGGGCTGGCGGGTGGAGCGACTCTGCCCGTGAGGCGGGTGCGGCGCTGCCCGCCGGGGCGCGGGGGAACTGCCCCCGGAGCGGGTGCGCCGCCGCCCGCCGGGGCGCTCCGGCGGCCGTCCGCGCTCCCCGCCGCAGGCCTCCGGCCAGGGGTGTCGAGGCGCCGGGCCGGACTTGTGACGACACCGCGACAACTTCCTCCGCCCACCGGCTGACCCGCCGTCAGCCACGCCAGTAAGGTGGGGGCGTTCACCGGGTCGGTGGGGGGTTGTCGGTGCGGCCGTACTTCTTCTTCAGCTACGCACGGCGGGACCAGCTGGCCGGGGGCGCCTTCGTCGACCAGTTCTTCACCGACCTGCGGGACGAACTGGCGCGGATCGAGCCCGAGGCCGGACCGGGCGAGCTGGCCTACCGCGACACCGAGCGGCTGCGGGTCGGCGACGACTGGGAGCGGCAGCTCTCCCGGATGGTCGGCGCCAGCCGCACCATGGTCGCGCTCTACTCGCCCGCCTACTTCGCCAGCGACTACTGCGGCAAGGAGTGGACCGCCTTCGACCGCCGGACGCGGCGCCACGAGGAGCAGACCGGCGAGAGCGTCCCGGCCCTCATCCCCGTCCTGTGGGAGCCGCCGCCCCGGGACCTGCCCGCCGAGGTGCTGCGGATCCAGTACGTGCAGGACGACTTCGGCCCGGAGTACGCCACCGGGGGGCTGCGCCACCTGCTGCGGACGGACCCGCACGGCGCGGCGTACCGCCAGGTGGTGCGGGTGATCGCCGAGCGGGTGCGGGAGGCCGCCGCCTGGCGGGTCGCCGAGCAGCGGGACCTCGACCTCGGGCGGGTGGACGGCTGCTTCCCGGTGCCGGAGATCCTGGTGCCCACCGGCCGCAGCAGCCTGGTGCGGCTGTTCGTCGCCGCCCGCTGGGCCGGGGACCGGGCCGTCCAGGGCGCCGCGGCGGCCGGGGACCGCGTCCCGCCGCAGCGCGCCGCGGGTCCGGCGGCCGCGGGGAGCGACGGCGGAGCCGACGGCGAGGAGTGGTACCACGGCGGCTGGTACGGGGCGCACCCCCGGGACTGGGCGCCCTACCACCCGCCGCGGATGCCCTCGCTGGCGGTCCAGGCCCAGCAGGTGATCACCCGGGCCGGGCACAGCACCAGCCTGGAGACGGTCGGCCCGGACCTCGCCGACGCGCTCGACCGGGCCCGGGAGAACAACGAGGTCAGCGTCCTGCTGGTGGACCCGTGGGCGGCGGGCCGCGAGCCCTACCGGCAGGCGCTGCGCGACTTCGACCGGCAGAACCACCCGGTCACCGCCGTCCTGCTGCCCGACAGCACCGAGGACCCGCCGCCCGGTCCGGCGCGCGCCCGGCTCTGGGAGGGGGTGCGCGAGGTGTTCGCGCGCACCTGGTTGCACCGGTCCGGGCCCGAGCCGCTCTTTCGCATCCACGTCCGGCGGGAACGCTTCGAGCGCGAGCTCCTGTCGACGGTGACCGTGGCCCAGAACCGGCTGCTGGACCAGATCGACGACGATCCGGAGACGATCCGCGCCCAGTTCGGTCTCGGCCCCGACCCACGGCCGATGCCCGGGCTCACCATCCCGGCCTGGTCGCCGCCGGTGCCGCCGGAGCCGCCGGACCCGCCGGAGCCGCCGACCCAGGCGGGTCCACCCCTGCCACGCCCGGGGAACACCCCGGGGAACGGAGCCGCCCCGGGGGCACGGGCGGCCCTGCACGAGGAGACCGTGCCCCCGGCCACCCGGGCGCCCAGTGAAGGAGAAGCGGACCGATGAGCCCCGAGCACGCCGCCCTCGCGGACCACGGGTCCGCCGCCCTGGCGCCCCCCGACACCGGCACCGTCGTCACCTTCTACTCCTTCAAGGGCGGCACCGGCCGCACCATGGCGCTCGCCAACCTGGGCTGGATCCTGGCCAGCCAGGGCCTGCGCGTCCTGGTGGTGGACTGGGACCTGGAGGCGCCGGGCCTGCACCGCTACTACCACCCGCTGCTGGTCGACCCCGAGCTCCACGCCACCGACGGCCTGATCGACATGCTCCGGGCCTACGTCGACGAGGCGCTGCCGGGCCCCGGCCGCCGCGGCCCCGGCCCGGACCCCCGGGACTGGCTGGCCGCCCCCGGCCGGCTGGAGCAGTACCTGTGCGGCCTGGCGCTCGACCTCCCGGACGGCGGCCGGCTCGACCTGATGCCGGCCGGCCGGCAGAACGCCGCCTACTCGGCCGCCGTCACCAGCTTCAACTGGCGCAGCTTCTACACCCGCACCGACATCCGCGGCGCGGAGTTCCTGTACGCGCTGCGCGAGCAGTGGACCGGCAGCTACGACTACGTGCTGATCGACAGCCGCACCGGCGTCAGCGACACCTCCGGCATCTGCACCGTGCTGATGCCCGACACCGTCGTGGACTGCTTCACCCTCGGCGCCCAGAGCATCCGCGGCGGCGTCGACGCGGCCCGCGCCATCGTCGACGCCGACGAGCGCGACATCCGGGTGCTGCCGGTCCCGATGCGCGTCGAGGACGCCGAACGCGCCGGACTGGCGGCCGGCCGCGACCTCGCCCACGACGCCTTCGCCCCCTACCTGGACCGCTGGCTGGACCCCGGGCGCCGCGCGGAGTACTGGCGCGACGTCGAGGTGCCGTACAAGCCGTTCTACGCCTACGAGGAGGTGCCGGCCACCGTCGTCGACCGGCCGCAGCAGGACCGCACCCTGCTCGCCGCCTTCGAACGGCTCGCCGACTGGCTCACCGACGGCCGGGTGCGCGAGCTGCGGCCCGTCCCCGACCAGGCCCGCCGCCGGCTGTACGCGGCCTACCTGCGCCAGGGCCGCACCCGCTCCCGCCAGGTGTACGTCAGCTACGCCCCCAAGGACCGGATCTGGGCCGAGTGGATCGCCGGGACCCTGAGCGGCTTCGGCTACCTCGCCACCCTGCACAGCGCCGCCGTCCCGCTCGACCCCGGACCGGCGCAGGCCGCCCCGCTCTCCGAGGCCGCCGCGCCGCTGGACGGCGACGGCCGGCTGCTCGCCCTGCTCACCGCGGAGTACGCCACGCTGCCGCGCGCCCGGGAGATCTGGCGCCGGTTCACCACCGAGGGCCCGGTGGGCGAGTCCGGCGGACTGCTCGCGGTGCGGATCGCCGCGCCGGAGCAGCCGGCGCCGCCGCAGTTCGCCGGGCACCGGGCGCTGGACCTGGCGACCGGCTCCGCCGAGCAGGCCGAGGCACAGCTGTTCGAGCTGATCGGCCCGCCGCCCGGGGCCGGACGCTGGCGGGACTCCGGCGAGTTCACCCTGTCGCGCCTGCCGCGCTTCCCCGACGGCCGCCCCGCCGTCCAGGACCTGCCGCCCCGGCTGCCCACCTTCACCGGCCGGATGCGGCTGCTGGAAGCCGTCCGCGACGGCTTCACCGGCGACGCCGGCGCCGCGCCGGTCCAGGTGCTCTACGGCATCGGCGGGGTCGGCAAGTCGCAGACCGCGATCGAGTACGCGCACCGCTTCGCGGCCGGCTACGACGTGCTCTGGTGGGTGCCCGCCCAGCAGCCCGCGGTGATCCCGCAGAAGCTCGCCGAACTCGCCCCCGCCCTCGGCCTGGAGACCGACGGCGACGTCACCCGCACCGCGCGCGCGGTGCTGGAGGCGCTCGGCAGCGGCCGGCCCCACCGCCGCTGGCTGCTGATCTTCGACAACGCCGAGGACCCGGAGCTGCTGGACCCCTGGCTGCCCGCCACCGGGCCGGACGGCCACGTGCTGGTCACCTCGCGCGACCGGCGCTGGGCCCGGCGGCCCGGGCGCACCGAGGTCGAGGTGTTCGACCGCGCGGAGAGCGTCGAACTCGTCCGGCACTTCAACACCGGCGTCGAACGGGCCGACGCGGAACGGATCGCCGAACTCCTCGGCGACCTGCCGCTCGCCGTCGGCCAGGCCGCCGCCTGGCTCCAGGAGACGCCGATGCCGGCCGCCACCTACGCCGACCTGCTCGACGAGACGCTCACCGACATCCTCGACCGCTCGGTGCGCTCCGGCATCGAGCCCGGTGGCGGCGGGCGGGCCACCGAGGAGGGCGCCAACGCCTCGGCCACCGCCGCCACCTGGCGGATCGCCGGCTCCGACCTGCGCCGGATCAACGCCCCGGCCGCCCGGCTGCTGGAGATCTGCGGCTTCCTCGGCCCGGACGCCATCCCGATCGGGCTGCTGTACAGCCCGCCGGTGATCGAGGCGATCGGGCTGCCGACCGGCTCCTCCGACCACCGGCTCGCCGTCGGCGACATCCTGCGCACCGTCAACCAGTTCAACCTCGCCCGCTACGACCAGGCCGCCGGGACGCTGGTGGTGCACCGGATCGTCCAGGCGCTGCTGCGCGAGCAGGTCGGCGAGGCCGACCGGGAACGGGTCCGCGCGGTGGCCCACCGGGCGCTGGCCCTGGCCGACCCCGGCGACCCCGACGCCCCGCACAACTGGCCCTGGTACGCCGAACTGCTGCCTCACCTGCGCCCGTCCGGTGCGGACGAGTCCACCGACCCGGCGGTGCGGCAGTGGATCGTCAACTCGGTCCGCTACCTGTGGCAGCGCAGCCTGAACGACGCGGGACGCGAGCTCGCCGAACGGGTCCTCGCGCGCTGGCGGGAGATCGGGCCGCTGGGAGTGGGGCCCGACGTCAAGGTGCAACTGCTGCGGGTCCAGCTGGGCAACATCCAGCGGACCCAGGGCCTGGTCCGGGAGGCGTACGCGACGGACCGGGACGCGTTCGAGCGGCTGACCGGACTGCTCGGGCGGGAGCACCAGGAGACCATCCCGGCCGCGATGAGCCTCGGTGGGGACCTCCGGCACCTGGGCCGCTACCACGAGGCGCGGGAACTCGACGAGCAGACGCTGACCGCCGCGCGCCGGTTGTTCGGCGCGGACAGCCGGCGCGCTCTCATGGCGGAGAACAACCTGGCCGTCTCCATCATGCTCACGGGCGACTTCGCCGGAGCGCTGGCCGTCCACGAGTCGCTCTACCACCGCAAGTTGGAGGTGTTCGGCAAGCGCAGCCCGTACACGATCCTCGGGGGCGTCGCCTACGGTCTGGCGCTGTGCGAGGCGGGGCGGCCGGAGGAGGCGCTGTCCCGGCTGGACAAGGCCGTGCGCCGCAGCCGGCAGGCGCTCGGCGAGGAGCACGACGAGACCCTGCGCGCCCGTCGCTTCCGCTGCGCCGTGCTGCGCCGGCTCGGCCGGCTGCCGGAGGCGCTGGGGGAGATCGAGGACGTCCACCGGCAGCTGATGGAACGCTACGGCGCGGATCACCCGGGCACCGCCGCCGCCGCGGGGAGCCTGTCCGCCACGCTGAGCGCGCTCGGGGACACCGGACAGGCCGTGGAGCTCGCGGAGGAGTCCTACCTCTACCACCGCGACCACCTCGGGGCCGGTCATCCCATGGAGCGCGTCGCGGCGGGCAACCTCGCCGTGGCGCTGCGCCGGGCCGGGCAGAGCGAGGAGGCGAAGGCGCTCTCCGGCCGGGTGCTGGAAGACCTGACCGGGCTGCTGGGCGAGCACCATCCGTACGTCGGGACCGCCCGGCTCAACCGGGCCAACGACCTGGCGCGGGCCGGCCGTTCCGCCGAGGCACTGGCGCTCGCGGAGGCGGCCGCGGAACTGCTCGCCGGGCGGTTCGACCCCGACCACCCCGACGTCCTGGCGGCGACCGCGAACGTCGCCCTGGCGCTGGCCGCGGTCGGCGAGACGGCGCGGGCGGCGGAACTGCGGGTGCGGACGCTGGTCCGGGCGCGGGCGGTCGCGCACCTGGGGGACGGACATCCGCTCACCGAGGCGATCCGGGTGGGGGAGTGGGTGGACATCGAGACGGAACCGCCCCTGGTGTGACCGAGCACCGGAGGCGTCGGCCAGGGAAGGAGTCGGAGGATGGAACCGGAGGTTGCGGCGGGCCCGGACGGGCCACCGCCCGGCACCGCCGAGCGGCCCGCGCTGGCGGAGCTGGCGAGGGCCGACGCGGGTGAACTGGCCCGGGTGCTCGAACTGGCGTTGCCGGGAGTGGGTGCCCGGGCGGTGGCCGCGTTCAATTCAGGTATCTGACAAAACGATTAGCGGGCGTCCGGCCCTGGAAACGTGCCGTCATGACGCCTGCTCCCGCGCCGTTCACCCAGATCGTGCTGAAGGTCCACAGCCGGTGCGACCTCGCCTGCGACCACTGCTACGTCTACGAGCACGCCGACACCGGTTGGCGGTCCCGGCCGCGGGTCATCGGGGACGCCGTGCTGGCGAGAGCCGCCGAGCGGATCGGGGAGCACGCCGCCGCGCATGGGCTGACGGCGATGCGCGTCGTCCTGCACGGGGGCGAGCCGCTGCTCGCGGGTCCGGCGGTGCTCCGGCGGGCGGCCGAGGCGCTGCGGGGCGCGCTGCCCGAGGTCTGTGAGCTCGACCTCCGGGTGCACACCAACGGGGTCCGCCTCACCCCGGAGTACTGCGAGCTGTTCGACGAGCTCGGCATCCGGGTCGGCCTCTCGCTGGACGGCGACCGGGCCGCCAACGACCGCCACCGCCGCTTCGCGGACGGGCGCTCCAGCCACCCGCTGGTGCTGCGCGCCGCCGGGCTGCTGCGCGAGCCCCGGTTCCGGCACCTGTACGCGGGGCTGCTCTGCACCGTCGACGTGGCGAACGACCCGGGGGCCGTCCACCGGGCACTCGCCGCACTGGAGCCCCCGGCCGTCGACTTCCTGCTCCCGCACGCCACCTGGGAGCGTCCGCCGGGGCGCCCCGCCGGCGCGGGCCCGACGCCCTACGCCGACTGGCTGCTCGCCGTCCACGCGCGGTGGGAGGCGGACGGCCGCCCGTTCGCGGTGCGCACCTTCGACTCCGTGCACCGCACCCTGTCCGGGCTGCCCGGCCTCACCGAGGCGCTCGGGCTGGAGCCGGTCGACCTGGTGGTGCTGGAGACGGACGGCGCGTACGAGCAGGCGGACAGCCTGCGCACGGCGTACGACGGCGCGCCCGCCACCGGGATGGACGTCTTCCGGCACCGCCTCGACGACGTCCTGCGGCACCCGGGGACGGCCGCCCGGCAGTCGGGCCTGGCCGGGCTGAACGCCACCTGCCGGGCCTGCCCGGTGGTGCGTTCCTGCGGCGGGGGCCTGTACGCGCACCGCTACCGGGACGGCTCCTTCGACCACCCCTCGGTGTACTGCGCGGACCTGCGGGCAATGGTCGACGGTCTGGCCGCCCGCGCCGGCACCGGCTCCGCCCGGCCCGCCCCGGCGCCGGCGGACCTCGCCGGTCCGGGGCTCACCGAGCCGCAGCTGGGCGAACTGGCCCTCGGGCTGGGCGGTCCGGAGACGGTCCGGGCGCTGGCCCGCTCGCAACTCGCGCTCACCCGGACCATGCTGGCCGCCGTGCACGGCTCCTCCGGGCTGGCCCGTTCGGCGGCCTGGGAGCTGCTCGCCGAGCTCGACGCCACCGCGCCCGCCGCCGTGGACGCGGTGGTGGCGCACCCGTACGTCCGGGCCTGGGCCGCCCGTCGGCTGACCGGCGACCCCGGGGCGGGCCTCGGCCCGCTGGCCGAACTGGCCGCCGCCGCGGCCGTCCGGGCGGGCCGGGGGGACACGGTGGCGGTGCCGGTCCGCGACGGGGTGCTGCACCTGCCGACGCTCGGCCGGCTGGTGCTCGGCCGGGGCGTACGGGAGGCGCGGGTCACCGGCGGGCGGACGGGCTGGACGGCGCGCACCGACGACGGCACGCTCGCCGGTCCGGGCGATCCGCGCTGGCAGCCGGTCCGCCGGATCGGGCCGGCCGCCGGGCGGGTGCTCGCGCTGGAGGACGTGGACCCGCAACGGGCCGTCCACCGCTGGCCGGTGGCGGACCGGCTGGGCGACGCCGAGTGCGCCGGCTGGGCGCGCGACCTGCGGTCGGCCGCCGACCTGCTCGACCGCGACCTGCCGGACCACGCGGCCGGTCTGTGGGCCGGCCTGACCACCGTCACCCCGCTGCGGCCCGGCCCGGACGGCCGGGACCTCAGCTCGGCGGCGCGGCAGGCCTTCGGCGCCGTCGGCATCGCCCGCCCGCGCACCGCGCCGGCCCTGGCGCTGCTGCTGGTGCACGAGTTCCAGCACGTGAAGCTGGGCGCGGTGCTCGACCGCGCGGAGCTGTACGACCGCACCGACACCCGCTTGTTCGAGGCGTTCGGCCTTTCCCCGCGCCCGATCGGCTCCCTGTTCCAGGCCGTCTACGCCCACCTCGCGGTGACCGCCTTCTGGAGCGCCCGCGCGGAGCGGGGCACCCGGGCGGCCCGCACGCGGTTCGCGCACTGGCGGGGCCTGACCGACGAGGCGGTGGACCTGTTGGCCGGAAGCGGCGCGCTGACCCCGCTGGGGCGCCGATTCGCCGCCGGGGCGCGCGAGTCGGTGGACGCCTGGCTCCGCGGCGCGGCCGTGTGCGGGTAGCCGCCACCGGCTCACCCGGCTGCCCGTCCCGGGCGGCCCGTGGGTCGTCGGGACCAGCCCGGTCCTGGACTCCGCCGGCCGCGCGGCCGGGCACACCCGGGCTTCCGCGTCGGGGCCGGATGTGCACGTCCTCCCGGCGGGCGTTCCGGGCCGCTCCCGCGAGGCGCGGGAGCGGCCCGGGGGAGCGGTGGTCAGCGGGTGAGGTGGTCGAACTCGCCGAGTGCGGGCGGGGGCTCCGCGCGTCGCGGGGCTCACTCACGGGTGGGGTGCCGAGGCGTACAAGAGAGGCAAGCTCGTCCGGTTCGAGCCGGACTCGGCCACGTAGGCGCCATTGATGGCACCCTGCCCCCGTGTCCGGCCCGGCGAGGGGGTGGAGCGTAGATTCGGCACATGAACGAGCAGCCCCCGGTCCTGGTCACCCGTCGTCTCGCGCCCGGTGTCGTGGAACGGCTCACCGCGAACCTCCCGGCCACCGTGCACGACTCCGACCTGCCGATGGCGCGCGCCGATCTCCTCACCGCCGTCCGCGGCCGGCGGGCCCTGATCACCACGCTGGACGACCGGGTGGACGCGGAACTGCTCGACGCGGCCGGCCCCGGCCTCAAGGTGGTGGCCAACCACGCCGTCGGCCACCACAACGTCGACCTCGCCGCCTGCGCCGAGCGCGGCATCCCGGTCACCAACACCCCCGGTGTGCTGACCGCCGCCACCGCCGACATGGCCTGGGCCCTCCTCCTGGCCGCCACCCGCCGGCTCGGCGAGGGCGAGCGCCTGCTGCGCAACGGCGAGAGCTGGGCCTGGGCGCCGAACTTCCTGCTCGGCCTCGAACTGGCCGGCACCCCGCTCGGCATCCTCGGCATGGGCCGGATCGGCCAGGCGGTGGCCCGCCGCGCGCGCGGCTTCGACATGCCGGTCCGCTACCACAACCGCCACCCCCTGCCGCCCGAGCAGGCCGACGGCGCCGAGTGGCTGCCGCTGGAGCAGCTGCTCTCCACGTCCCCCGTCCTGGTCGTCACCTGCCCGCTCAGCGATGCCACCCGCTACTTGCTGGACGCCCGCCGGCTCGCCCTGCTGCCGCCGGGGGCCGTGGTGGTCTCGATGACGGCCGGCGTCGTCGACGAGGAGGCGCTGGCCGCCGCCCTGGAGTCCGGCGCGCTGTTCGCCGCCGCCGTCGACAACTTCGAGCACGAGCCGGCCGTCCCGCCCGCCCTGCTCGCCCAGGACCGCGCCGTCCTCGCCCCGCACCTCGGCAGCGCCACCGTCCGCACCCGCCAGGCGATGGGCGGCCTCGCCGTCGACAACGTCCTCGCCGTCCTCGCCGGCAAGGACCCCGTGACCCCGGTCGCTCAGTAGTCGCGGTCGGCGGAGCCGTTGACCTCGCGACGGGCCTGCCAGGTGGTGTGCTCGCGGGAGACGGCGTCCTCGGCGTCGCGGGCGAGGCGGGCCCAGAGCTCCTCGGCGTCCGGGGAACCGACGTCCAGCCGGGCCAGCTGGGCGCGGATCTGGGCCAGTTCGTCGGCGGCCAGGCCGTAGGCGGCGGCGAGCGGGCGGTACTGGCGCAGCTGGGCCCAGGCGGTGACCGAGGCGGCCACCGCGGAGACGGTGCCGAGCGCGTCGAAGGTGAACCCGCCCATCGCCCGCAGCACCGCGAGCACCAGACCGAGCAACGGCAGCGCCACTCCGGCCACGCCGGTCCAGAGACCGGCGCGGGCGCAGTGGCGCGACTTCGACCGGTACCAGTCCTGCTGCACCTGGATCCGCTCGCGCAGGTAGACGTCCCGGCGGACGGCGAGCGGCCGGCCGCGCAGACCGCGCATCGCCGGGGTGATCTGGCTCTCGGGCGACCGGCCGGCCAGGCCGGGGCCGACCGCGCGGCTGCCCCGGAAGGCGTGCAGCACCCGGCCGAGCTGGAGGCCGTACAGGCCCTCGGCGTCCGGCAGCGGGCGCGGGGGCGGCTGGACGGCGTCCGCCCGGACGGCGAACTTCCAGGCGAGCGTCTTCACCGACTCGGCGGCGGCCCGGCCCTCGTACCAGAGGCCCTGCGGGTTCTGCCGGCTGATCACCGCGGAGAGGGCGATCGCGCCGAGGTAGGCGACGGCGGCAAGCCAGGCCCACACCGTGCCGTCGGCGGAGCCCGCCGTCGCGGCCGCGACCAGCAGCACCAGCTCGGCGGCGGAGAGCCGCACCGCCCTGGTCTGCCCCTGCTGGGAGGCCGAGTCGGCCGCCCAGAAGAGCTCCGGCAACAGCTCGCGCTCCCGCACCACCCGGTCCGCCCCGCCCGTGCCCGACGTCATCCCGTCCCCCGCTCGCAGCTCCACCGCCCCGGCGGTACCTGCCCCGGCGGGGGGACCGGTACGCCTCGGGCGGGTGATGAGGCCGGTTCCGGTGGGGCTGGGGTGGCGGCGCGCGGCCCGGTGCCGGGGCGCGCGCCGCGGACGTGCTCCGGACCGCCGCCGGGCCGGGTGTCCAGACCGGTCGGCCGTTCGGCGTAGCCGGGCTGGTGCCGACGGCTGCGCCGCCCTACGGCGAACGGCCGGACGCGGACGGAGGGCGGTCAGAAGGTGTAGAAGATCCGCTCCGCGTTATCGGCCATCTGCTTGGCGTTCCACTCGGTACCGCCCGGCACGTTGCCGGAGCGGAACAGCGGCGGGGTGGCGCCGGTGCCCGCGAGTGCGGCGTCGGCCAGGCGGTCCACCGCGGAGGCGACCACGGCCTGCATCAAGGCGCTGGTCACGATGGTGGAGACGGGGCCGAAGGTGGTCTCGGCACCGGGGTGGGTCAGCTCGCCGTCGCCGACCGCGATCTTGTTGTCCAGGACGACGTCGCAGTGGTCCTTGAGATAGGTGCCGGACGGGTGGGCGGAGGCGATCTCGCCGGGGTAGGCGAGCGAGGTCAGCCCGATCACCTTCAGCCCCCGGCCCCGGGCGTGCTGGGCCAGCTCGACCGGCATCACCTGGCGGCCGGAGAGCGAGATGAGGAACAGCAGGTCACCGCTGGTGGCGGGGGTGTGGTCCAGGGCGGCGGTGGCCAGCCCGGAGACCCGCTCCAGCGCGCTGGACAGCGGCGCCGGCATCACCGTGACCCCGGCCATCCCGGGGACCTCCAGCAGGTTCACCGGAACCAGTCCGCCGGCCCGGTAGACGACGTCCTGGGCGGCCAGCGAGGAGTGGCCGGCGCCGAAGGCGAAGATCCGGCGCCCCTCGGTGACCGCCTCGGCCAGCAGGGCGGCGGCGGCCTCGATGTTCTCCGCCTCCTCGGTGCGGACCCGCTGGAGGTGCGCGATCGCGGCGTCGAAGTACCGGCCGACCAGCTCGCTCATCAGTTGCCTTCGCTCTCTGCCGGTGGGGGACTCCGGCCGGGTGGGGGCGGGCCGTGGTGGTCCGGGCCGCGGGGGAGAAAGCTCCGGCCAGCACCGTGCTGCCTCACCGGCGCCGCTGTCAACAGTCGCGAAAAGCCGCCCCCGCCGCCCCGGGGCGGGCCCGGCAGTCGGTGCGGTAGGTCAGAATTGGCGATGAGGACACCGAAGAACGGAGCCAGCGGCGATGTCTGGGCTGATCGACACCACTGAGATGTACCTTCGCACCATCCTGGAGCTGGAGGAGGAGGGCATCACCCCGATGCGCGCCCGGATCGCCGAGCGCCTGGAGCAGAGCGGTCCCACGGTCAGCCAGACGGTCGGCCGGATGGAGCGCGACGGACTGCTGCGCGTCGCGGGCGACCGGCACCTGGAGCTGACCGAGGAGGGGCGCCGGCTCGCGGTGCGGGTGATGCGCAAGCACCGCATCGCCGAGTGCCTGCTGGTCGACGTGATCGGCCTGGAGTGGGAGCAGGTGCACGAGGAGGCCTGCCGCTGGGAGCACGTGATGAGCGAGACGGTCGAGCGCAAGGTGCTCGCCATGCTCGGCCACCCCACCCAGTCCCCGTACGGCAACCCGATCCCGGGGCTGGACGAGCTGGGCGACGCCAAGGCCGAGGGCGAGGGCTTCGACGCCGGGCTCGTCCCGCTGGACGCCGTGCTGCCGGGCGCGGACGGCGCCGACGTGGTGGTCCGCCGGATCGGCGAGCCGATCCAGACCGACGGGGAGCTGATGCGCACGCTGCGGCGGGCCGGGGTCCGGCCGGGGTCGACGGTGCGGGTGAGCGCCGGGGTCGGCGGGGTGCTGGTGGGCAGCGGCGAGAACGCGGCCGAGCTGGGCAGGGAGATCGCCGCGCACGTCTTCGTCGCGCAGACCTGAGCGGGTAGCGGCCGTCCGACGGCCGCGCAACGCCGGACGGGGCCGGGCGCTCCCCGCGCTCCCGGCTCCGTCCGGCCCCTCCCGTTCCCTCCCGCTCTCCGCGGCACCGGCCTCCCCGAACCCGGCCGGTACCGCGGCCCCGCCCCGTCCCTCCCGTCCCCTCCGTTCCCCTCCGGTCTCCCCTCCGTCCCTCCCGTCCGCCTCGCCCGGCTTCCCCGACCGAGCGCCCCGTCCGGCGGCCCCTCTCGCTGGAAGTTCTCCCACTCGGACGATCAAGGCAATCCTTGAGTGCTGTCACTCGTACGAGGGGCTTTCACCGCTGGCCAGCGGGTACACCGAAGCCTTATCCGCACATGCGTATGACGGGCCCCGTCTCCGGTGGGAGACAAGGCCCGTCACTCGCGCGCGGGGTCTCGCGCAGCGCGCGCCCTCACCCGATCGGCGCAGGGCGGCAGTCCGGCGGTGCGGTCCGGGGCGGTCGGCGCACCGCCGCGGGCCGGGCCCGTCGGGCGGCGGACGACGGCGCGTCACGTCCCGGGGCGGGGAGATCGCCGAGGTCCCCCCACGGACTGCTCAACTACCGTCCGTGAGCCTGGTTACGGCCGGGGCCCGGTCGTTGCGCCAGGTAGGGGCTGTTCACCCGAACCGGTGAGGCGGACCGGGCGGGAGCGCGCCGGGGGAAGGCGGGGTGGGCGCAGTGGGGGCGCACAGGAGCATTTGGGCGGGCGCGTGGGGGGTCGGCATCGTCACCGTGGGTATCCCGCTGGCGTTGCTGATCGCTAACCTGGTGTCAGTTTCCTTGAACGGTCGGACAGTCGGCAACTCGGCAACAGAGATCAGCAGAAAGCGTCGCCCGCCGGCCGGGACCGGAGGGTGTGGGGAGGCGAAGCCCAATGGCCGCGAGACCACTTGTCGCACGACAGCCCAACGAGCGTCTCCAGCAGCTGATCCAGGAGGCCAGCTGCTCCAACGCCGGTCTGGCACGGAGAGTCAACCTCTGCGGTGCCGAACACGGTCTGGACCTGCGGTACGACAAGACCTCCGTCGCGCGCTGGCTCCGCGGGCAGCAGCCACGCGGGCAGGCGCCGGCGGTGATCGCCGAGGCGCTCGGGCGCAAGCTGGGGCGCAGCGTGTCGGTCGAGGAGATCGGCATGGCCGACGGCAAGAACCTCAGCTCCGGCATCGGCCTGCAGTTCGCGCCGACGCTGGGCGCGGCGCTGGAGCAGGTCTGCGAGCTGTGGCGCAGCGACGTCGGCCGCCGGGACTTCCTGACCGGGGCGACGGTGGCGGCCTCCGCCCTGGTCGAGCCCAGCCGGGACTGGCTGATCACCCCGCCCGACCCGGTGGTGGCCCGCACCGGCGGGACCAGGGTCGGCCCGACCGACGTCGCGGCCGTCAAGGCGACCACCGCGATGCTGGTCGACCTGGACCACCGGTTCGGCAGCGGGCACGTCCGCCCGGTGGTGGTGCACTACCTCAACAGCGTGGTCTCCGGACTGCTCGGCGGCTCCTACCGGGACGAGACCGGGCGTCAGCTCTTCGCCGCGGTCGCGCGGTTGACCGAGCTGGCGGGCTACATGGCGGTGGACACCGGCCAGCCGGGCCTGGCCCAGCGCTACTACATCCAGGCGCTCCGGCTGGCCCAGGCCGCCGACGACCGGGGGTACGGCGGGTACGTGCTGGCGGCCTCGATGAGCCATCTGGCGGCGACCCTGGGCAATCCGCGGGAGATCGCCCAGCTCGCCCGGGCCGCCCAGGAGGGCGCCCGGTCGGTGGCCACCCCGACCGCGATGGCGATGTTCTACGCGGCCGAGGCGCGCGGGCACGCCCTGCTCGGCGACGCCAAGGCCTGCGAGGCGGTGGCCGCCAAGGCGCTGGAGATGATGGAGAAGCGCCGCCCGGAGGACGACCCCGACTGGATCGTCCACTTCGACGACGCCTACCTCGCCGACGAACTGGCCCACTGTCACCGGGACCTCGAACAGGCCGGCCCGGCCGAGCACTACGCCCGCCGGGCGCTCGACCTGCACCCGCCGACCCGGGTGCGGCGCCGCGCGGTGGACCTCGTGCTGCTGGCCACGGCGCAGCTCCAGCAGCGGGACGTCGAGCGGGCCTGCGAGACCGGGGCGCAGGCGGTCCGGCTGCTGAGCGGGCTGCGCTCCAACCGGGGCGTGGAGTACCTGGACGAGTTCCGGCGCCGTCTGGAGCCCTTCCGGGAGCAGCGGGTGGTGCGCGAGTTCCAGGCCCGGGCGGAGGCGGAGGCGGCCTGAGCCGGGCCCGTCGAGGAGGACGGCGGGGAGCGTGCAGGGTCGGTGAGGGATGGACCGCCCACGTGGTCGGCCGGTTCGGTGAACCGGTAGCGTGGGCGCGACGTCCAAGGAACTGTGATGCCCCCAAGAACCGACGAGATGTGGTCCGCCGTCAGCGCGCGGTCGTGCACAGGTGAGGAATCGCGTTGAGCCAGCGCCGCTCGTATCCCAACTCGGGTGACTTCAACCTGGACGACCTGTTCCGCCCGGAGCCCGGACAGCAGCCGGGCCAGCAGCCGCAGCAGCCGGGCGGGCAGCCCGGGCAGCAGGGCAGGCCCGTTCCGCCGGGCCCGCCGCCGGCGTACGGCCCGCAGCCGGGGCAGCACGCCGGTCCGCCGCCGCACGTCCAGCCGCCGCACGCCCAGCCGCCGGCCGGGCCGTACCCGGGACAGCCGTCCGGGCAGCCGGAGTACCTCGGCGACAGCGCGCTGCCGACCCAGGCCATGCCGGTCCAGCCGGCCGGCCCGCAGCCGTCCTGGGGCGGTGCCCCGCAGCCGGGCCACCCCGCCGACCCGGCCCAGGCGACCCAGTACCTGCCGCCGTACCCGGGCGCGGACCCGCAGGCGGCGGGCGGCTACCCGCCCGCGCAGCCGGGGTACGCCGACCGGCCCGCGCCGGGCCACCCGGGCGAGGCCCCGGCCGGGCGGGACGGCGGCCGCGGCGGCCGTTCCTCGTCCAAGCTGCTCATCGGCGGTGTGGTGGCCGGTGGCGTGGCGGCGGCCGTCCTGGTCGCGGTGCTGCTGAACGGCAACGACGACACGTCCGGCACGGAGAAGAAGGCCGTTCCCCCGGTCACCGACAGCGGCACGGTCGCCGCCACCGTCCAGAGCGCCGGCCCGACGACCGCCTCGGTCAACCCGGAGGTCAAGGCGCAGGCCCAGGCGCTCTCCGACCTGCTCGGCACCGCCAACGACAGCCGGCAGGCCGTGATCGGCGCGGTCGCCTCGGTGCAGAAGTGCGACAAGCTGCCGGAGTCGCAGCAGGCGCTGACCGCCGCGGCCGGGCAGCGCCGGGAGCTGCAGAGCAAGCTGGCCGGGCTGAAGACGGACAAGCTGCCCGGCGGTCCGCAGCTGGTCGAGCAGCTGAACGCGGCGTGGACGGCCTCGGCGACCGCCGACGACGAGTACGCGGCCTGGGCCGGCGACGCCCAGGCCGGCTGCGACCCGAAGAAGAACGACAACCAGCACTACAAGAACGCCGTCGCCGCGAGCGGCACCGCCACCACGGCCAAGAAGCAGGCGGCCGGGCTGTGGAACACCGTCGCCGGCCAGACCGGCCTGCCCACCCGCACCGACGGCGACCTCTGATCCGACCGCACCGGTACCGCACTCCGGAACCGCACCCCGGAACCGCACCCCGGTACCGGCCGCCGACCCCGGCCGCAGGACACCGGGGCGCGGCGAAGGGCCCGGCCGCCGGACGGCCGGGCCCCGGGAACCGCGGGGGCGGAGCGCCGGATCAGGCCGGCGGCTTGCCGCCGGTGAGCACCCAGCGCACGTCCACGAAGCCCGGCCGCTGCAGGGTCAGCTGCCCGCCCTTGACCACCTGGTAGGTGACCCAGGTGTTCACCAGCCGGGGCGACTCGGTGGACGGCAGCATGTTGGTGGTCGCCCAGTTCAGCGGCGGGGTGAGCCCGACGTCGATCTGCTCGCCGCTGTCCAGCAGCCCGGTGATCGTCTTGCTGCTGATCTGGCGCCCGGCCGCGGCCAGCCGGTCGGCGACCTGGCGGAACACCTCGTAGGCCACCCAGGTGGTCTGCACCCCGGGGTCGGCGGCGTCGATGGTCCGCCCGGCCGTGTCGGCGCGGATCACCGCGCGCAGGCCGTCCCAGATCTTGGCCGACTCCGGCGGGTACCAGCCGGTCACGAAGGCTCCCGCGAGCGGGCCGTTGTCCCCGCCGGTGGAGTCGACCACCGACTGCTGGACGCTGCCGATCACCGAGGCGATCCGGGTGTTCTTCGCGCCGGTCCGGCGGAAGGCGTCGAGCAGGTTGCCGGTCGGCTCCGAGCCCAGCGCGCTGGTGACGCAGTTGCCCGGCTGGTCACCGCCGATCGCCTTGCGGACCTCGGGGGAGTAGTCGTTGGACTTCTCCGGCGCCTTGACGTCCAGCAGCTTGATCCCGGCCGGCTTGAGCGCGTTGCCCAGGTAGCCGAGCAGGTTGTCGCCGGCCGGGGTGTCCGGGCGGATCAGCGAGACCGCCTTGCAGCCGGCCTCCACCAGCTGCCGGCCGCTGCCGCCGATCAGGGCCGGCAGGCCGCCGCCCACCGGGTAGGACAGCGGGCTGCTGAACTCCGGCTGGGACAGGCCGTAGCCGCCGATCAGCGGGATGCCGGCCCGTTCCAGGGCGGGCATGAAGTCGTCGCCGTACTGGCTGTAGGAGCCCAGCACCGCGACCGCCTTGGCGTCCACCGCCTGCTGCGCGCAGGCCTTGGCGCCGTCGGAGGTGTTGTGCTCGTTGCAGGTGATCACCCGCAGCCGGCGGCCGTGCAGGCCGCCCTTGACGTTGACGTCCCGGCCGATCGCCTCGGCCAGGGCCGTCATCCCGGGGCGGTCGGCCGATCCGGTGTCGGACGGTGCCCAGGTCATGACGGTGAGGTCGCCGCTGCCGGTGGCGGCATCGGCCGGTCCGCCGCACGCGGAGGCCGAGAAGAGGGTTGGGAGCACCGCCGCGGCGGTCGCGACGGCAGCGATCGGGCGCCGGCGGCGCCGTCCCGCGATCGGGTGCATGGCCTGGGACGAGCCCCTACGGCTGGTCATCGGTCTTTCCCTCCCTGGGCGCTGTGCTGCGCACCGGTTCCAGCCAATCCCCGGTGTCGCAAGCCGAGAGGACCGTCCAGCCAACGGCCGGCAAACGGGGGTGGAACTCCGGGTGGGGACGCGTGTAGATCGGGAGTGGAGCACGAACGGTGGGGGAACGTACGATCGATTCCCATGTCCGCCAGCACAGAATCTTCGTATCGGTCTGCCCGAAACCCTTCTCGTCCGGGCCACCGCTCCAGCACGATGGGCGGCATGCCGCTCAACGACCTGCCCTGGTGGCGCTGGCGGGCCCGGCTCCGCTCGGCGCTGCACATGCTCTCCGACCCCGGGTTCCAGCGGGACGCCTGGCTGGCCGGCCGCGAGGGGTACGGCGACGTCACCGACGCCGTCTACCGCCTGGTCGAGGACACCTGGCTGGACCGCTGGTCGGCCGAGAAGTACGTCGGCACGATCTTCCGGGACTCCGCCGAGGCGACCCTGGTGGACGTCGCGGTGCTGCGGGTGGTGCGGATCCTGCACGAGGTCGGCGCGGACGCCCCGGCCTCCGCCTACCTGGAGCACCACGGCTGGCCGGAGGCGGTCCGGGCGGCCCGCGAGGCGCACGTCAGGCTGGCCGCCAACGACGGCGAGGACCCGGACGTCCCGCCGCGCTCGCTGGACGTGCTGCGGATCCTGACCCAGGTCTGAACGGACCGCCGCCCTGGTCCGGGGCGGTCCGTCCCGCAGTGCGGGCAGCCGGAGGGGGGCCTGCGGGAGTGTGACACGCTGGAGCGTCCACATCCGCACGAGCTCAGGACGGGATACCACCACCGTGGAACAGCAGCCGGCCAGCGCCCAGTACGTCCTCACGCTGTCCTGCCCCGACAAGCAGGGCATCGTGCACGCGGTCTCCAGCTACCTCTTCATGACCGGGTGCAACATCATCGACAGCCAGCAGTTCGGTGACGGGGACAGCGGTCTGTTCTTCATGCGGGTGCACTTCTCCGCCGCCGAGCCGGTGACCCTCGACAAGCTGCGGGCGAGCTTCGCCGCGATCGGCGCCTCGTTCGGGATGGACTGGCAGATCCACCCGAGCGACGAGAAGCTGCGGATCGTCCTCATGGTCAGCAAGTTCGGGCACTGCCTGAACGACCTGCTGTTCCGCACCCGGATCGGCGCGCTGCCGGTGGAGATCGCCGCGGTGGTCTCCAACCACACCGATTTCCGCGATCTCACCGAGGGCTACGGGATCCCGTTCCACCACATCCCGGTGACCCGCGACACCAAGGCCGAGGCCGAGCAGCGGCTGCTGGACCTGGTCGCCGAGGAGAAGGTGGAGCTGGTCGTGCTGGCCCGCTACATGCAGGTGCTGTCGGACCGGCTGTGCACCGCGCTCTCCGGCAAGGTGATCAACATCCACCACTCGTTCCTGCCGAGCTTCAAGGGCGCCAAGCCGTACCACCAGGCGCACACCCGGGGCGTGAAGCTGATCGGCGCCACCGCGCACTACGTCACCGCCGCCCTCGACGAGGGCCCGATCATCGAGCAGGAGGTGGCCCGGGTGACCCACGACGTCACGCCGGACCAGCTGGTCGCGCTCGGCCGGGACGTCGAGTGCCAGGCGCTGGCCCGCGCGGTGAAGTGGCACAGCGAGCACCGGGTGCTGCTGAACGGCACCCGGACGGTCGTCTTCGCCTGACGCGCCCGCCCGGCGCCGCCGCCGGCGGCTACGGCCGGGACAGCAGCGGCGCCGCGTGCAGCACCTCGCGGATCGCGGCCCGGTCGCCGTGCTCGCCGACCGGCAGCCGGTCCGGGTCGCGGTGCGCGGCGGTCAGCTGGCAGAACTCCAGCCCGTCCAGCACCATCGCCGCCACCGGCTCGCCGCCGGGCGGTCCCGCGTCCGGGCCGTCCAGCGGTATCAGCCACTCGCCGGACGCCGGGCCGTCGATCACCAGCCGGATCCGGCGCCCGGCCGCCCTCCCGTCGGCGGGCCCGGGGGTGCCGGCGGGCGCCCCGGCGAGTTCGGGGCGGGCCGCCCGCTGCCCGGCCAGGGCCAGCGGCAGCATCCGCACGGCGAGGTCGATCATCTGCCGCAGGTGCTGCGGGGCCGGCGGGTCGTAGGGGTAGGCGACCGCGCGGGCGACGTCCTCGCCGTGCACGTAGCACTCGAAGGCCCGGTCGACGAAGGCGTCCCGGAGCGGGACGGTCACGAAGCCGAAGTCCACCGGGGTGTTGCCCTGCGGGGCGAGTGCGGCCGAACGGACCAGCCGGTGGCAGTGCCGGCGCCACCGGGCGCGGACCCGCTGCGGCGGCTGGCCGGCCTGCTCGGCGGTGAGCCGGGCGGTGCGGTCGGCGATGGTGTCCCAGGGCCGGCCGGCCTGCGGGGGCACCCGGGGGACCGGCGGGAGGACGGCCTCCTGCGGCGGGACGCGGCGCCCGGCCGCCGCTCCGGCGCCGCCGGGAGCCGTGCCGCTGCCGCCGGGGCCGGGGCCGGATCCGCCCGGGACGGGGTCGGGCAGGCCGAGGGCGACGGCCACGTAGCCGTCCACGGCGGCGAGGTGGCAGAGGACCTCGGCCGGGCGCAGGTACTCGGTGCCGCCGTGCCAGGGCAGTTCGGCGACCTCCTGCCACTCCTCCGGGCCGAGGTCGCGCAGCAGGGCGTCGAACTTGGCGGTCTCGGCGGCGTACGGCAGCCCCCACGCCGGGACCGGCAGGTCGGCCGGGCGGCGGGCCAGGCACCAGTCGAGCACCTGCTGGCGCAGCGCGGCGGGCTGGTCCAGCGGCTCCTCGACGGAGAGCCAGCCGGCCGCCTCGCGCAGCCGCTCGGCCTCGTCGGCGCACTGCGGGCAGCCGGCCAGGTGGGCCTCGAAGACGGCGGCCTCCCGGGGCGGGACGGCGCCGAGCGCCCAGGCGCCGAGCAGCGAGCGCAGGGCCTCGTGCTGCTCGTCGGTGATCGTCACGTCCCCCCGCCCTCCGTCCACCGCCCGCGCTCCCCGTCCGCCCGCTCCCCGTCCGCCCGCTCCCCGTCCGCCCGCTCCGCGTCCACCCGTTCGGCGACCGCCCGCTCCCGGTCCTGCCGTTCGGGGTCCGCCCGTTCGGGGCCGGCCGGGGCGGGGCCCCGGTGCCGGGCGCGTTCCCGTTCCAGTGCGGTGGCGAGCAGTTCCAGACCCTGCCGCATCCGCTCCTTGGCGGCCTGTTCGCTGATCCCCAGCCGACGGGCCGTCTCCTGGTAGGTGCGGCCGTCGTAGTACGACTCCGCGATGGTCTCACGCAGCGGTTGCGGCAGGGCGGCGACCACGTACTGGACCCGGGCGGCGGTGGCCACCGCGCGGATCTCGTCCTCCGCTTCCCCGGCGGGGCCCGCCTCCGCGGCGCGGCGGGCCCGCAGCCGGTCCACCGCGCGGCGGTGGGTCAGCGCGCCGAGCCAGGAGCGGAGCGAGCCGCGGGCCGGGTCGAAGGCCTCGGGGTGCTCCCAGACGTGGGCGAATATCTCCCGGGTGAGCTGTGCCGCCGCGGTCTGGTCGGCCAGTATCCGGCCCGCCAACCCGTGGACCATCGGGGCGAGTTGGTCGTAGAGCTCGCCGAGGGCGGTCTCCTCGCCGCGGGCCAGGCGCCGCTGCAGCTGTTCGTCCCGGCGCGGGGCGCCGTCGGTGCTGGCCACCGGTCACCACCCTCCTGCCGGACCGGCCGCTGACGCGTCCCACGGTAACCCGGGCGGTTCGGACGGCGGGTGGATTCGGTGAAGAACAGGAGGCCGGGGCTTCGGATGGTCGGATCGTGGGATCTGCGGCCGGTCCCGCGACCGCCCTGTTCGAAGGTGGCTGGACATATGTCGCACGGGTGGTTCGCGAGTGGCGGGTGCGGTGCGAGGGGCGGACGGCGGTAGGTTCGCCTCTGCGTCGCGGCCCGGGCCGGGCGGTCGCCGGTCCGGGGCTCGCCAGAGTGAACGGGACAGTATGCCCTGCCCTGTCCCCCGATCGCTGGAATATGCCCGAAGCGCTTGCTGCCGCCCGCCCGCCGAACCATCCTGAGGCGTATTCGTGTCGCGGCCGGTGCGCGACGGACGACGTGGCGCGGGCGCGCCGCGGCGGGTGCGACGTGCGGTCACCCGCTGGGCGGCGCCCCGGCGGACGGCGGGCCCGGTGCGCGCCCGGGCGGACGGGCGACCGGGGCCCGGCCGAGACGGTGGCCGAACTGCGAGTGCGGGTGGTGGAGCGGTGCAGGTTCTTCAGGTACAGCTTGCGGTGCGGGCGGACCCCGCCGAGGTCGGCCGGGCCCGCCGGTGGGCCCGCTCGCGGCTGCTCAACCACGGGGTGGACCCGGATGCGCCGATCGCCGAGGCGGTGGTCCTGGTGGTCTCCGAACTGGTCACCAACGCCGTGGTGCACACCGGCCGTCCGGCCGTGCTGCGGCTCTGCTTCCCGCTGGGCGACCACCGGGGCGACGCTCCCGCCGCCTCCCCGGGCGGCCCCGGGAACGAGGGCGTGCGCGAGGCGGCGACGGTCGGCCCGCTGCGGGTCGAGGTCGCCGACGCCAGTGAGGTCGCCCCCGCCCCCCGGCACGCGGGCGCGGACGTCGACGCCACCAACGGGCGCGGCCTGGAACTGGTGGAACTGCTCTGCGACCGCTGGGGCTGGTACCCCGACGGCACCGGCAAGCGGGTCTGGTGCGAGATCAGCCCGGACGCCCGGCCCGCGGACCCGCTCGCGGCCGTGGACTGGGTGGCGCTGGCGCAGCCCTGACCCGTCGTCGGGCCGAAAGCTGACGCAACCATTCCGAATTTCCGACTACCCATTGACGTGACGTATCCGACTGATCACTCTTGGGTGCAGCGCTCCGTCGCGAGGGGACGCCGAGGGAACACCCGAACGCCGCTGCGGTGCTGCTGTCCAGGGGGACCACGTCAGCAGGGGGGCCGTGGACCGGTCGTGCGCTGGCTCCTCGGCGAGTGCGGAGGGATCGGCACGGCTTCAGGGCCCGTGTGCCGAGGTTGGATGGCGGCCGGCCGTGCCGTGCTCGGGGCGCGTGCGGCCCGCCGCCATCCGATCCGCCCGTCGGGGGCGATCCCTTTCGGCCACCCGGCCCGCCCGCCGAACCGCCGCTTCCGGTCGGCCGGTTCCCGCCCCCGGTTGGCCCGATTCCGGCGGAAGCTGGCAGCCCCGCCCCTCGTCGTCCGCCCGCGCCGTGGGAAGACTCGGCCGGGTGAACGAGACCGCCGCCCCCACCGGCCCCGCTGCTCCCACCTGCTCCGCCGACCCCACCTGCCCCACCGGCCCCGCCGACGCCGCCTGTCCCGCCGACGCCGCCGATGTGCTTCCCGCGCCCGCTCGCACGCCCCGGCTGCACTACGCCTGGGTGGTGGCCGGCGTCTCCCTGCTGGTGCTGCTCGGCTCGGCCGGCTTCCGGTCCACGCCCGGTCTGATGATGGACCCGCTGCACACCGAGTTCGGCTGGTCGATGGGCACGATATCCAGCGCCAGCTCGGTCAACCTGACCCTCTACGGCCTCACCGCGCCGTTCGCCGCCGCCCTGATGGACCGGTTCGGCGTGCGGCTGGTGGTGGTCTGCGCGCTGCTGACGATCTCGGTCGGCGCCGGACTCACCCTGCTGATGCGCGAGCCCTGGCAACTGGTGCTCTGCTGGGGCGTCCTGGTCGGCCTCGGCAGCGGCTCGATGGCCGGCGCGTTCGCCACCACCATCACCGGGCGCTGGTTCCGGGCCCGGCAGGGGCTGGTCACCGGAGTGCTGACGGCCGCCGGCGCGGCGGGCAACCTCGTCTTCCTGCCGCTCGGCGCCTGGCTGGTCGAGCAGCACGGCTGGCGCTCGGCGGTGGTCGTGGTCTCGCTGGCGGCCAGCGCGGTGGCCGTCCCGGTGCTCCTGATGATGCGCGAACGGCCCGCCGACCTGGGCCTGCTCCCGTACGGCGCCACCGAACCGCCGCCCGCCCCGGCCGGCGGCGGCGGGGCGCTGGCCCGCTCGCTGCGGGTGCTCCGGCAGGCCGCCCGCACCCGGGCGTTCTGGCTGCTGGCCGGCTCCTTCGCGATCTGCGGCGCGACCACCGCCGGGCTGGTCGGCACCCACTTCATCCCGGCCGCCCACGACCACGGCCTGCCGGTCACCACGGCGGCGGGGCTGCTCGCGCTGGTCGGCGTGTTCGACGTGATCGGCACCGTCGCCAGCGGCTGGTTCACCGACCGCTTCGACGCCGGGCGGCTGCTGATCGTCTACTACGGTCTGCGCGGGCTCTCGCTGCTGGTGCTGCCGCAGCTGTTCGCGGGGTCGCTGGAGCCGCCGATCCTGGCGTTCGTCATCTTCTACGGACTGGACTGGGTGGCCACCGTGCCGCCGACCGTCGCGCTCTGCCGCCACCACTTCGGGGAGGACGCGCCGATCGTCTTCGGCTGGGCGCTAGCCTGCCACCAGATCGGCGCCGCCGTGGTGGCCGGTCTGGCCGGCTTCGCCCGGGACGCGCTCGGCGACTACGACCTCGCCTGGTACGCGGCGGGCGGGCTCTGCGCGGTCGCGGTGCTGCTCTGCCTGGCGCTGCGGTCCGGGGGCCCGGAGCGGACCGCCCCGGCCCTGCCCTGAGGCACGGCCGTCCTGCCGTGGGGGCTGTCGTAAGGGGCTGTCGTAAGGGGCGGCTAGGCTCCGGGACCATGACGCTCACCTTCACCCTCGACCCGGAACTCGACCCCGCCCTGCGTGCGGAGATCACCGGCCTGTGGACCGCCGCCAGCAACGCCGGCGGGGCCGTCGGCTTCGTCCACCAGGTGACCGAGGAGGAGGTCGGGGCCGCCGGGGAGGCGCAGTTCGCCGGGGTGGCGCCGGCCGGGCCGGACCGGCTGCTGATCGCCCGGGAGACCGCGACGGGCAGGCTGGCCGCGCTGCTGGTCTTCGAGTCGATGCGGTTCGGGCCCATGGACCACTGGCGGCTGGTGGCCAAGGTCATGGTCCACCCCGAGCTCCAAGGACGCGGCCACGGTGCGGCGCTGATGGCCGAGGCCGAGCGGACCGCGCGCGGCTGGGGCCTGGACGGGCTGAAGCTCCAGGTGCGGGGCGGGCTGGGTCTGGAGTCGTTCTACGCCCGCAGCGGCTACGTCGAGGTCGGCCGGGTGCCCGCCACCATCCGGGTCGCGCCGGGCGACGACCGCGACGACGTCATCATGTGGCTCGACCTGCGCTGATCGCGCGCCCGGCGGAGCGGTGCCCGGCGGGACCCGTTCCCCGCCGGGCGCGTCGGGCATGCTTCACTGGGAGACCGGCCCGGTTCCCAGCGCAGTGAAGGATGTGTCCCCGGTGGGCAGCAATGTGAGCAAGAAGTCGCACGCCACGCTCCGGTACACCTCGATGCGGGTCTCCATCTTCCTCGGCTGCCTGCTGGTCGCGCTGCTCCTCGGACACTTCCAGATCATCCCGGTCTCCGGCGAGGCGGGCGTGGTCTTCCTCTTCCTGCTGGCCGCGATCGCCTCGGCCCCGCTGAGCTACGCGCTGCTGAGCCGCCAGCGCGACGAGATGTCGGCCGAGATCTCCGGCAAGGTGGACGGCATCCGGTCCCGGACCGCCTCCAGGATCGCCGCGCAGAACGCCGAGGAGGACGCCGCGGACGAGGCCGCCCGCGCCGCGGCCGCCCAGCAGGCCGCCCCCGGCTCCGCCGCCTCGGCTCCGCAGAACTGACCCGCGCCGCCGTGCCGGAGAACGCCGCGCCGGACGGCGCCGCACCGGGCGTGCCCGCACCGCCCGGCGCCGGGGCGGGGCGGGCCGGCGGGCCCGCGGCCGGGACCTGGCCGGCCCCGGTCCGCCGCCCCACCGGCCGGGACGTCGCCCGGCTCGCCGGGGTCTCGCAGGCCACCGTCTCCCTGGTGTTCTCCGGCTCCGAGGCCGGCCGCCGGGTCTCCGACGCCACCCGCGAGCGGGTCCGCGAGGCCGCCCGCAGCCTCGGCTACCGCCCGCAGGCGGCCGGCCGTCAGCTGCGGCTGGGCCGCAGCGGGATGATCCTGCTGGCCGTGCCGAACATCCTCGGCCCGTTCTTCGGCCGGGTCCTGGAGGGCGTCCACGAGGAGGCCGGCAGGCACGGCCTGGCCGTGGTGGTCAGCTCCGGCTGGGGGAGCGCCACGCTCGCCGAGGCCGCCACCACCAGCCGCTTCGACGGCCTGCTGATCTGCTCCCCCGACGACAGCCAGCTCGGTGAGCTGCCCGCCGACACCCCCGTCGTCTTCCTGGACGCCGACCCGGGCACCGACCGGGCCCGGCCGACCGTCGAGCTGGACGTGGCCGGCGGCATGCGGGCCGCCGTCGAACACCTCGCCGGGCTCGGCCACCGCCGGATCGGCCGGCTGCGTTCCACCCATGCCGCGTACACCTTCCGGGTCCGCCAGGCCGCCTTCGAGGAGACGGTCCGCCGGCTCGGCCTGGACGTGGTCGAGCTCGGCGTCAGTCTGAACGAGGGCCAGCCGGCCGCCCGCGAGGCCGCCCACCGGCTGCTCGCCCGCCCGGACCGGCCACACGCGGTGATCTGCGACGACGACGTGGTCGCCTCCGGCGTCTACCAGGCCGCCGCCGAGCGCGGGCTGCGGGTGCCCGCCGACCTCTCGGTGATCGGCATCGACAACGTCCCGGTGGCCGCGCTGCTCGCCCCGCCGCTGACCACCGTCGACCTGCCGGGTGAGGAGCTGGGCCGGGCCGGGGTGGCGGCGCTCGCCGGGCTGCTCCGCGGCGAGGCGGTCGCCCCGGTGCCGCCGCTCGCCACCTCGCTGGTGCGGCGCTCCTCCACCACGGAGGCCCCGCCCGGGGCGCAGGACTGAAGGCGCGTTCGGGTGCGGTGCGCCGTTCGGGCGGCCGGCGCCCGGGAGGCCGTCCTGCGGCCTCGCGGCGTGCCCCGGGGCGGGCTGACGGGCGGTGAGGGACGGACCGGCGTCGCGCTGACCGCCGTCACCCCGACCGCCCCGGCGGCCGCCGGCTCCACCCGGGAAGGCCGAGGCCGCCCCAGCGGGGCGCAGCCACGTCCGGGGGAGGCGGCGGGCGTCAGCCCACCGGCATCGGTTCGGCCGGCGCCGGCCGCGCCCCGGCCGGCGCGGCGGCCGGCCGGAACCAGCGGCGGGCGCCGAACAGCAGGGCGGCGCCCAGGCCGATCCCGCCCGCCGCGCACAGCGCCACCGGGCGCAGCGAGCCTTCCGCGAGGTGGCCCGAGACGGCGTAGCCGAGCGAGTTGCCGGTCGCGAAGAGGGTGACCAGCCAGGCGAACGCCTCCGTCACGGTGCCGGCCGGCGCGAGCTCGGCGACCAGGACGAACGCCGCCGCCAGCAACGGGGCCAGCGCGATCCCGGAGAGGAAGGCGAGCCCGGCCATCGCGGCCGGCCCGGGGAGCAGCACCAGCGGCAGGTAGCTGACGGCCATGCCGAGCGCCATCAGCCAGGTGCGGGTGGCCGTCGAGCTGCGCCACTGCACCGCGCCGTAGGCGAGCGCACCGAGCAGTCCGCCGAGCGCCGCCAGGGCCAGCAGGGTGCCCGCGCCGCCGGGCAGGCCGTCCGCGGCCGGGGCCTCGGCGTAGGCGATGAACAGCACGTTCTGCGCGCCGACCGCCCAGCCGGCGCCGGCCAGGCCGACCAGCAGCAGGACCAGCCCGGGGGAGCGCAGCGGGCCGAGCAGGCCGGCCGAGTGCGCGCGCGGCGGGGCCTGCCAGGCCCGGGCCGGCGCGGCGGTGGCGACGACGGCCGCCCCGATCAGGCCCAGCGCGGCCGCCACCCAGAGCGCGGCGACGGCGCTGACCGCGCCCGCGATGCCGGCCACCGCGAGCGGGCCGGCGACGTAGAGGATCTGCTGGGAGGCGGAGTCGAAGGCGTAGGCGGTGTCGAGCCGCTCCTCCTCGACGACGTCCGGCCAGAGCGAGCGCAGGCAGGGTTCGAGCGGGGGCATGGCCAGGCCCGCGATCGCGGCGCCGAGCGGGGCCGCCACCGCCGAGCCGGGGGCCAGTGCCAGCAGGGCGTAGCCGCCGCCGGCGACCACCGCGGAGACCAGCAGCACCCGCGGCTGCCCGGTGCGGTCCACGATCCGGCCGAGCACCGGTCCGCCGACGGCCGCCGCGATCGCGTACGCGGCGGTGGCCAGGCCGATCCGGCTGAACGGCGCCTGGGCCTCGCGCAGCGCGAGGGCGATCACCAGGGCGGTCATGCCGGCCGGGAGGCGGCCGAGCAGGGTGCCGAAGAGGAGACGGCCGACGTGCGGGGCGCGGAGCAGGGCGAGGTAGCCCATGGGCGGGATTCTCCGGTCTGGGCGGGCGGCGGGCGGGGGATGCCACCAAGTTATACGTATAACTGTTGACCGGTCAATCGGTCCGTACCCGGAACTCAAACAACTACTTTGAACAACTCAAAGCTTTACTGCTAATGTGTCGGCCGTGACCACCTCAGACGCACGTTCGCCGCTCGGCCCGGGCCCGCTGCCCGGCGCCGCCCGCGCGTGTCGTCTGTCCGGTGCTGTGGACAGCCCGCGCCGTTGTCGCGCCATGAGCTGTATTCAGGCGGCACGCCCCTGACCGGGGCCGGTTCCCTTCCCGTCCGGCCCGCGTGCCGTGCCGCCGTCCCCACCCCCCACCTCACCACCAGCAACGCCTCCCCCGGAGCCGCACCGTCATGTCCACAGCGCCCGAGGCGACTTCGTCGCCGTCCGTGCTCGCCAGAATCCGCAAGACCCCGTTCTGGGTCCAGATCGTCGCCGGCCTCGTGCTCGGCGTCGGCCTCGGCTACCTGGCCCGCGCGGCCGACATCTCCTGGCTGGCCACCACCCTGGAGACGATCGGCCGGATCTTCGTCCAGCTGCTGAAGCTCGCCGTCCCGCCGCTGGTGTTCACCGCGATCCTGGTGAGCGTGGCGAACCTGCGGAACGTCACCAACGCGGCCCGCCTCGCCGTCCGCACCCTGCTCTGGTTCGCGATCACCTCGCTGATCGCGGTGGCCATCGGCCTTGGCCTCGGCCTGCTGACCAACCCGGGCGAGGGCACCAACCTCAAGACCGAGGGCCTCAAGCCGCCGAAGTCCACCGGCAGCTGGATCGACTTCCTGACCGGGATCTTCCCGACCAACATCGTCACCGCGTTCACCGAGGTCGAGGTCCTGCAGATCGTCTTCCTGGCGATCGTGGCCGGTGCCGCCGTGATCAAACTCGGTGCCAAGGCCGAGCCGATCCTCAAGCTCAGCGAGTCGGTGCTGGAACTGGTCCAGACCGCCCTCTGGTGGGTCATCCGGCTCTCGCCGCTCGGCACCCTCGGCCTGATCGGCAAGTCCGTCGCCAAGTACGGCTGGGACCTGCTGGAGCCCTTCGCGACCCTGACCGTGGACGTCTACGTCGGTTGCGCGCTGGTGATGTTCGTCGTCTACTCGCTGCTGCTGAAGTTCGCCGCCGGCCTCAACCCGGTCAAGTTCTTCCAGGGCGCCTGGCCCGCGATCCAGCTGGCCTTCGTCTCGCGCTCCTCGGTGGGCACCCTGCCGGTCACCCGCCGGGTCACCGAGCGCCTCGGCGTCCCGGGCGAGTACGCCTCGTTCGCCGTCCCGTTCGGCGCCACCACCAAGATGGACGGCTGCGCCGCGATCTACCCGTCGCTGGCCGCGATCTTCGTCGCCCAGGTGTACGGCATCGACCTCGGCGTCAAGGACTACCTGCTGATCGCCTTCGTCTCGGTGATCGGCTCGGCGGCCACCGCCGGTCTCACCGGTGCGATCGTCATGCTGACGCTGACCCTCTCCACCCTGGGTCTGCCGCTGGAGGGCGTCGGCCTGCTGCTGGCCATCGACCCGATCCTCGACATGATGCGCACCGCGACCAACGTCGCCGGTCAGGCCCTGGTGCCGATCCTGGTCGCGGCCCGGGAGAAGACCCTCGACCTGGTCGCCTACAACAACCCCACCGGTGACCTCTACGACGACGCCCCGGCCGTGATCCCGGCCCAGGGCAAGGGTGCGAACCAGACCCCCGCGACGGCCTGACGCCCCCTCCGAACGGGTCCCGCGAAGGGCCCTCCTCCCCGGGACGGGAGGAGGGCCCTTCGGCGTTCCCGCGCGGGGGCGGTGGTCCTGGCGGTGACGCTCCGACGGCGGTGCCCGGTGGTGCCGGTCCGGCGGCGGCGTCCCGCTGGGGGCGTCCCGCTGGAGGCGCCCCCCGGTGGTGGCGCCCGGAACGCGCGGAGCGGCACGAGGCGGGCGGGCACGAGGCAGGGGGCCCACCGGACGGCGGGCCCCCTTGGGTACTGCAGCTCTTGTGCTCATGGTGACGGCCGCGGGCCGTCGGCGGACCCGGTGGGGTCCCGAGCGATCAGATCATCATTGAGGATGGTCAGATAACGGTGACGTTCTCCGCCTGCGGGCCCTTCGGGCCCTGGGTGACGTCGAAGCTGACCGCCTGGTTCTCCTCCAGCGAGCGGAAACCGCTCGCGTTGATGGCGGAGTAGTGGACGAAGACGTCGGGGCCGCCGCCATCCTGGGCGATGAAGCCGAAGCCCTTCTCAGCGTTGAACCACTTGACGGTTCCCTGAGCCATGCCGTTCTCCTTGCGAGGGACGTGTCGGGGACCACACCGTGTGGCCACCCGGTCCGCTGCGCTGATCGCCCTGCCTCCGGATGGGTCCGGAGTTTTTCGATATTGCTGAAAAACTACAAAAAGCCTGCGGTTACATGCTCCGCAGGCTTCAAGTACTGCAAGGGGAATCAAACTGCAACTGAGGGCAACGCTAGCATGCGACTGCTGTGACGACCAGGGGTGACTTACGGGCTGGACAGCGCGTGTCGCAAGGGCGTTGTGACGCTCTGTGCGGGCCCCGGCGGGGCATCCCGGTGCGTCCCCGGAAGGGCGGTGCGGGGCTCCCGGGGCGGCGGGCATACGCTGCGGGGAGGCGCACGAACAGCAAGGGAGCGGCGCAGTGGCAGTACCGGATGCGGAAACGCGGGAGCCCCGGGAGAACACCCCGGCCCGGCCCCGGGTCGGGCATATTCAGTTCCTCAACTGCGTCCCCCTCTACTGGGGGCTGGCCAGGACCGGCAATCTGCTCGATCTGGACCTCACCAAGGACACCCCGGAGAAGCTGAGCGACCAGCTGGTCGACGGTTCCCTGGACATCGGACCGATCACCTGTGTGGAGTACCTGCGGCACGCGGACGAACTGCTGGTGCTCCCGGACATCGCCGTGGGCAGCGACGGTCCGGTGATGTCCTGCGTGATCGTCAGCAAGCTGCCGCTCGCCGAGCTGGACGGCCGGCGGGTCGCGCTCGGCTCCACCAGCCGCACCTCCGTCCGGCTCGCCCGGCTGCTGCTGGAGGAGCGCGAAGGGGTCCGGCCGGAGTACTTCAGCTGCCCGCCCGACCTGGACGCGATGCTGGCCGAGGCCGACGCGGCCGTGCTGATCGGGGACCCGGCGCTCCGTGCCTACCTGGGGCAGGCGGCCGAACAGGGCCTGGCCGTGCACGACCTGGGCGAGATGTGGAAGGAGTGGACCGGGCTGCCGTTCGTCTTCGCCGTCTGGGCCGCCCGCCGCGACTTCGCCGAGCGGCGCCCCGGGCTGACCGCGGCCGTCCACCGGGCCTTCCTGGAGTCCCGGGACCTCTCGCTGGTCGAGGCCCGCGAGGTGGCCGAGCAGGCCGCCCGCTGGGAGGCCTTCGACGCGGGGGTGCTGGAGCGGTACTTCAGCGAGGCGCTGGACTTCTCGCTCGGCGAGCGGCAGCTGGCCGGGGTCGCCGAGTTCGCCCGGCGGGTCGCGCACGACAGCGGCTTCGCCCCCGACGTGGCCGTCCGGCTGCTGGAGCCGGCGCCGGTGGCCTGAGCGGGGCCGTCCCGGACGGCTCCGGTGGCGGGGCCGTCCGGGACGCCGCCGCCGCAGTGGCGGGCGCAGCGGGCGGGGCGCGGTGGATGGCTGGCGCGGGCGGGCGCGGTGGGCGGGCTGGCGCGGGCGCCGCAGAGCGCTGGCGTAGGCTGAACCGGATGCGACCCGGTGCCCCGGCACGGCGTGGTCGCACCCGCCGCACACGTAGCACGTGCAGTACCCGAGAGAGAGAAGGCCGCCAGGTGTCCGAGCTCGCAGCGACCACCCTCGATGCGCCCAGCACCGACCTGCAGGCCGTGCTCGACCGGGCGGCCGGCGGTGGCCGGATCAGCCCGGAGGAGGCGCTGGAGCTCTACCGCTCCGCCCCGCTGCACGCGCTCGGCTCGGCGGCCGACGCGGTGCGCCGCCGCCGCTACGCGGGCACCGAGCACATCGCGACGTACATCATCGAGCGCAACATCAACTACACCAACGTCTGCGTGACGGCGTGCAAGTTCTGCGCCTTCTACGTGCCGCCGAAGAGCGACAAGGGCTGGTCCCGCGACCTCGACGAGATCCTGCGCCGCTGCGCCGAGACCGTCGAGCTGGGCGGCACCCAGATCATGTTCCAGGGCGGCCACCACCCGGACTACGGCGTCGAGTACTACGAGCGCGCCTTCTCGGCGATCAAGGCGGACTTCCCGCAGCTGGTGATCCACTCGCTGGGCGCGTCCGAGGTCGACCACATGGCGCGGATCTCCGGCGTCTCCATCGAGGAGGCGATCACCCGGATCCACCGGGCGGGCCTGGACTCCTTCGCCGGCGCCGGCGCCGAGCTGCTGCCGGAGCGCCCGCGCAAGGCGATCGCGCCGCTCAAGGAGTCCGGCGAGCGCTGGCTGGAGATCATGGAGACCGCCCACACCCTGGGCGTGGAGTCCACCTCCACCATGCTGATGGGCACCGGCGAGACCAACGCCGAGCGGATCGAGCACCTGCGGATGATCCGCGACGTGCAGGACCGCACCGGCGGCTTCCGGGCCTTCATCCCGTACACCTACCAGCCGCAGAACAACCACCTGAAGGGGTCGACCCAGGCGACCGTCTTCGAGTACCTGCGGATGATCGCCATCGCCCGCCTGTTCCTCGACAACGTCGCGCACATCCAGGGCTCCTGGCTGACCACCGGCAAGGAGGCGGGCCAGCTGTCGCTGCACTACGGCGCGGACGACCTCGGCTCGGTCATGCTGGAGGAGAACGTGGTCTCGGCCGCCGGCGCCAAGCACCGGTCCAACCTCACCGAGCTGATCCACCTGATCCGGGCCGCCGACCGCGTCCCCGCGCAGCGCTCGACCACGTACGAGCACCTGCGGGTGCTGGACGACCCGGCCAACGACCCGGTCGACCCGCGGGTCGCCTCGCACATCGCCTCCACCGCGATCGAGGGCGGCACCGCGCACCCCGAGCTGAAGATCCTCGACAACGACTGAGGCGCCGTCCCGCCGTGCTGACCCTGCACCGGGCCGCCCTCGTGCTGCCCGACCCGGCCGATCCCACCGCCCCGTCCCTCGCCGACGGGGCGGTGCTGGTGCGCGGCGAGCTGGTCGAGGCGGTCGGCCCGTACGCCGGGCTGGCGGCGGCGCACCCGGCCGCCCGGGTCCGGGACTGGGGCGACGCGCTGCTCACGCCCGGGCTGCGCAACCCGTACGGGCACTGGCTGCTGGAGCGGGCGTACCACCCGGACCCGCGTGAAGGGGTCGGGGACGAGCCCGTGCCGGACGGGCTGGCGGGGGAGCGGGACGAGACGCGCTGCGGGGGGAGCGCCCGGCGCGGGCTGCAGCGGATGCTCGGCTGCGGAGTGACGGCGGTGGCCGGACCGTTCGAGCGCGCCTCGGTGCGGACGGCGGTGGCCCGTTCGGGGCTGGCCGTGCTGCCGGGGGGCGGGGTGGTCGCGGGGGCGCGTGCGGGCGCGGAAGCCGGCACGGGGGCGGGGCCGCTGGACCCGTTGGCGGTGCTGCCGCTCGCCGAGGCGGTGCACGGCCGGGTGGCGGCCGGGGGCCGGGCGGACTTCGCGGTGTTCGCCCCCGGCGGGGTGTTCGCTTCGCAGGGGCAGGGGCAGGGGCAGGCTGAGGCGCGGGCGCAGGGACGGCCGGACGGGCCGGAGGCCGGGGAGTGCCGGGCCACCGTGCTGGCCGGCCGGCTGGTGTTCCGGCGGCGCTGAGCGGGCGCCGGGGTCGGTTCCGGTCACACCCTACTCGTCGGTAGGCGCACCGTCCCGCCGGGTTTCCTCGTACTCCCGTGCGGTGTGCGGGACTTGCTTCGTATGCCGCTGAACTGTGGCTTCACCCCCCTGGCCTGATTGCCCCTTCGCCGTGACCTGAGGGCCCGCCAGCGGATAGCATCCGGCTCAGCTCGTACCCTCACCACACCTCGCCCGTGCCCGCGGGCGGCGGGGCCCCGTCCCAGGCCCCGAACGCAAGCCAGGACAGGAACCATGCGATCCGCGACCGTCCCCCCGCAGCGATCCCCGCGGTTGGGCCGAGGCTGGTACCTCACCGCCGTGCTCAGCGCCGTGCTGGCCGTCGGGATGTGCCTGCTGGGGTGGCGTCAGGCGGAGCAGGCCGACCGGATCGGCGCCCACCCGGTGCGGGTCGACGGCGTGGTGACCCAGCTGCAGACCGGCGGCGGCTCCTACAGCACCGTCAGCTACCAGGCGGCCGGTCAGCACCGCACCGCCACGGCGCTGCCACTGGCCGACGGCACCAAGCTCGGGGACACCATCTGCCTGGAGCACGCGGCCGACGAGCCGAAGGCCGTGCGGATCTGCGGTGACACCTACCCGCAGCCGGTCGGCGTCGGGCTGGCCCGGTTCAGCGTGCCGGTGGCGGTGCTGCTGTTCGCGGTCTGCATGCTGAAGATCCGGCGGCACCGGAGGGCGCTGGCCGTCCGGAGCGGGCAGAACCGGCTGGCCACCACCGTCGCCCTGGCGACCGAGGCGCTGGCCGACGGGATGCCCGCGATAACGCAGGGCAAGCGCTCGCGCCGGCGGCGCCGCGCGGGCGGGCGGCGCGGCCTGCACTGAGGCCGCGCGCGAACGGTGCGGCGAGCCCCGGGCGCGCTGGATGCGCTGCCGGCGCGTTGCCGGGGTGCTCCCGGGTGCTCCCGGCGCGTCCAGGTGTGGTCCATGAGTGTCCCGTCGGTGCCCGGGGGACGCCCCCTTGCCCGGATCGGCGGAGCCAGGGTGAACAATGGGGGCGTGACCCGAGCCTCCCTGGACAAGCAGCCGCACGAAGTCGCCGCCATGTTCGACGACGTCGCGGCCAAGTACGACCGCACCAACGACGTTCTCTCGCTCGGCCAGGCCCGTGCCTGGCGCCGGGCGGTGGCCGAGGCGGTGGCCGCCGGTCCCGGGGACGTCGTGCTCGACCTCGGGGCCGGGACCGGCACCTCCTCGCTGCCCTTCGCCGAGGCCGGGGCGCAGGTCGTCCCGTGCGACTTCTCGGTCGGCATGCTCGCCGAGGGCAAGCGCCGCCACCCCGAGCTGGCGCTGACCGCCGGGGACGCCACCAGGCTGCCGTTCGCCGACGACACCTTCGACTCGGTGACGATCTCCTTCGCACTGCGCAACGTCCACGACACCGAGGCGGCGCTGAGCGAGATGCTGCGGGTCACCAAGCCCGGCGGCAAGCTGGTCATCTGCGAGTTCTCCACGCCGACCTGGACGCCCTTCCGGACGGTCTACACCGAGTACCTGATGCGCGCGCTGCCGCCGGTCGCCACCGCGGTCAGCAGCAACCCGGACGCGTACGTCTACCTCGCCGAGTCGATCCGCGAGTGGCCCGACCAGCCGGCGCTGGCCGCCCTGATGCAGGAGGCCGGCTGGTCCAAGGTGGCCTGGCGCAACCTGACCGGCGGGATCGTCGCCCTGCACCGGGCCTACAAGGTCTGACCGGCCGCAGCTGCGTCCGCAGCTCGTAGACTCGTCCAAGCCCAGCCGGGCCGGCCCCCGCCGGCCGGCCGACCCCCAGCAGGAGTGTGCCCACCGTGTCCGAGACCGCCGTTGACCTGAGCGCAGGCGTTGTGGAGAGCACCGCGGACGTCATCGTGGTCGGCGCGGGCCCGGCCGGGTCCACCACCGCGTACCACCTCGCGCAGGCCGGCCTGGACGTGCTGCTGCTGGAGAAGACCAGCTTCCCCCGGGAGAAGGTCTGCGGCGACGGCCTCACCCCCCGGGCCACCAAGCAGCTGGTGGACATGGGCATCGACGTGTCCACCGAGAACGGCTGGCTGCACAACAAGGGGCTGCGGATCATCGGCGGCGGGGTCCGGCTGGAGCTGGACTGGCCCGAGCTGTCGGCCTTCCCGGACTACGGTCTGGTCCGCAAGCGCGCCGACTTCGACGAGCTGCTCGCCCGGCAGGCCGAGAAGGCCGGGGCCCGGCTCTACGAGCGCTGCAACGTCAGCGGCCCGGTGCTGGACGAGCGGACCGGCCGGATCGTCGGGGTCACCGCCCGGCTGGGCGAGGAGAAGCGGCCGGTGACGTTCCGCGCCCCGCTGGTCGTGGCCGCCGACGGCAACTCCACCCGGCTCTCGCTGGCCATGGGCCTGCACCGCAGGGAGGACCGTCCGATGGGCGTCGCCTACCGCACCTACTTCACCTCCCCGCGCCACGACGACGACTACCTGGAGTCCTGGCTGGAGCTGTGGGACACCCGCGGCGGGGAGCGCAAGCTGCTGCCCGGCTACGGCTGGGTCTTCGGCATGGGCGACGGCACCTCGAACGTCGGCCTCGGCATCCTCAACTCCTCGCCGGCCTTCGGCGAGCTGGACTGGCGCGAGGTGCTCAAGGCCTGGTGCGCGAGCATGCCGGAGGAGTGGGGCTACACGCCGGAGAACATGACCGACCCGATCCGCGGGGCAGCCCTGCCGATGGCGTTCAACCGGCAGCCGCACTACACCCGCGGCCTGCTACTGGTCGGCGACGCCGGCGGCATGGTCAACCCGTTCAACGGCGAGGGCATCGCCTACGCGATGGAATCCGGACAGATCGCCGCCGGGGTGATCGTGCAGGCCCTCGCCCGGGTGACCGACGGCGGCCGGGAGCGCGCGCTCCAGGCCTACCCGCGCATCCTCAAGGACGTCTACGGCGGCTACTACACGCTCGGCCGGGCCTTCGTGAAGCTCATCGGCAACCCGAAGGTGATGCAGCTCGCCACCCAGCGCGGGCTGACCCACCCGATGCTGATGAGGTTCGTCCTCAAGCTCCTCGCCAACCTCACCGACCCGCAGGGCGGCGACGCCATGGACCGCATCATCAACGGCCTGGCCAAGGCCGCGCCGAACGCCTGACCGGCGGCCGCGGGCCGGCCGCCGTCGGCCGGGCCCTCGTCAGCCGGCCGGGCTGTCCGTCGGGCTGTCCGTCGGGCGGCCTGCGTCGGCGCGGCTGGCTGCGGAGCGCTGCTCGACGTAGGCGAGGCGGTCGGCGAAGACCCGCGCCGCGTCCGGGGTCAGCGTGCGCAGCGCGACCAGGGCCGAGAAGACCACGTCGCACAGCTCGTGCTGGACGTCCTCCCAGCTGTGGGTGACGCCCTTGCGCGGGTTCTGGCCGGTGGCGCCGATCACGGCGGCACTGACCTCGCCGACCTCCTCGGAGAGCTTGAGGATCCGGGCGAGCCGCTCCTCCTGCGGGGGGAGCGGGCTCTGCTCGTCGAGCCAGGCGACCAGGTGGTCGACGCTTTCCCAGATCCTGCTGTCCATGCGGTGCCGCTCCCGTACGGTGTCGATGGCCTGTTCCGGGCCTGTTCCTGGCCTGGCGGTGGCCGGTCGTGGCCTGCTCCACCGTACGGGAGTCCGGTGGGTGGCTCAGCGGGCGGAGATCTTCACGTTGCGGATGTTCACCGGCAGGGTGGGGAAGCCGTCACCGGGGTTGTTCTGGTCGTCCTCGCCACCGGCGGCGATCTTCTGCAGCACGTCCAGGCCCTCGGTGACCCGGCCGAACGGGGTGTAGGCGGGGGAGAGCTTGGTGTCCTTCCAGACGAAGAAGAACTGGCTGCCATTGGTGTTGGGCCCCGCGTTGGCCATCGCGACGGTGCCGGCCGGGTAGGTGGCGCCCTCCAGGTTCTCGTCGGGGAAGGAGTAGCCCGGGCCGCCGCTGCCGGTCCCGGTCGGGTCGCCGCACTGCAGGACGAAGAGCCGCTGGGTGGTGAGCCGGTGGCAGTGGCTGCGGTCGAAGTAGTCGCGCTCGGCGAGGAAGCGGAAGGAGAAGGTCGTGCAGGGCGCCTTGTCGGTGAGCGCCTGGAAGGTGATCGAGCCCTGGGTGGTCTTCAAGGTCGCCTTGTAGGGCTTGGCCGCCTTCCGGGCGTCGAAGACCGGGATGCCCTTGAAGTTGTCGGCGGGGACGGCCGGGGTGTAGGTGCAGGTGACCCCGGCCGCGCCGGTGCCGGACCCGGTCGACGGGGTGTCCGCGACGGCGGTGCCGGTGCTCGCGACGAGCGGCAGGACGGTGGCGGCGGCGATCAACGCCCAGTGCGTGCGCGTCACGTGAGTGGCCTTCCGGTGGGTGGGGGACGGCTGCTTTGGCATGGCGACATCATCCACGGCGGGGTGGAGATCCGGTAGGGGGTGGGAAACCGTTGATCCGGTGCGGGGCGGTGCGCGAGGATGGCGGACCCCGCTCCGCTCCGGGATCCGTCCGACGACGTGCGTGACCCTCGTGTGGCCGCTCTCCCTTCGCTTCGAGAGGCTCCGCCGTGCGTGCTCCGTCCTCCGCTCCGATGCGTGATCTGCCGGTCCTGCTGGTGGCGGTGGTGTGGGGATCGAGCTTCCTGGCGGTGCAGCGGGTGGCCGAACCGGGGACGGTGGTGGCGATGCTGGTCCTGCGGTTCGGCCTGGTGCTGCCCGTCCTGGGTCTGGCCGCCTGGCGGCCGCTGCGGCGGTTGCGGCGCGCCGAGTGGCTGGGCGGGGCCGGGCTGGGGCTGGTGCTCGGTGCGATCTTCCTCCTGGAGACGTTCGGCGCGGTGCACACCTCGGCGACCAACGCGGGCCTGATCATCAGCCTCACGATCGTGTTCACCCCGCTGGCGGAGAGCGCGCTGGCCCGGGCGCCGCTGCCGCGCTCCTTCCTCGCGGCGGCCGGTCTGGCGCTGGTGGGCATCGCGCTGCTCACCGGGGACGGCGGACTGCGGGCTCCGGCCCCGGGGGACCTGCTGGTGCTCGGCGCCGCCGTGGTGCGGACGGTCAGTGTGCTGGCCACCGCCCGGACCCGGGCGATCCGGGAGAGCGACACGCTGGCCGTCACCTGGGTCCAGCTCGCGACCGCGACACTGGTGTTCGCCGTCGTCGCGCCGTTCGCCGGTCCCTCGCCCTGGACGGTCGCGGCCGCCTTCGGGCCGGCCCAGTGGGGCTGGCTGCTGCATCTGGCGCTGCTCTGCACGCTGTTCGCGTTCTTCGTGCAGATGTGGGCCGTCCGCACCACCTCGCCCTCCCGGGTCAGCCTGCTGCTGGGCACCGAACCGCTCTGGGCGGCGGTGTTCGGCATCACCCTGGCGGGCAACCACCTCGGGCCGCTCGCCCTGGTGGGCGGCGCCCTCGTCCTGGTCGGCACCGAGTGGGGCCGGCGCACCGCCGCGGTGCCGCGGCCGCAGGCGGCACAGGCGGAGCGGGAGCGGATGGCGGCCTGACGCCGAGGTGCGGTGGTCACCGGCGACGCCCCAGGGTGCGGCGGGCGTAGGCGACGGTGACCGCGGCAAGCAGCGGACCCCAGGCGACCAGAGGCAGGTAGCAGAGGGTCATGATCGCCCCGGCGAGGCCGTGTGGGGCGTCCGGATCGCTCATCGCCGAGGCCCAGCCGCCGAACAGGGCCGACAGCCAGAGCGCGGTCAGGGCGGCGGAGCCGAGGGCCGCCGGGACGATCGCGGCGAGCGGCGGGACGGCACGGCCGCCGATCAGCGGGATCCAGCGCGGGAACACCTCGCCCCAGGGCCGCACCAGCCCCAGGGTGAGGAAGGCCAGCAGCTCGGCCAACCCGCTGAGCGCGACGACGTACACGGTGCCCCAGCCGGGGACGTAGGGATCGAAGGCCGCGGCGAGCTCCCCGCTGAAGCCGACCGGGACGCCCACACCGAGGGCGATCCGCCAGAGCCCGGACGGGACGGTCGTCCAGACGGTGGCGCGGGCGGCCAGCTCGGCCCAGCGCGGGGTGCCGGCCGGCGGGACGGCCCGGGAGGTACGGCCGATGCGGGAGTTGCGGGCGGCCGGTACGGCGGGTGCGGTGGTGGACACGGTACGGACTCCTCTCCAGGACCGGCCGCGGTGGCCGGTCCGACGGGATCAAGAGTGGCCGTCGGCAGGGGGCTCCCATCAGTGCCGATCGGGCTGTCTTGGCTGCTCGGAACGGGTGCGGAAATGTGCCGATCGGCACAGGCGGAGCGCTCCGCGGGTCCGTAGGCTTCCCGCAGGAAGGAGGCGACGATGAGTCAGATGCTGGCGTTGGCGGGCCCGGTGGCGGTCCTCCTCGGGTGGCTGCTGCGGTCCCGGCTCGGGATGGCGGCGGTGGCCGGCGCGGCCGGTGCCGTGTCGGCCGCGGCCACGGCCGGCGTCTGGGCCGCCGGCCGGTGGCGGGAGGCCGACCGCTGGCCGGGACTGGCCGGGCTGATCGAACTCGCCCTGCTCCTCCTCCTGGTGGTCGTGGCACTGCGGGCCGAGGGCGGCCGGCGCGGGGCGCTGGCGGTCTGGACGATCGGCGGCGCGGTCGCCCTGTGGCTCTCCCGGTTCCAGGCGATCGAGGGCCCGCAGGACGCACTGACCCTGTTCGGGTTCGGCTCGGTCCTCGCGCTGCCGGCCGTCCTGACCGGGCTCTACCTGCGCGGGCTGGACGACACCCGGCTCCGCTCGGTGGCCGCCGCCCGGCGCTCCCAGCGCCTCGAACTCGCCCACGACCTCCACGACTTCGTCGCCCATGACGTCAGCGGGATGGTCGCCCAGGCGCAGGCGGGCATGGTGCTGGCGGCCTCCGACCCGGTGCGGGCGGCCGCCCTGTTCGAGCGGATAGAGCAGGCCGGGCTGCAGGCCCTGGCCTCGCTCGACCGGACCGTTCACCTGCTGCGCAGCGAGGACGCGGACGGTCCGGAGCGCGGTCCGCAGCCCGGCCTGGCCGAGCTGGCCGAACTCACCGAGCGGTTCGCGGACTCGGGTGGAGTGGCGGTGCGACTGGACGCCCCGGCGGAGGATCCGGGGATCCCCCGGGAGGTGGCGGCCACCGCCTACCGGGTCGTGGTGGAGGCCCTGACCAATGTGCGGCGGCACGCACCGGCCGCCCGGGTGGTCGAGGTCCGGGTGCGCCGCGAGGGCCGGCGGTTGACGGTGCGGGTACGGGACGACGGCGGTGCGGCGCCGCAGCCGTCCGGGCCGCGCCGGGGCGGCAGCGGGCTGGCGGGGCTGGCCGCCCGGGTGGAGGCGCTGGGCGGCACGCTCGTCTCCGGCCGGGAGGACGGCGGCTGGCAGGTGGCGGTGGTCATGCCGCTGAAGGCGTGGTGACCGGTCCGACCGCACTCGTCGCAGGGAGGGCGCGGCCGTCTCGATCGGTACGGACGCCGTGCTCGGCACGGTCGGCACGGCCGCTACGTACGGGTACGGCGTCCACGGCACGTACGGCCGGCACGGCACGAACGGAAGGAGACGTGGGCCGATGACCATCAGGGTGCTGCTCGCCGACGACGACGAGGCGATCCGCAGCGCGTACCGGATCATCCTCGACGCCCAGCCGGACATCGAGGTGGTGAACGAGGCCGCGGACGGCGAGGCGGCGGTCGCCCTGGCCCGGCGGCTGCGGCCGGACGTGATCCTCGCCGACATCCGGATGCCCCGGCTGGACGGGCTGGAGCTGACCAGACAATTGGGCGGGGAGTTCCGGGTGGTCGTGGTGACCACCTTCGACCTGGACGAATACGTGCATGAGGCGATCCGGGCGGGTGCGGCGGGCTTCCTGCTCAAACGCTCGGGGCCGGCGCTGCTGGCCGAGGCGGTCCGGTCGGCCGTCGCGGGGGACGCGTTGATCAGCCCGCAGATCACCGTTCGGCTGCTGCGCCGGCTGTCGGGCGGCGCATCGCAGGGACCGGCGGGCGGACGGGCGCCGGGCGGACGGGCGGCGGAGCGCCCGAGGGTCGGTCCGGTCGAGGAACTCACGGCGAGGGAGAAGGAGATCGCGCGGTTGGTCGGGGATGGCGCGACCAACGCCGAGATCGCGGCGGAGCTGTTCATCAGCGCCGGGACGGTGAAGAACCACCTGGCCTCGGTCCAGCGGAAGCTCGGTGCCCGGAACCGGGTGGGCATCGCCGCCTGGGCCTGGGAGAGCGGCGCCTGAGCACCGCTCGCGCGCTTGTGAACGAAGGGTCAAGCGGACGTTCGCGGAGCCGCCACCCCTGCGGGTGAGCCGCTATAACACGTCAACATGTCGCCCAGAAATTTGCTCTCAGCGATGCATAGTTGATATAGGTGCGCGGCCCTGACCTGCCACTTCGCAGGTGAATGCGACTGCTTGTGACCATTTGACTTCTTTGCGTTGACAAATCTCGCCATGTTCACCTTCGTGGCGATTCACGAGGTGGCGGAGATCACAAAGATCGGCTTGAACTGCGTGTCGCAGATCACAAGCCGACGGGCATAGGATGCGCTCGTTCCAGGCTTTGTGAACTGCCTCACATGAGGTGGATCTCGGGAACTGGAACGCCGGGTTCACCGCAGCGTGACCCGTCGGTTCCGATCTGCAGTCAAGGACGACTGGACGGAGGGAGCGGGGCTATGAATGCCTACGCGCCGATCCTCGTACTCGGTGCCATCGCGGCGGCGTTCGCGGTCGGCTCCGTCGTGATGGCCTCACTGACCGGCCCCAAGCGCTACAACCGGGCCAAGCTGGAGGCGTACGAGTGCGGCATCGAGCCGACCCCGCAGCCCGTGGGCGGCGGTCGGTTCCCGATCAAGTACTACCTCACGGCGATGCTCTTCATCGTCTTCGACATCGAGATCGTCTTCCTCTACCCGTGGGCCGTGAGCTTCGACGCCCTGGGGATCTTCGGACTGGTCGAGATGCTCCTGTTCATCGCCACCGTCTTCGTCGCCTACGCCTACGTCTGGCGCCGCGGCGGTCTGGAGTGGGACTGACCGCTGACTTTGTGAACATGCGGACAAGCCAACGGACTTGAGGGCATTGAGAGGGATCTGATGGGAATCGAGGAGAAGCTGCCGAGCGGCTTTCTGCTCACGACCGTGGAGACGGCCGCCGGCTGGGTGCGCAAGGCGTCGCTCTTCCCGGCCACCTTCGGGCTGGCCTGCTGCGCGATCGAGATGATGACCACCGGCGCGGGCCGCTACGACCTGGCCCGGTTCGGCATGGAGGTGTTCCGGGGCTCCCCCCGGCAGGCCGACCTGATGATCGTAGCGGGCCGGGTGAGCCAGAAGATGGCCCCGGTGTTGCGCCAGGTCTACGACCAGATGGCCAATCCGAAGTGGGTCATCTCGATGGGGGTCTGCGCCTCCTCGGGCGGGATGTTCAACAACTACGCGATCGTGCAGGGCGTCGACCACATCGTCCCGGTGGACATCTACCTGCCCGGCTGCCCGCCCCGCCCGGAGATGCTGATGGACGCGATCCTGAAGCTGCACGACAAGATTCAGCACGAGCCGCTCGGCGTGAACAAGCGCCGCGCCGAGGAGCTGGGCGAGGCCCTCGCGCTGCAGGCGACCCCGGTGAGCGAGATGCGGGGGCTGCTGCGATGAACGAGCAGGTACCCGAGACCCGGCGCGAGCAGCCGCACCGCGAGATTCCGGTCGAGGTGGTCGGCCGCCGGCAGGGCATGTTCGGCGCCCAGGACAGCGGCGACACCTCAGGCTTCGGCGGGCTGGTCGCCCCGATCGCGCTGCCGCCGGCCAGCGAGCGCCCGTACGGCGGCTGGTTCGACGAGGTCGCCGACGAGCTGGAGGGCGCCCTGGAGGAACAGGGCCTCGACCCGGCCGAGGTGATCGAGAAGACCGTCGTCGACCGCGCCGAGATCACCTTCCACATCGCCCGCGAGCACCTGCTGCGCACCGCCCGCACCCTGCGCGACGACCCGGCGCTGCGCTTCGAGCTCTGCCTCGGCGTGAGCGGCGTGCACCACCCGGGCGACCAGGGCCGCGAACTGCACGCGGTCTACCACCTGCGCTCGATCACCCACGGCCGGCTGATCCGGCTGGAGGTCACCGCGCCGGACGCCGATCCGCGCATCCCGTCCGTGGTCAGCGTCTACCCGACCAACGACTGGCACGAGCGCGAGGCCTACGACTTCTTCGGCCTGGTCTTCGAGGGCCACCCGGCGCTCACCCGGATCATGATGCCGGACGACTGGCTGGGCCACCCGCAGCGCAAGGACTACCCGCTCGGCGGCATCCCCGTCGAGTACAAGGGCGCCCAGATCCCGGCGCCCGACCAGCGGAGGTCGTACAGCTGATGAACACCCAGCACTACGAGGAGACGCAGCGCGACGGCGCCGCCGAGGCCGGCGCCCGGGACACCACCGAGGGCCGGGTCTTCACGGTCACCGGCGGCGACTGGGGCGAGGTGGTCGAGGCCGTCGGCCGGGCCGACGACGAGCGCATCATCGTCAACATGGGCCCCCAGCACCCCTCCACCCACGGGGTGTTGCGGCTGATCCTGGAGATCGACGGCGAGACCGTGACGGAGGCCCGCTGCGGCATCGGCTACCTCCACACCGGCATCGAGAAGAACATGGAGTTCCGCAGCTGGGTCCAGGGCACCACCTTCGTGACCCGCATGGACTACCTGACCCCGCTGTTCAACGAGACCGCCTACTGCCTGGCGGTCGAGAAGCTGCTCGGCATCACCGACGACATCCCCGAGCGGGCCAGTGTCATCCGGGTGCTGATGATGGAGCTCAACCGGATCTCCTCCCACCTGGTCTGCCTGGCCACCGGCGGCATGGAGATCGGCTCCACCACGCTGATGATCTACGGCTTCCGCGACCGCGAGCTGATCCTGGACGTCTTCGAGCTGGTCACCGGTCTGCGGATGAACCACGCCTACGTCCGCCCCGGCGGCCTCGCCCAGGACCTCCCGCCCGGAGCGGTCGACCAGATCCGCGAGGCCGTGAAGACCCTCCGCTCCCGGATGCACGAGTACGACAAACTCGCCACCGGCAACCCGGTGTTCAAGGCCCGCCTGGTCGACGTCGGCTTCCTCGACCTGCCCGGCTGCCTGGCCCTCGGCGCCACCGGCCCGATCCTGCGCGCCACCGGCCTGCCGCACGACCTGCGCAAGACCGACCCGTACTGCGGTTACGAGAACTACGACTTCGAGGTCGCGATCGCCGACAGCGCCGACTCCTACGGCCGCTTCCTGATCCGTCTGGAGGAGATGAAGCAGTCGCTGCGGATCGTCGAGCAGTGCCTGGACCGGCTGCGCCCCGGCCCGGTCATGGTGGCCGACAAGAAGATCGCCTGGCCGGCCCAACTCGCCGTCGGCCCGGACGGGATGGGCAACTCCCTCGACCACATCCGGAAGATCATGGGCACCTCCATGGAGGCCCTGATCCACCACTTCAAGCTGGTCACCGAGGGCTTCCGGGTCCCGGTCGGCCAGGCCTACACGGCGGTCGAGTCCCCCAAGGGCGAGCTGGGCGTGCACGTGGTCAGCGACGGCGGCACCCGCCCGTACCGGGTCCACTTCCGGGACCCGTCGTTCACCAATCTGCAGACGATGGCGGCGATGTGCGAGGGCGGCCAGGTGGCCGACGTCATCGTCGCGGTGGCCGGGATCGACCCGGTGATGGGAGGCGTGGACCGGTGACAGACGTCCGACTGGGGATGCCGGCGCTGCCGGCCCGGCCCTACCCCGAGGAGGTGCACGCCCGGCTGGCCGCCGACGCCGCGGAGCTGATCGGCCGCTACCCGGTGGCCAGGTCCGCCCTGCTGCCGCTGCTGCACCTGGTGCAGGCCGAGGAGGGCTTCGTCAGCCCGACCGGCATCCGGTTCTGCGCCGAGCAACTGGACCTCACCACGGCCGAGGTCACCGCCGTGGCCACCTTCTACACCATGTACCGGCGCCGGCCCGCCGGCGAGTACCACGTCGGGGTCTGCACCAACACCCTGTGCGCGGTGCTCGGCGGCGACCAGATCTTCGCCGAGCTCCAGGAACACCTCGGGATCGCGAACAACGAGACCACCGAGGACGGCCGGATCTCGATCGAGCACATCGAGTGCAACGCGGCCTGCGACTACGCGCCCGTGGTGATGGTCAACTGGGAGTTCTTCGACAACCAGACACCGGAGAGCGCCAAGCGGCTGGTCGACGACCTGCGCGCGGGCCGCGAGGCCGCCCCCACCCGCGGCGCCCGGCTCTGCTCCTTCAAGGAGACCGCCCGGATCCTGGCCGGCTTCCCCGACGAGCGCCCCGGCGCCGTCGACGAGTCCGGCGCCGGCGGCGCCCCCTCGCTGGCCGGCCTGCGGCTGGCCCGCGGCGAGGCCCTGCCCGGCACCGGCGGCACCCGCGTCGTCTCCCCCCGCCACGAGGGCTCCGGCCAGGAAGGGACCGAAGCGTGATGACCTCCGCCGAGCCGGCCGAGAAGCTGCTCACCCCCGTCCTGTCCGCCTCCTGGGACGACAGCCGCCCCTGGAGCCTGGCCACCTACCGCCGCCACGCCGGGTACGAGGGCCTGCGGGCCGCCCTCGCCATGCCCCCGGACGACGTGATCGCCCTGGTCAAGGACGCCGGCCTGCGCGGCCGCGGCGGCGCCGGCTTCCCCACCGGGATGAAGTGGCAGTTCATCCCGCAGAACGACGGCAAGCCGCACTACCTGGTGGTCAACGCGGACGAGTCCGAGCCGGGCACCTGCAAGGACATCCCGCTGCTGTTCGCCAACCCTCACGCACTGATCGAGGGCATGATCATCGCGTCCTACGCGATCCGCTGCGACCACGCCTTCGTCTACCTGCGCGGCGAGGTCGTCCCGGTGCTGCGCCGGCTCCAGGCCGCCGTCACCGAGGCCTACGAGGCCGGACTGCTCGGCCGGGACATCCTCGGCTCCGGCCTCGACCTGGACATCACCGTCCACGCCGGTGCCGGCGCGTACATCTGCGGCGAGGAGACGGCCCTGCTCGACTCGCTGGAGGGGCGCCGCGGCCAGCCCAGGCTGCGCCCGCCGTTCCCGGCCATCGCCGGCCTCTACGCCTGCCCGACCGTGGTCAACAACGTCGAGTCGATCGCCTCGGTGCCGCCGATCCTGGCCCGCGGCAAGGAGTGGTTCAAGGGCCTGGGCACCGAGAAGTCCCCCGGCTTCACGCTCTACTCGCTCTCCGGCCACGTCACCAACCCCGGCCAGTACGAGGCCCCGCTCGGCATCACCCTGCGCCAGCTGCTCGACATCAGCGGCGGCATCCGGACCGGCCACCGGCTCAAGTTCTGGACCCCGGGCGGCTCCTCCACCCCGATGTTCACCGACGAGCACCTCGACGTCCCGCTCGACTACGAGGGCGTCGGCGCGGCCGGCTCGATGCTCGGCACCAAGGCCCTGCAGATCTTCGACGAGACGACCTGCGTGGTCCGCGCGGTCACCCGCTGGACGGAGTTCTACGCCCACGAGTCCTGCGGCAAGTGCACCCCCTGCCGCGAGGGCACCTACTGGCTGGTGCAGCTGCTCAAGCGGATCGAGGCCGGCGGGGGCACCGAGGGCGACCTCGAAAAGCTCCTCGACATCGCCGACAACATCAACGGCAAGTCCTTCTGCGCGCTGGGCGACGGCGCGGCCAGTCCGATCGTCTCCTCGCTCCAGCACTTCCGGGCCGAGTACGAGCAGCACCTCACCGAGCGCCGCTGCCCGTTCGACCCGGCCGCCTCCACCGTCTGGGCCGACGGCCCCCGCCCCGGCCACCCGTCCGCCACCGAAAGGGAGGTGCACGCGTGACGATCACAGAACCCTCCACCTCCAAGGGCGGCCAGGCCGCGGTCGAGCTGGTCACGCTCACCATCGACGGCGTCGAAGTGCAGGTCCCCAAGGGGACACTGGTGATCCGGGCCGCCGAGCAGATCGGCACCCAGATCCCGCGCTTCTGCGACCACCCGCTGCTCGACCCGGCCGGCGCCTGCCGGCAGTGCATCGTCGAGATCGAGGGCCAGCGCAAGCCGGTCGCCTCGTGCACCATCCCGGTGGCCGAGGGCATGGTGGTCCGCACCCAGCTCAGCTCGCCGGTCGCCGAGAAGGCCCAGCGCGGCGTGATGGAGCTGCTGCTGATCAACCACCCGCTGGACTGCCCGGTCTGCGACAAGGGCGGCGAGTGCCCGCTGCAGAACCAGGCGATGTCCACCGGTGACGCGGACTCCCGCTTCGAGGGGATGAAGCGCACCTACGAGAAGCCGGTCCCGATCAGCAGCCAGGTGCTGCTGGACCGGGAGCGCTGCGTGCTCTGCGCCCGCTGCACCCGGTTCTCCCAGCAGATCGCCGGCGACCCGTTCATCGACCTGGTCGAACGCGGTGCCCTGCAGCAGGTCGGCACCGGCGAGGGCGACGACTTCGAGTCGTACTTCTCCGGCAACACCATCCAGATCTGCCCGGTCGGCGCCCTCACCTCGGCGGCTTATCGTTTCCGCTCCCGCCCGTTCGACCTGGTCTCCTCGCCGAGCGTCTGCGAGCACTGCTCCTCCGGCTGCGCCCAGCGCACCGACCACCGGCGCGGCAAGGTGCTGCGCCGGCTGGCCGGCGAGGACCAGGCGGTCAACGAGGAGTGGAACTGCGACAAGGGCCGGTTCGCCTTCCGCTACGCCCAGCAGCGCGACCGGATCACCACCCCGCTGGTCCGGCGGGACGGCGAACTCGTCGCCGCCTCCTGGCCGGAGGCGCTGGCCCGGGCCGCCGAGGGGCTGCGCGAGGCCCGCACCGGCGTGCTCACCGGCGGCCGGGTCACCGTCGAGGACGCCTACGCCTACGCCAAGTTCGCCCGGGTGGTGCTCGGCACCAACGACGTGGACTTCCGGGCCCGCCCGCACAGCGCCGAGGAGGCCGGCTTCCTGGCCGCCGCGGTCGCCGGGCAGGGCGTGGACCTCACCGGCGAGGGCGTGACCTACCAGGACCTGGAGGCCGCGCCGGTGGCGCTGCTGGTGGCCCTGGAGCCCGAGGAGGAGTCGCCGATCGTCTTCCTGCGGCTGCGCAAGGCCACCCGCAACCGCGGCCTGGCGGTCTTCTCGGTCGCCGCGCACGCCTCCCGGGGCCTCGGCAAGCTGCACGGGGCGCTGCTGCCCGCCGCCCCCGGCACCGAGGCCGAGTGGCTGGCCGCCCTCGCCGCCGACGAGCCGCTCAGCGACGACGCCGGCCGCGCCGCCGGACTGCTGCGCACCCCCGGGGCGGTGATCCTGGTCGGCGAGCGGGCGGCCGCCGCCCCCGGCGCGCTGACCGCCGCGCTGCGCCTCGCGCACGCCACCGGCGCCCGGCTCGCCTGGATCCCCCGGCGGGCCGGCGAGCGCGGAGCGGTCGAGGCGGGCGCACTGCCCGGACTGCTGCCGGGCGGCCGCCCGGTCGACTCCCCGGCCGCCCGGGCCGAGGCCGCCGCCGTCTGGGGCGGGGCCGACCTCCCGGTGCGGCCCGGCCGGGACACCGAGTCCATCGTCGCCGCGGCCGTCGGAGGTGAACTCGGCGCGCTGCTGATCGGCGGTCTCGACCCGGAGGACCTGGCGGACCCGGCGCAGGCCGAGCTGGCACTGGCCGCCGTCCCCTTCGTGGTCTCGCTGGAGCTGCGCCCGTCCGCCGTCACCGCGCACGCCGACGTGGTGCTGCCGGTGGCCGCGGTCGCGGAGAAGGCCGGCACCTTCCTGGACTGGGAGGGCCGGGTGCGGATGTTCGAGGCCGCGCTCAAACCGGACCAGCAGATGGGCCGCCACCTCCACCCGGACCTGCGGGTGCTGAACATGCTCGCCGACGCGCTGGGCCACCGGCTCGGCCTGCCCGACGTCCGCGCCGCCCGGCTGGAGCTGGACCGGTTCGCACCCTGGACCGGCGAGCGCCCGGCCGCCCCGGCCGCCCACCCCGGCGTGCTGCCCCGTCCGGCCACCGGCCAGGCGGTGCTGTCCGGCTGGCGCCTGCTGCTCGACCGCGGTTCGCTCCAGCAGGGCGATCCGCACCTGGCCGGCACCCGGCACCGGGCCGTCGCCCGGATCTCGCCGACCACCGCCGAGGAGATCGGCGCCGCGAGCGCCCCCGCGCTGCGGCTCACCGGCCCGGCCGGCTCGGTCACCCTCCCGCTGGAGATCGCCAAGGAGATGCCGGACCGCACGGTCTGGATCCCGCTGAACTCCACGCCGGGCGGCGCCCACCGCACCCTCGGCACCACCATCGGCCACCTGGTCACCATCGCCCCGGCGCAGGGCACCGAGCCCGACGAGGAGGAGAAGTGAACCCCACCTCGCACCCGCTCGCCGGGTACGACCTCGCCGCGTACGAGACGCTGGGCTTCTTCGGCCGTGACCCCTGGTGGCTGGTCCTGCTGAAGGCGGTGTTCTGCTTCGCCTTCCTGGTCGGCACGGTGCTCGTGGCGATCGTCTGGGAGCGCAAGGTGGTGGCCTGGATGCAGCTGCGCATCGGGCCCAACCGGCACGGCCCGTGGGGCATGCTGCAGTCGCTCGCCGACGGCGTGAAGCTGGCGCTCAAGGAAGACCTCGTGGTCAAGGGCGCCGACAAGGCGGTCTACGTGCTGGCCCCGATCGTCTGCGCGATCCCGGCGTTCATGGCCTTCGCGGTGATCCCGTTCGGCCCGGCCGGCAACGAGGTGTCGGTGTTCGGCACCCGGACGCCGATGCAGCTGACCGACTTCCCGGTGGCGCTGCTCTACATCCTGGCCACCGCCTCGGTCGGCATCTACGGCATCGTGCTGGCCGGCTGGTCCTCCGGCTCGACGTACCCGCTGCTCGGCGGTCTGCGTTCCTCGGCCCAGATGATCAGCTACGAGATCGCGATGGGCCTGTCCTTCGCGGCGGTGTTCATCTACTCCGGCTCGATGTCCACCTCGGAGATCGTCTCCTCGCAGCAGCCGACCTGGTTCGCGGTGCTGCTGCCGGTGTCGTTCATCGTCTACATCGTGGCGATGGTCGGGGAGACCAACCGCGCCCCGTTCGACCTCCCGGAGGCCGAGGGCGAGCTGGTCGGCGGCTTCAACACCGAGTACTCCTCGCTGAAGTTCGCGATGTTCATGCTGGCCGAGTACATCAACATGGTCACCGTCTCGGCCGTCGCCTCCACCCTGTTCCTGGGCGGCTGGCGGGCCCCCTGGCCGGTCTCCACCTTCTGGGAGGGCGCCAACCACGGCTGGTGGCCGCTGCTCTGGATCACCCTCAAGATCCAGTTGCTGCTGTTCTTCTTCATCTGGCTGCGCGGCACCCTGCCCCGGTTCCGCTACGACCAGTTCATGAAGCTCGGCTGGAAGGTGCTCATCCCGGTCTCGCTGGTCTGGCTGGTGATGGTGGCCGCCGTCCGGGCGCTGCGCAACGAGGGCTACGGGTTCGGCGAGGTGGTGCTCTACGTCGGCGCCCCGGTCGGCGCGCTGCTGCTGCTCGGTCTGCTGCGGGACGTCGTCAAGCGCCGGCCGGAGACCGAGGACGGCGCGCCGAGCGGCGAGTTCGACCCGATGGCCGGCGGCTACCCGGTGCCGCCGCTGCCCGGCCAGCAGCTCCCGCCGGTCCCGCGCCGGCGCAGCCGCGCCCCGAAGCAACTCCAGGACGCCCTCAACGGGGCCGACCATTCCGAAGGGAGCTGAACCGAGATGTCGTCCGACCAGAACCCCCGGAGCGACCGGCCCGAGCGGGCCGAGAAGCCGTCCATCCTCGGACCGGCCGCCGGCTTCGGCGTGACCTTCAAGGCCATGTTCAAGAAGCGGCTCACCGAGCAGTACCCGGAGCAGAAGAAGCCCACCGCCCCGCGCTTCCACGGCCGCCACCAGCTCAACCGGCACCCGGACGGCCTGGAGAAGTGCGTCGGCTGCGAGCTGTGCGCCTGGGCCTGCCCCGCCGACGCCATCTACGTCGAGGGCGCGGACAACCGCGAGGAGGAGCGCTACTCGCCGGGCGAGCGGTACGGCGCGGTCTACCAGATCAACTACGCCCGCTGCATCCTGTGCGGCCTGTGCATCGAGGCCTGCCCGACCCGGGCGCTCACCATGACCAACGAGTACGAACTCGCGGACTCCTCCCGCAAGGACCTCATCTTCACCAAGGAGCAGCTGCTGGTCGGCCTCTCCGAGGGCATGGTCGACACCCCGCACGCAATCTTCCCGGGGGCCGACGAGGGCGCCTACTACCGCGGCGAGATCACCGCGGCGGCGCCGGGCACCGAGCGCCAGGAGCGCACCGAGCGGGAGAAGGAGGCGCAGTCGTGACCGCCGCCCCCGCCACCCTCGCCGCCGTCACCGGAGCGACCTCCACCGGCGAGGCCGTCCAGTTCTGGGTGCTCGCGGTGGTCGCCGTCGGCGGCGCCCTCGGCATGCTGCTGATGAAGAAGGCGGTGCACAGCGCGCTCTGCCTGGCCGCCACCATGCTCGCCCTGGCGGTCTGTTACATGGCCCAGGGCGCGGTGTTCCTGGGCGTGGTGCAGATCGTCGTCTACACCGGCGCGATCATGATGCTCTTCCTGTTCGTGGTGATGCTGGTCGGTGTCACCAGCGCGGACTCGCTCAAGGAGCAGCTGAAGGGCCAGCGGTTCGCCGCCGTGTTCTGCGGCCTGGGCTTCGGCGTGCTGCTGGTCGCCGGGATCGCCAACGCCAAGCTGGACACCTTCGGCGGTCTCGCCGAGGCCAACGCCGAGGGCAACGTCCAGGGCCTGGCCCGGCTGATCTTCACCAAGTACGTGTGGGCCTTCGAGGTCACCGGCGCACTGCTGATCACGGCCGCGATCGGCGCCATGGTGCTGACCCACCGCGAGCACGTGAAGGCCCCGAAGACCCAGCGCGAGCTGGCCGCCCAGCGGGTCGCGGACAACCTGCAGGTCCCGCCGCTGCCCGCGCCCGGCGTCTACGCCCGGCACAACGCGGTGGACATCCCGGGTCTGCTGCCGGACGGCACGATCGCCGAGGACTCGGTGATGGCGACCCTGCGCGAGCGCGGCCAGATCCGCGACGTCAGCCAGGAGATGCTGGCCCGGATGGCCGAGCTGGAGTCCACCACCGCCGACTGGCTGGGCCGCCCGCCGTCCGAGCGCCCGCCGGTGACCGGCCCGCGCCAGGCGCTGGAGCCGGTGGCCGCCAACCACACGGCGCCGGCGAACCGCCCGGCGTCCGACCACGACGAGGAGGGGGCGGAGTGAATCCGGTCAACTACCTCTATCTCTCCGCCCTGTTGTTCACCATCGGCGCCTCCGGCGTGCTGATCCGGCGGAACGCGATCGTCCTGTTCATGTGCGTCGAGCTGATGCTCAACGCCTCCAACCTGGCGCTGGTCACCTTCTCCCGGATGCACGGCAACCTGGACGGCCAGATCATCGCGTTCTTCACGATGGTGGTCGCGGCGGCCGAGGTCGTGGTCGGCCTCGCGATCATCGTCTCGATCTTCCGGACCAGGCACTCCGCTTCGGTCGACGACAGCAACCTGATGAAGCTGTAGGCGGAGGACCTCGGTGAACTCTCTCATTCCGCTGCTGGTCGCGGCCCCGCTGGCCGGCGCCGCCCTGCTGCTGCTCGGTGGACGGGCCTTCGACCGGTTCGGCCACTGGCTGGCCACCGCGCTCGCCGCACTGTCCTTCGGCTTCGGCCTCGCGCTGTTCTCGTCCATGCTGGGCCGGGACGCCGAGGAGCGCGCCGTCACCGAGCACCTGTTCAGCTGGATCCCGGTGAACGGCTTCCAGGCCGACGTCTCCTTCCGGCTCGACCAGCTCTCGATGACCTTCGTCCTGCTGATCACCGGTGTCGGCACGCTGATCCACCTGTACTCGGTGGGCTACATGGCGCACGACGAGCGCCGGCGCCGGTTCTTCGCCTATCTGAACCTCTTCCTGGCGGCCATGCTGCTGCTGGTGGTCGCCGACAACTACCTGCTGCTGTACTTCGGCTGGGAGGGCGTCGGCCTCGCCTCGTACCTGCTGATCGGCTTCTGGCAGCACAAGCCCAGCGCCGCGACGGCCGCCAAGAAGGCGTTCATCGTCAACCGGGTCGGCGACCTGGGCCTGTCCATCGCGATCATGCTGATGTTCGTCGAGTTCGGCTCCTTCGCCTTCGAGCCGGTCTTCGCCACCGCCGACAGCGCGAGCGAGGGCAAGCTGACCGCGATCGGCCTGATGCTGCTGCTCGCCGCCTGCGGCAAGTCCGCGCAGGTGCCGCTGCAGTCCTGGCTCGGGGACGCGATGGAGGGCCCGACCCCGGTCTCCGCGCTGATCCACGCGGCCACCATGGTCACCGCCGGCGTCTACCTGATCACCCGCTCCGGGGCGATCTTCAACCTGGCGCCGGACGCCCAGACCGCCGTGGTGGTGGTCGGGGCGGTCACCCTGCTCTTCGGTGCGATCGTCGGTTGTGCCAAGGACGACATCAAGAAGGCGCTGGCCGGCTCGACCATGTCGCAGATCGGCTACATGATCCTCGCGGCCGGCCTCGGCCCGATCGGCTACGCCTTCGCGATCATGCACCTGGTGACCCACGGCTTCTTCAAGGCCGGGCTGTTCCTCGGCGCCGGGTCGGTCATGCACGGCATGAACGACGAGGTGAACATGCGTCACTACGGCGGCCTGTGGAAGCACATGAAGGTCACCTTCGTCACCTTCGGCCTCGGCTACCTGGCCATCATCGGCTTCCCGGGCCTGTCCGGGTTCTTCTCCAAGGACAAGATCATCGAGGCGGCGTTCGCCAAGGGCGGCACCGAGGGCTGGATCCTCGGCCTGTGCGCCCTGACCGGTGCCGCGGTCACCGCGTTCTACATGACCCGGGTGATGATCCTGACCTTCTTCGGCGAGAAGCGCTGGCAGCCGGACGCCGAGGGCCACGAGCCGCACCCGCACGAGTCGCCGCGCACCATGACCGTTCCGATGATCGTGCTGGCGATCGGCTCGGTGCTCGCCGGCGGGCTGTTCGCCTTCAACAGCTCCTTCCTCCACTGGCTGGAGCCGGTCACCGGCCACGAGGAGGGGAACTCCCCGCTCGCCCCGCTGGTGGTCACCCTGCTCACCAGCGCCTGCATGGTGGCCGGCGTCGCGCTCTCGTACCTGGTGTACGGCCGCTCCGCCGTCCCGGTGGTGCCGCCCTACGGCTCCCCGCTCACCCGGGCCGCCCGCCGGGACCTCCTCCAGGACGACGTCAACCACGCCGTCCTGGTCCGCCCCGGCTCGGCGCTCACCGCCGCCCTGGTCTACTTCGACAGCCGCGGCCTGGACGGCTTCGTCAACGGCCTGGCCGCCGTCATCGGCGGCGTCTCCAGCCGGTTGCGGCGGATCCAGACCGGCTACGTCCGCACGTACGCGCTCTCCATGTTCGGCGGCACGCTGGTGCTGGTCGCCACGACTCTCCTGATGAGGTCCGTCTGATGCACCCGGATTACACACGTCGTCAGGAGGCCGAGGCATGAGCGCCCTCCTCACCGCCACCTGCGCGGTCCCGGCGGCCGGCGCGGTGGTCACCGCCGCGCTGCCGGCCGGGACGAGCGAGAGCCGGCGGCGCACTGCCAAGGCGGCGGCGCTGGCCTTCTCCGCCGTCACCCTGGCCCTGGCCGGGGCGGTCGCCGTGCGGTTCGACCCGGACGGCGCGCGCTACCAGCTGACCGAGTCCTACAGCTGGATCCGCTCCTTCGGCATCAGCTTCTCGCTCGGCGTGGACGGCATCGGTGCCGTCCTCGCCCTGCTCACCGCCGTCCTGGTGCCGGTCGTGCTGCTGGCCTCCTGGCACGACGCCGACCCGGCCGCCCCCACGTCCGCCTCCGCGGCCGCGGGCGCCGCCGAGGGGACCTTCGAGAACCGGCGCCGCACCCAGGGCTTCTTCGCGCTCGTCCTGGCGGTGGAGGCGATGGTGATCGTCTCCTTCTACGCCACCGACGTCTTCGTCTTCTACGTCTTCTTCGAAGCCATGCTGATCCCGATGTACTTCCTCATCGGCGGCTTCGGGGACCGCGCCGGCGGCCCGGAGTCGGCCCGTCAGCGGTCCTACGCGGCGGTGAAGTTCCTGCTGTACAACCTGCTCGGCGGCCTGGTCATGCTGGCCGCCGTGATCGGCCTGTACGTGATCGCGCAGGACCAGGGCCTGGCCACCTTCGACCTGCAGACGCTCACCGGCGCGGTCGCCGACGGCCGGCTGCAGTTCAGCGGCCCCGCCGAGAAGGCGCTGTTCCTCGGCTTCTTCTTCGCCTTCGCGGTCAAGGCCCCGCTCTGGCCGCTGCACACCTGGCTGCCGAACGCGATGGGCGAGGCCACCGCCGGCACCGCCGTGCTGATCACCGCCGTGGTCGACAAGGTCGGCACCTTCGCGATGCTCCGCTTCTGCCTCGGGCTGTTCCCGGACGCCTCGAAGACCTTCGGACCGGCGATCCTGGTCCTCTCGGTGATCGGGATCATCTACGGCGCGCTGCTGGCCATCGGCCAGAAGGACATCAAGCGGCTGGTCGCCTACGCCTCGATCTCGCACTTCGGCTTCATCATCATGGGCATCTTCGCGCTGACCAGCCAGGGCCAGAGCGGCGCCACCCTCTACATGGTCAACCACGGCATCTCCACCGCTGCGTGGATGCTGGTGGCCGGCTTCCTGATCTCCCGCCGCGGCTCCCGGCTGATCGCCGACTACGGCGGCGTGCAGAAGGTCGCCCCGGTGCTCGCCGGCACCTTCCTCATCGGCGGACTGGCCACCCTCTCGCTGCCCGGACTGGCGCCCTTCGTCAGCGAGTTCCTCGTCCTGGTCGGCACCTTCACCCGCTACCCGGCGGTGGGCATCGTGGCCACCCTCGGCATCGTGCTCGCCGCCCTGTACGCCCTGCTGCTGTACCAGCGCACCATGACCGGCCCGGTCAAGGAGGGCGTCAGCGGCATCACCGACCTCAAGGCCCGCGAACTCGCCGTGGTGGCCCCGCTGGTGGCGCTCACCGTGCTGCTCGGCGTCTACCCGAAGCCGCTCACCGACCTGGTCAACCCCTCGGTGAACGCGACCCTCTCGCAGGTCCACCAGACCGACCCGGCGCCGGCCCACCCGGTCGCCGACCACGGGAGCGGCCAGGACGGCGCCGCCCGCTCAGGAGGTGAGCACAAGTGAGCAGCACCGGATGGCTCGCCGCCGCCGGCGGCACCCAGAGCATCCCCGCACCGCACATCGAGTACGGCCAGCTCTCGCCGATGCTGGTGGTGTTCGGCGCCGCCGTGACCGGCATCCTGCTGGAGGCCTTCCTGCCCCGGCGGCTGCGGCACTGGGCCCAGGTGGTGACCGCGCTGACCGGTCTGGCCGGCGCATTCGTCGCCGTCCTGGTGCTCGCCGCCCAGGGCTACGGCACCACCAAGGTCGACGCGGTCGCGATGGGCGCGGTCGCCCTGGACGGCCCGACGCTCTTCCTCCAGGGCGTCATCCTGCTGGTCGCGGTGGTCGCGGTGCTGACCTACGCCGAGCGCCGGCTGGAGCCCAAGGCCGGGGGAGCACCGGCCGACGCGTTCGCCGCCCAGGCCTCCGCCACCCCGGGCGGCGAGCAGGAGCGCGGCGCGATCCGGGCCGGCTTCACCACCAGTGAGGTCTTCCCGCTCACCATGTTCGCGGTCGGCGGCATGCTGCTGTTCCCGGCCGCCAACGACCTGCTGACGATGTTCGTCGCGCTGGAGGTCTTCTCCCTCCCGCTCTACCTGCTCTGCGCGCTCGCCCGGCGCCGCCGGCTGCTCTCCCAGGAGGCGGCGGTGAAGTACTTCCTCCTCGGCGCCTTCGCCTCGGCGTTCTTCCTGTTCGGCACCGCGCTGCTGTACGGCTTCTCCGGCACGGTGCGGCTGGGCGAGATCGCCGACGTCATCTCCGGCAACGCGCTGCTCACCCCGGCGCTGGTCTCCTCGACCCAGAACGACGCCCTGCTGCTGGTGGGCCTGGCGATGCTGTCGGTGGGCCTGCTTTTCAAGGTCGGCGCGGTGCCGTTCCACTCCTGGACCCCGGACGTCTACCAGGGCGCGCCGACCCCGGTCACCGGCTTCATGGCGGCGGCGACCAAGGTGGCCGCGTTCGGCGCCGTGCTGCGGCTGTTCTACGTGGCCTTCCCGGCGCTGCGGCTGGACTGGCGGCCGGTGCTCTGGGGTGTGGCGATCCTCACCATGGTGGTCGGCGCGGTCCTCGCCGTCACCCAGCAGGACGTCAAGCGGCTGCTCGCCTACTCCTCGATCGCGCACGCCGGCTTCATCCTCACCGGCGTGATCGCCAGCAACCGGCAGGGCGTCGGCTCGGTGCTCTTCTACCTGCTGGCGTACTCCTTCGTGACGCTCGGCGCGTTCGCCGTGGTCACCCTGGTGCGCGACTCCAAGGGCGAGGCCACCCACCTCTCCAGCTGGGCGGGCCTGGGCCGGCGCTCCCCGCTGGTCGCGGCGGTGTTCGCGCTCTTCCTGCTGGCCTTCGCGGGCATCCCGCTGACCTCCGGGTTCACCGGGAAGTTCGCGGTGTTCCAGGCCGCGGCGGCCGGAGGGGCCACCCCGCTGGTGATCGTGGGCGTGCTCAGTTCGGCGGTCGCGGCGTTCTTCTACATCCGGGTCATCGTGCTGATGTTCTTCTCCGACCCGCAGCCGGGCGGCCCGACCGTCGCCATCCCGAGCGCCTTCACGGCGACCGCGATCGGCGTCGGCGTGCTGGTCACGGTGGGGCTCGGACTGCTGCCGCAGTACTTCCTCGACCTGGCCTCCAAGGCCGTGTTCTTCGTCGGCTGACCGGCGCCCCGGGACGGGCCGGCCGTCCGCCCGGGGCCGGCCGGCCACCCCGTCCACGCCCGGCCGGCCGCCCCGGCGGAGAGCGGGTCGACCGCTCCGCCGACCGTCCGGGCCGCGCCCCCGCGCGCGGCCCGGACGCGTCGTTGGCGTATCGGTGCTGGCCAGCGGGGACGCCCCGGCCATGACAGAGCCGCACGCCCGTGCAGTGATCCACTCGCGACCGGATACCCTGCCTGTATGGCCAGCGGCGGCACTCAGGGACCGGGCCGCTAGATCGACCAGGGACAGAGGAGTGGTCTTCGTGACCGTCGTGGGACCCTTTGGGCTCAGCGTGCAGGACCGCGATCTGACCCGCGACGTCCAGGCCGGGATGGACGCGGTGGAGATCGCGCTCACGGACGCCGTGAAGAGTGACGTCCCGTTCATCACCGTCACCGCCAGCCACCTGATGGAGGCCGGCGGCAAGCGCTTCCGTCCGCTGCTGGTGCTGCTCGCCGCCCAGTTCGGCGACGCCAACGCGCCCGGGGTGGTCCCGGCCGCCGTGGTCGTCGAGCTCACCCACCTCGCCACGCTCTACCACGACGACGTCATGGACGAGGCCCCGGTGCGGCGCGGCGCCCCGAGCGCCAACTCCCGGTGGGACAACTCGGTCGCCATCCTGACCGGTGACTTCCTCTTCTCCCGCGCCTCCCAGGTGCTCGCCGACCTCGGCCCGGAGGCCGTCCGGCTGCAGGCCGACGCGTTCGAGCGGCTGGTCACCGGCCAGATCCTGGAGACCGCGGGCCCCGGTCCGGAGGACGACCCGCTCGACCACTACCTGAAGGTGCTGGCCGGCAAGACCGGCTCGCTGATCGCCGTCTCCTGCCGGATAGGAGCGCTGGCGGCCGGCGCCGAACCCTGGGTGATCGACATCCTCAGCGCCTTCGGCGAGCGGATCGGCATCGCCTTCCAGCTGGCCGACGACGTGCTGGACATCGCCAGCGACGGCCACGAGTCCGGCAAGACCCCCGGCACCGACCTGCGCGAGGGCGTGGAGACGCTGCCGACCCTGCTGCTGCGGCAGATGCCCGCGGACCCGGCCGACCCGGACGACGCCCGGCTGCGCGAGCTGCTGCACAAGGACCTCGCCGACGACGAGCTGCACGCCGAGGCGCTGCGGCTGCTGCGCCACCACCCGGCGCTGGAGCACGCCCGCCGGGAGACCCTGCGGCACGCCGAGGAGGCCCGGGCGCTGCTGGACCCGCTCCCGGCCGGCCCGGCGAAGAACGCGCTCCAGGCGCTCTGCGACTCGGTGGCCATCCGCGCCATGTGACGGCCCGGCGGCCCGGCCGTCCGGCCGCCCGCGGGGAGCCCGCCGGGACCCCGGCGGGAGCAGACCGGCGAGCGGACCGGGAGCGGACCGGGAGCGGACCGGGCGAAAAGCCGCCCCTGGTCCCGGGGCACGCGCGGATGGGGGAGACTGACACCCGTCAGCACCGTGTCCACACCTCCGCCCATCCGGAAGGCCGCCATGCTTCGCGTCGTCATCGCCGAGGACTCCGTCTTGTTGCGGGAGGGCCTGACCCGGCTGCTCACCGACCGCGGCCTGGAGGTCGTGGCCGGCGTCGCTGACGGCGAGGCGCTGATCAAGACGATCCACGACCTGGCCGCCGGCGGCGCGCTGCCCGATGTGGTGGTCTCCGATGTGCGGATGCCCCCCACCCACACCGACGAGGGCCTGCGGGCCTGCGTGACCCTGCGCGGCCTCTACCCGGAGCTCGGCGTGCTGGTCCTGTCGCAGTTCGTCGAGGAGCGCTACGCATCCGAACTGCTGGCCGGTTCCACCCGGGGCGTCGGCTACCTGCTGAAGGACCGGGTCGCCGAGGTCCGCGAGTTCGTGGACGCGGTGGTGCGGGTCGCCGAGGGCGGCACCGCGCTGGACCCGGAGGTCGTCCAGCAGCTGCTGAGCCGCAGCCGCAAGGGCGACGTGCTGGCCGGGCTGACCCCGCGCGAACGCGAGGTGCTGGGGCTGATGGCGGAGGGCCGGACCAACACCGCGGTGGCCAAGCAGCTGGTGGTCTCGGAGGGCGCGGTGGAGAAGCACGTCAGCAACATCTTCCTGAAGCTGGGGCTCGCGCAGAGCCCGGGGGACCACCGGCGCGTCCTCGCGGTGCTCACCTATCTGAATTCCTGACCGGCCGGCCGCCGGACCGTTCGAAGCTGGCGTTCGTGTCCGAACCACATGGTCGATCCAGTGTCCCGAACCGGTCGTTCACGGCGTTTTTCCCGGGTGCGGCGGTGATTTTCCGCCGCATCGGGAAGTTCCGTCCAAGGCAATCCTTACCCGCATAGGATGCGAGAGGTGCACCAGGCGGACGGGGCACACGGCTCACGCCCGCGGCTGGTGCCCACGAGGAGGTCCGCGGCAGTGACCAGTCAGGTCGATCAGTCAGAAGCAGTGGACGGCTCGAACGGGGACGAGGGCCGCTCGGGCCCTGCCGTGCCGGTCGGTCCACAGCACCGGGGCACCAAGCCGATCCGCAAGCTGGACCGGGTGATCATCAGGTTCGCCGGCGACTCCGGCGACGGCATGCAGCTCACCGGCGACCGCTTCACCTCGGAGACGGCGTCCTTCGGCAACGACCTCTCCACCCTGCCCAACTTCCCGGCCGAGATCCGCGCTCCCGCCGGAACCCTGCCGGGTGTCTCGTCCTTCCAACTCCACTTCGCCGACCACGACATCCTGACCCCGGGGGACGCCCCCAACGTCCTGGTGGCGATGAACCCGGCCGCCCTCAAGGCCAACCTCCCCGACCTGCCGCGCGGTGCCGAGATCATCGTCAACACCGACGAGTTCACCAAGCGCGCGCTCGCCAAGGTCGGCTACGGCGCGGATCCGCTGGAGGACGGCTCGCTGCAGGGCTACCACCTGCACAAGGTGCCGCTCACCACGCTGACCCTGGAAGCGCTCAAGGAGAGCGGCCTCGCCCGCAAGGACGCCGAGCGCGCCAAGAACATGTTCGCGCTGGGCCTGCTCTCCTGGATGTACCACCGCCCGACCCACGGCACCGAGTCCTTCCTGCGCACCAAGTTCGCCAAGAAGCCGCAGATCGCCGAGGCCAACATCAGCGCCTTCCGGGCCGGCTGGAACTTCGGCGAGACCACCGAGTCCTTCGCGGTGTCCTACGAGGTGGCGCCGGCCAAGCTGCCGCCGGGCCGCTACCGCAACATCTCCGGCAACCTGGCGCTGTCCTACGGCCTGATCGCCGCTGCCCGGCGCTCCGGGCTGCCGCTCTACCTGGGCTCGTACCCGATCACCCCGGCCTCGGACATCCTCCACGAGCTCAGCCGGCACAAGAACTTCGGCGTGCGCACCTTCCAGGCCGAGGACGAGATCGCCGGCATCGGCGCGGCGCTCGGCGCGGCCTTCGGCGGTGCGCTCGGCGTGACCACCACCTCGGGCCCGGGCGTGGCGCTCAAGAGCGAGACCATCGGCCTGGCCGTCTCGCTCGAACTCCCGCTGCTGGTGGTGGACATCCAGCGCGGCGGCCCGTCCACCGGCCTGCCGACCAAGACCGAGCAGGCCGATCTGCTCCAGGCGATGTTCGGCCGCAACGGCGAGGCCCCGGTGCCGATCGTGGCCCCGGCGACGCCGGCCGAGTGCTTCGACGCGGCACTGGAGGCGGCCCGCATCGCGGTCACCTACCGCACCCCGGTCTTCCTGCTCTCGGACGGCTACCTGGCCAACGGCTCGGAGCCCTGGCGGATCCCGGCGGTCGACGAACTGCCGGTGATCGAGCCGGACTTCGCCACCGCGCCGAACCGCGAGGACGGCGCCTACTGGCCCTACCTGCGCGATCCCCGGACGCTGGCCCGCCCCTGGGCGCTGCCCGGCACGCCCGGCCTGGAGCACCGGATCGGCGGCATCGAGAAGCAGGACGGCACCGGCAACATCTCCTACGACCCGGCCAACCACGACTTCATGGTCCGCACCCGGCAGGCCAAGGTGGACGGCATCACGGTGCCCGACACGGTGGTCGACGACCCTTCCGGCGAGGCCCGGGTCCTGGTGCTCGGCTGGGGGTCGACGTACGGCCCGATCACCGCGGCGGTCCGCCGGGTCCGCTCGGACGGCGGACTGATCGCTCAGGCGCACCTGCGCAACCTCAACCCGTTCCCGGCCAACCTGGGTACCGTGCTGCGGAGTTACGACAAGGTCATCGTGCCCGAGATGAACCTCGGCCAGCTGGCGCTGCTGCTGCGCGCCAAGTACCTGGTGGACGCGGAGTCCTACAACCAGGTGCGCGGACTTCCCTTCAAGGCGGCGCAGTTGGCGGACGTGCTGTGGGCGGCGATCGGCACCCTGGACGAGGAGGACAACCGATGAGCGAGCAGTTCCGCTCGTTGAAGCTGGTCCCGAAGGCCGAGGCGCCGCAGAGCGCCAAGGAGTTCAAGACCGACCAGGAGGTGCGCTGGTGCCCGGGCTGTGGTGACTACGCGATCCTGGCGGCGGTGCAGGCCTTCATGCCGGAACTCGGGATCAGACGGGAGAACACCGTCTTCGTCTCCGGTATCGGCTGCTCGTCCCGCTTCCCGTACTACATGAACACCTACGGCGTGCACTCGATCCACGGCCGCGCCCCGGCGATCGCCACCGGGCTGGCGACCTCCCGGCGGGACCTCAGCGTCTGGGTGGTGACCGGGGACGGCGACGCGTTGTCGATCGGCGGAAATCATCTGATCCATGCACTGCGCCGCAATGTGAATCTGAAGATCCTGCTGTTCAACAACCGTATCTACGGTCTGACCAAGGGCCAGTACTCGCCGACCAGTGAACTCGGGAAGATCACCAAGTCCACGCCGATGGGTTCACTGGACGCCCCGTTCAATCCGCTCTCGCTGGCCATCGGCGCGGAGGCCACCTTCGTCGCCCGGACCATCGACTCCGACCGCCAGCACCTCCAGTCGGTGTTGCGGGCGGCGGCCGAGCACGAGGGCACCGCCCTGGTCGAGATCTACCAGAACTGCAACATCTTCAACGACGGCGCCTTCGAGGTGCTCAAGGAGGCCGGCACCCGGGACGAGGCGCTGATCCGGCTGGAGCACGGGCAGCCGGTCCGCTTCGGCGCGGACCGCGCCCGGGGCGTCTTCCGCGGCGCCGACGGCGACCTGTTCGTCGGCGCCGTCACCGCGGAGAACGAGTCGGCCCTGCTGGTCCACGACGCCCACGCCCCCGGCCCGGCCACGGCGTTCGCGCTCTCCCGGATCGCCGACGCGGACACCCTCCACCACACCCCGATCGGGGTGCTGCGCGACGTCCGCCGGCCGGTGTACGACGAGCTGATGGCCGACCAGTTGGCCACCGCCGCCGCCGACCGCGGTGAGGGCGACCTCGCCGCGCTGCTCACCGGCGGCGACACCTGGACGGTCGACTGAGTCCGGCCGGACCGGCGAGCACGGCGGAGCCCCCGACCCTTCCGGGCCGGGGGCTCCGCCGTCGCCGTACGGCCGCTACCGCTGCTGCCCGGCCCACTCCACGACCTGGACCACGATCCCGTTCGGGTCGGTGACCTGGAAGAGCTTCTCGCCCCACGGCTCCTCGCGCAGCGCCATGGTGATCCTCACCCCGGCGGCCCGCAGCCGCGCCTCCTCGGCGGCCACGTCGGCGACCACGAAGGCCAGGATCAGCCCGGCGGCGACCTGGTCGCGGAAGCCCTCCGGCAGGACCTCGATCCCGCGCGCCAGCAGGACGACGTTCACCCCGGCGCTCGGGTGCCCGAGGGAGACGAACCCCTCGGCCGACATCTGCTCGGCGAACCCGAAGTGCTCCCGCAGGAACGACGCGGACGCCTCGACGTCCTCGACGGTGAGCGAAACGGCGGAGGAAGTGATCTGCATGGTCGATGGCCCTCTCGTCGACTGTTTTACCGTACGCAGTACACTATACGCAGTACGGAGAAACTGGGAACAGTGATCCCGGTCACAGGGGTGCCGCGCGTGCTAGCCCAGCCCGGGCAGCGGGTCCTGGTCGACCTCGTGGCGGGGCACGCGCTCGGCCGGGTCGCGGCACTCGGGGCCGAGGCGGAGGATGCGCGACTCCGGGTCGTGCAGCGGGCGGTGGCAGCGGCGGCAGGTCACCCGGGGGCGGACGGCCTCGGGGGTGGCAGTGCCGGGCAGCGGGTCGGGGTCGGCGGCGGTCATGGCCCCGACGGTACCGGCGGGCCGGGCGTGAAAGGATCGGGTCCATGGCCAGTGACCGCAGCAGCGCCGGGGACCCGGCGCGCACGCTCGCGCTGCTCTGGGGCCTGTCGGCGCAGGAGAAGCCCGGCCGGCGCGGGCCCCGGCAGGCGAAGTCCCCGGCGGAGATCGCCGCCGCCGCGATCGCGATCGCGGACGCCGAGGGGGTGGACGCCGTGACCATGCGGCGGGTCGCCCAGGCGCTCGGCGTCTCGCCGATGGCGCTCTACACCTATGTGCCCGGCAAGGCGGAACTGCTCGACCTGATGCTGGACACCGTCTACGCGGCCATGCCCCGCACCGCCCCCGCCGACGACGGCTGGCGGGCCAGGGCCGCCGCCGTGGCCGAGGACAACCGCGCCCTGTACCGCGCCCACCCGTGGACGGTGGCGGTGGGCACCAGCCGCCCGCCGCTCGGGCCCGGCCTGATGGCGAAGTACGAGTACGAGCTGCGCGCCCTGGAGGGCACCGGTCTGCCGGACGTCGAGCTGGACGCCGCGCTCACCCATCTGCTGGGCTTCGTGGAGACCTGCGCCCGGATGGCGGCGGACGAGCGCGCGGCCCGGCAGGAGAGCGCGATGACCGACGCCCAGTGGTGGGCCGCCAACGCGGACCTGCTGGCCCGGGTCTTCGACGCCGAGCGCCACCCGGTCGCGGCCCGGGTCGGCGCCGCCGCCGGCGAGGCGCACGGCGGCGCGTACGACCCGGACCACGCCTACGCCTTCGGCCTGGCCCGGGTGCTGGACGGCCTGGCGGCCCTCATCGAGCAGCGCGCCGGCTCCTAGTCCGGCCGTCAGCGCCCCCGGCCGGCCGTCAGCGCCCCCGGGCGTCGTACTCGTCGCGGGCGGCCAGGACGACGGGGACGCGCTCCTCGGTCCAGTGCGCCAGCTCGGCGACCAGCCGGGCGGCCTCCCGGCCGAGCGGGGTCAGGCTGTAGTCGACCCTGGGCGGGATGACCGGGTGGGCCTCGCGCAGCACGAAGCCGTCGCGCTCCAGCGTCTGCAGCGTCTGGGCGAGCATCTTCTCGCTCACCCCGGTGATCCGGCGGCGCAGCTCGCTGAACCGGTAGCCGCGCTCGTGCAGTGCGCCCAGGACCAGCACGCCCCAGCGGCTGGTGACGTGTTCCAGGACACCCCGGGAGGGGCACATCCGGTCGAAGACGTCGGGCGGGGGCAGCGGGCCGGCCGGGCTGCCAGGGTCCGCGGAGGGCGCCGGGTCCGCCGGGGGCGCCGGGGATGCGGTGTTCATTACCTGCATGTCAGTACCCTACTTTGAAGTGCGTACTTACGAAAGGTTAGTGCCACCCCTAGGGTGAGTTTCGACGCAGGAAGTTCAACGGACAACCACTCCAAGGGAGCAGCACCATGTACGTCGTCACCGGAGCCACCGGACAGCTCGGCCGCCTCGTCGTCGAGGGTCTGCTGGCCAAGGTCCCCGCGAGCGAGGTGGCCGTGGTCGTCCGCTCCGCCGAGAAGGCCGCCGACCTCGCCGAGCGCGGCGTGAGCGTCCGGGTGGCCGACTACAACCGCCCGGAGAGCCTGGCGGGCGTCTTCGCCGCCGGCGACCGGGTGCTGCTGGTCTCGGGCAGCGAGATCGGCAGCCGGGTGCCGCAGCACACGGCCGTGGTCGAGGCGGCCCGGGCCGCCGGGGTCGCGCTGCTCGCCTACACCAGCGCGCCGGGCGTGGCCACTTTCAAGCTGGCCGACGAGCACAAGGCCACCGAGGCCGTCATCCGGGAGTCCGGGCTGCCCTTCGTCCTGCTCCGCAACGGCTGGTACACCGAGAACTACCTGGGTGACGCGGCCGGCACGGTCGAGCGCGGCGCCGTGGTCGGCAGCGCCGGCCCGGACGGCCGGATCGCCACCGCCCCGCGCCGGGACTTCGCCGACGCGGCGGTGGCCGTGCTCACCGGCGAGGGCCACGAGAACGCGGTCTACGAGCTGAGCGGCGACGCCGCCTGGAGCCTGCCCGAGCTGGCCGCCGAGCTGGCCCAGGCCTCGGGCCGGCCGGTCGCGTTCCACGAGGTCACGCCGGAGGAACACCTGCGGATCCTGGTCGGCGCCGGCCTGCCGGAGGGCTTCGCGGAGATCCTGGTGGACGTCGACGCCGGCATCGCGCGCGGCGAGCTGGCCGGCACCCCGGGCGACCTGGCCCGGCTGATCGGCCGCCCGACCGTCCCGCTGGCGCAGAGCGTGAAGGCCGCGCTGGGCGCCTGAGGCCGCGCCCCACGGCTGTCCGTGACACCGCCCGCGGCCCCGCCGCGGGCGGTGCCGTGCGCACCTCCTCGGGCAATGTCATGACCAAAAACCGAATACGGAGATGACAGGGGCCGCCGCGCCCGCTACCGTCGCCTCGACACTCGTGCGCGCGGAGGGCAGGCGTTCCATGCCGGAGACAACCCAGCAGGAGGCCGGACGCGGCCTTTGGTACGGCTTCGCGGCCTATGGCATATGGGGCCTGTTCCCGCTCTTCTGGCCGCTGCTGGAGCCCAGCGCCGCCGACGACATCCTGGCCAACCGGATGGTCTGGTCGCTGGTCGCGGTCATCCTGCTGCTGGTCGTCCAGCGGCACTGGGGCTGGATCCGCCCGCTGCTGCGCCAGCCCCGCCGGCTCGCCATGCTGGGCGCCGCCGCCACCGTGATCTCGGTCAACTGGGGCGTCTACATCTGGGCCGTCAACGCCGGGCACGTGGTGGAGACCAGCCTCGGCTACTTCATCAACCCGCTGGTCACCATCGGCTTCGGCGTGCTGGTCCTCAAGGAGCGGTTGCGCACCGCCCAGTGGGCCGCGGTGGGCATCGGCGCCCTCGCCGTGGCGGTGCTGACCGTCGGCTACGGGCGGCTGCCGTGGATCGCGCTGACCCTGGCCCTCTCCTTCGCCACCTACGGGCTGCTGAAGAAGACGGTCGGGCTGAGCGGCCTGGAGAGCCTGGCCGCCGAGAGCGCCTTCATGTTCCCCTTCGCCCTCGGTTACCTGGTCTTCCTCCAGCTCTCCGGCCGCGGCACCTTCGGGCACGCCGTGGCGGGCGAGTACGGCTGGGGGCACACCGGGCTGCTGATGCTCAGCGGTGTGATCACCGCCGTCCCGCTGCTCTTCTTCGGCGCGGCGGCCGTCCGGGTGCCGCTGAGCGTGCTCGGCCTGCTCCAGTACCTGGCCCCGGTGTTCCAGTTCCTGATCGGCATCGCGGTCTTCCACGAGTCGATGCCGCCCGCCCGCTGGGCCGGCTTCGCCCTGGTCTGGGCGGCGCTCGCGGTGCTCACCTGGGACGCGCTGCGGCGGGTGCGCGCCGACCGGGCGGCCGTCCGGGCCCGGACGGCCGCCGCTCCCGCCACCGCCGATGCCACCGCCGGGGCGGTGCCGGTCAGGCGGTGATGTCCCGGGAGGTGAACCGGGACCACGCCGCCGAGCCGAACACCGCCACGTAGGCGGCCTGCAGCCCGAGGTTCTTCAGCACGCCGTCCCAGTACATCGGCTCCCGCAGCAGGTCGCCGAAGGTGAGCCAGTGGTGGGTGAAGAGGAACGGCTGGATCGCGTGCAGCTGCGGGAAGCTGTCCAGGATCTGCACCGTGATCACCAGGCCGACGGTGGCCGCCATCGCCGCGATGCCGCTGCCGGTGAGCGTCGAGACGAACAGGCCGATCGCGACCAGCCCGGCCAGTGAGGCCGCCACCACGGCGGCCACCAGCACCGCCCGCAGGGCGGCCGGGCCGAGGCCGATGGTCTCGCCGGAGATCAGCGTGACGTCGCCGACCGGGAACAGCGCCGCCCCCGTGATCACCGCCGAGAGCGCCACGGCCGCCGTCGCCGCCAGGCAGAACGCCAGCCCGGCGGTGAACTTGGCGGCCAGCAGCCTGGTCCGCCCGGCCGGGGCCACCAGCAGGTAGCGCAGGGTGCCGGCGGCCGCCTCGCCCGCCACCGCGTCCCCGGCGACCACGCCGACCGTCATCGGCAGGAAGACCGGCAGCGCCACCGCGAGCGCCGTGAACACCAGGAACAGCCCGTTCTGGGTCACCTGGGCGATGAACGCCGGGCCCTCGCCGCCGCGCGGCCCGTCGGTCTCGATCCGGACCACCACGCCGATCAGCACCGGCAGCACCGCCAGGATGCCGAGCAGCACGATCGTGCGCACCCGGCGGAAGGTCAGCAGCAGCTCGCTGCGGAACAGCGCCAGGAACCCGGCCGCGGTCTGCGGCCGCCGCCCGTGCGCCGCGGCCGCGACCGCCGGCACCGTCTCAGCCCGCGACATCGAAGCCCTCCCCGGTCAGCGCCACGAAGGCGTCCTCCAACGTGCCCCGTTCCACGCCGAAGCCGTGCACCCGGACGTCCGCCGCGACCAGCGCCGCGACCAGCCCGGGCAGCGCGTCCTCGGCCAGCGCGCCGACGTCGCCGTCCACCCGGTCGTCGCCGACCCGGACGTCGGTGACCTTGCGGGCGAGCAGCACCTCACCGGCCCGGTGGGTGTCCGGGGTCCGCACCACCAGCCGGCCCCGGGCCCGGGCGGCCAGCTCGGCGACGGTGCCCTGCACCACCAGCCGGCCGCGCGACATCACCGCGGCGTGGCTGCAGACCTGCTCGATCTCGTCCAGCAGGTGCGAGGAGAGGAAGACCGTGGTGCCCTCGGCCGCGACCTCCCGGACCAGCGCCCGGATCTCCCGCATGCCCTGCGGGTCCAGGCCGTTGGTCGGCTCGTCCAGGACGAGCAGCTCGCGCGGCTGGAGCAGCGCCGAGGCCAGGCCGAGCCGCTGCTTCATGCCCAGCGAGTAGGCCCGGGCCTTCTTGCCGGCCGCGGCGGCCAGACCGACCCGGTCCAGCGCCTCGGTGACCCGCCGCTGCCGGGTGCGCGGATCGGAGGTCGGGTCGGCGGCGTCGAACCGGGCCAGGTTGTCCCGGCCGGAGAGGAAGCCGTACAGCGCCGGCCCCTCGATCAGCGCGCCGACCCGCGGCAGCACCGAGGCGGCCGACTGCGGCATCGGCTCGCCGAGCACCGTCGCCACCCCGGCGCTGGGGGCGATCAGGCCCATCAGCATCCGGATCGTGGTGGTCTTGCCGGAGCCGTTGGGGCCGAGGAAGCCGAAGACGGAACCCCGGGGGACGCTCAGGTCCAGCCCGTCCACGGCGAGCTGGCCGCCGCGGAAGCGCTTGGTCAGACCTCTGGTGCTGATCACGTCGTCGGACGGACGGGAGGGCGAAGCGGCACCGGGGGCCGGGGGCGCCCCCCCCCCCCGCCCCCCCCCCCCCCGACGAAAGACCACACAAAAAGGGAGAAAGGGCACATAACAAAAACACCACCCAACAAGACAAAACCCCA